>NZ_VFVO01000001.1:0-822918 GCF_006442875.1 Mesorhizobium sp. B2-3-15 | reverse complement strand
CCGCCTGCTGGGCAGTGATGTCAGCCTGCAGCGCCGATATCTGGCCGGGCAGGGCCGCCTGCTGTTCGGCTGTCATGGCGTCGATTTCGGCCTGAGACAGCGACGTCAGTGCGCTCAACTGCGAATTCAGCGTATCCAGTTGAGCCTGGGCCGCGGCAGCTGTGGCAGCGGCCGCCGCAGCCGCGGTCTGCGCGTTCTTGGCTTTCGCCGACTGCGTCACGAATGCCTGAACGGCGGCGAACTTCTTGCTCTTGGAGTTCATATAGGCGTTGACGTTGCGCTGCAGCGAGTTCAGCCGGCCAAGCTTGGCGTGGATATTCTTCTCCTTGGGCACGGACGAGACCTTTGTGTTCGTATCGACCGTGGCGTCGGCCGTTGTGTCGGTGTCCGTCTTGGCTGCCCGTCCCGGTGCCGACGACTTGCCGTGCGAAGCACCGCTGTTGCCGTTGCCATTCCCATGGGTGCCGCCATTGCCGCCGCCATTGCCGTTGCCGCCGCCATTGCCTCCAGCATTGCCGCCGCCATTGCCATGCCCATTGCCGGCGAGCGCCGGAGACGCCAGAAGCGCCAATGCGGCCACGGCCGCGAACAGTGTTTTCCGGTTTGTCATGCTAATCTCCTCGGGAATCGCCGCACTCGCCCACCGCTGAACCACCTGCGTATGAGAAATCGCTAATCATACCCGGTAAACTTTAGACAAATGCGGTCTCAATCCGAGAGCGCGCGCTGCGTCGGATCAACAACCCCTTGAAAAGATAAGGAAATACACAGCTTTGACCTGGCTTGGCACTGAAGTCCCATACCCGCCAGACCATGGTCTTGTGCCGTCCGGCATCCCGCGAAACGACAGAAAAAGCGGGGCTGAACTGGGAAAGGTCGATCGATGAAAGCAGCGTCAGCCGATGCTCTCGCCGCCATCGATCACCAGCGCTTGCCCGGTCATGAAGGATGAACGGTCCGAGACGAGGAACAGGATCGCCTCGGCGATCTCTTCGGCCACCGCCCAGCGCCCCATCGGGATCTTGGTGCGGACATAGGTTTCGATCGCCTCGCGTCCGCCCATCTGGGCGATGAACGGCTCGTTGAATGGGGTGTCGACCCAGCCCGGGCAGAGCGCGTTGACGCGCACATTGTGCCGGGCATAGTCGAGCGACATCTGTCTGGTCATCGCCACCACGGCATGTTTCGACGTCGCATAGGCGATCATCTCGCGGTCGTAGAACACACCCGAATTCGAAGCCGTGTTGAGGATGACGCCACCACCTTGCGCGATCATCGACGGCATCACGATCCTCGCCGCGAGGAATTGCGCCCGCACATTGACCCGCCAGGATGCGTCCATGCCGGCGGTCTCGACCTCGGTCAGCGTTCCGCCGACCTGGATGCCGGCATGATTATGCAGGATGTCGATGCGCTGATGTCTGTCGAGCGTGCCGACGATGAGTTGGTCGATCGCATTGTCGTTCGAGACGTCGGTCGCGATCGCCTCGGCCCGGCCGCCCGCCGCCCGGATATCCGCGGCCGTTGCCTCGCCGGCGGTCCCGTCCCTGTCGGCGATGACGACCACCGCGCCTTCCCTGCCCATGATCATGGCGCCGGCACGTCCGATGCCGGAGCCGGCGCCTGTCACCACGGCGATGCGGTCTTTGAGGATCATGGAGCGGCTTTCAGTTTGACGGCTTGCGCTGGCGCAGTTGCCATTGGGCAAGCACCACGAGCAGGACGGAGGCGACGAGCACGATCGTCGCGATGGCGTTGATCTCCGGCGTTACGCCGCGCCGGATAGAGGCAAAGACATAGATCGGCAGCGTCGTCTGCGCGCCGGCGACGAAGAAGGCGACGATGAAGTCGTCGAAGGAGAAGGTGAAAGCGAGCAGGAAACCGGCGACCACCGCCGGCATGATCTGCGGCAGGACGATCGAGCGGAAGGTCGTCAACGGCGTGGCGTATAGATCGCTGGAGGCCTCGACCAGATTGCGATCGAGGCTGCCGAGCCGCGTGCCGACGATCATCGTTACCAGCGCCATCGAGAACAGGCCATGCGCGGCGATGATCGAGCCGTAGCCGAGCGACAGGCGCGGCGGCTGGTCGCCCGGCCAGACCGAGGCGAGGAACGGATTGACGACCGCGAACAGCTGAACGAGCGCGACCAGCGTCGAGATGCCGATGACGACGCCCGGAACAACGATCGCCGCGCCAAGCAGGCCGTCGAAGACGGCGCGGGTTCTGGCGCCGACACGCGCCAGGCCAAGCGCCGCCGCGGTACCGAACACCGCCGCCAGCAGGGCACTGGTGCTGGCGATGAACAGGCTGTTCTTCAGCGCCTCGACCAGGAACGGGTTGGACAGGGCCTTGCCATACCACTGCACCGAGAAACCGGTGAACTCGCTGGCGTGGTGGCCGGCGTTGAAGGAAAACAGCACGACCAGCACGATCGGCAGATAGAGGAACGCAAAGACGGCAATGACGAAGGCGCGCATCAGATGAGGTCCACCCGGCGAGCGCCCGCAACGCGGTTCGAAATGCGGTTGGCGACAATCAGCACCACCACCGAGACCAGCACCAGCGTGATCGCGATGGCCGACCCGAACGGCCAGTTGCGCGATTGCAGGAAGAGGTCGACCAGCGCGTTGCCGATGAAGAACACCTTGCCGCCGCCAAGCAGCGTCGGGATCAGGTATTCGCCGAGCAGCAGGATCATGACCAGCGAGAAGCCGGTCATCACGCCCGGCAGCGACAGCTTCAGGGTCACGCCGAGAAAGGTCGACAACGGCCTCGCGCCGAGATCGGCGGAGGCCTCCAGCAGCCTTCGGTCGAGCCGTTCGAGGCTGACATAGATCGGCAGGATCATCAGCGGCAGATAGCCGTAGACGATGCCGAGCAGGACCGCGCCCGGCGTGTTGATCAACCTGACATCCTCGATGCCGGCAAAGGCGAGCAGCGCCGGGATGCCGCGTCCACCCAGAATGTACATCCACGCATAGGTCCGCATCAAAAGGCTGGTCCAGAACGGAATGACGACCAGCGCGAGCAGGATCAGCCGCCAGCGCTGCGGCGCCTGCAAGGCGAGGTAATAGGCGACCGGATAGGCGACAAGCAGGCAGGCGAGCGCGCCCACTGGCGCCAGCACCATCGTGTTCCAGAACGCGGTCGCCCGTGCCGGGAGATTGGCATACTGCGCCAGCGTGAAGGCTGCCTGGTAGCCGCCCTCCGGCGCCCGCTCGCCGACGCTGAACACGGCGATGGCGATGAATGGCAGCACCAGGAACACCACCAGCCATGCCGTCGCCGGCGCGAGCAGCAAGGCGGTCAGGAAATTACGCCGAAATCTGTTGCCGTGCATCGAAACCGCCCCGGTGCCGGCGGGCATGGGCCCGCCGGTCGATTGTCTTTATCCAGGCCAGTCTCAAGCCGATTTGAAGCGCGCCATCAGTTCGGCACGGCCCGGGTCGGTCAGCGTTGCCGCCGCGCCGAATTCGAGCGGCGTCAACAGCTCCGCCGCCGGGTAGAGGATCGGATTGTCGAGCACTTCCTTGGGCAGCAGCTTGTTGACGCGCGCATCCGTCGAAGGCGCGCCGTTGGCGAGGTGCTCCTTCACCGCGACCTGCGGGTTCATCAGATAGTTGAGCAGCGCGTAACCGGCGGGCTTGTTGGGCGCGTCCTTCGGGATGGCATAAAAATCGGTCCAGATCTCGCCGCCCTCCTTGCCCAGCACATAGGCGATCTCGGGAATGTCGCGATGCAGTTGCGCGCCGTCATTGGTCCAGCACATCGTCATCCACGCGTCGCCCGCACGCATACCCGGCTGGTAGTCGGACGAGACGGCGAACAGATGCGGCTTGACCTTCAGCAGCAGTTCCTCTGCCTTGGCGAGCTCGTCCTGCTTCAGCGAATTGAACGAATAGCCGTAATATTTCAGCGCGTTGCCGATGGTGGTGAGCTGGTAGTCGTGCACCATGGTGCGGCCATCGCCCTCGGCCATGGCGGTATCCCAGAACTCCTTCCAGCTCGTCATCGGCTTGGTCAGCTTCTTGGTGTTCACTGCAAAGCCCGTGGTGCCCCAGTTCTTCGGCACGGCGTAGATCACCTTGTCGATCGTGCCCTCGGAGGTGAAGCGCGGATCTTCCTGCGCACCGTCGAAATTCGGCAGCTTCGCCATCTCCAGCGGCTCGATAATGCCGAGCTTCTTGTAGGTCGAGATCGTATAATTGGTCGGCACGAACAGGCTCCAGCCCGAGGCGCCGGCCTGCAGCTTGGCCAGCATCTCCTCATTGGAGCCGAACACGTTGACCTCGACGGCGACGCCGGTGTCCTTCTTGAAGTTCTCGAAGGTCTGCGGGTCATGGTAATTCGGCCAGGTGGCGATCGACATGCGGTCGCCAAGGCTTTCGGCGGCGAAGGCAGGGGTCGGCATGATGCCGATCTCGCGCGCCATCACCGCCGTTGCGATGCCAAGGCCGGTGAGGCCAAGGAAGTCGCGGCGGCCGATCGAGCCGCGCTTCAGGCGCATCAGCTGGTCGACGAAATTCTCTGGGCTTATCGGCAGTCCGTCACGATATGATTTCGACATGTTCGTTTACCCTCTGGTTGGTCCCGTTGTTCTTGGTTTCCGGAAACGCCAGCGGCGTTCCCGTGGCATAGCCGATGGCGACGGGTTCACCCGGCTTGAAGAGATTGCCTTGGCCGATCAGGTGATCAGCCTTGGCGAGCAAAGTGCCGATGCCCTGCACTTCGATCGCGTATTCCGCAGTCGAGCCGAGGAATATCCGGTTGCGGACGATGCCCTTGAGCGGGCCGCTTTCGGGAGCGCCAAGGCTGAGTGATTCGGGGCGCAGACTAACCGAGACGGTCTCGCCTTGTCGAAGCGCGGTTCGCTTGCGCGCCGCGATCACAGTGCCGTCCGCCAGCGCCACGTCCACCAGGTCGCCCGTGTGCCCGGCGACGGTGCCGCTCAAGAGATTGGTCTTGCCGACGAAATCGGCGACGAACAGGTCGGCCGGCTCGTCATAGATCTCGCTCGGCTGGCCGAGCTGGACGATGCGCCCGCCATTCATGACGCAGACGAAATCGCTCATCGACAGCGCTTCCTCCTGGTCGTGGGTCACCAGCACGAAGGTGATGCCGATCTCGCGCTGCAGGTTCTGCAGCTCGATCTGCATGTCGGTGCGCAGCTTCTTGTCGAGCGCCGCAAGCGGCTCGTCGAGCAGCAGCACCGCCGGCTTGTTGACCAATGCACGCGCCAGCGCGACACGCTGCTGCTGGCCGCCGGACAGTTCGTGGATCTTGCGGCCGCCATAGCCGGCGAGCCGCACCATTTCGAGCGCTTCGCCAGCCCGCCGGCCGATATCGCGCGACGACAGCCGTGGCCTTGCCTGGCGCAGCCCGTAGGAAACGTTGGCTTCGACATCGAGATGCGGAAACAGCGCGTATTGCTGGAACACCATGTTGACAGGCCGTCGGTAGGGCGGCGTGCCGGCCATGTCCTGGCCACGGATGAACACCTGGCCTTCGCTCGGCTGTTCGAACCCGCCGATCATGCGCAGGCAGGTGGTCTTGCCGCAGCCGGACGGCCCAAGCAGCGCAACGAAGGCGGAGGGCGGCACGGCAAGGTCGATGCCGCTGACCGCGGTCACCGCGCCATAGCGCTTGGCGACGCCGCGAAATTCGATGTCGGGCACTGCGGTCAAGGCTGCGGGCTCCAGGACGATGCGATTTCAAGACGCTACCAGAGCTAATGGCAGCTAGTATATACCTCGCAGGTGGTATATCTGATCTATTTTCCCGTTTAAGGGGGTATTGGATTGAGCGCTTCCCGCAGCGACGAATACAGCCGGCTCGCGACGCTTGTCGCGGCGACGCGGGAGACGAGCGGCGATCTCTTCGGCCAAGCGATGGTCGATTGGCTGCGGCAGCATGTCGGCTTCGACCATTGCGTGATCTTCGGCTATCGGGGTGCCGCGCGCCCGCCACTGCTGTTCGAGACCTTCACGCCGGCCGAAAGCCACGTCTTCGTCGCGCTCTATCAGGAAGGCCCCTATCTGCTCGACCCCTTCCATCACGCGGCGGTCGAGCGCAAGGAAGGGTTCTGGCGCATGCGCGAACTGGCTCCTGATCGCTTCTACGCCAGCGAATATTTTCGCTCCTATTACAGCCAGACCAGGCTGGCCGAGGAAGTCGGCTTCTTCGTGCCGCTGCCGGGCAAGGACGCGCTGGTGCTGTCGCTGATGCGGCTCAGCGCTTCCGGTCCGTTCGGCACCGCCGATGCCAGGCTGCTGCGCGACATGGCGCCGACGGTGATCAGCTTCACCAGGCTGCGCTGGCCAACTCTTCCCGCCGACGAACCGGCCGAGACGAAGCAGGACGAGGAAATCACCGAGGTCAACGAGTTCGACCGCGCCCATATCTGGAAAAGCCTGTCGCTGACGCCGCGCGAAAAACACGTCGTCGACCTGGTGCTGCAGGGCCATTCGACGGAATCGATCGCCAGGGCCATGCGCATCGTGCCGGGAACCGTGAAGGTCCATCGCCGCAACATCTACCGCAAGCTCAACATCAAGTCGCAGGCCGGCCTTTTCGCCCGCTTTGTCGAGATCATCGACGCGCGGATCCGGTAATTCCCACAGGCCGCTGACTACGCTGGATCAGGCTTCCCATGACCGGTTTCGGCCATCCGCTCGAGCAAGGGCGCCGGTTTGAAGACATCCTTGCCCGTCCGCTCATGCCAATACCTGAGTCGCCCGACGATCCTGGCCGCGCCTTCGAGGCCGGCCCAGAACATCGGGCCGCCCTTGCCGATGGGAAAGCCGTAGCCATTGACCCAGACGACATCGATGTCGGACGCACGGGCCGCGATGCCCTCCTCCAGAATCTTCGCGCCTTCGTTGACCAGGGGATAGAGTGTGCGCTCGATGATTTCGTCGGCGCCTATCGTGCGCGGCACGATGCCCTTTTCCGCCGCCTTGTCGCGGATCAGCGCCTCGACCTCTGGATCGGGCACCGGCGTGCGCGAGCCGTTCTCGTAGAGATAGAAGCCGCGGCCGGTTTTCTGGCCGAAACGCCCCTGTTGGCAGAGCGTGTCGGCGATGGGGGCCGTGAGGCCCCGCGCCTTGCGGTTACGCCAGCCGATGTCGAGACCGGCAAGGTCGCCCATCTGGAACGGACCCATCGGCCAGCCAAAATCGGTGAACGCCTTGTCGATCTGGCTGGGGGTTGCGCCTTCGAGCAGCAGCGCTTCGGATTCCGAGCCGCGCGCGGCCAGCATACGGTTGCCGACGAAGCCGTGGCAGACGCCGACGACGACAGCCACCTTGCCGATCCGGCGCGCAAGGTCGATCACGGTCGCCAGCGCATCAGGCGCCGTTTTTTCGGCGCGCACGATCTCCAGCAGTTTCATGACGTTGGCCGGCGAGAAGAAATGCAGGCCGAGCACATCCTGCGGCCGCGAGGTCGAGGCGGCGATTTCGTCGATGTCGAGATAAGAGGTGTTGGTGGCGAGGATGGCGCCCGGCCTCGCCGCTGCGTCGAGCTTCCCGAAGATTTCTTTCTTGACCGCCATGTCCTCGAACGCCGCCTCGACGATCAGGTCGCACTCGGCGAGATCGGCATGGTCGATCGTGCCTTTGAACTGGGCGAGCCGCTGCCGCTTGGCATCCTCGCTCAAGGAGCCGCGTGCAACCGAGACGGTGTAATTCTTCTCGATCGTCGCCAGCCCGCGCCGCAGCGCCTCCTGGCTGGTTTCCAGCAAGGTGACGGGAAAGCCGCCATTGGCGAAGGCCACGGCAATGCCGCCGCCCATCGTGCCGGCGCCGATGACGCCGACGCGGGCGATCCTGCGCTTGACGACATCCTTGCCGGGAAGCTTGGCCGCCTCGCGTTCGGCGAAAAACAGATGCCGTTGGGCGCGCGACTGATCGCTGGCGACAAGCTTGACGAACAGCGCCCGCTCCTCCGCCAGCGCCTCGTCGAAGGGCAGCGTGACGGCATTGCGCACCGCCTGCGCACAGGCGATTGGCGCTTCGAGGCCACGCGCTTTGCGGGCAAGATCCGCGGCCTCCGCATCGAAGGCGGCAAGGTCGGTCTCCTTCAGGACGTCGTCGCGGTCGCGCACCGGCGGGAACGGACCGCCCTTGCGGGCCATTTCGCGGGCGAAATTCACGGCGTGGGTGGTCAGATCGCCTTCGAAAACGGCATCCACCAGGCCGGCGCCGTAAGCCTCATCGGCACCGATCGGTGTACCGGAAACGATCATCTTCAATGCCTTGGCTGCGCCAACCAAGCGTGGCAGCCGCACCGTGCCGCCGCCACCGGGCAGGATGCCGAGCTTCACCTCGGGCAGGCCGAGCTTTGCGCCTTGATCGGCAACGCGGAAATGGCAGCCGAGCGCCAATTCCAGCCCGCCGCCGAGCGCGGTACCGTGGATGGCGGCGACCGTTGGCCTGGCGATGGCTTCCAGCACAGCCACGATGGCGCGCAATTCCGGCTGCTGCATCGGCTTGCCGAATTCGGTGATGTCGGCGCCGGCAACGAAGGTCCGGCCGGCGCAAGCGATGACGATGGCCGCGACCGATGCGTCATCGCGCAAAGCGACCAGAGCCTGCATCAGCGGTTCGCGGACGTGGAAACTCAGCGCGTTTACTGGCGGATTGTCGATGGTGACGATGGCGACGCCACCCTCGTTCGCGACGCTGACAGAACTGGACAAGTGGAGGCCTCCCAAGACCGGCTGAGATTGGGGACCGGTTTACAAGGCCACGCCGCGAATGGGAACCGGCTGGTCCAATGGTTGGCGGATAGGCTGCGGTCACGCCGGAGACGTTGCGGTCAGCGCACCGCCTTCTCGCCGCCCGCAGCCGTGATCACCCCTACGATGATAAGCCCGGTCAGCAGGAGACGCACCCCGGCGCTGACGCCGAATGTGTTAAGCATGGTGAGCAGCAGAACCAGGAACAGCGCCGCGCCCCAGACGCCGGGCACATTCGCCTTGCCGCCCGCCACCGACGTGCCGCCGATAACGACCACGGCGATCGAAGCGAGCAGGTATTCGTTGCCGATGTCGACATTGGCGCCGCGGAAATAACCGGCGAGCAGCGCGCCGTCGATGCCGCCGAGCGCGCCCGACAGCGTATAGGTGAGAAAACGGATGCGCCCGACATTGACGCCGGCGAGCCAGGCGGCGCGGATGTTCTGGCCGATCGCCAGCACCGAGCGGCCATAGATCATGCGCTGCAAGGCGATGGCCGCTGCGATGGTGAACAGCACGGTGAGGATCGCCAGCACGGGCACGCCCAGCACCTGCCAGTTGGTGAAATCGGCGAAGCCAGGCGGCGGCTTGATCTGCAGTCCGCGCCCATAGCTGATGTCGACCGACTGGATGATGAAGCTCGCCGACAGCGTGGCGATGATCGGCGGAATGCGCAGCGCCCAGATCAAGAGATAGTTGATGGCGCCGATCGCTGCGCCACAGGCGAGCGCCGCCAGCAATCCGACCAGGATCATGGCATCGCTGCCGCCCATCACCTTCATGGCGACCGCGCTGGCGAGGCCGATATTGGCCGGCAGCGACAGGTCGACATTGCCGGGTCCAAGCGTAATGACGAACATCTGGCCGACGCCGACGATGACGGTAAACACGGCAAGCGACAATGCCGCCGTGACCATGCCGCCGCCGCCATAGCCCCCGGTGAAGGCGATCGTCGCCAACCACACCAGCAGCGCACCGACAAACGACCAGATCCAGGGTTTTGTGAGCAGGGTTTTCAGCGAAGCCATCGCTCACCTTTCCTGCGGCTGATCAGCACCCGCGCCGCAAGCACGATGATCAGGATGGCGCCGTTGGCGGCCACCTGCCAGTCGGGCGGAATGTGCATGAAGGTGAGCAGCGGCGAGGCGGCCAGCGCCAGCGTCAGCGCGCCGATGACGGCGCCGATCGGCGAGACCCGGCCGCCGACGAACTCGCCGCCGCCGAGGATGACGCCGGCGATGGCCAGCAGCGTGTAACCATTGCCGATATTGGCGTCAGCCGAGGTGGTGATGCCGATCAGCGCCATGCCCGACAGCACGCCGAACAGGCCGGCCAGCGCAAACAGCACGATCTTGGTCTTGAGCAGCGACCAGCCGGCGCGCTTGAGCGCCGCCGGATTGCCGCCCGAGCCGCGCAGGATCACCCCATAGGAGGTACGCATCAGGCCGAAATGCACGACCGCCGCGATCAGCAGCGCGGCGATGATCGGAAACGGAATGAAAGGCGGCTTGAACGACATGATCGCCAGCAGCCAGTCCGGCGCCTTGCCGCCCGGTTTTGGCAGGACGAGAATGGCGAGGCCCTGCCAGACGAAGCTCATGCCGAGCGTCACCACGATGGAGGGCAGGTTGCGCAGATGGATCAGCGCGCCGAGCAGCGCATAGATGCCGATCGATCCGGCGAGAATAAGGACTCCAACGAGCGGCGCATCCTTCAGCCAGGTCGCGGTGACGCAACCGACAAAACCGACAAAGGTGCCGATCGAGAGATCAAGCTCGTTGCCGGCGATGACGAACATCTGCGCGATCGTCGCCAGCGCGATCGGAATCGCCAGGTTCAACATCAGACTGAAGCCGAAATAGCTGATGGCGCGCGGATTGAGCCAGGCGATCGCGAGCAACACCAGCGCCAGCGATAGAGCGGGCAGCAGGCCGCGCAACAGCCGCGCCCGCGCCGCCGCATTGCGTGCCGCCGATCCCTTGAAGCCATTGTCGATTGGCGTCGCCGTCATCTCAGGCCGCATCGCCGAAGGAGGACTGGATGATCTTCTCTTCGGTCAGCTCGTCGCGCGTCAGATTGGCGACGATGCGGCCGTTCTTGAAGACATAGATGTGGTCGCAATTGTCGAGCTCTTCGGTTTCGGTCGTGTACCAGAGGAAGGTGCGTCCGCGGCCCGCCTCCTCGCGCACGAGATCGTAGACCTCCAGCTTGGTACCGATGTCGACGCCGCGCATCGGGTCGTCCATCAGCACGATCTGGGCATCGGAGCCGAGCGCCCTGGCGAACAGCGCTTTCTGCTGGTTGCCGCCCGACAGCGAGAAAATATTGTTGTTCATGTCAGGCGTGCGGATGCCGATCTTCTTCTGCCAGAACGCGGCCAATTCGGCCTCATACTGGGGTGAAATCAACAGCCCGTTGCGCAAGCGCGCCAGCGAGCGGATGCCAATGTTTTCGGCAATCGACCATTGCGGGAAAATGCCATCGGACTGGCGGTCGCCTGCCACCAAGGCCACCGGCGCCGTCACCTCGATGCCGGTCTTGGCGCGTGCGGCGGCGTCAAAGATGCGCAGCAGCAAGTCGGTCTGTCCGTGACCGGCCAGCCCGGCAAGGCCGATGATCTCGCCCGCGCGCGCGACGAGGTCCTTGCCATCCGCCTGTCCGGCGGGCCGCGCCCGGACGCGCAGCGGATTGGCGTCTGTGTTGGCGGCGGCGGCCTGCGCGGCGGTCTTCGCACGCGCCTCGGCTCCGCCCATCACGGTCACCAGCCGGTCGCGATCAAAGTCACCAGCCGCGTCCGACGCCACCACCTTGCCGTCGCGCATCACCACGATCCGGTCGGCGTTCCGCAGCACCTCGCCCAGCACGTGCGAGATCAGGATGCAGCTTTTGCCACCAGCGACGAAGCGGCGCACGAAGGCCAGCAACTGGCCTGATGTGTGCGCGTCGAGCGACGAGGTCGGTTCGTCGAGGATGACCAGGTCGAGCCGGTCCTGCGTCACGGTGAAGGCACGCGCCACCTCAACCATCTGGCGCCGGCCGATCGACAGGTCACCGACAATGTCCCAGGCCGAGATGCCATGGTCCGGAAAGATTTCGTCCAGCTTGGCGGCGATCAGCTCTGCCGCCTTGCGCCGCCAGCCGAAGCCGGTGAGCGAAGCATGGTTGATGCGCGTGTTTTCGGCGACGCTGAGATTGGGGCACAGCGACAGTTCCTGGAACACGCAGCGTATGCCGAGCTGCTGCGCCCGCGACACCGAGTAGTTGTCCTCGATGCCGCCATGCACGGTGATCGTGCCGCTGTCGGGCGTCGAGGTCCCGGCCACCATGTGCATCAGCGTCGACTTGCCGGCGCCGTTATGGCCGACGAGGCCGACGCACTCGCCGGGCCCGACATGAAAATCCACCCCGCCCAGCGCCCTGACGGCGCCGAAATGCTTTTCGGCACCGTCAAGTCTTACGATGTCAACACTGGCGGCGCCGAATTGGTTTTCGGCGCCGTCCGGTCTGATGATGTCCGTGTCGCCTGCAGCCATGCTCAACGATATCCGCTCGGTGATGCCCGCGGCAACGCGTCTGCGACTTTCACTTGATATTGGCTTTGATCGCCGCGATGGCATCTTCCTGCGTGTATTCGTGGGTGGCGACACCGCCCTCCTTGATCTTGGGCAGGGCCGCCTCGAAATCGTCCTGGGTGAAGGCCAGATACGGCACCAGCAGATCGTGCGGAATGTCCTTGCGGCCATCGAGCACCTGCTGCGCCACCCAGAAGGCGAGCGTCGATACGCCCGGCGCGATCGAAGCCGACCAGGTCTGGTAGCCGTCCTTGTCCTTCTGTTCCTTCCACCACTTCAATTCATCTTGCCGGTTGCCCATGATGATGGTCGGGCGCGGCTTGCCGGCGGCGGCGAAGGCTTGCGCGGCGCCATAGCCGTCACCGCCCTGGTCGACGATGCCGACGACGTCGGGCAGCGACGGCAGGATGGTCGCCACCGCCTTCTGAGCCGTGGTCTGGTCCCAGTCGCCGGTGACAGAACCGACGATCTTGAATTCGGGATGCGCGGCCACGCCTTCGAGGATGCCTGCATGGATGGCATCATCGATCGAGGTGCCGGCAAGCCCCCGGATTTCAAGCAGATTGCCGCCCTTGGGCTGGAACTTGGCCATCTGCTCGACTTCCTGCTTGCCCATGTCCTTGAAGTCGACGACGACGCGGTAGGCGCAGGGCTCGGTGACGGTGCCGTCGAAGGAGACGACGGTGATGCCGGCATCGCAGGCCTGCTTGATGGCACCGTTGAGCGCATCCGGCGAGGCGGCGTTGATGACGATGGCGTCATAGCCCTGCAGGATCAGGTTCTGCACCTGGGCGGCCTGGGTCGGCACCTCCTTGTCGGCAGTGGTGAAGACATCAGCCGCGCCGACGATCTTGTCGTCGACGGCCTTCTTGGTGACGATGCCATAGCTGTCGAGCATCGCCTGCCGCCACGAATTGCCGGCATAATTGTTGGAGAACGCGATCTTCTTGCCGCTGGTGTCGGCAAAAGCCGTACCGGCCGCGAGCACCGCCGCAAGCGTGCTGAGAACCAATAGTTTCTTCATGTGATACTCCTCCCGAGAGTTGCTGATCAGTTTGATTGTCGACGAATTTCGCGATTGCGATCCTGTTTTTTATCTATTGTCAGACAAAAGTGCAGAAGGCCGGCGGGCTGTCAACTGCAATCCGATGTGCGCCGCCGATCAACTTGAGGTGCGCTGATTGAAATGGCTTCGTTTGATGGCTAGGCATGCGGGCCAGGAGAGCGAACAAGCATGGCAGTGACGCCGATTGTGCCGCCGGGCGCGCCGGGAATTCCCGCGCGCTGGACCTCAAGCGCCAAGAGCGGAGTCGGCTCGGCGCTTTCGCCGTCCAGCCGCGTCTGGTTCACCACCAGCCACGGCATCCTGAACGAGGTGTACTATCCGCGCGTCGACAGCGCCTGCACGCGCGACCTCGGCCTGATCGTCACCGGCATGGATGGCTATTTCTCCGAGGAGAAGCGCGATGCCTCGCACGGCATAGAGCCGTTCGAGGACGGCGTGCCCGCCTACAGGCTGGTCAATACAGCCGACGACGGCGCCTACCGGATCGAGAAGCGCATCGTGGCCGATCCGGCGCGACCGACCTTGCTGCAGGAAATCACCTTCAGTCCGCTCAAGGGCTCCGCGGCCGACTACCGCGTCTACGCGCTTCTGGCGCCGCATCTGGTCAATGCCGGCATGGGCAACACCGCCTGGATCGGCGAGTACCAGGGAAAACCCGTCCTGTTTGCCTCGGGGCGCGGCACCTGCCTGGCGCTGGCCTCGTCCCTGCCCTGGCGGGATTGCTCGGCCGGCTATGTCGGCTTCTCCGACGGCTGGCAGCAACTCAACAGCGCCGGCAAGCTCGATACGGCTTGCCGGCGTGCCGAGGACGGCAATGTCGCGCTGACCGGCGAGATCGGCTTCACCGCCGCCAACACAAAAACCATGCTGGCGCTGGGTTTTGGGACGACACCGGACGAAGCCGCCGAAAACGCCTTCGCCAGCCTGAAGCGGGGTTTTGAACCGGCGGCGAAATCCTACGTCGAACAATGGCGCGAATGGCAGGCGGGGCTGCTGCCACTGGACCGCCACGCGGTCCCCGGAGTGAACAGCTACCGCGTCTCCACCGCGGTGCTGGCCACCCACCGGTCGTCGGCAATGCCCGGCGCGGCGGTGGCCAGCCTGTCGATCCCATGGGGATTCAACAAGGGCGACGATGATCTCGGCGGCTATCATCTTGTCTGGCCACGCGACCTGGTCGAAACAGCGGGCGGCTTTCTCGCCGCCGGCGATGCCGCCTCGGCACTGCGGATCCTGGAATATCTCCGCTCCATCCAGCAGCCGGACGGCCATTGGCCGCAGAACGCCTGGCTCGACGGCTCCGCCTATTGGCCCGGCATCCAGATGGACGAATGCGCCTTTCCCTTGCTGCTGTTGGATGCCCTGCATCGCGCTGGCCACTTGCCGCGTGCCAGGCTGAAGGCCTTCCTGCCGATGATCGAGCGCGCCGCCTCCTATGTCGTGCGCAATGGTCCGGTCACTGGCGAGGACCGCTGGGAAGAAGACGCCGGCTACAGCCCGTTCACGATGGCCGTCGAGATCGCGGCACTGCTTGCCGGCGCCGACCTGCTCGATGCCTGCGGCAAAGCGGCGGAGGCGGCCTACCTGCGCGAAACAGCCGACTGCTGGAACGACCAGGTCGAGCGCTGGAGCTATGTCAGCGGCACCGCCATCTGCAAGGCCGTCGGCGTCGGCGGCTATTACGTCCGCATTGCGCCGCCAGACGACCCCGAAGCCGGCTCGCCGAAGGACGGCTATGTCCCGATCAAGAACCGGCCACCAGGCGACACCGACCGACCGGCCGAGGAAATCGTCAGCCCTGACGCGCTGGCCCTGGTGCGCTTTGGCCTGAGAGCCGCCGACGATCCGCGCATCGTCGACACCGTCAAGATCATCGACGCGCAGCTGCGCTGCGAACTGCCGCAAGGGCCTCTCTGGTACCGCTATAACAGCGACGGCTATGGCGAGCATGAGGATGGCACGCCCTTCGACGGCACCGGCCAGGGCCGGCCTTGGCCCCTGCTTGCCGGCGAACGGGCTCATTACGAGCTGGCCGCCGGGCGCAAGGACAAGGCGGCCAGCTTGCTCGATGCGCTGGAACGGTCGGCCGGGCCTGGCGGCCTGCTGCCCGAACAGGTGTGGGACGGCGCCGATATTCCCGAGCGCGAGCTGCTGCATGGCAAGCCATCGGGCAGCGCCATGCCACTGGTCTGGGCGCATTCCGAACACATCAAGCTGCTGCGCTCGCTACGCGACGGCGCCGTCTTCGATATGCCGCCGCAAGGCGTGAAGCGCTACATCCAGGACAAGACCGTATCGTCGTTCAGGGCATGGCGCTTCAACAACAAGATCCGCGCACTGCCCGAGGGCAAGACATTGCGCCTCGAGCTGCTGACGGCGGCCACCATCCACTGGAGCACGGACAATTGGGCAACCGCCCACGACAGCCGGACAGCGGAAAACGCTTTCGGCCTTCATCTTGTCGATCTGCCCACGGCCAGCCTCCCCAACGGAAGCACGCTGATCTTCACTTTTTTCTGGCCCGGAACCGGCGATTGGGAGAATGTCGACTTCTCCATCATGTCAGGCGCGCAGGACAGCCAGTAGATCCTTCCTCGACAACCCCAGAAAATCTCTAGGAAACAGGGACGAAACCATGCAGATCGGAATGATGGGACTGGGCCGGATGGGCGCCAACATGGTGCGGCGGCTGATGCGCGACGGCCACGAATGCGTCGTCTATGACATCAACCCGGCCAGCGTCGCGGCGCTTGTGAGCGACGGCGCCTTGGGGGCGGCATCCCTGGAGGAATTCGTCGGCAAGCTGGCCAAGCCGCGCTGTGTCTGGCTGATGCTGCCGGCGGCGATCACCGGCAGGATCATCGATCAGGTCGCGGCGCTGATGGAGCCCGGCGACATCGTCATCGACGGCGGCAATTCCTACTATCACGACGCCGTCGACCAGGCCGCGAAACTGGCCACCAAGGGCATGCATCTTGTCGATGTCGGCACCAGTGGCGGCGTCTGGGGGCTGGAGCGCGGCTACTGCCTGATGATCGGCGGTCCCGACGTGGCGGTGCAGCACCTCGATTCGGTCTTTGCCACGCTGGCGCCTGGCGCTGATGCCGGCGCGCCCACCCCGGACAAGACCGCCGGCACCGCGCCTTATGGCTACCTGCATTGCGGACCGAGCGGCGCCGGCCATTTCGTCAAGATGGTGCACAACGGCATCGAATACGGCGTCATGGCCGCCTATGCCGAAGGCATGAACATCCTGAAGTCGGCCAATGCCGGCAAACGGCAGCGGACGGCGGACGCCGAGACAAGCCCGCTGGAAAACCCGCAATACTACCAGTTCGACATCGACCTTCCGCAGGTGGCCGAGGTGTGGCGGCATGGCAGCGTCATCGGCTCCTGGCTGCTCGATCTCACCGCCGGTGCGCTGAAGAGCGATCCGGGTCTGGCGCAATTCGGCGGCCGGGTCTCGGATTCCGGCGAGGGCCGCTGGACGCTGAAGGCGGCGATCGACACCGGCGTGCCGGCACCGGTGCTGTCGTCGGCGCTGTTCGACCGCTTCTCCTCGCAAGGCGAATCCGAATTCGCCGACAAGCTGTTGTCTGCCATGCGCTATGCCTTTGGCGGGCATATCGAAAAGCCGAAGGGCGGCAAGTGACGGCGACAGGGGAGACGCACGCATGAGCCAGGAACGGTCCGATACGCTGGTGCTCTTCGGAGCGACCGGCGACCTCGCCCACAAGAAGATATTTCCAGCGCTTTACCAGATGGTCGCCAAGGGCACGCTCACCGAACCGGTGATCGGCGTCGCCTTCGACGCCTGGGATTTGAAGCAGTTGCAGGACCGCGCCCGCGACGGCATCGTCCATGCCCTCGGCGCCATCGATGAGACGGTCTTCGCCAAGTTCGCGTCGCTGCTGCGCTATGTCAGCGGCGACTATCGCGATCCCACAACCTTCGAGAAGCTGAAGACGGCACTCGGCAGCGCCCAGCGGCCGCTCCATTACATGGCGGTGCCGCCGTCCATGTTCGAGACCGTCGTGCAAGGGCTGGAGCAATCCGGCACCGCGCATGGCGCACGGCTGATGGTCGAAAAGCCGTTCGGCCACGATCTGCAGTCGGCACGCTGGCTGAACCGGGTGCTGCACCTGGTGTTCGACGAACAGTCGATCTTCCGCATCGACCACTATCTCGGCAAGGAGGCGATCCAGAACCTGCTCTATTTCCGCTTCGCCAACTCCCTGCTGGAGCCGATCTGGAACCGCAATTACGTCGAGAGCGTGCAGATCACCATGGCCGAGGATTTCGGCGTCGAAGGACGCGGGCGGTTCTATGACGATGTCGGCGCCATCCGCGACGTCATCGAGAACCATCTGCTCAACATCCTGCTGCTCCTCGCCATGGAGCCGCCCGTCGGCCGCTCCGCCGACGACCTGATCGACGAGAAGGTGCAGGTGTTGCGCGCCATCCGGACATTGACGAAAGACGATGTCGTGCGCGGCCAGTTCACCGGCTATCTCGCCGAGCCCGGCGTGGCGCCGAACTCGCCGGTCGAGACCTTCGCGGCGGTACGCTTTTTCGTCGACACCTGGCGCTGGCAGGACGTGCCGTTCTTCATCCGCGCCGGCAAGAACATGCCGGTGCATGTCACCGAGGTGGTGGTGCGGCTGAAACGGCCGCCGCTCGACGTCTTCGACCCGATCAAGCCCGCCGACCAGAATTACGTCCGCTTCCGCATCGACCCGCAGGTGATGATCGCCATCGGCGCCCAGCGCAAGGCGCCGGGCGACGACATGATTGGCGAGCAGGTGGAACTCACCGCGCTCGACGATTCGAAGGGCGACATGCCGCCCTATGAACGGCTGATCGGCGACGCCATGAACGGCAACGGCCAGCTCTTCACCCGCCAGGACGCCGCCGAACTCGCCTGGCGCATCGTCGGTCCGGTGCTCGGCGACACCACGCCGCCGCATCTTTACGAGCCGAAGACGTGGGGGCCAGCGGACGCCATGGCCGGCTTCGGGCCGCCCAATGGCTGGATCGACCCGGTCGCATGAGTGGAGGGGACGAGATGGCCAAGGTGGTTAAGAAGGCTGCCTCGGACACCGGGCAGGTAGTCCTTTCGATCGACATTGGCGGGTCGCACGTCAAGATCCTGACCAGCGACGGTGGCACCGAGCGCCGGACGGATTCCGGGCCTGACCTGACGCCAAGGCAGATGATCGACAAGGTGAAGAAGCTCGCCGACGGCTTGTCCTACGACGTCATCTCGATGGGCTATCCAGGCCCCGTGCGTCAAAACAAGCCCGTGCTCGATCCTATGAATCTAGGCAAGGGCTGGGCCGGCTTCGATTTCACCGCTGAGTTCGGCAAGCCGGTCAAGGTGGTCAATGACGCGCTGATGCAGGCCCTCGGGAGCTATGAGGGCGGGCGCATGCTGTTCCTCGGCCTCGGAACCGGCCTCGGTGCCGCGATGGTCCTCGACAATGTCGGCCAGCCGATGGAACTCGCCCACCTTCCCTACAGAAAAGGCCAGAGTTTCGAGGACTATGTCGGTGAACGCGGCCTCGTAAAGCGCGGCAAGAAGAAGTGGCGCGGTCATGTCTTCGACGTCGTCAACCGGCTGCGCGCCGCCCTGCAGCCAGACTATGTCGTCATCGGCGGCGGCAATGTCGACAAGCTAGACGAATTGCCCCCCGACTCCAGGCGCGGTGACAACACACGCGCCTTCGAAGGCGGATTTCGTCTGTGGCGCGACAAGGCCCTGATCGTCTGATATTGTTACAGCTTAGTATAGTTGTTCAAAATGCCGTGTTATGTTGCGGCGATAGATTGCATTGCGCAGATTTGCCGACTAGGAAGTCAGCCCCACTACATCGCGTCGCGCGCGACGCACGAAGACGACCCACTTTAATTTTGCGCATCATCCTTTTTGAAAACGGTCCCATTTTCGAGGTTATGCGCCATGGATGGAGGAAATAGATTGACCGACGAAAACAGCCACGCCAGCAAGACCCTCGACCTTCTCGAGCTGACGGCCCATATCGTATCGGCCTATGTCGAGAAGAATCGCCTGCCTGCGTCCGGCCTTCCCGAGCTGATCGCCAGCGTCAGCGCCTCGATCAGCGGGCTCGGCCAGCCGGTCGCCCCGGTGGCGGCACCGCTGGTCCCGGCCGTCAACCCGAAGAAGTCGGTGACGCCGGATTTCATCATCTGCCTCGAGGACGGCAAGAAATTCAAATCGCTGAAGCGTCATCTCGGCGTGCATTTCGGCCTGACGCCGGATGCCTATCGCGCCAAATGGGGCCTGCCTTCCGACTATCCGATGGTTGCCCCCAACTACGCGGCTTCGCGCTCCGAACTGGCGAAGTCGATCGGCCTCGGCCGCAAGGCCGCCGTGGTCGCCGCCGTCAAAGGCAAGGGCCGAAAGGCCAAAGTCTCGGCCTGAGGCGATTTGGACGCTGAGCCAATTGTTAGGACGACTGGAATAGAAGCCTGCCGGCGAATTCGCCTTGGCAGGCTTCGTGCTTTTGTGGCTTGGATACCCTGGGACAAGACGATCTGGGGGAAGCCATGAATTACACCAGGATGGTGATCGAGAGAGAAGCGCCGGAGGAGTACGGTTACGACCGCATCCGTTACAACCTCTCCGAAAGTTCGATCGCCGATCAGAAACTCTCCGACATCGGCCTCTCGCTGCCTGATCTGACCCTCTTCTATGGCGAGCATCGCGGCGACAAGGAATTGCGCGCGCTGATCGCCGCGCAGGATGCCGGCATCGCGCCCGACGATGTGCTGGTCACGGCCGGTGCGGCCGGCGCGTTGTTCATCATCTCCACCTCGCTGCTCTCCGCCAGCGATCACCTCGTCGTCATCAGGCCCAACTACGCCACCAACATCGAAACGCCGCGGGCGATCGGCTGCGCCATCAGCTTTGTCGACCTCGCCTTCGACGAAGGCTTCGCCATCGACGTCGAGCGCGTCAGGGCCGCGATGCGGCCGAACACGAAGCTGATCAGCGTTACTTGCCCGCACAATCCGACCGGCACCATGATGAGCCGTGCCGAATTGGACGCGCTGGTCGCGCTCGCCGAGACCAGCGGCTGCTATCTGCTGGTCGACGAAACCTATCGCGATCTCTCCTATGGCAGGCGCCTGCCTTTGGCGGCCTCGCTGAGCAAAAAAGCCATCAGCGTCTCGTCGCTGTCGAAAGCCTTCGGCATTCCCGGCATCCGCATCGGCTGGCTGATCACCAGGGATGCGGCCCTTCAGGAGACATTTCTGGCCGCCAAGGAGCAGATCGGCATCTGCGGCAGCGTCATCGACGAAGGCATGGCGCGCGGCATGCTGGAAGGCCGGGACGCTTTCCTGGCAAAGCTGCTGCCCGAAATGGCCAGGCGCCGGGACATCGTCCAGGCCTGGATCGACCGCGAGCCGCTGGTCGACTGGGTGCGGCCCGAAGGCGGTGTCGTCGGTTTCCCGCGCCTCGATGTCGAACCCGGCTTCGACCTCGATCGCTTCTATGTCAGGCTGCTGGAAGATCACGGCACCTATGTCGGGCCCGGCCACTGGTTCGAAATGGAAAAGCGCTTCTTCCGCGTCGGCTTCGGCTGGCCGAGGGAGGCCGAGTTGAAAGGCGGGCTGGACGCGATTTCAGCTGCGCTGCGGCAGTAACTTCCGCGTGCTATCGGTGGTGCGGATCGAAAGTCCCTTGATCCGGATCTGATTTTAAAGCATATCCGCCCCGAACTTTACCAAGTTCCATTGGTCGAACAGCGCCCATTCGGGAAGTGCCCCGCGAGCCGATGCCCACCGCAACGGGGCCTCACTTCATGATACCAGAACAAACCTTGCCGGAGCAGCGCTATGCCGCTTTCCGGCACAGAGCCTTCCTCAGCTACTGGACGGCGCGCTTTCTCACCACTTTCGCGACCATGATCGTTTCGGTGGCCGTCGGCTGGCAGGTCTATGATCTGACGCGCGATCCGTTCGATCTTGGCATTGTCGGCATCGTCCAGTTCCTGCCGTCGCTGCTTCTGGTGCTGGTTACAGGTGTCGTCGCCGACCGTTTCGGCCGCCGGCTCATCATGACCTTGGCGACCTTGGTCGAAGGCGCCTGCGCGCTGGCTCTGCTGTTTTTGACCCTGCGCGGCCTTACAACCCCGCTCCCGATCTTCGCCGTGCTGGTCATGTTCGGCATTGCCCGCGCCTTCTACGGGCCGGCTTCGTCCTCCCTGTTCGCCAATCTCGTGCCGCAGCGCGATTTCGCCAATGCCATCGCCTGGAACTCCTCCGCCTGGCAGACCGCGACGATTGTCGGCCCGGTCGCCGGCGGCTTGCTCTATGGCGTGTCGGCGGAAGTGGCCTATGCGACGGCCGCAGTCCTGATGCTCGCCGCCGCGTTGCTGATCTTCACCATTCCCAAGCCCGCGCAACAGACCGCCACCGACAAGCCGACAATGGAGACGCTGTTTGCCGGCTTCCGCTACATCTGGAGCGAGAAGATCGTGCTTGGCGCCATCTCGCTCGACCTCTTCGCCGTGCTTCTGTCCGGCGCCTCGGCGCTGCTGCCGGTCTATGCGCGTGACATCCTCCAACTTGGCCCCTGGGGCCTCGGCCTGCTGCGTTCGGCGCCTGGGATCGGCGCCATCTGCGTCGCCGTCTGGCTTGCGGGCCATCCGATCCGCGACCGTGCTGGCAAGATCATGCTGAGCTTCGTGGCGGCGTTCGGCGCCTGCACCGTGCTGTTCGGCCTGTCGACGCTCACCTGGCTCTCGATTGTGGCACTTGCCCTGCTCGGAGCCACCGACATGTTCAGTGTCTACATCAGGGAGACGCTGATCCAGCTGTGGACGCCCGACGAGGTGCGCGGCCGCGTCAACGCCGTCAACCAGGTCTTCGTCGGTGCCTCCAACGAGGTCGGCGAATTTCGCGCCGGCACCATGGCGGCGCTGATCGGCACGGTTCCGGCGGTAGTCATCGGCGGCATCGGCGCCGTCGCGGTTGCCGGCCTGTGGGCCTATCTGTTCCCGGCGCTGCGCAAGGTGAGGCACCTCAAAGGACGAAACTGACGGGGCAGCGAATCTATGCTAAGCCGCCGCCGAACCAACCAAAGGACAACACAAGTGAGCGAACCGACCGTGGCCGAAGCGACCGAAAATATCTACGCGTCGCTCAGGGCGGACAATGCCGACATCGACGCCCATATCGCGACGCTCAAGGCAGCGCTGGCGCGAGAGGGGATAAAACAGGCGGTGTTCGATCCTGCCAAATTGGCGCAGAGCAACCGCTCGGGCCGCAAGTTGATGCAGGCTTATTTTCGGCAGCGCGGCGTGAGCGTAACGTTTTCGGACTAGTTTTTAGGCGTCGGCGGTTCAGAGCACCGGCCCGGCACTACCGCGCCACAGGCTCGCCAAAAATCGTGCGCAAAAACTCGTCGAGCCAGCGCTTCAAATGCATGTCCCAGATCAGCCGGCCGCCGAGATGGTCGCGGCCGGGCTGCGCACCGGGCAGCTCGAAGCGGTGGGCGCCGCGCACCACCCAGCGCTGCATCATCACTCGGGTCAGTTCGCCGTGGAACTGGATGCCCCAGGCATTATCGCCATAGCGGAAGGCCTGGTTGGGATAAGTCTCGTTCGTGGCCAGCAGCGTCGCGTCGCTCGGCAGCGAAAAGCCTTCACGATGGAACTGGTAGACCATCTCTGGCCAGTGCATCAGTTTCTTGCCGGCCTCGGTCGCTTTCAGGGGATACCAGCCGATCTCGACCAGCCCTTCGCCATGGCCCTCGACCTTGCCGCCGAGATGATTGGCCAGCATCTGCGCCCCAAGACAGATGCCGAGCAGTGGCCGGTTCTCCCTGAGTGGAATCTGCAGCCAGTTGGTCTCGCGACGAACGAACTCGTCCTCGTCATTGGCGCTCATCGGACCGCCGAAGACGACTGTGCCGGCGTGGCCATCCAGCGTTTCCGGCAAGGCGTCGCCGAGCGGCGGGCGGCGGATGTCGAGATCGAAGCCCTCTTCGAGCAGCATGTGGCCGACGCGCCCGGGGCTCGAATTCTCCTGATGCAGCACGATCAGGACTTTTGGTTTCGACCTCGTCTGGCGCGGCATGGACGGCGAAAATCCTATTCGTCCGAGGATGTTCCAGTGGCGCCCGGAGCGTGCGCCGCCGCCTTGCGGCGCGCCTCGACGCGGTCGTGGCGTTCGACGCCGATCAGCTCGGCGACACGCCACACCGTGTTGTCCTCCAGCTCATGCAGCTCGCCATCGGCATAAACGATCTCCCACATCAGGCCGATGAACGCCTTGCGCCCCTCCGCGTCGAGGTGGCGCTTGAGCACGCTGGTGAAGGCGTAGAGGTCGATTGCCTCGTTGTCGGCCCGCTCGCCGGCGGCGGCGAGTGCTTCGAGTTCGGCGCCGCTGATCGAATAGCTTTGCGCCAGCACCGCCTTGAACCGCTCCCATTCGACATCCTGGCGCACGCCGTCGGCATTCATCACGTGATAGAGCAGCGCCGAGGCCGCGACGCGCGGATCGTCCGTGCTGGCATGGCTGCCGGAGCCGGCCGGCAAATCCCTGAGAAACGACAGAACGCGCTCGAACATCAATTCATTCCCAAACGCCTAACGGCCTGCCCAAAATCAAAACAGCCGGAACCGGCGGGGCGACTTTTCCGCCTCGTCGTCCGGATCGACGCCTGGATCGTCCGGCAGCCGCGCCAGTTCTTCCGCCGGCTCGACGGCCTCGGCGTCGGCGGGCACCGCGGCAAAGGCGGCGGCCGTGACCGGGGTGACATGATCCTCGCGGCTTTCGGCGTCTTTGCCCGTCGCCTCGTCGCCCGGTGCGGCGTGATCGATCACCTCGACCGGCCTTTCCGGCCTGCCCGGCGCCTCGATGGCCACTGCCGGGGCGTCCGGCTCATCGTGGCTGTCGATCAGCTGGCCAAGCCGCTCCATCGGCGCGCGCCATTCGAAGGCGTCGAGCCGGCCGGTGACCGGCGAGACCGGCGCCCAGCGCTCGGAGACGACGCCGTCGGCGACCCAGGCCGGATCGCGCGGGGCTCGCACCGCCTTGGACAGCAGCTGCCGCACCTTGCCCTGGTCGCCGGTCTCGGCCTCCTCGATGTCGGCGAGCAGCAGATAGGCGCCCTCGCGTCGGTCCATCCGGATCGCGGCCTCTGCCTCGCGGCGGGCGGTTGAAAAATCCTGCGCGTCGAGCGCGGCACGCGCCACCGTCATTGACGATTCAGCGTGGTTCTTCTTCATCTCCTGCAGCTTCTTTGCCCGGTTGAGCCGATCGAGCACGGCGTCACCCGGCCTCGCATGGGTGTAGAGCTCGGCAATCTCGGGATGCGGCTCGGCCTTCCATGCCGCTTCGAGGATCTTCGAACCCTTGCGCACGTCGTTCTGCCTGAACAGCGCCGCGGCGGCGGCAACGGCGGCGGGGGCAAAATCCGGCTGCAATCTGTTGGCCTCGATCGCCGCTGTCCTGGCAGCCGCGGGATCGCTGTCCGCAAGCGACTGCGCCTTGGCGGTCAACAGCACCGCGCGGCGGCGGTTGGCGGCGTCACGCTCGATCTGCCGCGTCGACTTCTGCGCGTCGACCAGTTTCAGCGCGCCATCCCAGTCGCCGCGCGCGGTTAGTTCCTCCAGCGTCGATTCGGCCGCCCAGGCCAGTTGCGGCGCCACTGCGGCGGCACGGCCGGCATAGTGCCGGGCGGCGTTCCGGTCGCCCAGTCGTTCGGCTTCCAGGTAAAGCCCACGCAGGCCAAGCAGCCGCATTTCGGGATCGTCGAGCATGCTCTCGAATTTTTGGCGCGCGCCTTCATGGTCGCCTTCGAGCAGCGATGCCTGTGCCTCGAGCAGATGGATCAGCGGCTCCTGGTCGGAGCGGATCAGCTTGGCCGCTTCCTTGGTCTTCTTGCGGGCCAGCGCCCCGTCGCCGGCGCCGGCGGCGATCATGCCGGTCGACAGCGCCTGATAGCCACGGTCGCGGCGGCGCACGCGAAAATAGCGCGAGATGGTGTAGGGACTGTTCCACAGCGACTTGATGAGCCACCAGACAATCATCACTGCGGCGACGACAGCGACGACGGCAACCGCCGCCACCATCAGGCTCACCTGGTACTGATAGCCGTTGAAGGTAACGACCATGTCGCCCGGCCGATCGGCCAGCCAGGCAAAGCCCAGCCCGAGCGCGAAGACGACGATGAGGAAGGCGAGCAGGCGGATCATCGTGTTGCCCTCATGTCTTCATCGCGCCGGAGATCAGCGCGTCGACCTGGGTTTCGACCTCGATGCGCGCCTTCAGTTTGCCGGCAAAGTCGGCGCCCGCGGCCTTCGCGGCTTCCGGCAGCGTGTCATATTCGCTGAGTGCCTTGGCATAGTCGCCCTGCGTGACCGCAACCTCCATGCGCGCCACGGTTTCCGGTGCGCCGGGGCCTTCGACGGCACCGATCGGCCGGACCTTGACCAGCGATTCAGCGCTCGACATCAGGTTCTGAAGGAAGCCGGCATTCTGATCGACCGGGGTCGCGGCGGCGACCATGGCATTGGCGGCGGCGTCCATCTGCGAGGCGATCTCGGTACGGGTCGGCACGCCCTTTTCCGCATAGGGCCGCAAGGTCGCGAGTTCGGGCGCATCAGGCGAAATCGCGGCCAGCGTATCGAGTTCGGCCGAAAACGGCGCGCCGCGATCGAGCGCCGCCTTCAGCGCCGAGGCCGCGATGGCGAGTGCGATCTTTGGCTGCGACGCCTGCGCATCGACCTTGCTGGAAAGCTGCGACACCGACTGCTCCAGCGCGGAGAGACGGCCTTCCTGTGCCTTCGCCGCCTCGCCCGTCGACTTCACCAGCGCATCGAGACCCGCCAGCTTTTCGTTGAGCGGGCCGAGATCGACAGGCGCCGCGCCGCCGGCCTTGCCGAGGGCGGCCACCGAGGTTTCGATCTGCTTGACTTTGTCGCCCATCGCGGCAAGCCCGGCATTGTCGCCCGCGCCACCCTGTTCGACCGCTGATTTCAGCGCCGCGACATCGCTCTTGACCTGATCCAGCGCCGACGACAGGCCGTCGACCTTGGCCGATGCACCGCCGCTGCCGCCGGCTTCCCTCATATCCGCGATTTCGCTTTTCAACGAGGCGATCTCGCCATTGACGCCGTCGAGCGAGACACCGGGAGCGGCACCCGGCGCACCGAGCAGGCCGGCAAATTGCAGGCCACCGGCGCCGACCAGGGCGATGACACCACCGATGATACCGGCGGCGATGCCGTTGAGGCCGCCCCGCTTCGGCTGCGTGGCCATCGGTTCGCTCCTTGCGTCGGTTTTACCGGAAGCCACCTTGGTCTCGGCGGTTTTGGCGGTTGCATCCTCGAAATTGTAGTCGGAAGCCTTGGCGCGGTTGGGGGGTGTATCCGAACCGGGATAAAGCATTTCCGGCTCAGTGGATTTGGCCTCGGCTTGCGGTGGCGCGTGGGTGCCAGGCTGCCCGGCGGCTGCATCGCCATGCTCCCAAGGTTCGAGATCCGCCTGATCGGCATGTACCGGCTCGTCCGGCGGCTCTGGCCGCGAGGCGTTCGCCGCTTCCTCGGCCTTCGCCTCATCGGTCTGGGCGGTATTCTTGGCGGCATCCTCGTCGACGATGCGTGAGACGGCGCCCGGATCGAGATCGATGGTCACCGGCTCGCGGCGGCCTTTCGAGTGTCGCATCTTCGGCGTCTTGACCATGCAGGGGCTCCGCAAATTCGCTTCGTCTCAACGCCTGGCGGCGCGTGATGGTTCAGAAAGGGTCTAGCACATCACCAAGCGGTGAAAAGGGGCGGTGTGATGACGCGGGTCAGGGCCGTGCCCGCAAAAGTGCCAGCAGCGCCTCCTCGTCGGGCCGCGCGGCAACGTGCATTGCTTTGCCGGTGCCGTCGCCGAAAGCGGCGGCAATGCGCGCGGAAAGAGCAAAAAAACGGGTCTTTTCAAAGGCCTGCTGCAAGGTAAGTCGCCTGGCCAGTGTCTGCATTTCGGCAGCGGCCATGGCCGAATAGAGCAGCACCGCATCGACGGATTGACCGGATATCAGAGGAAGGATCGCTTCGTCCGAATAGCTCACCGCAAGCGTGTCATAAGTCTCGACGGCATGGACCTGGGCGTGAGCTGCTTCCAGCTTCTGCTCGAAGGCGGGAAATCGCACGCGCCCGCAGAGATAGACGATTGTTTTGCCGGAAAACGCGATTGCCATGCCGTCGGCCAGCGCCTCGGCATCGCCGGGCCCCTCGTTGACCGAGAGAAAGCCGGCTTTGCGCGCGACCTCCGCGGTCCTCCTGCCGACAGCATGACAAGGCAGATTGGACAGCACCGCAATCAGATCTCTGGGGGCGTGGCGCACCGCATTAGCGCTGGTGATGGCGACGACTGCCACGTCTTCCGGAATCGCCTTGGCATCGACCGGCAATGCCATCGTCTCCGTCAAGGGCAGAAGAAGAGGCTCAAAACCCATCTCCTCCAGCTTTCGCGCGGTGCGCGACGCACCCGGCTCCGGTCTGGTGACCAGCACGCGGAGCATCTTCAGAGCCAGCCGTGGAAGAACTTTTCGCCGGCCTTGGCACGCGCCGTCCGCGCCGCTTCATCACCGATGCGGGCGGCGTCCTGTGCCGGCCCTTGTAGCTCGACCGCGTGCGACTGCGTGCCGTCGGGCGAGATGATCAGCCCGGCGAAAGAGAGCTTTCCGGCCTCGATCGCGGCATAGCCGGCGATAGGCGTGCGGCAGGAGCCATCGAGCGCCGCCAGGAAAGCGCGCTCGCAGGCGAGTGCCTGCCCGGTCGCCACATCGTGGATCGCCACCAGCATCTTCTCGACATCGCGGTCGCCGATCCGTGTCTCGATGCCGATCGCACCCTGGCCTGGTGCCGGCGGGAAGCTGTCCAGCGGCATCAAATCGGTGGCAACATCTTCCAGGCCCAGCCGCTTCAGGCCGGCATAGGCAAGGATGGTGCCGCTCGCGACCCCTTCGTCCAGCTTGCGCAGCCGCGTCTGCACATTGCCGCGGAACATCACCACGTCGAGGTCCGGCCGCATGCGGCGGATCAACGCCTGCCGCCGCAGCGACGAGGAGCCGACTTTCGCCCCTTGCGGCAGTTCCGCGATCGTCTTCGCCGCCCTGCCCACAAAGGCATCGCGCGCATCCTCGCGCGGCAGGAAGGCGGAGAGTTCCAGGCCGGGCGGCAATTGCGTCGGCATGTCCTTCGACGAATGCACGGCGATGTCGATCGCGCCGGCGAGCAGGGCTTCCTCGATTTCCTTGGTGAACAGGCCTTTGCCGCCAGCCTCCGACAGCGGCCGGTCCTGGATGCGGTCGCCGCCGGTCGAGATAACGACAACCTCGAACGCCTCCGCCGGCATGCGGTGCGCGGCCATCAGCCGCGCCTGTGTTTCATGCGCCTGCGCCAATGCCAGCGGGCTGCCGCGTGTTCCGATTTTCAAGATTGTTTGCATGGCGCGCGGTCCGTGATAACCCCCGGCTGGCTTTGCGTTTCCGGGCACTCTCCTAACGAGGAACGCCCTGACATACAATCTCTGGAGAGAGCGACGAATTGATCCGCGTTCTGGGCATTGAGACGAGTTGCGATGAGACCGCCGCCAGCGTCGTGGCGCTGGAGGGCGATGCCGCGCCGAAAATCCTGTCCACCATCGTGCTCTCCCAGATCGAGGAACATGCCGCCTTCGGCGGCGTCGTGCCGGAGATCGCCGCGCGCGCCCACGTCGAGGCACTGGACGGCATTATCGAGGCCGCACTCGCCGATGCGGGCGTGGCGCTGGCCGAGCTCGATGCGATCGCCGCGACCGCCGGACCAGGCCTCGTCGGCGGACTGATCGTCGGCCTGATGACGGCCAAGGCGATCGCCGCGGCGGCCGGCAAGCCGCTGATCGCTGTCAATCACCTCGAAGGCCACGCCTTGACGGCGCGACTGACCGACGGGCTCGAATTCCCCTATCTCTTGCTGCTGGTCTCCGGCGGCCATACGCAGATTCTGGCCGTGCGCGGCGTTGGCGACTACCAGCGCTGGGCAACCACCATCGATGACGCGCTCGGCGAAGCCTTCGACAAGACCGCCAAGATGCTCGGCCTGCCCTATCCCGGCGGTCCCAATGTCGAGAAGGCAGCGCTGTCTGGCAATGCCTCGCGCTTTGCCTTCCCGCGGCCGATGAAAGGCTCGGCACAGCCCGATTTCTCCTTCTCCGGCCTGAAGACCGCGGTGCGCCAGGCGGCGACCGCGATCGAGCCCTTGAGCGACCAGGATGTCGCCGACATCTGCGCCTCGTTCCAGGCGGCCGTCGCCGATGCGCTCGCCGACCGTGTTTCTCGCGCGCTGGAACGCTTTCGCGAAACATTCCCTGGCACGAAAAACCCGGCGCTGGTCGTCGCCGGCGGCGTCGCCGCCAACCGAGCGGTCAAGACAACGCTGGAGCGGCTTTGCACTGACGCCGGTTTCAGCTTCGTCGCGCCACCACTGAAGCTTTGCACCGACAACGCGGCGATGATTGCCTGGGCCGGTATCGAACGCCTGCGAGAAGGCATGGCGCAGGAGAACGGCTTCGATTTCGTGCCGCGCTCGCGCTGGCCGCTGGACAGCGTCTCGGCGCCAATGGTCGGCTCCGGCCGTCGCGGAGCCAAGGCATGACCGATCGAGCCATGAAGGGTGGGGGTCCGGGCAAAAGCGGCTGGCATGTCGCCGTGCTCGGCGGCGGCGCCTGGGGCACGGCGCTGGCGCTGGCCATGCTGCGCGCCGGCCATACGGTGCGGCTGTTCGCGCGTGATCCTGAAACCGTGGCCGCGATCGGCCGGGGCGAGAACCCACGCTATCTCCCGGGCATCGCCATCGCGCCCGGCATCGAGGCGACGAGCGACATGGAGGCAGCCCTCACTGGGGCCGATTGCGTGCTGACGGTGACGCCGGCTCAGGCGTTGCGGGCCACGCTGGCCGCCGCCAGGAATCATATGCCGGCCGGCATTCCGCTTGTGCTTTGCGCCAAGGGCATCGAGCGCGACACCGGCGCCTTGCTGTCGGCAATCGCTGCCGAAGTCTTGCCGCCAAACCCGGTCGCAGCCCTGTCGGGGCCGAGCTTTGCCAGCGATGTCGCCCGCGGCCTGCCGACGGCGGTGGTGGTGGCCGCCGGCGACGAGGCGCTTGCGGCCAACCTTGCCGCCCGATTTTCGGCTGAAAACCTGCGCTGCTATTCGAGCGACGACTTGATCGGCGTCGAGATCGGCGGCGCCTTGAAGAACGTCTTCGCCATCGCCGCCGGCGCTGTCACCGGGGCCGGGCTCGGCGCCAGCGCACAGGCGGCCATGGTGACGCGCGGCTTTGTCGAACTGCGCCGCATCGGTGCCGCCTTCGGCGCCAGGCCCGAGACCCTGATGGGGCTTTCCGGGCTTGGCGACCTGCTGCTTACCTGCTCGTCGGCGCAGTCGCGCAATTTCGCCTATGGGCTGGCGCTCGGACAGGGCAAGGCACTTTCCGGATTGCCGCTGGCCGAGGGCGTGCCGACCGCGGCGATCGCCGCCCGCATCGCCGCCGAGCGCGAAATCGATGCGCCGATCATAGCCGCGGTCGCCGCCATACTGGACGGCACCATCACCATCGGGCAGGCCGTGACGGCGCTGATGACCCGGCCGCTGAAGACCGAAACCAACGATTGATCCCTACACTCTGATCCAACCACCCAGGAGAAAGACCATGCTGTTTGCTCTGATCTGCAAGGACAAGCCCGGAAGCCTGCAGGTGCGCCTCGACACGCGGCCCGAGCATGTCGCCTTTCTCGAAGGGCTGAACGGCGACAAGAAATTGGCCTTTGCCGGTCCGTTCCTCGACGCCGACGGCAAGCCCAATGGCAGCCTCGTGGTGGTCGAGGCGCCTGATCTGGCCAGCGCGCAGGCTCTGTCGGCCGCCGACCCCTACGCCAAGGCCGGACTGTTCGAAAGTGTCGAAATCCGCCAGTGGAACTGGACGTTCAACAAGCCGGCGGCTAGTTAATTCGCGGCGCCCGCGACTGGGCCGCAAGGAGGAGAGAAAATGAACTACTGGCTGTTCAAATCCGAACCCTCGGTTTTCTCCTTCGAGGCGTTGAAGGCCAAGGGCAATGCCGGCACCCAATGGGACGGCGTACGCAACTACGCCGCCCGCAACAACATGAAGGCCATGCAGGTCGGCGATCTCGGCTTCTTCTACCATTCCAACGACGGGCTGAACGTGGTCGGCATTGCCGAGGTCTGCGCGCTGGCCCATCCCGACACCACGTCGGATGATCCGCGCTGGGAGTGTGTCGACATCCGCGCCGTCAGGGACATGCCGAACCCGCCGACGCTGGACGAAGTCAAAGCCAATCCGAAACTGGCCGAGATGGCGCTGGTGCGGCTCGGACGGCTTTCCGTGCAGCCGGTGACCCCGGCCGAATGGAAGGAAGTCTGCCGCATGGGCGGCCTGATGCCTGCGCCGTGACGGCACTTACGCCCGATAGCGCCAAGCAATTCATTCTCGACAACACGGCGCTGATGGCGCCGCCGCATGTGCCAGAAATTCGCCTTCACCTCGCCGACGAAGCGCATGATCTCTGGCAGCGAACAGAGGACGAACTTGTCGAGATCGGCCTGCCGCCGCCCTTTTGGGCGTTTGCCTGGGCGGGCGGCCAGGGCCTCGCCCGCTATGTCATCGACAATCCCGATATGGTCCGAGGCAAGCGCGTGCTCGATTTCGCTTCGGGCTCCGGACTCGTCGCCATCGCCGCCGTCAAGGCGGGCGCTGCCGAGGTAACCGCCGCCGACATCGACCCGTTCTGCGCCACCGCGATCCGCCTCAACAGCGAGGCCAACGGCGTCGGCATCGCGTTCCTCGGCACGGACTGTGTGGGCACCGATGCGGGCTGGGACGTGGTCCTGGCAGGCGACGTCTTCTACGACAAACCCTTCGCCGACCGGCTGATGCCGTGGTTTTCGACGCTCAAACGGCGTGGCGCCGACATTCTGGTCGGCGATCCCGGCCGGTCCTATCTGCCGCGATCGGGGCTGGAGCCGCTTGCCGTCTATCAGGTGCCGGTGACAAGGGCGCTGGAGGATGCCGAAGTCAAACGCACCACGGTATGGCGACTGCTTGACGCCATCGCCGAACAGGCGTTTCCATAAAACCGCACAGGAGGGGAACGCATGGATTTTTCAGCGGTGAATTGGCTGGCGGTGATCGCCGCCGCCGTCGTGGCCTGGCTGTTCGGCGCCGCCTGGTACATGGCGTTGAGCAAGCCCTGGCTGAAGGCCGCCAGGCTCGATCCGGCGACGATGAAGAAATCGCCTCTGCCCTTCGTCATCTCCTTCATCGCCGAACTGCTGATGGCCTACATCATGGCCCTGGTCGTCGGCGCGATGACGGGTGGTGAGCCGACCTGGCTGGCCGGACTGATCTTCGGTTTCGTGCTTTGGCTGGGTTTTGTCGCCACGACGCTGTCGGTCAACCATCGCTACGAGAATTTCGGCTGGGACCTGACTGTCATTGACGGCGGTCACTGGCTTGGCGTGCTGTTGATCATCGGCGCGGTGATCGGCTGGTTCGGCGCCGCTGCAAGCTGACGGTGCGTTGACGATGGCGGATAAGTCCGGATTTCCCCGCGACCTGGTGTTCACCAGGATCTGTCACGTCAAGCAGGGCTACGACGACCGGCGCCGGCACATCGTGCGCGAGTTCGACCGGCGCGGCGTGCCGGTCACCTTCTACACCGACTGGGACAGGGCGGATATCACCCCGGAAATCCGTGCTGAATTGGTCGCTCCCGATTTTGTCCACCCGGCGCAGGTCTCGCTGGCGCTGAAGCATGTCGGCATCTGGCGCGACTTCCTCGAAACCGACCTGCCCTATTGCCTGGTCTTCGAGGATGACGTCTTCCTCGCGCGCGACTTCGTCGCCAAATTCCGGCAAGGGCTGGCCGAACTCGGCAGCCCGATGCGCAAGGCCGTCATCTATTTCGGCAACGGCAGCAACTACTACACGCCGAGCTGGAAATTGCGCAGGGGCCAGAGGCTCTACCCGGCACTGCATGCCAGGTGCGCGGATTCCTATCTCATCACCCGTCCGGTCGCCGAAGCCCGTTGTGCCTGGATCGATCAACACAAGATCTACACCGTGATCGACCACCAGATCGAACAGATGGACGAAAAGCTGGGCGTTGAGATGCTGTGGTTCGAGCGGCCAATCGTCGAGCAAGGCAGCGAAAACGGTGCGTTCCAGACTTCCGTCGCCGGCAAGATGCAGCCGCTGCTCTACAAGAAGCTGAAATGGAACGTGAAGAAATACCGACGCATGATCTTCGGCCACAACGCCCGGTCCTGAGGGACTACACCTTGTCCGCTGTCCGCGTCCTGGAAACTTCCTCTAGGACCCATTCGCGGAAGGCGACAATGCGGGGATCGTCGGCCATGGCCTGGGGATAAACCAGGAAATAAGCGTATTCCGGCGCAACCCTGATGCTGAGCTCAAAGGGCCGCACCAGCCGGCCCTCGGACAGGTCGTTTGCCACCATGGCGAAATCGGCGAGCGCGACGGCATTGCCGTCGAGCGCTGCCTGCACCGCATCCGTCGATGTGCCGAAGACCACGGTGCGGCTGTCGTCGAAATCGTTGATGCCGGCCGCCGCCATCCACATGCGCCAGTTCGGCCATGTCACGCCCTGGCGGGCCCATTCGATATGGGCAAGCGTGTGGTTGAACAAGTCGCGCGGCTCGCGCAGGGGCGGCCCCGATGTCAGGAGGCCCGGACTGCACACCGGAATGATGATGTTGTCGAACAGGCGGTGTGCGCTGAGCCCCGGATATTTGCCGGCGCCGAAGCGGATGCCGACATCGACGTCGTCGAGATCGAAATCGCGCAAGCCATAGGCGATGTCGAACCTGAGTTCGATGCCCGGCCGCTGCTGGCGGAAATTCTCGACGCGCCGCATCAGCCATTTCGCCGCGAACTGCGCATCCAGCGTCACCTTCAGGAATTCGGTGCCGCGCGCCATCTTGCGCGCCCGCATCACGGCGCGGCCAAGCAGGTCGAGCGTGTCGGTCGCCGCCTCGTAAAGCACCGTGCCCGCCTCCGTCAGCCGGATGGTGCGGCTGGTGCGGGTGAACAGCACGATGCCGAGCTGATCCTCGATTTCCTTGATCTGGTGGCTGACGGCGGCAGGCGTCAGGCCGAGCTCGTCGGCGGCGCGGGTGAAATTGAGGTGCCGGGCCGCCGCCTCCAGCGTCCTGAGCGCCCGCGTTCCCGGCAAGAGCGCTGCCATCAGTGTGCGGCCTGATCGAAGCGGCTCATGGAGCCTTAATCCTCAAATAAAACTTGATGATCAGACAAGAACTACTCGTTTCCCGTTGGTTTTTCAATACAGCATGATTGCAGCATCAAAGACACCATCAAACCGGATTTGATCTCCGGGGAATACGGATCACCTCATGTCTCACATCGCTCTTCGCCCTGCATACATCGCCCGGCCAGACTGGCTGTCGGCTGCCCGTACCTGGCTGCGGCAGGCCAAGGTCGCCGTCAACCTTCCTCACCAGAACGTCGAGGACCTCTCCGATCGCCAGTTGCGCGATATCGGGGCCGGCCGCAGGGACATCGCCCGGGCCATGGACCGCGAGACAGGCCGGTTGGGCCTTCTCGACATCGGCTGGCAGCGGAACAGGAAGGGATAAGCGAGCAGGGGAGTAGGATGATGCAGCTTGAGCGTGTCTGCTGCCGCTGAAGACTTCCCTATTCCCTATTCCCTATTCCCTATTCCCTATTCCCCTATCTCACCACCCTTACCACTGTCCGGTCCGACAGCAGCGGCAAAAGCCGCGCCATCGTGCGCGCGGTCACCGCCACGCAACCTTCCGTCGGCGTGAAGCCGGGACGCGCCAGATGGAAGAAGATGGCGCTGCCGCGCCCGCGCCGGCGCGGCGCGATGTTCCAGTCGAGCACCAGGCAGGCGTCATAGAGCCGGTCGTCGCGCCGCATGCGTTCGTGGCTGGCGCCGTAGGGAATCTTGACCGGCCTGTTATAGTTGCGGTCGTCAGGCACTTCGCACCAGCCGAGGTCCGGCCCGATCGGCGCCATCGCCAGCCGCGTTCTGCGCCCGGCGGCAAACTGATCTCCCCGGAAATAGCCCGTCAGTATGCGCATCGAAGCGAGCGGCGTGGCGCCGTCGCCTTCGCGCTTGCCGGCCGAGATGCCGCCACGCCCCAGCGCGCACGCAAACACCGTTTTGCCGGCCTGCAGCAGGCCTTGGCATGGATGGCCGGGCCGAGCCCGCACGGTCAGCACGCGCAGCCGTTTTGCCAAAATTGCGCCGGCTGCATTGCGATCGCGTTTTTTCTTGTATGATCGTGCCACGGAACAAATCACTGTGATCGGCTATTGTGCCGGCCAGCTTCCGCATAAATACGCAGCGGTCAACTGAATTCACTTTTCAAAACAACGGATTGATCCATGACCTCACGTACCATCCTGATCGTCGATGACGATGACGACCTGCGCGGCACACTGGTCGAGCAACTGTCCCTCTACGAGGAATTCGATGTGCTGCAGGAAGCGACTGCGGCAAAAGGCGTCACCGCTGCGCGCGGCGGGCTCATCGACCTGCTCATCATGGATGTCGGTCTGCCCGACATGGACGGCCGGGAGGCGGTGAAGATCCTGCGCAAGGGCGGCTACAAGGCGCCCATCATCATGCTGACCGGCCACGATACCGATTCGGACACGATTCTGGGTCTCGAGGCCGGCGCCAACGACTATGTGACCAAGCCGTTCCGCTTCGCGGTGCTGCTTGCCCGTATCCGGGCGCAACTGCGCCAGCATGAGCAGAGCGAGGACGCGACCTTCTCGGTCGGCCCCTACACCTTCAAGCCCAGCCAGAAACTGCTCATCGACCAGCGCGGCGGCAAGGTGCGGCTGACGGAAAAGGAAGCCTCGATCATCAAGTATCTCTATCGCGCCGACCAGAAGGTGGTGACCCGCGACGTGCTGCTGGAGGAAGTGTGGGGATACAATTCCGGCGTCACCACGCATACCCTGGAAACCCATGTCTACCGTCTGCGCCAGAAGATCGAGCGCGATCCTTCCAATGCTGAAATTCTTGTGACAGAAAGCGGCGGCTACAAGCTGGTTCCTTAAACATTTCACCATTCAAATGAGCGGTTCGGGCGGGGCCGCTTTCGGGTACGATCCTGTTGGAGGGGGATTCTGGGATCGTACCGCAGAGGAGGGATTGGACTGACCGTTCGGGGACACAGCTAGATGGCGCTGGATGACGACATCCGCATCCTGTCCGCCGTGAGGCTTTTCGAGGGCTTCACGCAGGAACAGTTGCGCCTGCTCGCCTTCGGTGCCGAGACCACTTTGGTGCAGGCCGACCACAAGCTTTATCGCGAGGACGACGTGGCCGACTCGGCCTATGTCGTGGTCAGCGGGCGCATCGTGCTCTATCGCGAGCAGGATGGCGAGCGCATCCCGATCGGCAAGGTCGGCCCAGGCACGATGCTTAGCGAGCTGGCGCTGATCGCCGATACCAACCGGCTGACCAGCGCCTCGGCCGAAATCGACTCGGAAGTGATAAGGCTGAGCCGCAAGATGTTCCGGCGCATCCTGGAGGAATACCCGGAATTGGCGGTGAAGCTGCATCAGCGCATCTCCGAGGAATTCCACGACATGATCCGCCGCATCGAGGAATTGGCGCCACGATTTTCGGGTTGACCTGGCATTTGACGCCGCAGGTGTCGAGATTCAGGTCAGGCCGAGGCGAAAACGGCGGACTCCGAGAAGCGTACTAAAGTACGTGAGCACAGTTCTACTGCGACGTAGTAGAACTGGGAAGCGCAGGAAGCCGCCGTTTGCAGGCCGGCTTCACCTGAATATCATAAACTTAATCCAGGGCGAACCGGGCAATCACTGGCACATGGTCCGACGGCCGGTCCCAGCCACGGGCGGCTCTAAGGATCTCATAGCCGGCAAAACTGGGCAGCAGGTTTGGCGACGACCAGACATGGTCGAGCCGCCGGCCGCGATTGGACGCCTCCCAATCCTGCGCGCGATAACTCCACCAGGTATAGAGCTTCTGTTCCGGTGGCACGTTGTGCCGCATCAGGTCGACCCAGCCGCCGGCGCGCCGCATCGCCTCGAAGTTTTCGGCCTCGACCGGCGTGTGGCTGACCACGTTGAGCAGTTGCTTGTGCGACCAGACATCATGCTCCAGCGGCGCGATATTGAGGTCCCCGACCAGCACCGACGCCGATACCTCGCCATGCTCGGCCCGGATGGCGTTCATCTCGGCGACGAAATCGAGCTTGTGCCTGAACTTCCTGTTGATCTCGGGATCCGGCTCGTCGCCACCCGCGGGCACGTAGAAATTGTGCACCAGGATGGTCTTGCCGCCGGCCTGTACCGTCACCGACAGGTGCCGGCTGTCCTCGATGTCGCAAAAGCGGCGCTTTTCGACCACCTCGATCGGCCGCCGCGCCACCGTCGCCACGCCGTGATAGCCCTTCTGGCCATGAAATGCGATGTAGGGATAGCCGACCTTGCGAAAGGCTTTTTCGGGAAAGAGCTCGTCCGGGACCTTGGTTTCCTGCAGGCAGAGCACATCGGGCGCGTACTCATCGAGCAGGCGTTCGACGATCGGCATGCGCAGGCGCACGGAGTTGATGTTCCAGGTGGCGATCGAAAAGGGCATGCGGAGGGTCCGGCAAGAGATCGCCATTCTACTGCCAGCCGCGCGCCGCAAAAACAAGCCAGCCCGCTCCGCTAACGGGCCTGGCTATATCGGCGGGCCTACCGCGTCTTGGTGTTCAGCTCGCGATTGGCCGTATAGTCGATGGCGAAGGTGTCGGGCGCGAAGCTGACGCCTTCCTTGGTGTTGAAGATCATCACCGTCGTGTCCTTGCCCTGCGCGTCGGTGATCGTCCACTGCCGCAGATCATAGGTTTTCGGGTCGAACATCATGGTGATCCGCGCATTGCCGAAAACCGACTTGTCGGAAAGCTGGATGGTAGTGAGGTCGTCTTCTTCCTTGACGCTCTTGACGCGGTTGCCGGAGAGGTCGATACGGTCGTCGAGCAGCAGTTTCAGCGGCGTCTTCGACAGCGGATAAAGGTCCGACGTGTTCAGTTTCTTGTTGAGTATGGCAACCGATCTGCCGTCGGAAATCACCCGGAAATTCGAAGACCCGTCATAGTTGAAGCGGATCTTGCCCGGCCGTTCCAGGAAGAATTTTCCGCCGGTCTGCTCGCCCTTGGGGCCGAACTGGACGAATTCGCCGCTCATCGATTTGACCGCCGAGAAATGGTCGGCGATCTTCTGTGCCGCCGCGGGCACAGCCGCCTGCGCTGAGGCCAGCAACTCGAATCCGGGCACCACGTTAAGTGCGGCGGCACCCGCTAAGACCAGGCCGAGGCCAACCAACTGGCGGCGTGTCGGGGCAAAATCGCTGAGCGCTGAAAGATCGTTTTTCATATCGGTCACTCTCGTCCGGTTCCTGATTTGGCCGCTGTCGTGAACCCCCAGTTGGGCTGAAGTTTGGCGAGCCGATCGCTGCTCAGTCGGTGAACGCGCCAGAAGGTTCAAAGTTGCCGCGGACTCTGCACTGTCAGAACTTGTCGTCTTCTGTCGGCACCAGGATTTCGCGTTTTCCGGCATGGTTGGCCGGGCCGACAATGCCTTCCTTTTCCATCTTCTCGATAATCGAGGCGGCTCTGTTATAGCCGATGCCCAGACGCCGCTGGATGTAGCTGGTCGAGGCCTTGCCGTCGCGCAGCACCACCGAAACCGCCTGATCATAAGGATCGTCGGAATCCTCGAAATTGCCACCGCCACCGCCGCCCGAACCGGCCTTGCCGGACGGCTCGTCGGCGTCCTCGCCGTCGTCCTCGGTGATGGCGTCGAGATATTCCGGCACGCCCTGCAGCTTCAGGTGCCCGACGATCTTCTCGACCTCGTCATCGGAGACGAACGGCCCGTGCACGCGCTGGATGCGGCCGCCGCCGGCCATGTAGAGCATGTCGCCCATGCCGAGCAGCTGCTCGGCGCCCTGCTCGCCCAGAATGGTGCGGCTGTCGATCTTGGACGTCACCTGGAAGGAGATGCGGGTCGGGAAGTTGGCCTTGATGGTGCCGGTGATGACGTCGACCGACGGACGTTGCGTGGCCATGATGACGTGGATGCCGGCCGCGCGCGCCATCTGCGCCAGGCGCTGCACCGCGCCTTCGATGTCCTTGCCGGCGACCATCATCAGGTCGGCCATTTCGTCGATGATGACGACGATATAGGGCATCGGCTCGAGATCGAGATTCTCGGTCTCGTAGATCGCCTCGCCTGTCTGGCGGTCGAAGCCGGTCTGCACAGTGCGCGAGATCTTTTCGCCCTTCTTCTCGGCCTGCTGCACGCGTGCGTTGAAGCCGTCGATGTTGCGCACGCCGACCTTGGACATCTTGCGGTAGCGGTCCTCCATCTCGCGCACGGTCCATTTCAGCGCCACCACCGCCTTCTTCGGGTCGGTGACCACGGGCGTCAGCAGGTGCGGAATGCCGTCATAGACGGAGAGTTCGAGCATTTTCGGATCGATCATGATCAGCCGGCACTCCTGCGGGGTGAGGCGGTAGAGCAGCGACAGGATCATGGTGTTGATGGCGACCGACTTGCCCGAACCGGTGGTGCCGGCGACCAGCACGTGCGGCATCTTGGCGATGTCGACGATGACGGCTTCGCCATTGATGGTCTTGCCCAGCGCCAGCGCCAGCTTGGCCTTGGTCGTCTCGAAGTCGCGGCTGGCCATGATCTCGCGGAGGTAAACCGTTTCGCGCTTGGCGTTGGGCAGTTCGATGCCGATGGCGTTGCGGCCCGGCACCACGGCGACGCGGCAGGCGATCGCGCTCATCGAACGGGCGATGTCGTCGGAAAGGCCGATGACGCGCGACGACTTGATGCCCGGTGCGGGTTCGAGTTCGTAAAGGGTGACGACCGGACCCGGGCGAACGGCAATGATCTCGCCCTTGACGCCGAAATCCTCCAGCACGCCTTCGAGCAGGCGCGCATTCTGTTCCAGCGCGTCCTTGGAAAGACTTGGGTCGCGCGCGACATTCTTCGGTTCGGACAGGAAATGCAGCGACGGCATTTCGAACGTGTCGGAGCCGATCAGCGAGGTTTGCGCCTCGCGCTGGACGCGGGCGCCCGGTACCGGTCGCGCCGCCGGCGCCTCCACCCGGGTGGCGGCATCGGAACGGAACTGCTGGACCTTGGCCGTGGGAGCACGCCGCTGCGCGACGGGCTCGTCATCGAAATCCATATCCGCGTCGTCGCGGCCGAAGGCATCGTCGTCGTCCGGGTCGACGGAGACGCTGCGGTCGTTGACCATGGCGGCGAAGAATTCCGGTTCGACACGGGCGCGGCCGTCATGGCTCATGCGCTGCTCGGCGAACTCGGCCGACTCGACGCGTTCGGCGGCCCGGCGCCAGGCGCTGGCGCGCGGCTCCATCTCCGGTTCGAACTCGTCGCGCTCCTGCCTGCGGCGCACCGCGCGGCGATGCATCCACGCGCGGAAAGAAAGCCACCAATGGGTGATTGCGCCGAGCGCCAGTATGCCCTCGTCGCCCTCGTCCTCGTCATTGTCGAACAGAAGCTCGTCCTCGCGCGGGTCCGCGGCGGCCGGTTCTTCCATCACGGCGAAGCCGTTCTTGCGCCCGAGCAGCGCCGCGCCATGGGCGAACAGCCAGAGCGCGGGCGCAGCCAGCACTATGGCGAGCACGCTGGCCACCAGCCCGGTTGGATAGCCGCCGATGAGGACACCGGGGATCTTTAGCACCATGTCGCCGAAGACGCCGCCGAGGCCGGTGGGCAGCGGCCAGGTCTTGGGCGGAACGATGCAGCCGGCGATGGCGGCGGCGAGCAGCGCGAAACCGAACCAGAACAGCCCGCGCCTGGGCAGCCGGTCGACGCCGCGCGCCGAAAACAGGAGGTATCCCCAGATCACTGCCGGAACCAGCGCGGCGACCGCGGCAAGGCCGAAGAACTGCATGGCGAGGTCGGAGAACACCGCGCCGGCATAGCCCATGGCGTTGGTGACGATGTTGGCGGTGGCATGCGAGAAGCTTGGATCGGCGACGTTCCAGGTCGCGAGGCTGGCGACGGCGAAGGCCGTGAACGCGAACAGGCCGGTGCCGATCAGCCGGCCGACCTGGCGCCGCGCGAATGCCTGGATGCCGTGCCCCGTATCGGTCAGCGCGAGCGGTGCTGAAGCCCCTGAACGCATGCTCTTCCCCGTCAGTGATTGCCTGGCCGCAGCGCATGACGCACTCCGGCAGATTCGGATGCCAGACTAGGCGTGGGAAGGTTAAGGGCGCATTAACTATAAGGCCGTGGGGGCCGTCCTTTTGGCACCGACATCTACCAGTGACCGCACCATAAGAAAAATGGCGGGCGCCCTGGCCCGCCATCCATTCGTTGGGCTGGGCAGCGTGCTACTTGCTGGCGCCGCCGAGCATCTTCACATTGGCGCAGAACTCGGCGTGCGGCTTGCTCATCGCAGCGTCCTGGCATTCCTTCATCATGGCGTCCTGCTTCTCCTTCGGCATGGCCATGAAAGCTGCCTTGAATTCCTCCATTGGCTTCATGGTCTTCATGCTGGAATCGGTGAAGAACGGCGCCATGTTGTCCGGCTCGTCCAGTGCGCCGGCAAATGCAAAGCCGCTGACCATGGAAAGTGCGAGTGCCCCGAGGCAGATATTCTTGAGGTTCATGAGAAAATTCCTTCCCTGTTTCAAAATCACGAGCGTCAGAACGACGATCGCCTCCTGAGTTCGGCGACAGAGCGGTCGATGTTTCCTCGAAAAGCTTCTTCACGCGAACGTGATTGCGTGGACTCGGACGAAGCGAGAACGAATTTGCAAAAAAAGAGGCCCGGAGCGATCCGGGCCTCAAGGCGTGACCTCCTTGCGGGAGCATCACGACGGGATCCTTTCAAAGCAATTCCAGCAGAAGGGATTCGCGGTTTTCCCTCCGGAATTGCGCGGCAAACATGGGGCCGGCGGGAGGAGGGTTCCGCCGGCCCGTTGGCAAGGATGCCTTACGGCACCACTTCGCCATGCTGGGAGATGTCGAGGCCTTCGACTTCTTCCTGGGTCGTCGGACGCAGGCCGACCAGCGCCTTGACGACGTAGAGGATGACGAAGGTGGCAACCGCCGTCCAGACAATGGTGACGGCGACACCGTAGATCTGCTTGCCGAGAGAAGCGCCCGACGAGAGGCTGTTGATCGCCGGGTCGGCAAGCACGCCGGTCAGCAGGGCGCCGACCACGCCGCCGACGCCATGCACGCCGAAGGCATCGAGCGAGTCGTCATAGCCGAACATGTGCTTCACCTTGACCGCCGAGAGGTAGCAGACGACGCCGGCGACGATCCCGACGATGAAGGCGCCGGTCGGGTTGACGAAACCGGAAGCCGGCGTCACCGCGACGAGGCCCGCGACGGCGCCCGAGATGATGCCGAGCACGGAAGGCTTCTTGGCGATGATCCATTCGGCGAACATCCAGGCCAGTGCCGCGGCGGCGGTGGCAACCTGGGTGTTGAGCATGGCGGCACCGGCAAGGCCGTCGGCCGCCAGTTCCGAACCGGCGTTGAAGCCGAACCAGCCGACCCACAGCAGCGATGCGCCGATGACCGAATAGACGAGGTTGTGCGGCGCCATGTTGGTGGTGCCATAGCCTTCGCGCTTGCCGAGAACCAGTGCACAGACGAGGCCCGCGACACCGGCATTGATGTGAACGACCGTGCCGCCGGCGAAGTCGAGCACGCCAGCCGTACCGAGGAAGCCGCCACCCCAGACCCAATGCGCGATCGGCACATAGACGATCAGCAGCCACAGTGCCATGAAGATCAGCAGTGCCGAGAACTTGAAGCGTTCGGCGAAGGCGCCGGCAATCAGCGCCGGCGTGATGATGGCGAAGGTCATCTGAAACATCGAGAAGACGAATTCAGGGATGTTGGCCACACCCGGCAGCCACAGGCTGGCGGTGGTGATGCCGTGGTGGAAGAATTTCGAGGTGCCTCCGAGATAGGCATTCATGCCGCCGCCGTCGGAAAAGGCCAGCGAATAGCCGAACATGAACCATAGCACCGTCACCAGGCAGGTGATGGCGAAGCTCTGCATGACGGTGGCGAGCACGTTCTTCTTGCGCACCATGCCGCCGTAGAACAGCGCCAGGCCCGGGATGGTCATCATCAGCACCAGCGCCGTGGAGGTCAGCATCCAGGCGGTGTTGCCGGTATCGAGCACCGGGGTGGGTGCGGCGGCAGGTGCCGCGGCAGCGGCAGCGGGTGCGGCTTCCTGCGCGAAGGCGGCGACGCTGCCCAGCGCTGCGAGAGCGAGCGTGCCCAGAAGGGCCGCCCGTCCCGTCGTCTTCAAGGTGGAAGGAATATTCATTGAACTCTCCATTGGAATACGTGTTCGCCGCTCAGAGCGCGTCGCTGTCTGTTTCGCCGGTGCGGATGCGCACCGCCTGGTCGATGCCGAAAACGAAGATCTTGCCGTCGCCGATCTGGCCGGTCTTGGCCGCGGCGGTGATGGCTTCGACGGCCTTGTCGACCATGTCGGCCGCGACCGCGACCTCGATCTTGATCTTCGGCAGGAAAGAGACCGCGTATTCCGCCCCCCGATAGATTTCCGTATGCCCCTTCTGACGCCCGTAGCCTTTGACTTCGGTGACGGTCAGGCCCTGGATGCCGACGGCGGTAAGCGCTTCGCGTACCTCGTCCAGCTTGAACGGCTTGATGATTGCCATCACGATTTTCATAGGTTCACCCTTTGCTGTTGCGGTGCCCCGCGTTTGCACGACTTCACCGATCCCAAAGAGCCGGAGAGTGCCCCCAAGGATTCAAGCTCCGTGCCAAGTGCCGAAGCAGGGCGTTAACCTATTGGAAACAAAGGGAATGGAGCGCCCGCCGCCAATTGCTGTATGCATGTGCGGCACGCCGCATGCTCAAAATTTAAGCAATTTTGTGAAATTGCCTAATTTGCCGGCTTTGAGCATGATCAGGAAAAATGGAATCGGCTTTCGCAAAGAATCTTGCTCAAACAAGACTCGCGAATGCTCAACGCTTGAGCCGGATCAACCCTTCCTGTGCCATCGAGGCGATCAGCGTGCCGTCACGGGCATAGAGCGTGCCGCGGCTGAAACCGCGCGATCCCGAACTCGAGGGGCTGTCCTGCGCATAAAGCAGCCAGCCGTCGAGCGAATGCGGCCGATGGAACCACATCGAATGGTCGAGGCTGGCGGCCTGGATGTCGGGATCGAACAGGCCGCGCCCATGGGCGAAGGTCGAGGTGTCGAGCAGCGTCATATCGGAGAGGTAGGCGAGCAGCACCGACTGCAGCCCGCGGTCGTCGGGAACCGGCCCGGCAAGGCGGATCCAGACGTTCTGCCGGGGCGGCAGCTTGTCGCGGCTTTCATAGTGCTGGAGGTTGACCGGCCGCAACTCCAGCGGCCGCTCGCGCGCCCAGAAACGGCGAACCGCCTCCGGTACCCGGTCGGCCGTTTCGAGCAGCTGGCGCTGCGTCTTCAGCCCTTCCGGCGGCGGCACGTCGTCAGGTAGCGCGAACTGGTGCTCGAGCCCCTTCTCGTCGACCTGGAACGACGCTTCCAGCGAAAAGATCGCCTGTCCGTGCTGGATTGCCAGCACCCTCCGCGTGGTGAAGGAACCGCCGTCGCGGATGCGATCGACCTCGTAGATGATCGGCACCTTGATGTCGCCCGGGCGCATGAAATAGCCATGCAGCGAATGCACGAAACGGTCGGGCTCCACCGTTCGCTGCGCCGCCACCAGCGCCTGCGCGATGGTCTGGCCGCCGAACACGCGCTGCCACTCCACCTGGGGGCTGCGACCACGATACAGATTGTGTTCCAGCTTCTCGAGGTCGAGAATGCGCAGAAGCTCGTCGATCGCCGCCGTCATGTTTTGTGACCTCGCCGCAAAATTGCTATGGCGGTTTCCGACAGGAAGAACGAGCCGTCAAGGGCGCAAGCCCCGTAGGCGCGCAAGGAGCCAAGACAATGGAACGCAAGGCGGACGCCAAGGCCAGATCCGGGATCGATGTTCTCGTCGCGGGTGCCGGCTATGTCGGCCTGGCCGCCGCGGTCTCGCTGAAACAGGCTCGCCCGGGCCTCGCCGTGGCGCTGGTCGACGCGGCGCCCGCCGGTTCCTGGCAAAGGGATGGCCGCGCTTCCGCCATCGCCGCGGCGGCCTGCCGCATGCTCGACCAGCTCGGCGTCTGGGCCGAGATCGCGCCGAAGGCGCAGGCGATCACTGAGATGATCATCACCGATTCACGCAGCGCCGATCCGGTGCGCCCGGTCTTCCTGACCTTCGGCGGCGAGGTGGCGCCGGGTGAGCCTTTCGCGCATATGGTCGCCAACAGGGCGTTGAACGGCGCCTTGCGGGCCAAAGCCGAACAGCTCGGCATCGACATCATCGAAGGCGTGGCGGTGCAAGGTTTTGAGACCAATGGAGCCGGCATGTCAGTGCATCTGGCGGACGGCGCCACGTTGGCAGCGCGGTTGCTGGTTGCCGCCGATGGCGTCAATTCGAAACTGCGCGACATGGCCGGCATCAAGACGGTCAAGTGGGAATACGGTCAGTCCGGCATCGTCTGCACCGTGGCCCATGAACGCCCGCACAACGGCCGCGCCGAAGAGCATTTTCTGCCCGCCGGCCCGTTCGCCACGCTGCCGCTGATACCCGACGAGGACGGCACCAACCGCTCTTCGATCGTCTGGGTCGAACGGGCGGAAGATGCGAAAACGCTCGTCGAAGGCGACGATCTCGTCTTCGAACACGAACTTGAACAACGTTTTGGGCTGAAACTTGGAGAAATCCGCGTCGCCGACAAGCCGCGCGCCTGGCCGCTTGGTCTCACCATCGCGCGCGCCTTCGTGGCACCGCGCATCGCGCTTGCCGGCGATGCCGCCCACGGCATCCATCCGATCGCCGGCCAGGGGCTCAATCTCGGCTTCAAGGATGTGGCCGCCCTTGCCGAGGTGATCGTCGAGGCCGACCGGCTCGGCCAGGACATCGGCGCGCTCGACGTGCTGGAACGCTATCAGCAATGGCGCCGTTTCGACACGGTGCAGATGGGCATCACGACCGATGTGCTGAACCGGCTGTTTTCCAACGACATCACCCCGCTGCGCACCGTCCGCGACATCGGCCTCGGTCTCGTCGAGCGTATGCCGCGGCTGAAGGAGTTCTTCATCCGCCAGGCATCGGGACTATCCGCGGGCACGCCGCGCCTGCTGAAGGGCGAGGCGATTTGATCGTCTCGCTGACTTGACGTCGCGGCCTGTGGGCTGCGCCGCGTCGCTTCGCTCCTTGCTCCGCCATGGGGATGAGAATGCAGCGGGAGTTTCGCGCCAATCGCCGAGGCTGGCGATCTCAGTTCACTTCAAAACCAAGCTTCTGGCGCAGCCGCAGCATGCGCTGGTCGGGTATCTTCAGGCTCTGCTCTCCGCCCTGAGCCACCCGGTTCAGCATTTGCAGCAGATCGTCCCGTTCGTTCGGGTCGAGGCGTTCGCGCAGGAAGGGCGCCAGCTTGTCGATGACGATGGTAGTGTCGTCTATCTGGGTCGCGGCCCACTTGGCATAGACAACCGCCTCGTCGGTCTTCTTCGGCCCGGCTGCGATCTGCGAAATCACCTCGCGAATGACGGCCTCGCGCCGCGGCAGAACAGGGCCATCTTCCGAAACGATCGCGGTGATCAGCGTCGCTGCCGCCACCACCGGATCATCGATCGCCGTCAGCGGCGAAAGCGCGGCCTGCTTGCGCAGCTTCTTGCGCCGGATGTTGCCTTGAACGCGCCCGACGACTTCGGCGACCTCGCGCGCGGCGTCGTTCATCGCCTTCATCCGGTACCACCACAATGCCGCCGCTCCGAGCACGCCAAGGACAGCAATCAGGAAAGGCATGTCCAAATCCCCCAAAGTCTTGGGCGACGATAGGAGAACTCGTGGCTTGCTTCAACACGCAAGAATTGAGTCCCGGCAAGGCAGGACCTTCGCTCAACCGAACGCCCAGGTTTATAAGGGAGCGCAACGCATGACAGGGAATTATGACCCCGGCACGTTGTAGATCGCGCGCACTTCGATCGTACCGATTTCGGCCAGCGGAATCTCGCCGGCGATGTCCAGCGCCTCGTCGAGATCCTTCGCTTCGATCATGACGAAACCGAGCAACTGCTCCTTCGTTTCCGCGAACGGGCCGTCGGTGATCAGCTGCTTGCCCTTGCGCCGCCGTACGGTCTTCGACGTCTTCACCGATTGCAGTGCCTGCGCGATGATCAGCTTGCCTTGTTGATCCAATGACCTGTCATAGGCCAGCGAGTCGGCATCGAGCTTGGCGGCACCCTCGGCGGTCATGGCATGGAGCTCTTTTTCCTCACCATAGACCAGGCAGACATATTTCATTTCGAGCTCCCTTCTTTTGAAAAACCATAGGCTGCGGCGACAGCCATGTCAGCCTTGCCCGCGGCCGTTGCCGCATGGTCGAGAAGGCATGCCGCGACCGTGATGATGGCAAGCGCCGCCAGCAGCCTGCCGAGGCCGGACGCCGGCGGGTCCAGCCAGAAGTCCTCCTGTCGCCCAGGCCCGCGGCCTGGCCTCTTCCACAGCGCGAAAAACAGATTGTCCATGTCAACCTCCATCGGGCCACAAATCCCGTGGCCTCCCGCAGGACGGCCGGCCCGGATGGAAGCCGACATTTTTGCGTGGGTATTTTTTCGGCGGAAAGGGCCGTCATCGTGCCGTGGTCCAAACAGCGCAGTGGTCTTCGCCGACGTCCGCGCTATAGTTGGCCGGACGCTGGCTCACCCAGGACAAGTTCACGACAACCCAGGAGGACTTCATGGACCGCACCGCAAACGCCGTCTGGAAAGGCAATTTGAAAGACGGCAAGGGCACGCTCGACACGCAGAGCGGGACCCTGAAGGGTACGCCCTATTCGTTCAAGGCGCGCTTCGAGGACGAAAGCGGCAAATCCGGCACCAATCCGGAAGAACTGATCGCGGCCGCCCATGCCGGCTGCTACGCCATGCAGCTGTCGCATTTCCTCGCCGAAAACGGCACGCCGGCGCAAGAACTCGACGCCAAGGCCGTGGTGACGCTGGTTCCCGGCACCGGCATCACCGGCAGCGCCATCACCCTGGTCGGCAAGGTGCCCGGCATCGATGCGGCGAAGTTCAAGGAATTGGCCGAGAAGGCCAAGGCCGAATGCCCGGTCTCTCAAGCGCTTGGCGCGATCAAGGTTTCGCTCGACGCCAGGCTTGGCTGAAGGGCTTGGCCTGAAGTGACAAACGCCGGCTCCAGGGCCGGCGTTTCTGCATCGGAGATTGGCGAAAGTGGTTCAGCATCCAATGTTCCCCTCGTGGGGAGATGCCCGGCAGAACAGAGGGGGGCGCCGTCCCGCCGACGTCTCGGATTGGTGGCCTCAAACCCCCAGCGTATCAAGCCGGGCGCGAAGGGCCGCGACTTCCTGCTCCAGCGCCTCCAACCTCGCTTCCAGATGGGAGGCAGGCGCGGCCGGCGCACTGCGCTGAGCCGAGAGAGCGGCAACATCCACTGGACCGGCGAGCAGATGCACGTAGCGGTCCTCGCGCTGGCCCGGCCCGCGTGGGATTTCCTGGACCAATGGCGGCCGGCGGCCGATCAGCATGTCGAGTTCGCCGCGCAGGTCTTCGATCGATGAAAACCGCGCCATGCGCTCAGCTCGCGCCAGGAGTTCATGTGCCGTCTGCGGTCCGCGCAGCAAGAGCAGACCGAGCAACGCGGTCTGCGGCGTGGTCAGTGAGAAACGCTGCGCCATCTGATGCTCGTAGCGCTCGACGCGTGAACCGAACATCTGCCGGACCAGTCCTTTCTGCTCCAGCAGCTTCAACGCCCTGTGCACCTCCGTCTGTTCCAGCGTCATGACAGGCTCGCGCGCCGTCTTCTGGTTGGCCGCGGCAAGTGCCGCGTTGAGCGTCAGCGGATAGACGTCCGGCGTCAGCTCCTTCTTCTCGATCAAGCAGCCAAGCACGCGGGCTTCGGCGGGAGAGAGGATGGGAAGGTCTTCGCTCATTGGATTGGTTATTTTCTACCGATTCTTGGACAGCATGATTTTGACAGACATCCGAGAAGCGCGACAGAGCAGAACTCTTGATCTCGGCGATCGCCTTGATCGGGTTGAGGCCTCGGCCAGGTAGGCGCTATCTAGCAGCGAACAAACGCAGGCGCGCATTAACGCGACTCAGCCTCGGACGCCACGGCGGTCCGTGTCGGTTTCAACTGCCAGAATGACCTGACGAGCACATCCTCGGCATAGATAGCGTCATCGAACTGGTCCTGTCCAAGTGCCCGGCTCAGCGTCGGTCGATCCCCAAGCAGCGAAACGCCAAGGGCAGCCTGGTCATTCGAGAGCGGCACCCCCAGCGCGGCAAGAATGGTGGGAAATATGTCAATCGTGCCCGCAAGCCCGGTATAGGTTTTGGAAGGAATGCCATCGCCCGACAGCGAGAAGAAGTTGCGGCGTTCATAATTGTTCAAGCGATCCGTCACCGTGCTCGGCGCGCTGAGGTGGTCGCTTTGCAAGGCCAGAACAGTGTTCCTCATCAGACCCGCGGCTTCGGCTTTGTGAACGAAGTCCGCGATGAGCATGTTCGTGCATTTCACGGCATGGAGAATGTTGGGGGTCTGCGGAGGAAGTCCCATCTTGCCGATGCATTTGTCGGTCAGGTAGCCGTCCATCGCATGCCCGCCGCTGACGGCGATCGTGAGCGAGAACGGTTTGCCGTCCCGCTGCACTCGGCGCAAGACGCCGAAGCTCATATCCAGAACTTCGGCGTCGTCGGCGCCAAAAGCGTTGCCGCGCCCCGCGATGGCGGCCACCACTTCGGATCCCCCAAAAAGCGATGAGTAGCCATGGGTGGAATAGAATGTGCCCTGACCGGTGAAGTTGAGCGGCCAACCGGTAATAAAGTTCTGCTGATAGCCCCGCGCCTTCAGAACGTCGCCCAGGCAGGTCAGTCCTGGCAGGAATTGCGAATTCTCCTCCAGATACTGGCGCGTCGTGAAGAACGATATCAGCAGCGGCGTTCCACAGTTCGCAGCGACCATCCCTGAGATGGAGTTGTTGGTATAGGCAAGTTGCACCATGTTGGTCGCCGAAACGCCACGCCTGTCGAATTCGAGCAGCGGACCCATGACGTCGCCGAACTCCGCCTCGTTCATGTAGGTGCGCTCGGCGCTCTCAATGAAAATATGAATGAGGTTCTTTGGCGCGGCGGTCGCCGACGCTGTTTCAGCCGGCTTTGTCAAAGAGGTGACATCGACGAACTGCTTGGACAGGAAATCATGCAGCGGGTTGGGATGGATCGCTGCCGCGATCGGACGTGTCAGCATCGGGTTTGCCGCCAGGAAGAATGCCATCAAGGCAACGTCCAATCCTCTTGTCAGCGTGCCGCGCGCCTTCAGTGCGCCAAGACCGAAAAGACCGACGGCAATGATCAGGATCGTGCTTCCAGTATTCATCAAATACTCAAGAACGACACTGGGGGTGAGAACTCCGGCGTCGACATGCATGAACATCGCTGCCCAATCGAAATAGCCGAAAACATTTTCGAGGTAGACATAGACAAGGAAGAAAAAGCACGGAACGAGCGATAAATAGGCTCTGAACCACCCGCTTCCTGGCTGATCCGTCCTTGCCCCCTGGAGGCGATCCAGCAAGACAAGGGCGATCAAAGCCACTAGGCCGACGACCAGGATCAGCCTCTTCTCCTGAAAATAGACCTGCGAGGTGAGCCAGGTGAGCGATCCCACCGTCGCGGCGCTAACCAACGGTCCTATTGGCCAGTAACGAACCGCAGGAAATCCACTCATACTCTGTACTCGAGCGACGACTTCCGAAGTATCTATCGAGAATCTCTTAACGCTATACTAAGGTAACGTCACGTCATAGTGTATAGATGACAGCTGATTAATGAGGTTTCTCTAATGTAAGTCGTCCCGAAAATCACCTCGGTTTTGGGCAAGCAACGTGTATGAAAACAATGATGGGCGCGCCACATATCCAGGCCGTGCCGTGGCGCCTGGTAGCCGCTTCGACGGCGCTGAGGGATCCTTGATCTCAGCGCATTGTTGGTGAGGATGGCCGCCGTGTATTTCAGGCGAGTACCGATTCTCGATCAGCCGGCCGGCTTGTCCTCCGCCGAACCTAAACCCTTCTCTCCACCATCATCTTCTTGATCTCGGCGATCGCCTTCGCGGGATTGAGCCCCTTCGGGCAGGTCTGCGCGCAGTTCATGATGGTGTGGCAGCGATAGAGCCGGAACGGGTCTTCGAGATTGTCGAGCCGTTCCCCCTTGGCCTCGTCGCGGCTGTCGATCAGCCAGCGATAGGCCTGCAGCAGCGTCGCCGGGCCGAGATAGCGGTCGCCGTTCCACCAGTAGCTCGGGCACGAGGTCGAGCAGCAGGCGCACAATATGCACTCGTAAAGCCCGTCGAGCTTTTCGCGCTCCTCGTGGCTCTGCAGCCATTCCTTGGCCGGCGTTGGCGACACCGTCTTCAGCCATGGCTCGATGGAGGCGTGCTGGGCGTAGAAATTGGTAAGATCGGGCACCAGGTCCTTGATCACGGGCATATGCGGAAGCGGATAGATCTTGATCGCGCCCGATATGTCGTCGCAGCCCTTGGTGCAGGCAAGCGTGTTCGAGCCGTCGATGTTCATGGCGCAGGAACCGCAAATGCCTTCGCGGCAGGAGCGGCGCAAGGTCAGCGTCGGGTCGATCTTGTTCTTGATCCACAGCAGCGCGTCGAGCACCATCGGCCCGCAATCGTCCATATCGACGAAGTAGGTGTCCATGCGCGGGTTCTCGTCGTCGTCCGGCGACCAGCGATAGATGCGGTATTCCCTGAGATTTGTGGCACCCTCCGGCTTCGGCCAGGTCTTGCCCTGCTGGACCTTCGAGTTCTTTGGGAGCGTGAGTTCGACCATTACCTCAGGTCCTTTCGGATGACGAGCTTCAGCCCGGACCAAATTTCGTTCACGGCGGCGACCTTGACGTCGACAAGGTCGAGCTTGAGCGCTTCAGCACGGACAACGCCCTCGGTGACGTCGGTGGCCACTTTCGAGGCCTTCTTTGGCCAGGAGACCCAGACCATGCCGTCGCGCTTGATCGCCGCCTCGAGTGCGCCGAGGCGATCCTCGATCTCGGCGCGCTGTCTGGTGAAGGCGTGGACCGCGTCGTATTTCAGCACCGCGCCCGAAATGTCGGACCATTCGGCCAGCCGGTCGGCCTCGGCGAAATCGACGGCCTCGGCGAGGTCCGTGAGTTCCGGCGGCAGGGCGATGAAGGCAGCCATCATCCCATCCTTCAGGCCGAGCTTGGCCGGAAGGGACGTACCGGAATATCCCGCCGCCGTCGCCATCCTCAGTACACCCTGGCCTTCGGCGCTATCTTGGCCAGACTGATGCCGCCGTCCTTTTCGGCCAAAAGCGGCTCGGTGTGCACCGGCCTATAGGTCAGCGTCACCGCGCCGTCCTCGCTGAGATGGGCGAGCGTATGCTTGCGCCAGTTGGCGTCGTCGCGGGCGGAAAAATCTTCCCGAGCATGCGCGCCTCGGCTCTCCTTGCGCGCCTCGGCGCCGTAGACGGTGGTGATGGCGTTGGCCATCAGGTTTTCCAGTTCCAGAGTCTCGACCAGGTCCGAGTTCCAGATCATCGAGCGGTCGAAGACTTTGACATCCTTGAGCTCGGTCCAGATTTCCGAAATACGCTTGCAGCCGTTTTCGAGCGATTCCTGCGTGCGGAACACGGCGGCATCTTCCTGCATCGCCTTTTGCATCTTTTCACGAAGGACAGCCGTCGGCGTCGAGCCGTTGGCGTGGCGGAGCCGGTCGAAGCGATCCATGATCTTGTCGACCGAAGCCTGGTTGGGCGACGGGATCGCCGCCTTGCGGTCGATGACCTGGCCAGCTCGGATCGCCGCGGCGCGGCCGAACACCACCAGGTCGATCAGCGAGTTCGAGCCAAGCCGGTTGGCGCCGTGCACGGAAGCGCAACCGGCCTCGCCGACCGCCATCAGGCCGGGCGAGACCCGGTCGGGGTTGTCCGCAGTTGGATTGAGCACCTCGCCCCAATAGTTGGTCGGCACGCCGCCCATATTGTAGTGCACCGTCGGCAGCACCGGGATCGGCTCCTTGGTCAGGTCGACGCCGGCGAAGATTTTCGCCGACTCCGAAATGCCTGGAAGCCTTTCGTGCAAGACCGCCGGATCGAGATGATCGAGGTGCAGGAAGATGTGGTCCTTGGCCTTGCCGACGCCGCGGCCTTCGCGAATTTCCAGCGTCATGCAGCGCGAGACGACATCGCGCGAGGCGAGGTCCTTGGCCGACGGTGCGTAGCGCTCCATGAAGCGTTCGCCCTCGGAGTTGACGAGATAGCCGCCCTCGCCGCGCGCGCCCTCGGTAATCAGGCAGCCGGCGCCATAGATACCGGTCGGGTGAAACTGCACGAACTCCATGTCCTGCAACGGGAACCCCGCCCGCGCCGCCATGCCGCCACCGTCGCCGGTGCAGGTGTGCGCCGAGGTCGCCGAAAAATAGGCGCGCCCATAGCCGCCGGTCGCCAGCACCACCATCTTGGCCGAGAAGCGGTGGATGGTGCCGTCGTCCAGATTCCACGCCACGACGCCGGTGCAGGTGCCGTCCGGTTCCATGATCAGATCGAGCGCGAAATACTCGATGAAGAACTGCGCGTTGTTCTTCAGCGACTGGCCGTAGAGCGTGTGCAGGATGGCATGGCCGGTGCGGTCGGCGGCCGCACAGGTGCGCTGCACCGGCGGCCCGTCGCCATAGTTCATCATGTGGCCGCCGAACGGCCGCTGGTAGATCTTGCCCTCTTCGGTGCGCGAGAACGGCACGCCGTAATGTTCGAGTTCGTAAACGGCGGCCGGGGCTTCGCGCACCAGATATTCCATGGCGTCGACGTCGCCCAGCCAGTCCGAGCCCTTGACGGTGTCGTACATGTGCCACTGCCAGGAATCCGGGCCCATGTTGGACAGCGACGCGGCGATGCCGCCTTGTGCGGCAACCGTGTGCGAGCGGGTCGGGAACACCTTGGTGATGCAGGCGGTGCGCAGGCCCTGTTCGGCCATGCCAAGCGTGGCGCGCAGCCCGGCGCCGCCGGCGCCGACGACGACCACGTCGAACTTGTGATCGACAAAGGTGTAGCCTGCCGCGTTGGCTGATTTCGTGTCCTGGGCCAAGACTTCAGCCTCCGAATGCCAGTTTCAGCAGGGCGAACAGCGAAGCGACGCCGACTGCTATGGTGAAGAATGTGTTGAGGGCGATCAGCGTCAGCTTCATGCCTTCGCCATGCACATAGTCCTCGATGATCACCTGCATGCCGATCCGCATATGATAGAGCGGCGAGATGAGCACCAGGGCCATCACCAGCGCCACGAACGGGTTGGCGAGCGCTGCCCGCACCTGTGCATAGCCGGCGCCGTTGAGCGCGATCAGGAACCCGGTGAAAAACAGGATCAGCGGGATGTTGGCGATCGCCGTCAATCGCTGGCGCCAGAAATGCCCGGTGCCTTCGCGGGCAGAGCCCAGGCCGCGCACCCTGGCCAGCGGGGTGCGCATGTCGGTGTTCTTCGCACTCATCACAAAGCTCCCCGCGCTATGGTGCCGGCGACCCAGATCAGCAGCGTGAGCAGAACCGAGCCGGCAAGCGTCGCCCAGGCGATCTTCGAGGCCGTGTGTTTTTCAAGCCCGGCGCCGGTGTCCCAGATCAGATGGCGGACACCGCCCAGCATGTGATGCATCAGCGCCCAGCTATAGCCGAACAGGATCAGCCGCCCGATCCAGGTGCCGAAGGCCCAGTTCACCCAATCGAAAGCCGGCTGCGAGGATGCCGCCGCCATCAGCCAGACGGCAACCAGCAGCGTGCCGAAGTAAAGCGCGCCCCCGGTGATGCGATGGATGATCGACATCGTCATGGTGATCGGCGGCCGGTACACGCTCAGGTGCGGCGAAAGCGGCCTTTCGCGTCTGGCTTGGGTGGCTGGTGATTTGCTCATGGCTGCCCCAGTTCGGCGTCTGCCGCCTCAGGTGGAAATGCGGCATTGCCGCTTCCGGTTGCGACTTCGGACAGCCGGTTTCTAATGCTCTTTTTGCACCGCGTCAAAGCCAGAAAACCGTTTCGAAAACGTAATTTAGTCTGACTAAAAGCCGGATGCGGCTTCAATCGATTAGCGGGCGAACAGCCGAAGCCGGCTCGATATCGCTGCAGTGCAGCATGTCTCGCCAGGGGCGCGGCCGTGTCGAGATTTGGCTCACCGGGTGCAGGTCTGCGGCGTCGATCCCTTCTTCATCACCAGCGCCTCGCGTCCGTCGATCACGATTGCGTCATGCGTGACCCCCTGGTAGCGGCTGCTCTGGTTTGCCGGTGACGCCGCGAACTCCTCGGTGGCGCCTTCCTGGCCGACCACGCGCAGCGACGTGCCGAGATTCTGAATGGTGATCATGCCGCCATTGCCGCATCTGTAGGTGGCCGTGCCTGTGGTGAGGCGTGGGGCGGTGAGGTCGGTGGTGATCTTGGTCGCCGGTCGCGCGGACTGTTGCTGGACGGGAGCAGCAGGCGCCACCACGGGTGTCGCTGTGTTGGCGGCCTTGGGCGCGCCGTCCTCCGGCACACAGGCGCCGGCCGCGAGAAGCAGCGGAATAGCGAACGACATCCGAAGCGTTCGGTCAAACATCATGTGCTGCCCCCTCATGGCCGGGCACGCTAGCCACGCGGCGCGCCAAGATCAAGTTCACCCCGGATTAGACCGGCCATGTCGATCCTTGGGGACATCGGCGGCGACCGCGAAATTAACCATGTTCATTGAGAAACGGCCGTCGGGCCGCTCCTCCCCTTAACAAAGGTTAAGAAAGGGTTAATTTCTGATTCGGACCAGATCGGGGCGCGACCTCTCTCGCGCCGACAAAGGGAGAGCGACATGCGTTCTAGATCAGTGCGGGCTAAATCAGTGCGGGCCAAATCAGTGCGGACGACCCTCGCGGCCCTCACGCTGGCAGCGCTTGCCGTCACGGTGGCCGCGCCGGCCGAAGCCGGCTTGCGCCATCACGACCGCGTCTACGCCGATTCGCTCGGCAATCTCGTCATCGACAGCGCAGCCGGCTACAAGCGCATCATCGTCGGCGAAGGCAAGCTGGCCAGGCAATTGTCCGACTACACCAGCGCCGGCCAGCCCAAGGTGATCTACCAGAACGAATCCGACGACATATCGGGCGAAGGCGACTGCTACCGCCCGCCGGTGTTCGTCAAGGGCCGCTCCTATATGTACGGCCTGTCCGACGGCGAAATGCCTGAGCTCAGCCCCTGCCGTTGATGCGGGCCTGGCCGATTTTGAACACGGCCAGCCCATCGGCCGGCCCGGTGGAGACACGCACGCAGTCGCGCCCGGCATTCTTTGCCAGGTAGAGCGCTTCATCCGCGCGCCGCATCAGGTCGGAAAACCCCTCGCTCACGTGGAGCTCGGCAATCCCGAAGCTCGACGTGCAGCGGTTGTCGGCCGGCAACCCGCTGATGGGCAATGCGCCGAACGCGTGGCGGGTGCCTTCCGCGAACAGCCGGGCGGCTGCAAGATTGGCGCCTGTCAGGATAACGGCGAACTCCTCGCCGCCGATGCGGCCAACCACGTGATGGCCCTCGGCCGCTTCTCGCAGCAAGCCGGCAAAGGCCTCGATCACCCGGTCGCCGGAGGCATGGCCGAAGCTGTCGTTGACGGACTTGAAATGATCGAGATCGGCAATAACCATCGCCACCGGCACGCCCAGGCGCCTGGCGTCGTGCACCGCTAGCTCCGCATGACGCGTGAAGCCGCCACGGTTGAGCAGGCCCGACAGCGTGTCCACCTCCGACTTCGACGTCACTTCGGCAAGCACATCGCGAACGAGAATGCCCAGCGTCAGCAGCGCCAGTGCCAGGGCAAAGACAGTGCCCAGCGACTGCGACACCAGCGCGTAGCTGCTTTGCAGATAGGCCTGCGGATTGGCGCCCCACCCGCCGAACGCATGCGCGATGAACGGCTTTGAGGCAAACTGCAGGCCGCTGGCCGCCAGCACCGCCATCAAGATCAGATCGAGGCGACCGCGGCTTTGCCTAGACGTCCAGACGATGCCAAGGCCAACGAACTGCATGGCGGCGTAGGGAAGCTGGTAGGCCATGATGCGGGTGAGCGACTGGCGCGGCAGATCCTGCACGAAATAGACCGCGATGGTGGTTGCGCCCAGGAAGAACAGCATCGGCGTCCATGGCAGCGCCACGCCATATTTGCGGGCAAGTCCGCCGTTGAAGGCAATGGTGGCGCCGAGGAAAACGGCAAAGGCGGTAACCACAGGAAGCCGTGCATCGTTGAAGGCCGGAATGCTGAATTCGATCGCCGAATAGACCACGCCCAGGACATAAGCTGACGCCATCCAGCGCGCCGGCGCGCGGCCGGCATCATGGAACGAGACAGCCATGAAGGATGCCGCCAGCAGGCCGGCAACCGCCAGATTGATCAACAGGATGAAGTTGGCGCCGCTCATCTATCCTCAAACCCCCGCCGACAGCTAAACATCGACGGGCGAAAAAGACGTTAACGCGAAGCGCGGACGCGGCGGTCAGCTGGCCCTGAGCGGCTCCGGCACGAACACCGTCTCCGGTCGCTCGTAGGAGAGGCGCACGCTGTCGCGACCATTTTTCTTGGCCTTGTAAAGCGCCTCGTCGGCCCGTCGCATCAACGGTTCCAGCGTCTCGTCGCCGCTGCGGGCCGCCACGCCGAAGCTGGCGGTAACCTTGGTGCCGGCGGGAAGCCCGTCGACGCCGCCGGCCGAATAGAGTGTGCGCACCGCCTCGGCGAAGAGCCGCGCCGCGGCGAGATCGGTCAGCGGCAAAAGCACGGCGAATTCCTCGCCGCCTATGCGCCCCGCGGCACCTCGTGCTCCCGTGGCCGAGCGCAGCTTCCCGGCGAAATCCGCGATCACGCGGTCGCCGGCGGCATGCCCGTGCATATCGTTGAGCGCCTTGAAATGGTCGAGGTCGGCCAGCACCAGCGCCACCGGGAATTTGGCCACGGCGCAACGCTGCAGCAGCATGGCGGCGCGCTCCTCGAAACCCCGGCGGTTGAGCAGCCCCGAAAGCGGATCGGTGTGGGTTTCCGTCTTCAGCGCCTTCATCACATCGAGCGCGGCGGCGGTGAAGAGGCAAAGCGCGATCAGCAGCGACAGCAGCGCGTGCGACAGCAGCGCCGTCGTCCAGTAGGACGAGCCGTAGAAGCCGTCATAACCGGCGAAGGGCCCGTGCGCGATGACGACCGCCAGGGTGCGCACGAAGAAATTGACGCTGGACAGCAGCGACAGCACGAACAGGATCTTTTCTGTCGGGCCGTTGTTGCGCACCGGGCGCAGTTCGGCGGCGACGAGCAGGCTGACGCCGCCGAAACCGAAATTCATCGCCAGGATGCGCCAGGTGAGATCCGGGGTGACGAACAGGAACCACGCGAATGCCGCAAGGCCGCCGCCCGCCAGCACGGCGATCCCGACGCCGGGCACCTTCCGGCCGTAGCGGGCGATGATGGCGCCGGACAGGCAGCAGGCGGCGATGGTGAAGCAGATGTTCGACACCAGCTTGGTCAGCGTCACACCGATGGGCAAGGTGAAATATTGGAACAGGAAGCCGGGCGCCGAGACGCAGTAGCTGAGCGCCAGCACCGCCAGATAGGGGCGATGGCGCTGATGGAACCACAGCATGAGGAAGGCCGCGCCGAGCGCCAGCGCGATCGTCGGGTTGAGCAACGCAATGAACAGGCCGGTGTCCAAAGGACTGTGACTTCCCCTCTGTTGACGTCGCGGAAGACCTTAGAGGGCAAGCCCAAACAAGCCGTTAAGCCTGGGCTGTCGGCGCCGTATGTTTGCGGGAACCCGGTGCTGTCGGAAGCGTTCCTGAATTCACAATCCAGGAGCAGGCCATGGCCGACACGATCACATTGACCGACCACGATGCAATCCGTTCATGGGCTGCCGGGCGTGCCGGCTTTCCCGCAATCGTCGACATATCGCCAGAGGCTGGGACGCAGCCCATGCTTAGGCTGGTCTTCGGCCAGCACGCCTATCAGGACCAGGACCAGCCGGAACGGCCCGTCAACGCCGGCGGCTATGAGCTTGTCGAATGGGACGAGTGGTTCAAGCTCTTCGACGAAGAGCAGCTGGCGCTCGTGGTCGCGGTGGACGAACCTGGGCGCCGCGAGGAATTCCATGAACTCATCCGGCGCGACAGGAAGGCTTGACCCAAGCCCTGCAAAGGCTCGGGTCAACTCCAGCCTGGCTTATTTCCAGTCCCGAATGTCGACGAAGTGGCCGGCAATCGCCGCGGCGGCCGCCATGGCCGGCGACACAAGGTGGGTGCGGCCCTTGAAGCCCTGGCGGCCTTCGAAATTGCGGTTCGAGGTCGAGGCGCAGCGCTCATGCGGCTTCAGCCGGTCGTCGTTCATGGCCAGGCACATCGAACAGCCCGGCTCGCGCCAGTCGAACCCGGCGGCGCGGAAGATCTTGTCCAGCCCCTCGGCTTCGGCCTGCTCCTTGACCAGGCCGGAGCCCGGCACGATCATGGCATCGACATGCGGGCTGACTGTCTTGCCCTCGACCACCTTGGCGACGGCGCGCAGATCCTCGATGCGGCCGTTGGTGCAGGAGCCGATGAAGACGCGGTCGAGGGTGATGTCGGTGATCTTCGTCCCCGGCGTCAGGCCCATATAGTCGAGCGCGCGCAGCTTGGAGGTGCGCTTGTTCTCGTCGGTGATGTCTTCCGGGTTCGGCACGATGCCCTGCACGGAGACGACATCCTCGGGCGAGGAGCCCCAGGAGACGATCGGCGGCAGCTTGGCCGCGTCGAGCACGATCACCTTGTCGAAATGCGCGCCTTCGTCGGTCTGCAGCGTCTTCCAGTATTCGAGCGCCGCGTCCCAGGCAGCGCCCTTCGGCGCGCGCGGCTTGTCCTTGACATAGGCGAAGGTGGTCTCGTCGGCCGCGATCAGGCCGGCGCGCGCGCCGCCCTCGATCGACATGTTGCAGATCGTCATGCGGCCTTCCATCGACAGCGCACGGATCGCCTCGCCGGCATATTCGATGACATAGCCGGTGCCGCCGGCGGTGCCGATCTCGCCGATGATTGCGAGGATGATGTCCTTGGCGGTGACCCCTTCCGGCAGCTGGCCGTCGACGCGCACCAGCATGTTCTTGGCCTTGCGCTGGATCAGCGTTTGCGTCGCCAGCACATGCTCGACCTCGGACGTGCCGATGCCATGCGCCAGCGCGCCGAAGGCACCGTGCGTCGAAGTGTGGCTGTCGCCGCAGACGATGGTCATGCCGGGCAGCGTAAAGCCCTGCTCGGGGCCGATGATGTGGACGATGCCCTGGCGGATATCGTTCTCGGAATAATATTCGACGCCGAAATCCCTGGCGTTCCTGGCCAGCGCTTCGACCTGGATGCGGCTTTCCTCGTTCTTGATGCCGAACTTGCGCTCGGGCGAGGTCGAGACGTTGTGGTCGACCACGGCCAGCGTCTTTTCCGGGTGACGGACTTTCCGGCCGCTCATGCGCAGGCCTTCGAAGGCCTGCGGACTGGTCACCTCATGGACGAGGTGGCGGTCAATGTAGAGCAGGCAGGTGCCGTCGTCCTGGCGGTCGACGACATGGTCGTCGAAAATCTTGTCGTAGAGGGTGCGCGGTGCGCTCATGTGCGTAAATCCGTCGATATGAGAATGGGAAGGAGCTGATGCCGCAAGCCCGCGGCCGGCCGGCAGGGATCAGCGAAGTCGGCTGGTCAGGGCGCCGGACACGCGCGCGGAAAAGCGCGACGGCAGGCGTTTTCTGTCCTGCAGCACGAACCCCTTGTAGGCCGGATCGCTGAAAAGCTTTTCCATGGCGGGCTAGATAGCAATGTTTTGGCTTTTCGGCAATTGCGGCGTGTCGCCGGCACCTCTTCCCTCGGCTTACATCACCTCGAACACAAAAGTCTTCACCAGCGCGTCGGGCTCGGCGATGGCGTAACAGCGAAACCACGGGCTTGCCTCAACCGCCCGCCATTTCGCTGCCTGTTCCAATTCGTCGAACACGGCCTGAAAACCGCCGCTGTCGAACACCTGGTCGCGCACGGTGAAGATGGCGTGGCCGCCCTTTTTCGTGATGCGCACCAGTTCGTGCAGGCCGGTGGCCGGCGCGTGGCTGATGGTGAACACACCGGTGGAGAAGAAGGCGCGGAAATACCCGTCCGGCCATGGCAGCGGCCCGCCCAGCATTGCCTGCTTCAGCTCGCTGTAGGCTCTGCGGCTGCCGGCGATCTTGAGCATATCGTCCGACAGGTCGAGTCCGGCAATGTCGCTATAGCCGAGCGCCTTCAGCGACGGTCCCGACAGGCCCGTGCCGCAGCCGGCGTCGAGCAGCGGCCCTTCTCCCGCAGGCACGTGGCGGGTAACCCAGGCGGTGATCAGGAACGGCAGGAGATACCCGAGCGAGGCGGTTTCGCCATCATAGGTCGCGGCCCATGCGGCATAGGCCCGCGCCAGCGTTTCGGGCGTATCGGCCGTGTAGACCGAATCCAGCGCCGCATTGGCCTTGTCGATGTTCACTGGCAGTTCCTCCTCCGGCAAGCACCGAGCGTAACGCTGTCCCGGCCCAAAAACTATTCCTCGTGCTGGCGGCGCAAACGCCGCTCCAGCGCCCTGAGCGCCAGCGACAGGCCGACGGTGAGGATGAGATAGATATAGGCTGTTATCGAATAGGTCTCGAAGAAGCGGAACGAGCCGGCGGCATACACTTTGCCCATCTGCGTGATGTCGGCGACGCCGAGCACCGAGACCAGCGAGGAATCCTTGACCAGGGCGACGAAATCATTGCCGAGCGGCGGCAGGATGGTGCGGATCGCCTGTGGGAACACGACCAGCCGGAAGCGCTGCGCACGGCTCAGCCCCAAGGCCTTCGCTGCCTCGATCTGTCCTTTCTCGACCGACTGGATGCCGGCGCGAAAAACCTCGGAGATAAAGGCCGAATAGCCGATGGTCAGCGCCATGATGGCACGCCACAGCAACGACACGTCACGCACCAGCAATTCGCCGAGGATGCCGACATTCTGCAATGGCGCGGTCAGCCCGTTCCAGGCCGCGACGAAGGCCGGCGCGCCGGCAAAGGCTATCCAGAACAGCAGCACCAGGATCGGCACGCCGCGAATGATCTCGACATAGAAGCGCGCGATCTGCCGCAGCCAGGCCGAACCCGACAGTCCCATCAAAGCGATGCCGAGGCCGATCACCGACGCCAGGACAAAGGCGATCACGGTGACGAAGACGGTGATGCCGATGCCCTTGGCGACAGTGGCGAAGACCTGCGCATAGAGATCGCTGGCGGCGATGGCGAGAGCGGCCGCCAGCGCAAGGACACCGGCAACGGCGAGCCACCAGGGGAAGTCTGGTTTGGAAATGGTGGGGGCTGCCATTAGCAGAGGTCGGCGACGCAAGAACTGCGAGAGGGACGCGCCAACGCAAATCCCTGCCCATCAGACCACGCCCTCAACAAGATTGGCTCACTGCCCCATCTTGTAATCAAGGAACCACTTCTTGTTCAGCGCATCGAAGGTGCCATCCGCCTTCAGCGCTGCGATCGCCGCGTTGACCGGCTTCACGAGGTCGGAGCCCTTGGGGAAGATGAAGCCGAAATCCTCGGTGCCGAGCGGGCCGCCGATCAGCTTCAGCTTGCCCTCCGAAGCATCGACATAACCCTTGCCGGCGGTGCCGTCGGTCAGCACGACATCGACGTCGCCGGACTTCAGTGCCTGGACGGTGGCGCCAAACGTCTCGAACAGTTTGATGCGCGGGTTCTGCTCATTGCCGTCGAGCACACTGTAGACGGCGGTGTAGAAAGGCGTGGTGCCGGCCTGTGCGCCGATCAGTCCGTCCTTGAAGGCGCCGAAGGTCTTGGCGTCGGTGAAGCGGCTTTCATCGCCGCGCACCAGCATGAACTGTTCCGAGCGCATATAGGGGTCGGAGAAATCCACCTTCTGCTTGCGGTCGTCCTTGATGGTGATGCCGGTCATGCCGATGTTGTACTGGTTGTCGGAAACCGCCTGGATCATCGCATCCCAGGAGGTGTTCTGGTACTCGACCTTGAAATTGAGCCGCTTGGCGATCTCGTTCATCGCGTCATATTCCCAGCCAATCTGTTTTCCCGTCTTGGCGTCGATGAACTGCAGCGGCGGATAGGCGTTCTCGGTCACCACCACCACTTGTCTGCCGCCGAGATCGGGCAGCGCCTGCGCGAAGGCGGCAACGGGCGCCAAGACCAGGGCCAACAGGCCGGCCAACAGCAATTTCGATTTGGTCATGACACACTCCCCGAAATGATTGGCCGCGCGATGCATGCGCGGCAGAGAAATCCGGCGCCGACTTTAGCTTTCCGCAAGCGCCTTGCAAGACGGGTCCAGCGCGACCTTGCGCGTTGACGTGGATTCCAGTGCTTCCGGGAGGCGGTTTTTGAGGACGATCCTTGCCGCGATCAATCTTGCTCGGTCGCGGCTTCGCGCAATCCCGCGACAAGGCGGGTGAGCGTGCCGTGAAGGGTTTTGAGCTCAGCCCGCTCCAGCGGCATGCCGCAATCGAGCGCCGCCTGCACATCCTTCATGTTCGCGCGCAGCGCCTGGCCCTTGGCCGTCGGCTCGACCAGCACCCGGCGCTCGTCGTCGGCATCGCGCCGGCGGGTGACGAGGCCGCCCGCTTCCATTCGCTTGAGCAGCGGGGTCAGCGTCGCTGAATCCAGGCCGAGCGCTTCGCCAAGGTCGCCGACCGTGCTCGGCGCGCGTTCCCACAGCGCCAGCATCACCAGATATTGCGGATAGGTCAGGCCGAGCGGATCGAGCAACGGCCGGTAAAGCTTGGTCATCAATCCGCTCGCCGAATAGAGCGCGAAACAGAGCTGTTGATCGAGCCGTGGCACCGGGTGCGCCCGGGCGGCCTCCGCCGGGGCTTCTCTGGCTTTCGTTTCGACTTTTGTCGTCATGCCACCTTTACCGAAAGCGCCACCTCGACATTGCCCCTGATGGCATTCGAATAGGGGCAAATCTGATGCGCCGCCGATACAAGCGCTTCAGCCGCCGCCTGATCAAGGCCTTTCGTCTCCGCTGCCAACGCGACGCCGAGCTTGAAGCCTTCGCCATTGGGGAGCAGGCTGACGGTGGCCGCTACCGCTGCATCCTCGAGCGGCAGCTTCTGCTTGCGCGCCACGAAGCGGATCGCGCTTTCGAAGCAGGCGGCATAGCCGATGGCGAAAAGCTGTTCGGGATTGGTCGCGCCACCTGGTCCGCCGAGCTCCTTGGGCATTGCCAGATCGACCTTGAGCAGGCCATCGCTGGTTTCGCCATGGCCGGCGCGACCGCCCGTCACGTGGGCCTGTGTGGTGTAGAGTGCCATCTTCCATTCTCCAATTAGATTGTGCACGATTAGTTAGTACACAATATGATTGGGCGTCAATTGCCGACCCCGATCTCCGAGGCTGAACCCGTTCACAGTTCGGTGAAACGAAAAAAAGGCGGCCGAAGCCGCCTTTTTCAAATTCCTTCGTCGAACTCTTATTCGGCCGGGGTCGCTTCGGCGGCAGCCTTGGCTGCTGCTTCAGCCTCGGCGGCTGCCTTCTTCTCGGCGGCTTCCTTGGCGGCCGTCTCGGCGGCCAGCGCCTGGGCGGCTGCGACCTTCTCGGCCTCGATGCGCGCCTTCTCGGCGTTCAGCGCGTCGCGCTCCTCATCATTGAGCTTGCGGGCGCGCACGCCGGTGTTTTCCGAAATACGGGCCGACTTGCCGCGACGATCGCGCAGGTAATAGAGCTTGGCGCGACGTACCTTGCCGCGGCGCACGATCTCGACGCCTTCGACCATCGGCGAGTAGACGGGGAACACGCGCTCGACGCCTTCGCCGTAGGAGATCTTGCGGACGGTGAAATTTTCCTGGAAGCCGGAACCGGCGCGGGCGATGACGACGCCCTCATAAGCCTGGACGCGGGTGCGGGTGCCTTCGGTCACGCGGACCTGGACGCGCACGGTGTCGCCGGGCTGGAATTCGGGAAGCTTGCGCTTGGCTTCGATCTTGGCGGCCTGTTCGGCCTCGAGCTGACGGATGAGATCCATCTAAAAATCCACTTCTTGTTCTTCCGACAGTCAGAGCGCCCTACGCTCGCCTTGCAGTTCCATTGACCGCTCGGCTATGTCCTTTGTCTCCAAGACATTTGTCTCCCAGACATCGGGCAGGGGCGACTACACCGTCATTGTTGACGGGTCCGGCAGATTTGTTCTTGCCGGTACGGGCGGGCACATACAGCTATTTCGGCGCTTTGTCACGCCTTGCCCATGCATTTTTTGCCGGCATGGCTCCCGGCATGGCACCATCTTAATCCTGCCGTGCCGGGTTGCGTCTGTCCACCAAGCTTCCTAAGCCAGAATAGCACACTTCTTCACGGCGGCCATCCATGTCTGTTTTCGACGCCATCCTGCTCTTCCTGGCGGGCTTTCTGTCAGGCGCCGCCAACGCGGTTGCCGGCGGCGGCACCTTCATCACCTTCGGCGCCATGACACTGGTCGGCGTCCCCCCGATCGTGGCCAACGCCACCTCCTCGGTGACGCAGTTCCCCGGCTACATCACCTCGACCCTCGCTTACTGGGCCGACATCAGGCACTTCTGGCGCGGCGCGCTGCTGCTCTGCCTGATCTCGGCCGTCGGCGCGCTAGCCGGCGCCCTGATCCTGCTGGCGCTCGACAATCCGTCCTTTCGCGTCCTGGTGCCGTGGCTGCTTTTGGGCGCGACGGCACTGTTTGCCGCCGGGCCCTGGCTGAAGCCGGCGCCGAAACCCGGACACGAAGCGGCTGTCGGCTCACTCGCCGGCTCCCTGGCGCAATTCGTCACCGCCATCTATGGCGGCTTCTTCGGCGCCGGCATGGGCGTGATGATGCTGGCCACCCTCGGCCTGACCCAGGCCGGCGACTACCACCGCCTGAACGCGCTGAAGAACATGCTGGCCGTGGTCATCGCGGCTGTCGCCATCGTCGTCTTCGTCTCGGGCGGCGTCGTCGCCTGGCCGGAGGCGATCGTCATGATCCCGGGCGGCGCGCTCGGCGGCTATGCCGGCGTCTGGATCGCCAAGCGCGTACCGCAGAACGTGGTGCGCGGCTTCGTCATCGCCGTCGGCCTGTTCCTGGCTCTTTACTATTTCGGCAAAGGCTGATCGCGGAACAGATCGGGTCGCCGCTCTTTCGTCAGCGTCTCCGACTGCGCGCGGCGCCAGGCGGCGATCTTCTTGTGATTGCCGGAGATCAGCACTTCCGGAATCTCCCGGCCCTCGAATTCCTGCGGTCGCGTGTAGTGCGGATGTTCGAGCAGGCCGTTTTCGAAACTCTCTTCTTCCCCGGAGACCGCATTGCCCATCACCCCGGGCAACAGCCGCACCACGGCGTCGAGCAGCACTAGGGCCGCCGGCTCGCCGCCGGACAGGATGAAATCGCCGATCGAGACTTCCTCCAGTCCCCGTGCATCGATCACCCGCTGGTCGACGCCTTCGAAGCGGCCGCACAGGATGACGGCACCCGGCCCGGCGGCGAGTTCGCGCACGCGAGCCTGCGTCAGCGGTTTGCCGCGCGGGCTCATCAGCAGGCGCGGACGCAAATCGCCCTCCGGCGAGGCATGGTCGATCGCCTTCGCCAGGACATCGGCGCGCATCACCATGCCGGCGCCGCCGCCGGCCGGCGTGTCGTCGACGGTGCGATGCCGGTCGGTGGCGAAGTCGCGGATATGAATCGCATCCAGCGACCATGTGCCCGCCTCCAGCGCCCGCCCGGCCAGCGACAGGCCAAGCGGGCCCGGAAACATCTCGGGATAGAGCGTCAGCACCGACGCGGCAAAACTCACCGGTTGCCCCCGGCGTCGCGCGGTCCGCGCGGCCGGCCCTTCGGGTCGAAATCCTCCTCGCGCGGCGCGTCCGCGTCCTCGTCCTCGTCCTCGACCAGTCCAGCCGCCACCGGATCGACGCGGACAAAGCCCTCGGCGATCGACACGGCAGGCACGGCGGCTTGCGTGAACGGGATCAGCACGCCCTTGCGTCCCGCGAGCGTCACATCGAGGATGTCGCCGCCGCCGAAATTGTGCACCGCGACGACCTTGCCGATAGCGGCGCCGGTATCATCCCGGATTTCCAGCCCGATCAGGTCGGCATGGTAGAATTCGTCCTCCTCGCCATCATCGGGCAGCATCGAACGGTCGACGAACAGCTCCGTGCCGGCGAGCGCCTCGGCCGCATTGCGGTCGCTGACACCCTTGAAGCGCACCACGACAACGGTGTTGGCAGGCCTTATGTCGGTTATCTGAAAGGCTCGTCCATCCCTGGCGTAGAGCGGCCCATAATCCGCCAGCGCCATTGGCTCGCCGGTGAAGGTTTTTACCCTGAGTTCGCCCTTGATGCCGTGCGCGGCGCCGATTACGGCCATCTGGACGGGGTTCTGCGGCTTGCTCATGGGCGAAAATCCTTTGTCCCTGCTCTAGCGCCGCCTCGCCGTCATTTCAACAACGGGCTCTTCACCGCTTCCTAACCCGGCTGCCGGAAAATGACGGCGAACCGGAACAGACCCGATGCAGGAATTCCTCATACCGGCAAAAGCCGATCTCCAGGCCGCGCGCGAAAGCTGGCTGAAGATGCTCGCGCGTGAACGTCGCCTGTCACCCGAGACAGTGGAAGCCTACGAGCGCGATTCGCGCCAGTTCCTGCACTTCCTCACCGGCCATCTCGGCGGACCGCCTGGCATTTCCGATATCGCCGACCTGCGCCCGGCCGATTTGCGCGGCTTCCTCGCCGCCCGCCGCAATGCCGGCGCCGGCGCCCGCACGCTTGGCCGTGGCTTGGCCGGCATCCGCTCGCTGCTGCGGTTCCTCGAGCGGCGCGGTCTCGCCAATGCGGCGGGTGCGGCGGCCTTGCGCGCGCCGCGACAACCCAAATCCCTGCCCAAACCTTTGACGGCGAGCGATGCCAAACATGTCGTATCGGTGGAAGGCCAACTGGCGGAAGAACCCTGGATCGCCGCCCGCAACGCCGCCGTGCTGACGCTGCTCTACGGCTCGGGCCTGCGCATTTCGGAAGCGCTTGGCCTCAATGCCGCTGATCTGGCGTCGGAAGCCGACACCGTGCTGCGCGTCACCGGCAAGGGCGGCAAGACACGGCTGGTGCCGGTGTTGCCGGTGGCGCTCAGGGCGATCGCCGAATACCGCCGGCTCTGCCCCTATCACCTCGATCCGAAGGGTCTGCTGTTTCGCGGCGCGCGCGGCGGCCCGCTCAACCCGGCCATCATCCAGCGTGACATGGCGAAGCTGCGTTCGGCGCTCAACCTGCCGGACACGGCGACTCCACATGCCTTGCGCCATTCCTTCGCCACCCATCTGCTCGGCCGAGGCGGCGATCTGCGCACCATCCAGGAACTCCTGGGCCACGCCAGCCTGTCGACGACGCAGATTTACACCGGCGTCGACACCGCAAGGCTGCTGGAAATCTACGAATCGGCCCATCCCAGGGCATGAACGTCGGTAAAGCCATGCAGTATCGGTGGCCCATTATAAACATTCGCGATTGGCCGAAGCCTTCCCAACTTCGTCATCCTAGGGCGAAGCAGGAGCGAAGCTCCGTCGCGGAGACCCTGGGATCCATGCCGTGACATCAGCCGTGGAATGCAGCGGAGCTGAATTCTGCACCGTGGGCGGTGCTCTGAAGTCGCGGCATGGATCCCTTGGGCTGCGGAGCAGCTCCAGGGGTCTGCGCCGCGTCGCTATGCTCCTTGCTCCGCCCGTGGATGACGAAGAATGGGCGGTTAGGACAATTTCATAACCCCGATTAACGGTTTTGCCGCTTTTCAGTCCTAGGAATGGGACCATGAAACGTGTCATTGCCATCGCCGACCGTGCGGCTTCCGTCTCGCTGAAACTGCTTGTCGCGCTCAACGTGCTGTTTTTCCTATCCTTCCTTGCTGTCTTGCTGTTCGCCGCCGGCAGGGCGCACGCGGAAATCCCGACCTGTACCGGCGCCGACATGCTGTCGGCCTTGCAGAAGAACAATCCCGCCACCTACGGCAAAATCGCGGCCGAGGCGGCTGCCACGCTGAACGGCAAGGGACTGCTGTGGAAGCTGGAAAAACCGGGCGAACAGCCATCCTACCTGTTCGGCACCATGCACATGACCGATCCGCGCGTCACCACGCTGCCGGCCTATGCGCAGAAGGCCTTCGATGCTGCCGGCACCCTCATCATCGAGACCACCGACGTGCTCGACAAGCAGAAGATGATGGCGGCGATGCTGAAGGAGCCGGACCTGATGATGTTCACCGACTCCACGACGCTTTCGTCACTGCTGTCGCCGGACGAAGCGGCGGCCATGAACGCCGCGCTCGATGCGCGCGGCATCCCGCCGGCGACGGTCGCAAAAATGAAGCCGTGGATGCTGTCGGCCATGATGGCGCTTCCGGCTTGCGAACTCGCCCGCCAGTCCGGCGGCGCGCCGGTGCTCGACGTCAAGCTGGCCGAGAGCGCCAAGGCGGCCGGCAAGCCGGTGGAAGGATTGGAAACGGCCGAGAGCCAGCTGCGCGCCATGGCCTCGCTGCCGCTCGCGTTTCACATGAAAGGTCTGGTCGACACGCTGAAGCTGGGCGACAAGGTCAACGATATCAACGAAACCATGATCGTGCTTTACCAGCGTGGCGACACCGGGATGTTCTGGCCGCTGTTCCGCGCCGCCATGCCCGAGGAGCAGGACGACCCCGCGGGCTACGCCGCCTTCGAGGAAACCATGATCACCAGCCGCAACAAGGTAATGGTCGATCATGCCGGGCCGATCCTGGCCAAGGGCAACGCCTTCATGGCGGTCGGCGCGCTGCACCTTCCCGGTCCAGAGGGACTGGTCGAGGATTTCCGCAAAGCCGGCTATACTGTCACCGCCGTCAATTGAGTCGGATGGCAGCGGAGGCACGCAAACGCCGCGTTTACGGCGTTTTCCTCCGCTAGCGTGAAACCCATTCAACGGTTGCGCGTTGATGGATGTTGATTGACCTTTTTCATTTTCCCGGAGGACACATTTATGGCGAACACACCAAACCCAAACGACCCGTACAATTCGACCACCAATGCCCCTCGGCCGAGCGGCGGTGGCGGCAGCCCCTGGCTGATTGCACTGGTCGTCGTTATCCTGGCGATTGTCGCGTATTATGTTTTCGGAAGAAGTGGTGGCGAGCACCCGGCACCCGCCGAGCCGCCAGCGGCCAGCACACCGGCTCCGGCGCCCGCACCGGCTGAACCGATGAAGCCCGCCGAACCGGCCAAGCCAGCCGAACCTGCTCCTGCGCCCGCCCCGGCACCAGCGCCAGCGCCGGCTCCCGCACCAGCGCCCGCCCCGGCACCAGCGCCCGCCCCGGCACCAGCGCCGGCCCAGTAAGGGGCTCGATATCAAAGACCAACGGCCTGCTGAAAGGCGGGCCGTTTTGTTTTGGGTGATGACCGTTGGGGGGCCTTGGCGCCAAGCCACTCCGCCCGTTCGTCATCCTCGGGCTTGACCCGAGGATCCATGCCGCGACCTCGGCCGAGGAATGCAGCGGAGCAGAATTCCGCATCGCAGGAGCGCTCTGAAGTCACGGCAGGGATCCCTTGGGCTGCGGAGCAGCTCCAGGGATCTACGCCGCGTCGCTTCGCTCCTTGCTCCGCCATAGGACGACGAAGCGTTGGGCACCCTTAGATGTGGATCGGCTTGAAGAAGGTGGCCAGCGCCGCTTCCTTCACCGCTTCCGACATCGTCGGATGGGCGTGGCAGGTGCGGGCCAGATCTTCCGACGAGCCGCCGAACTCCATCAGTACCGCCGCCTCATGGATCATCTCGCCGGCGCCGAAGCCGACGATATGGACGCCGAGCACGCGGTCGCTCTGCTTGTCGGCCAGGATCTTCACGAAACCGTCGGTATGCAGCATGGCGCGCGCGCGGCCGTTGGCCGTGAAGGGGAATTTGCCGACCTTGTAGTCGATGCCGGCCTTCTTCAGCTCTTCCTCGGTCCTGCCGACCGAGGCGATCTCCGGACTGGTGTAGACGACGCTCGGAATGACGTCATAGTTCACATGGCCGGCCTGGCCGGCGATGGTCTCGGCCACCGCCACGCCCTCGTCCTCGGCCTTGTGCGCCAGCATCGGCCCGGCGATGACGTCGCCGATGGCGTAGATCCCGGGAACATTGGTCCTGAGATGCCCGTCGGTCTTGACCCGGCCGCGCTCGTCGACCTCGACGCCGGCCTCCTTCAGCCCGAGGCTGTCCGAAAAGGCGCGGCGTCCCGTCGAGATCAGCACGGCATCGGCCTCGATGGTTTCGGCAGCACCCCCCTTGACCGGCTCGAAGGTCACGGTCGCGCCCTTCTTGGCCTTGGCGACGCCGGTCACCTTGGCGCCGAGCTTGAATTCGAAGCCCTGCTTGGAGAGCATCCGCTGGAACTGTTTCGACACCTCGCCGTCCATGCCGCCCAAAATGGTGTCGAGGAACTCGACCACAGTGACCTTGGCGCCAAGCCGTGCCCAGACCGAGCCAAGTTCGAGACCGATGACACCGCCGCCCACCACCACCAAATGGCCAGGCACCTTCTCCAGCGACAGCGCGCCGGTCGAGGACACGATGATCTTTTCGTCGAAGTCGACCTTGACGCCGGGAATGCCGGCGACGTCGGACCCGGTGGCGATGACGATGTTCCTGGTCTCGATCTCGTCGACCTTGCCATCCTCGCCGGTCACCGAGACCTTGCCCGCGGCAACCACCTTGCCGGTGCCGCGGAAGGCATCGATCTTGTTCTTCTTGAACAGGAAGGCGACGCCATTGACGTTGGACGACACCGTCGCGTCCTTGTGCGCCATCATTTTCTTCAGGTTCAGCCTGGGTGCCGGAATTTCGACGCCGAGCGTGTCGAAGGAATGGCCGGCCTCGGCGAACATTTCCGAGGCATAAAGCAGCGCTTTGGACGGGATGCAGCCGATGTTGAGGCAGGTGCCGCCGAAGGTCGCGTTCTTCTCGACCACCGCGACCTTCAGCCCAAGCTGTGCCGCCTTGATGGCGCAGACATAGCCGCCGGGTCCCGAGCCGATGATAACCACGTCATAAGCCATGTTTGTTTCCCTTTTGCTTGGGGTTCAGCGGCCGCCGCTGACATTTAGGATCGCGCCCGTCGTATAGGACGCGGCATCGGATAAAAGATAGAGGACCGCACCGGCGACTTCATCCGCCGTGCCCGCCCTTTTCATCGGCAGCAGATCGCGGAACCGTTCTATCCGGTCCGGCTGGCCGCCGGAGGCGTGGATGTCGGTGTCGATGATGCCCGGCCGCACCGCATTGACGCGAATGCCTTCCAGCGCCACCTCGCGGGCGAGGCCGATGGTGAAGGTGTCGATGGCGCCCTTGGATGCGGCATAGTCGACATATTCGCCCGGCGAGCCCAGCGTCGCTGCCGCCGACGAGATGTTGACGATCGCACCGCCCGACCCGCCATGCCGCGTCGACATGCGCTTCACCGCCTCGCGGGCGCACAGGAACGAGCCGACGACGTTGATGCGCATCATGCGTTCCAGCCGCGCGACATCCATCTCGTCGACGCGCGCCTTGACGTCGACGATGCCGGCATTGTTGACGAAGGCGTCGAGCCGGCCAAAGGCGCGGTCGACGGCGCCGAACATGGCCACGATATCGGTTTCCTTGCCGACATCGCCCCTGACGGCAACGGCTTCGCCGCCGCCGTCCTTGATTTCGGCGACCAGCGCATCGGCGGCGGCCTTGTTGGAGGCGTAATTGACCGCGACGCGATAGCCCGCCTCCGACCCCAGCCGGCAGATGGCGGCGCCGATGCCGCGGCTGCCGCCGGTGACCAGCAGCACTTTTTGCGCCGCGCTCATTCCTGGCATCCTTTCATCGCGAACACATCCGACGGCACTTTCGAAAATCCGCCACCGCCATACGCCCGGGATTGCCTAAGCACCGGCCCGAGATCGGGCAGGATCAGCATCTTCGGCGCCTCGACACCCTCGGCCGGCAAAAGCCCGATGCTGCCCTTGTCGTCGGACGTGTAGATGACGCCGTTCCACAGCGTGCAGGTGGCGAGCTCGGCGCCGGTGATGTCGCCCTCAGGGCATTTGTACATCAAGGAACCGTTCGGCCGTGCGACGCCTTCGTTCCACATGACGATGCCGTTCAGCACCACGTTGTTGTCGAGGATCAGCCGGAAACTGTTGGTGACAACAGCCGATGTGCCGGTCGGGGCAAAATCGATCTCGCTGCCGCTCTGGCTATCCCCATAGACGGCGAGTTCGATCGGGCAGGCGGCTTGGGCGGCTGCGGTAGTCATCACGATCCCGGCCATAAGCACAACCGGTTTGGTGGCTCCGAGCAAGCGAGCCATCATTGGCCGCTCTTTGCCGCAAGCCGCCATCCGACCGCCTCACAGATCGAGCACCAGCCGCTCCGGATCCTCCAGGCTTTCCTTGACCCGCACCAGGAAGGTCACGGCTTCCTTGCCGTCGACGATGCGGTGATCGTAGCTGAGCGCCAGATACATCATCGGCCGGATCACGATCTGGCCGCCGACCACAACCGGCCGGTCCTGGATCTTGTGCATGCCCAGAATGCCCGACTGCGGCGCATTGAGGATCGGCGTCGACATCAGCGACCCGTAGACGCCACCATTGGAGATGGTGAAGGTGCCGCCTTGCATGTCGGCGACCGACAGCTTGCCGTCGCGCGCTGCGATGCCCAGCCGGCCGATATCCTTCTCGATCTCGGCGATCGACATCTGGTCGGCATCGCGCACGACCGGAACCACGAGACCCTTTTCGGTGCCGACCGCGACACCGATATGGGCATAGTTCTTGAAGATGATGTCGGTGCCGTCGATCTCGGCATTGACCGAGGGGATTTCCTTCAGCGCGTGGGTGACCGCCTTGGTGAAGAAGCCCATGAAGCCGAGCTTCACGCCGTGCTTCTTCTCGAAAACGTCCTTGTACTTGGTCCTGAGCGCCATCACCGCCGACATGTCGACTTCGTTGAAGGTGGTCAGCATGGCGGCGGTCGACTGCGCCTCCTTCAGGCGGCGCGCGATGGTCTGGCGCAGCTTGGTCATGCGCACGCGCTCCTCGCGCGATGCATCATCACCCGACGACGGCGCCCGAACCGCGATCGGTGCCGGCGCTGCCTTTGGCGTCTCGGCCGGCTGCGACGGCGCACCCTTGGAGATGGCATCCAGCACGTCGCCCTTCAGCACTTGGCCGCGCTTACCCGAGCCGGAGAGCTGGTCGACCGACAGATTGTTCTCGGCGATCAATTTTGCCGCCGCCGGCGCCGGCGGCATGGTGCGCGGCTCGACCGGTCCGGCATCGCCGGCAACCTTGGCGGTCTCGGCCGCGGCCTGCTTGGTGGTGGATGCCGCGTCGGGGCTGGACGCCTGCGCGACCGCTTGCGGCTTGGTCGCGGGAGCAGCCGCGCCACCGGCCGAAATCGACCCGAGCAGGGCGCCGACGCCGACCGTCTCGCCTTCCCCAACCGTGATTTCACCGAGCGTCCCGGCGGCGGCGGCGGGCACCTCTACCGTCACCTTGTCGGTTTCGAGCTCGACCAGCGGTTCGTCGGCGGCAATGGCATCGCCGACCTTCTTGAACCATTTGCCGACGGTCGCTTCGGTGACGGATTCGCCGAGTGTGGGAACGCGGATTTCGGTAGCCATTGTGCCTGTCCGTTCTTTCGGTTCTGTTCTGCTTATTCGCCGAGCGCGTCTTCGAGCAAGGCGGCGAGCTGGGCGAGGTGCTTCGACATCAGCCCGGTCGCCGGCGACGCGGCCGCCGGACGGCCGGTGTAGCGCACCCGCTGATGCTTGGCGTCGATATGCGCCAGCACCCATTCCAGATACGGATCGATGAACGACCAGGCACCCATGTTCTTGGGCTCCTCCTGGCACCACACCATCTCGGCGTTGCGGAAGCGTGACAGCTCGGTGATCAGCGCCTTGGCCGGGAACGGATAGAGCTGTTCGACGCGCAGCAGATAGATGTCGTTGATGCCGCGCTTCTCGCGCTCTTCATAGAGGTCGTAATAGACCTTGCCCGAGCACAGCACGACGCGGCGGATCTTGGAATCCTTGGTCAGCTTGATCGCCTGGTTGGGCAACAGCTGGGCATCATCCCACAGCAGCCGGTGGAACGAGCTTTCGCCCGAGATTTCCGGCAGCGTCGACACCGCCCGCTTGTGGCGCAGCAGCGACTTCGGCGTCATCAGGATCAGCGGCTTGCGGAAGTCGCGCTTCAGCTGTCGGCGCAAGATGTGGAAGTAGTTGGCCGGCGTCGTGCAGTTGGCGACTTGCATATTGTCTTCGGCGCAAAGCTGCAGGAAGCGCTCCAGCCGGGCGGAAGAATGTTCCGGGCCCTGGCCTTCATAGCCATGCGGCAGCAGGCAGACGAGGCCAGACATTCTGAGCCACTTGCGTTCGCCCGACGAGATGAACTGGTCGAACACCACCTGGGCGCCGTTGGCGAAGTCGCCGAACTGCGCCTCCCACAGCGTCAGCGCCTTCGGCTCGGCCAGGCTGTAGCCATATTCGAAGCCCAGCACCGCTTCTTCCGACAGCATCGAGTTGATGACTTCGTAACCGGCCTGCGCCGCCGACAGATTGTTGAGCGGGATGTAGCGGGTCTCGTCGCGCTGGTCGTAAAGCACGGAATGGCGCTGCGAGAAGGTGCCGCGCTCGGAATCCTGTCCGGACAGCCGGATCGGATTGCCGTCGAGCAGGATCGCGCCGAAGGCCAGCGCCTCGGCCGTCGACCAGTCGATGCCTTCGCCGGACTCGATCGCCTGGCGCCTGTTTTCGAGGAAGCGGATGATCGTCTTGTGCGCTTCGAAGCCCTTCGGCACCTCGGTCAGCTTCTTGCCGATTTCCTTCAGCGTCTTGACCGGTACCGCGGTCTTGCCGCGCCTTGTCTCGTCCTGGTTGTCGGCCGTGCGCAGGCCTGACCAGGCGCCGTCGAGCCAGTCGGCCTTGTTGGGCTTGTAGTGCTGGCCGACTTCCCATTCGGCTTCCAGATGCGCGCGCCAGTCGGCCTTCATCTGATCGAGCTCGGCCTGGGTGATGTGCCCTTCGGCGATCAGGCGATCGCCATAGATCTGCACCGTCGTCTTGTGGGCGCGGATGTTGCTGTACATGAGCGGCTGCGTGAAGGCCGGTTCGTCGCCCTCATTGTGGCCGAAGCGGCGGTAGCAGAACATGTCCACGACCACGGGCTTATGGAACTTCATGCGGAATTCGATCGCCACCTTGGTGGCGTGCACCACAGCCTCCGGATCGTCGCCATTGACGTGAAAGATCGGTGCCTCGATCATCTTGGCGACATCGGACGGATAGGGCGATGAGCGCGAGAAGCGCGGATTGGTGGTGAAGCCGATCTGGTTGTTGATGATGAAGTGCAGCGTGCCGGCGACGCGGTGGCCACGCAGGCCCGACAGGCCGAGGATCTCGGCGATCACGCCCTGGCCGGCGAAGGCGGCGTCGCCATGCAGCAAGAGCGGCAGCACCTTGGCCCGCTCTTCCAGCGGCACGATCTCCTCGCGGCCGCGGCCGAACAGGGAATCCTGCTTGGCGCGCGCCTTGCCCATTACCACGGGGTCGACGATCTCCAGATGCGAAGGGTTCGCCGTCAGCGACAGGTGAACCTTGTTGCCGTCGAACTCGCGGTCCGACGAGGCACCGAGATGGTACTTCACGTCGCCCGAGCCCTCGACCTCGTCGGGGGCCGCCGAGCCGCCCTTGAATTCGTGGAAGATGGCGCGGTGCGGCTTGGCCATCACCTGGGAAAGCACATTGAGGCGGCCGCGATGGGCCATGCCGAGCACGATCTCCTTCATGCCGAGCTGGCCGCCGCGCTTGACGATCTGCTCCAGCGCCGGGATCAGCGATTCACCGCCGTCGAGACCGAAGCGCTTGGTGCCCTTGTACTTGACGTCGATGAACTGCTCGAAGCCTTCCGCCTCGACCAGCTTCTGCAGGATCGCCTTCTTGCCGGTGGCGGTGAACGAGATCTCCTTGTCGGCGCCCTCGATGCGCGCCTGGATCCAGGCCTTTTCCTCGGGATCGGAAATATGCATGAACTCGACGCCGAGCGTCGAACAATAGGTGCGGGTGAGGATCTCCAGCATCTGCCGGATGCTGCCGAATTCGAGCCCCAGCACATTGTCGAGGAAGATCGGCCGGTCGTAGTCGGCTTCGGTGAAGCCGTAATTTTCCGGCGACAGTTCGTTGTAATCCTCGAGCGTGTTGATGCCGAGCGGATCGAGATTGGCGTGCAGATGGCCGCGCATGCGGAAGGCGCGGATCATCATGATGGCGCGCACCGAATCGCGTGTCGCCTGGTGCACATCGGCGTCGGACAGCACGACACCGTTGGTGACGGCCTTGTCCTTGACCTTCTTTTCCAGGTGCTTTTCGACGATGCCCCAATTGCCGTCCAGCGCCGACACCAGCTCGCCATTGGCCTGCAGCGGCCAGGAAGGTTTCGTCCATGAAGCGCCCTTGGCGTTCCTGCGCACATCGCCGGCATCGTCCTTCAGGCCGGCGAAGAACTCCTGCCACTCGGGATTGACCGAGCCGGGATCGTCCTCATACGCCGCGTAGAGCGCGTCGATGTAATCGGCATTGCCGCCATAGAGGAAAGAGGTGAGCGAAAATTGGTCGTTGGCCTGATCTTGTCTTGCCATGTCGTTTCAGCGGAGCCTGGCTCCGTCTCCTTTCGAGGGAACAGTGAGTAGCCGGTAGTGAGTGGAAAATGGAATTTTCCGCTCAGCTGCTACTCACCCGTTCTTCCCTTCTTCACTACTGACTACCTGCTACTCACTACTGGCTTAACCCTTGATCGCCTCGACCAGCGTCGTGCCCAGCCGCGCTGGCGACGGCGAAACTTTTATCCCGGCCGATTCCATCGCCGCGATCTTGTCTTCCGCGCCGCCCTTGCCGCCGGAGATGACCGCGCCCGCATGGCCCATGGTGCGTCCGGCCGGCGCCGTGCGCCCGGCGATGAAGCCGGCCATCGGCTTCTTGCGACCACGCTTGGCTTCGTCCTTGAGAAACTGCGCGGCGTCTTCCTCGGCCGAACCGCCGATCTCGCCGATCATGATGATCGACTTGGTCTCATCATCGGCCAGGAACATCTCGAGCATGTCGATGAACTCGGTGCCCTTGACGGGGTCGCCGCCGATGCCGACGGCAGTGGTCTGGCCGAGGCCGACATTGGTGGTCTGGAACACAGCCTCATAGGTAAGTGTTCCCGAGCGCGAAACAACGCCGACCGAGCCCTTGCGGAAGATGTTCCCGGGCATGATGCCGATCTTGCATTCGTCGGGGGTAAGCACGCCCGGGCAGTTCGGTCCGATCAGCCGCGAGGCCGAGCGATCGAGCCGCGCCTTGACCTTGATCATGTCCATCACCGGAATGCCTTCCGTGATGCAGACGATCAGCGGGATCTCCGCCTCGATCGCCTCGATGATGGCTTCCGCGGCGCCCGCCGGCGGCACGTAGATGACGGAGGCGTTGGCGCCTGTCTTTTCCTTGCCTTCGGCGACAGTGGCGAAGATCGGCAGGCTCTCGCCTTTCGAGCCTGTCCAGGTCTCGCCGCCCTTCTTGGGATGGATGCCGCCGACCATCTTTGTCCCGTGATAGGCCAGCGCCTGCTCGGTATGGAACGTACCGGTCCTGCCGGTCAGGCCCTGCACCAGCACCTTGGTATTCTTGTCGACGAGAATGGACATGGCCGCCCTTTTTAAAAACCGTTGATCGAGGAAGGCGAGACGCGCCGGTAGACGCCGCTCACCATGTCTTGCCAGCCATCGCTGCCGGCAGGTTTGAAATGCAATCGCATGCGGTAGGTGTCGGCATCGTCGAAAACATACGTCACCTTCGCAAAGCCGCGCGGCGACGATCGCTCCAGTACCAATTCGCTGCCGTTCCATGTGCCCGTGGCGGGCGAGGACGGCACAAAGCCCATCGAATCGAACTGGTGCATGGTGACGACGCTGTTCTGCTGGTCGAAGCCGAATACATTGTGCGCGCCGAAGGAGACCGTGCCATCGCGGCGCTGCTTATAGCGCTGCACCACGAACAGACCGCCGAACTGCGCTTCCGCTATCACTTCGCTCGTCGCCATGCCGCCATCGGCCCACTGCGTATCCGCGACCTCCTCCTCGCCGCGCCAAGCACCGACCAAAGCCTGCAGGAGCTGGTGATCGGCCGAGAGCGAAGAGAAGGGCGAGGCGTTCATCGGTCAGAGCCGCTTCAGATCGGCGACCGTCAGATCGCTCTTGGCATTGCCGGTGTTGAGTGTCGTCGCCGGTTCGAACATCAGCACCACCGGCTCTGATGTCAGCGAACGCGGCCGATGCTCGACGCCGCGCGGCACGACGATGAAATCGCCCTCGCCGAGCTCGATCGGCCCATCGCGAAAATCGATGGCGATCCTGCCGCGCAGCACGAGGAAGGCTTCGTCTTCATTGTCATGCGCATGCCAGTCGAAGACCTCGCCGAACTTGGCGACCTTGGCCTGGCTGTCATTCACGTCGCCGGCGATATGCGGATCGAAGACCTCAGTGATGGTCCGATCCGCCGCCTCGACCAGGTTTATCTTGCGTGGAGGCACCGGCTCAGCCCTTCACCGCCGCCACGATCTTCTTGGCCGCGTCGTCGAGATCGTCGGCCGAGACGACGTTCAGGCCGCTGTCGTTGATGATCTTCTTGCCAAGCTCGGCATTGGTGCCTTCCAGGCGCACGACCAGCGGCACCTTGAGCCCGACTTCCTTGACCGCGGCAATCACACCCTCGGCGATGATGTCGCACTTCATGATGCCGCCGAAGATATTGATCAGGATTCCCTTGACCGCCGGATCCCTGGTGATGATCTTGAACGCCGCCGTCACCTTCTCCTTGGAAGCGCCGCCGCCGACATCGAGGAAGTTGGCGGGTTCGGCGCCATAGAGCTTGATGATGTCCATCGTCGCCATGGCAAGGCCGGCGCCGTTGACCATGCAGCCGATATTGCCGTCGAGCGCGACATAGGCGAGGTCGTATTTGGACGCCTCGATCTCCTTCTCGTCCTCTTCTGACGTGTCGCGCAGTTCCAGCACATCGGGGTGGCGAAACAGCGCGTTGTTGTCGAACGACACCTTCGCGTCGAGCACGCGCAGATGCCCGTCCTTCATGACGATCAGCGGGTTGACCTCGAGCAGGCTCATATCCTTCTCGACGAAGGCCTCGTAGAGGATCGGGAACAGCGTGCCGCCATCCCTGGCCGCGTCGCCGTCGAGCTTAAGCGCGTCGTTGAGCGCCTTGACGTCCTCAGCCGTAACGCCCTTTTCCGGATCGATGGCGACGGTGATGATCTTTTCCGGCGTGTCGTGCGCGACGCCCTCGATGTCCATGCCGCCCTCGGTCGAGACGACAAAGGCGATGCGGCCGACCGAGCGGTCGACCAGGATGGAGAGATAGAGCTCGCGCTCGATGTCGGCGCCGTCCTCGATATAGAGGCGGTTGACCTGCTTGCCGGCCGGGCCGGTCTGCTTGGTCACCAGCGTATGGCCGAGCATCTCGTTGGCGTTGGCGACCACCTCGGCGACGGACTTCGCCAGCCGCACGCCGCCCTTGGCGTCGGCGCCGAGTTCCTTGAATTTGCCTTTGCCGCGGCCGCCGGCATGGATCTGGCTCTTCACCACATAGAGTGGGCCGGGCAGCGCCTGTGCAGCGGCTTCCGCCTCGCTTGCCTTGAAAACCGGCACGCCTTCGGCCACCGGCGCGCCAAAGCTCTTCAGCAGCGCCTTGCCTTGATATTCATGGATGTTCATCGGGAACTATCTCCAGGTCGTTTGCCGGGGTGACGTTTGGGCGGGTTATTTCGAGGCGAGCTGCGGCGCGATCTTGACGCAGGCCTCGGTCAGGCCCTGCACGGTCGCCACCGATGCCTCGAACATCTTCTGCTCGGCCTTGTTAAGGTCGATCTCGATGACGCGCTCGACACCGCCTGCGCCGATCACCACCGGCACGCCGACATAGGTACCCTTGACGCCATACTGACCGGAGAGGTGTGCCGCGCAAGGCAGCACGCGCTTCTTGTCCTTGAGGTAGGATTCAGCCATCTGGATCGCCGAGGCCGCCGGCGCGTAATAGGCCGAGCCGGTCTTCAGGAGGCCGACGATCTCGGCGCCGCCGTCACGGGTGCGCTGCACGATCTGGTCGAGCTTTTCCTTCGAGGTCCAGCCCATCTTGATCAGGTCGGGAAGCGGAATGCCCGACACCGTGGAATAGCGGATCATCGGCACCATGGAATCGCCGTGGCCGCCGAGCACGAAGGCGGTGACGTCCTCGACCGAAACCTTGAATTCCTCGGCCAGGAAGTAGCGGAAGCGCGCGCTGTCGAGCACGCCGGCCATGCCGACGACATGGGTCTTGGGCAAGCCCGAAAACTTCTGCAGCGCCCACACCATGGCGTCGAGGGGATTGGTAATGCAGATGACGAAGGCCTTCGGCGCGTACTTCTTCAGCCCTGCGCCGACCTGCTCCATGACCTTCAGGTTGATGCCCAGCAGGTCGTCGCGGCTCATGCCCGGCTTGCGCGGCACGCCGGCGGTGACGATGCAGACATCGGCGCCCTCGATGCCGGCATAGTCGTTGACGCCGGTCAGCCGGGAATCGAAACCATCGACCGGCGACGACTGCGCGATATCGAGCCCCTTGCCTTGCGGGATACCCTCGGCGATATCGAACAGGACCACGTCGCCGAGATCCTTGAGGCCGATCATGTGGGCGAGCGTGCCGCCGATCATGCCAGAGCCGATAAGCGCTATCTTGTTGCGTGCCATGTGAGGATGATTTCCCTTTGTCTGTGACGCGCCAACACGGCGTCGAGGAAGAGGCCGGACTGCTGCGGGGGAACCGCGAATTTCCCGCACCCAATAGCTCTGGTGCGGAATAAATTCAAACGATTATTTCGACCCCTGCATTTTCAATCGGTTAGTGTGTTTGGGATTTACGTAAACGTCAAAGTTTGTAAGCCGACTTGGGAGAATTTACACAATGGCGATTGAGATCAGAAGGCTTTATCCCGGAGATGACGCCCTTGTGATGCGGATTGCCGACGACGTGTTCGACGAGCCGGTGCGGCCCGATCGCCTGGCAAGCTATCTCGCGCAATCGGGCCATTTCATGATCGTGGCCCTGGCCGAGGACGTTGTCGTCGGCCAATGCGCGGCGGTCATGCACCGCCATCCGGACAAGGCGCCCGAACTCTATGTCGACGAGGTCGGCGTCTCGCCAGCCTTCCAGCGCCAGGGCATCGCGCGCGGAATGCTCGACGCGATGTTCGCGCTCGGCCGCGAGCATGGCTGCGAAGAGGCCTGGGTCGGCACCGAGCCGGACAATCTGCCCGCCCGCGCACTTTATGAGGGGCGCAAGGAGGCGCATGGCGAGGCGGAGACCTTTGTGATGTACGTCTATCGGCTGTAGCGATTGGCCGACGCCTCCGGTCCTTCCAGGACGACGACACGATGGCGTCCGCTCAATTTGGCGCGAGTCCGCTCAAATTTGGCGCGAGCGGATGAAGGCCGCGAAGGCTGACAGGCCATCGCGAATTGCCCGCACGTTTGCCGGCTCTCGCAGGATACTTTCAACCTCCGCCGGCTTCTTGCCGAGGAGCGAAACCTCGAGCATGGCCTCTTCGCAAAGCGCGAACGACATGGTGCGCATGATCTCCGCCAGCGCCGCGCGGGCGTAGAGCGAGCGTGGCGAGGCGTGCGCCAGCATCGCCGGCTTGCCGACGGCGGCGTCACGCGAGACCAGCCAGTCGAGCGCGTTCTTAAGGCCGCCAGGCACGCCATGGGCATATTCGGGACAGGAGACGACGACACCGTCCGCGCCGGTGACGGCCTCGATCAGATCGGAGGCCTCGCGCGGCGTCCGCTCGCCCTCGTCGTCGGGATTGAAGATCGGCAGCCGGCCAAGCCCGTCATAGACGGTGACGCGACAGCCCGCTGGCGTGTTCAGCGCCAGTGCCGCGACCAGGGCCGAATTGGTGGAGGCCGCCCGCAGGCTGCCGGATATCGCAATGAGGTTGAGCAAGGCGGACCAGTCCAGACGAATCGGGGGCCGACAACCCTACCACATCGTCTGTTTGTACTCGCCGTCGAGCCAGCGGTCGGTCGCCTCGGCCGAATCGGCCAGTGCCAACTGGTCGCGCAGGATCTGGCCGAGCGTCGGCAGCGTGGCGCGATCATGCCAGCTGTCGGGCTTCCACAAATCGGAGCGCATGAAAGCCTTGGCGCAATGCATGTAAGCGGCCTTGACCACGATCACGATAACGCTTTGCGGCTCCTTGCCGTCGACCGCAAGGCGCTCGCGCAAGGTGGCATCGACGGTGATGCGGGCATCGCCATTGACGCGCAGCGTCTCGTTCATGCCTGGGATGAGGAAGAGCAGCCCGACCGAGGGATTGCGGATGATGTTTTCCAGCGTATCCAGCCGGTTGTTGCCGGGCCGGTCGGGAATGGCGATGGTGTTCTCGTCGAGAATGGCGGCGAAGCCGGGCTTGTCGCCTTTCGGGGTGACGTCGGCATTGCCTTCGCCATCGGACGAGCCGATCAGCACGAATGGGCTCTTGCCGATGAAGGAGCGGCAATGGGCGTCCAGCGCCTTCAATTCCTTGCGGATCGAGCCATCGGTCGGGCGCGGCGTCTTGTAGATCGTCCGCAGCTCCTCCTGGGTGGTGACGAATTCCATGGCTCTCCCCTTTGCAGCCCTATTTGCCGACTTTTTCTTCGCCGCCGGCCTTGTCGTCCAGCGAGTGGCGCAGGATCAGCGGCATCTGGCTGAAGGTGAAAAGAAGCGTGATCGGCATGATGCCCCAGACCTTGAACGTAACCCAGGCGTCGGTGGAAAAATTCCGCCAGACGACTTCGTTGACGAGGGCCAGGAACAGGAAGAACAGGCCCCAGCGGAAGGTGAGCTTGCGCCAGCCTTCGGCATCGAGCTTGAATGCGGACTCGAAGACATAGCCGAGCAGCGAGCGGCCGAAATACAGGCCACCAAGCAGCACGCCGCCGAACAGCGTGTTGACGATGGTCGGCTTCATCTTGATGAAGATATCGTCCTGCAGATAAAGCGTCAGCGCGCCGAAGATGAAAACGACGACCCCCGACACCATCGGCATGATCGGCAAGGTGCGGGTGAGCAGCCATGAGGCGATCAGCGCGATGGCGGTCGCGGCCATGAACAGGCCTGTGGCGACGAAGATCGGGCCGCCGAATTCAGCCAGCACGGGCAATTTCTGCGTCAGCCACTCGCCGCGCGCATTGGCGAAGAAGAAGACGAGCAGCGGCCCGAGCTCCAGCCCCAGCTTGAGCACGGGATTGATGCCTTCCTTCTTCTCTTTCTGCGGGTCGGACGGATCGCGTTCGAGAATGGGTGGGTTCATGGTTTCCTTCTAACGCACGATCCAGTCCGGAAGCCTCACTTCCGGCATCGTGCCTGTTCAAGCCACTCCAGCGATCGCCCTGGCGAATTCGCTTGCGGAAAACGGTTCGAGGTCGTCGACCTGTTCGCCGACGCCGATGAAATAGACCGGCAATTTATGCTTTGCCGCGATCGCCACCAGAATACCGCCCCGCGCCGTGCCGTCCAGCTTGGTCATCACCAGGCCGTTGACGCCGGCGATATTGCGGAAGATCTCGACCTGGTTGAGCGCGTTCTGGCCGGTCGTGGCGTCGACCGTCTGCAGCACGGTGTGCGGCGCTTCGGGATCGAGCTTGCCCAGCACGCGGACGATCTTTTCCAACTCCGCCATCAGTTCGGTCTTGTTCTGCAGCCGGCCGGCGGTGTCGATGATCAGCACGTCGGAGCCGGCTTCTTTTGCCCGTTCGAAGGCATCGTAGGCGAGGCCGGCGGCGTCGGCGCCGAGCTTGGAGGCAATGACGGGCGATTTCGTGCGTTCGCCCCAGATCTTCAGCTGTTCGATCGCGGCGGCGCGGAACGTGTCGCCGGCGGCCAGCATCACCGACAGGCCGCCATCGGTCAGCTTGGCGGCGAGCTTGCCGATGGTCGTGGTCTTGCCGGTGCCGTTGACGCCGACCACCAGGATGACATGCGGCTTGTGCGAGAGGTCGAGCTCGAGTGGTTTCGCGACCGGCGCGAGCACCTTCTCCACCTCGGCCGCCATGACGGCGCGCACTTCGGTATCGGAAACATCCTTGCCGTAGCGGCTGGAGGCCAGTGAATCGGTGACGCGCAGCGCCGTTTCGACGCCGAGATCGGCGCGGATCAGCACGTCCTCCAGGTCCTGCAGCGTCTCCTCGTCCAGCTTGCGCTTGGTGAAGACGCCGGCAATGTTGCCGGTCAGTTCGCGCGAGGAGCGGGCTAACCCGTCCCGCATGCGCTGGAACCAGGATTGCCTCGGCGCCGGCTCCGGCGCCTTCCGCGGCTCGGCCTTCTGCTCGACCTTCCTGGCGACCGTCACCTTGCCGGGAACGGGTTTTGGCTCCGGGGCGGGCCGCGGGACCGATTGAGGCTCGGGCGCGACCTCGGCAACGACCGGCTGCGTCTCGACCGGTGCAGGCTGGCGAATGGGAGGGGCGATTTCAGCTGGTGGCGCTTCGAGCGCCGCTTCGACGGCAGGTCCGCGCTTTCCTTCATGCTCTCCCCGCAAACCGGGCGAGGGTGGTGCTGAAGCCCCTTCCTTCGCCTCGTCCCTATACGGGGAGAAGGTGCCGGCAGGCGGATGAGGGGCAGCGCCGGCCTTTGAAGGCTGCTCGACGGCGGCCGCCGACGGAGGCACTTCAACCGGCGACGCCGGCGGCACCTCGACCGGTGCGGGTATCCCGGCCGGCACTTCGACTGGCGGCGTCGGCACTTCGATGGGCGCGGGTTCCGGTCGCCCCTCCGGACGTGAGGGAACGATCTCCGGCTCCGATGGCGCCGGCGGAATCTCCTGCGGCTGGGGTTCGGGTGTGGGCTCGGGAGCAACCGGCGGCGGCGGGACCTCTTCGGGCGCGGGCGGTTCAGGCGTTTCGGGCGCGGGTGCCGGTTTCTCTTCCGGCTCGGGCTCCGGCTGCCGCTCCGGTTCTGACGGAACGGTCGGTTCCGGCGCGGGCGGAATGGTCGGCGCAGGTTCGGGTGTGGGTTCTTCGGGTGTGGGTTCCTCGGGCTGCGGTCCGGGCGCGGCCTCGACCGGAGCAGGCACGGTCGCCGGCGCGGCTTCCGCCACAGGCTCCTCGCGCTTCAAAAACTCCGGCACGGCCTGCTCGGCCGCTGGCTTCAGCGCGTCGAGCTGGTCCCATTTGATCGGCGGCAGCGGGGCGGTCTCGTCGATGCGCTCCTCGACCACCTCCTTCTTGCCGAACGAAAATATCTTCTTGAAAAAACCAGCCATGCTTTTGTGTTCTCAGGCGGCGCGGGCGGCAAGGGGGGTGGCTATGAGCCTGATCCCGTCGTGGCCGGTTATATCAGCCTCGACGATCTCTCCCGGCGCGCCGGTGCCGAGTGCGGCAAGCGTGAACCCTTCGGTGCGGCCAAGGCCGTCGCGCTCGATCAGGACCGACTGACGGCTGCCGGCGAGCGAGGACAGATGGCGCTGGTAGGCCGCTTCGCCGGCGGCGCGCAACCGGGCGGCGCGCTGCTTGACCAACTCGCGGCGGACCTGCGGCATGCGCGCGGCGGGTGTGCCTTCGCGCGGCGAAAACGGGAAGACGTGGAGATGGGTCAGGCCGCACTCCTCGACGATCTCCAGCGAATTCTCGAACATGGCTTCGGTCTCGGTCGGGAAACCCGCGATAATGTCGGCGCCGAAGACAATGTCGGGCCGCAGCTTGCGCACATCCTCGCAAAAGCGGATCGACTGATCGCGCAGATGCCGGCGCTTCATGCGCTTCAGGATCATGTCGTCGCCCGACTGCAGCGACAGATGCAGATGCGGCATCAGCCTGGGTTCTGTGGCGAGCGCATCGAGCAAGTCGTCGTCGGCCTCGATCGAATCGATGGAGGACAGCCTGAGCCGCTTTACGTCGGGCACCTGACGCAGGATGGTCTTCACCAGCTTGCCGAGCTTCGGCGCGCCTGGCAGGTCGGCGCCGAAAGACGTCATGTCGACGCCGGTCAGCACGATCTCGGCGTAGCCGTTGCCCGCCAGCCGCTTGACCTGCTCGACCACGGCGCCCATCGGCACCGAGCGCGAATTGCCGCGGCCATAGGGGATGATGCAGAAGGTGCAGCGATGGTCGCAGCCATTCTGCACCTGCACGAACGCACGGGCCCGGCCCTCGATGGCGTCGACCATGTGGCCGGCGGTCTCGCGCACCGAAAAGATGTCGTTGACCCGCGCCTTCTCGGTGTCGTTGACGCCGAAATCCGGCAGCGCGCGATAGGAATTGGCCTTCAGCTTCTCTTCGTTGCCAAGCACGAGATCGACCTCGTCCATGGCGGCGAATTTTTCGGACTCGGTCTGCGCGGCGCAGCCGGTGACGATGATGCGCGCGGCCGGGTTGTCGCGGCGCGCCTTGCGGATCGCCTGCCTGGCCTGGCGCACCGCTTCGCCGGTGACTGCGCAGGTGTTGAAGATGACGGTGCCGCCATCCAGCGCGCCGAGGCCGGCATTTTCGGCCTCGCGCCGCATCACTTCGGACTCATAGGTGTTGAGACGGCAGCCGAAAGTCACCACGTCGATGCAGCCGGGCTCCTTCGCCACGTCGACGTCCTTGGCAAGAGCGGACATCACGCCGCGCTTTCGGTGTCGCGGGCCCATTGTCCGGTCGACGGATCGAAGCTGCCGGAAAATTCCCACTCGGCCGCGCCGGTCAGGATGACGTGGTCGTCCTCGCGCCACTCGACATGCAGCGTACCGCCGCCGGGGGTCAAAAGATTGACGCTGCGGCCTGTGCGCCTGGTGCGCGCGGCGGCAACGACAGCCGCGCACGAGGCGGAGCCGCAGGCCTTGGTCAGGCCGGCGCCACGCTCCCAGGTGCGGATGATCATCGAGTCGGGCGAGGTCACCTGCGCGATGGTTATGTTGGCGCGCTCGGGAAAGATCGGATGGTTTTCGAGCAGCGGGCCGAAACGATCGAGTTCATAAGTCCAGACATCGGCGTCGACCCAGAAGATGGCGTGCGGGTTGCCCATCGAGACCGCCGAAGGCGAATGCAGCACCGGCGCGTCGATGGGGCCGACCTGCAATTCGATCATGCGGGTGTCGCGGAACTCCTCGGCCAGCGGGATGTCGCGCCAGCCGAAGCGCGGCGTGCCCATGTCGACCGAGATCGAGCCGTCCGCGTGTTCGCAGGCGTTCAAGATCCCGGCCACGGTTTCGAAGGTGAAGGTCTTCTCGCCGGTCTCGGCGGCCAGCGCCTGGACGACACAGCGCATGCCGTTGCCGCAGGCCTGCGCGCCCGACCCGTCGGAATTCAGGATGTCGACGAAATAAGCGGTGCCCGGCGTCCTGGCGTCGTGGATCGCCATGATCTGGTCGAACCGCGTCGAGGCATCGGCGTTGAGCGCGATGGCAGCCGCGGCCGTCACCCGATCCGCACGGCCACGCATGTCGGCAACGATGATCTCGTTGCCGATGCCGTTCATCTTGGCGAAAGGGGCCGTGCCTGCCATTGCTCCGAAATTTCCATGTCCGTTCGGCGCTATATGGCGGAAACGGGCAGGAATTACCAGTGCGCAGCCGCTTTCACGGCGAAGGCGCGGGACTTACGTCACCGCAAAGACCCCAAGCAAGATCAACAGGAAGATGATGAGCACGATGCCGATGAGAATGCGCGCGCCAGTGGCGGCCGCGCCCGCCAGCGCCGGCATGCCGAGCAGGCTCGCCGCGGCGGCGATGATCAGGAGAATGATGATCCATTTGAGCATGGGAACGCCTCGCAAGCCGGACACATTGAAACCGGTTGAAAAACGCGGCTGTCGTGCTTGGGTTCCCGAGGCCGGGAGATAGCGTCGGCGATGTCGAGGCAGCCGAGGTCGTAGAAAGTGCAGTTCTGATTGATGAAGACATTGCGCCCGACGCGGATTTCGTCCCCGCCGGTGCCGTCTCCATCGGACATCGGTGGTTTTCCCGGCATCGCCTCAGCCGGCGATCTCGATATCCGTGCTGAAGGGGGCCGTCTTGCTCGAATTCTCGTCATGCATGACGAAGTTGCACCGGTATTTGCCGGCCGGCAGGCCGTCGAGGGAGAGGTCGAGTTTGAAGAACAGTTCGCGATTGTGCGAGCGAGAGGCGATCTGAACACGGCCGACTTTTTCCATTGTGCCGAGCGTTTCGCCGGCTGCGGACACGACGGTGATGTCGACAGAGAGCGCGATCATGCTGTTGCCGAGGCCGTCCTTGCCGTAGCCATAGCCGACCGGCTCCATGTACAGCACGATTTTCTCGCCGGGCTTGTAGATGTGGTTGGCGCGCTCGCTGTAGATACCGAAGCCGGAGGCCGTGTCGACTTGCCTGACGTTCAGGACGCCAAGCGGCATCGCTTGCCAGAGCGCTTCCTGGGCGCTGCTGAATTTCTCCAGCGCACCGGCGCCATCACCCGACTGGAGCAGCTTCTCGGCCTCGGCCGCCCGATCGCTGATCTCGCCCGCGAAAGCCGCCGGCACAGAGACCGCCAGCGCCAAAAGACCTGCCATGATTGACTTCATCTGATTCCCCTATCCTGTCCGCGGATGACCATCAGCGAAAACCATGGCAGGGTAAACGGTCATTCCGGCCATCGAGGCGATCATATCCGGGGCACTTCCCAGATCTCGCCGGGCCGCAAGGCGCGAAAGCGCTCCTGTGGGATGCCTCGGCCGTCCAGCGCCTCGGCCAGCTTCCGCACCGGTTCGTCGAACGGCTCGTCGGTGAGCTGGAACGTGCCCCAATGGCAGCCGGCGGCGAAGGCCGCGTTGCACAACGACATGCCCTGGACCGCTTCCTCGGGGTTCTGGTGCTGCGGCGCCATGAACCAGCGCGGCTCGTAGGCGCCGATCGGCAGGATGGCGAAGCGGAAGCCGCCATGCCTCTCCGCCATCAGCCGGTAGTTGATGCCGCCGTGGAAGCCGGTATCACCGGCGAAATAGATTTTTCCGCCAGGCGTCTCGATGACGAAGCCGGCCCACAGCGCCATGCGCCGGTCGCGCGCCCCGCGCGCCGACCAGTGATGCGCGGGCTCGACGTGGATAGCGGTGCCGTCGGAGACATCGACCCTGTCGCCCCAGTCATGCGCGGAAAGCCGCGTCCCGGGCACCGCGGCGGCGATGATGGCATCGTTGCCGAGCGGCGTCACCACCAGCGGATCGTGCTTCTCCTGCAACTGCCTCAGCGTGGCAAGGTCGAGATGGTCATAGTGGTTGTGGCTGACCAGCACGAGGTCGATCGCCGGTAGATCGCCAAGGGCGATACCCGGCGGATTGACGCGCCTGGGTCCGGCAAAGGAGAACGGCGATGTGCGCTCCGACCAGACCGGATCGGTAAGGATGTTCAGCCCGGCTGTCTGGATCAGCAAGGTCGAATGGCCGACCATGGTCACGACCAGATCGGCGCCTTCGACCGCCGCCGCCGGCTTTGCCTGCGCAAAGGGGCTCGGGCTGGCAGCCGGCCATTTAGAGCGCTGGCCGCTGAACTGCCATTTCAGCAAATCCTTGAAGGGGCCGGGCATCCGGCCGCCGGGATTGAAGAACAGGCTGCCGTCGAAATGGTCGCTGGGCGGGCCGCTGTAGTAGCGGTTGGCGGCTTTCTTTCTGGCGGCCAAGGTCTGCGCTCCGGCGGGTTTCGGTGAACTCTTTGTTTTCACTCAATTCCCAGGGGGAAAGTGCTGCGCGTTTTCCCGGGGAAGCGCCACACACCTTTCCTGGAATTGGCCATAGACATAAGCCCTGACGCGGCTGGCGCAAGCGTTTGCCGGCCGAAGACCAAGGGCGGCAAGGCGGTCTCGGCTAGGATCGCGGCATCAGGAGGAAGACGCCATGGCGATGAAGCGGACCAAGACACCCTGGATGAAGGCCGAGGATTTCGGCCGCTCGCTGCCGCGCGGCATCGGCGTCAATCTGCTGGTATCGGACATGGCGGCGATGGAAGCCTTCTGCGGTGACGTGCTTGGCGCCCGCATCGTCTATGCCGACGAGGATTTCGCCGCGCTCGAGCTTCTGGGATCGGTGTTCATGCTGCATGCGGACCATTCTTATCTCGACAATCCCATGACGGGCTCCATCGCGGGTACGGAGACGCGCGGTGCCGGCATCGAACTGCGTCTCTATGGCGCGGAGCCCGACGCGATCGAGGCGGCGGCGCTGGAGCATGGCCACATCGTGCTGGCCGGCGCGATCGACAAGCCGCATGGTCTGCGCGAGTGCTATATCGTCGGACCGGACGGATATGTGTTCGTGCCGAGTGCGCCGCTCGCCGGGTGAGTGCGATAAATTTGCAACAATTCATACCGCAAACCCTATTTTAACCATATCGGGTTGAAATTTCGCCACCTTCTCCATCTTGGTGGAGGTGAGATTGCGCGGACGGTTTCCCCCCAGCCGGATCCGACGGAGGTTGTAATGAATTTTTCGAAAGGCGGCCTGGTGGCCGTATCCCTGGCGGCACTCGTTGCGAGCGGCTGCTCAACCTCACGCTTCTCGTCGATGGACGACCAGCAACCGGCGCCGCTGCAGCCAGCCCCCGCTGGCCAGGTGAGTTCCAACCAGCTGCCGCCGCCGGCCTCGCCCGGCACCACCGACCCGTCGCGGTTCCCGACCGCGCCGGCTAACACGCAAGTTGCTTCGCTGCCGCCGGACGGCGCGGCGCCCGCGGGTGCCGCCGATCTCAGCGCGGCGGCCGTCGCCGGTGTCTGGAACGTCAGCGTCTCCGGCCAGAGCTGCAAGGTGGCGACGCCGCAGACCAAGTTCGGCGCCGGTTTCCGCGCCGGGCCGCTGCATTGCCCGGCGCCGATCGACGGCATCAAGTCGTGGAACGTCGCCGGCAAGCAGCTGACGCTTTATGACGAGAATGGCGGTTCGCTGGCGCGGCTCTATTCGTCGGGCGGCTCGAAATTCGACGGCCAGACTTCCAACGGGCAACCGATCTCGCTTACGAGGTAGGAGATGCCGACATTCAGGTGATGCCGGCGGCGTGACCTCGATCTCGGCGCACCCTTTCTCTGGGCATCCTGCTCTGAACAATGACGTGATCGATGCATCTGCGTGACGGCCTTCAGACCCATCCGACCGTCCGGCAGCGCTACGACCATCTGGTGGTGTCAGGCGCGATCGAGCGCGACGCTGCGCAGGAAGCGATCGCCGCCGCGCTCGACCGGCTGACCGTCGAGATCTCGGCCAAGCGGCTGGCGCACAAGTCCAGTGCACTGGGCTGGCTGTTTGCGCGCAAGCGCGAGACGCATGAAGCTGTCAAGGGCCTCTACATCCATGGTGGCGTCGGCCGCGGCAAGACCATGCTGATGGACATGTTCTTCGAGCTCCTGCCGGTCAGGCGCAAGCGCCGTGTGCATTTCAACGACTTCATGGCCGATGTGCAGGACCGTATCCAGAAACACCGGCAGGCGCGCAAGGAAGGCACGGTCAGGGAAGACGATCCGATCCCGCCGGTGGCCAAGGCGCTCGCCGAGCAGGCCTGGGTGCTGTGTTTCGACGAGTTCTCGGTCACCGACATCGCCGACGCCATGATCCTGTCCAGGCTATTCTCGGCACTGTTTGCCAACGGGGTCGTGCTGGTCGCCACCTCGAACGTGGCGCCGCAAGATCTTTACCGTGACGGGTTGAACCGCCAGCTTTTCCTACCGTTCATCGCCATATTGGAACGCCACGCGCAGGTGCTGTCGCTGGACAGCGACAAGGATTACCGGCTGGAAAAGCTCGCACGCACGCCGGTCTATGTCACACCGGCCGATGCGGCGGCCGACCAGGCGCTCGATGAGGCCTGGCAGTCGATGACGCGCGGTGCGCCGACGGCCGAGACCTCGCTGACGCTGAAGGGACGCAAGGTGGTGGTGCCGGCCGCCGCTGGTGACGCGGCGCGTTTCACCTTCGCCGACCTCTGCGAAAAGCCGCTCGGCGCGCGCGATTACCTGGCGATCGCCGGGCGGTTTTCGACTGTTTTCATCGACCGTGTGCCGGTACTGGGCGAAGGCAAGCGCAACGAGGCCAAACGCTTCATCCTGTTGATCGACACGCTTTACGACCATCATACGCGGCTGGTGGTGAGCGCCGAGGCGCCACCGCACGCGCTTTATGTGGCCAAGCGCGGCGTCGAGGTGTTCGAATTCGAGCGAACCGCATCGCGGCTGATCGAGATGCAAAGCCGCGACTGGCTGGAGAGCTGGGCGAAGCGCCGGCCGGGTGAAGGTACGGTCGGCGGACGCACGGCAGGCGCGGACACGGCCGCCGCACCTTCCTGAGCAGAGCCCGGATTTGCGGCGCTCATCGCGCCTTGGGATTATTTCTTGCCTCTCAACGTCTCCACGTCGGTCTTGCCGACGTACCAGTCGCGGGCATTGACCTCCTCGAAGACCACCCAGACATCGTCATTGCTAAGCCCAGTGGCGTCCATGATGGCCGCCGTGACTTTCCTGGCGATGTCAGCCTTCTTGCCGGCCGGATCGGCGGCGATCACTTCCTTGACGATGCGGATGTTGACGAATGGCATGACGCCCTCCCCTTGAATTGTGTCTGATACCGCGGACAGGCGGCTTCGAACTCCGCTCCGGCGAACCGCAGGATGGTGGCTCCGGAAGCCGCGGCGAAGCGGGCGCTGTGGCTACCCGCAAAACGGCCAATAACGGACGCCAGAGAAGCGTTTCCAGCAGGCTCAATAGGTCTTGGCCCCATTCACCATCAGCCGCACCGAATAAAGCGAGGTGGTGCCTGCGATGTAGAGACAGTTCAGCTTGGCGCCGCCGAAAACGCAATTGGCGGTCACCTCCGGCACCTTGACCTTGCCGATCAGCGTGCCGTCGGGATCGTAGCAATGGATGCCGTCGGCGGCACTCGTCCAGATGCGCCCATCGGCGTCGAGCCGGAAGCCGTCGAACAGTCCGGCCGTGCAGTCGGCGAACACCTTGCCTCCGGAAACTTTCTTGCCGTGCTTGCCGACGTTGAACACCCGCATATGCGCCGGGTTCTCGGCGCCATGCGTGCGGCCGGTGTCGACGACATAGAGCAGGCTTTCGTCGAGCGAGAAGGCAAGGCCGTTCGGCCTGACCATGTCGGTGATGACAGCCTCGATATCGCCCGTGTCGGGATCGACCCGGTAGACATGGCAGGCGCCGATTTCACTCTCGGCTTTGTCGCCCTCATAGTCGGTGTCGATGCCGTAGGTCGGATCGGTGAACCAGATCGAGCCGTCGGACTTCACCACCGCGTCGTTGGGCGAGTTCAGCGGCTTGCCCTTCCATTTGGCGGCGATGGTGGTGATCGAGCCGTCATGCTCGGTGCGGCTGACGCGCCGGCCCGAATGCTCGCAGGTGACCAGCCGGCCTTGCCGGTCGACGGTGTTGCCGTTGGAATTGCCGGAGGGCTGACGGAAGACACTGACGCTGCCGTCCGTCTCGTCGTAGCGCATCATGCGGTTGTTCGGAATGTCCGACCAGACGACATAGCGGCCGGCGGCGAACCAGGCCGGCCCTTCCGCCCACCGGCAGCCGGTGAACAGCTTCTCCACCTGCGCGTTGCCGTTGAACAGGCGCCCGAAACGCGGATCGAGAACTTCATAGTAATCTGCGGCCGCCATGTTTCCTCCAGGCATCAGGTGACATTGGATCAAGCCAGCCCGCAATCGATCTGGCAAGACGGGGTAACGCTAATTTGTAAGACAAAATGGGAGGCGGCTCGCCTGCCGGCCCGGGCCGCGCGTCGTGCGGGAGCTTAGGAAGCCATTAACCGGCTATGCGCTGGCTGCAATGGTGCATTGCAACATCTTCTTTTTGCAACGCACCATTCCTATGTCATGATCCGTACCGATCAAGGGAGGAAGAAACGGCCGCGCCGAATGCGGCACAGAAGGAACCTTGCTATGATCTTCAACGACCTCGTGACCCGCGCTCGCACCAGCATCGCCAAGCGCAAGCACTACAATCGCCTCATCGCCGAAATCGACAGCTTCTCCAGCCGCGATCTGGCCGACATGCGCGCCGACCGTTCGGAAATGCTCTACCAGATCCACAAGCAGATCTACGGCTGAGCAACCCATCACGTTTGTCGTCCTCGGGTCGCCGCGACGGAGCTTCGCTCCTGCTCGCCCGTGGATGACGAAGGTGGGTCGGGCCTACTGAAAATTATGCCCTTTGGGCATGACCCTCTCCGCCTCTTCCGACAGCGTTGCGAGATCCCGTTCGTCTTTCAGCATCGCGGGCCGAATTGCGGGTTGGCCGGAGCGGTCCGAAGGATCGGCGGCCGGCAGTGCGGCCGCACCGACCTTCTCCAGCAGCACGGTCAGCCAGGGCGTCAGGTCCTCGATCTTCTCGGCGACGATATGGACGACACCTGATTCCGACTGCAGTTTTCCGGTGACCTTCACAAACCGGGCACCCATGACGATGGGCCGGAAACGGGTGAAGGTCCTTTCCCAGAAGATGACGTTGGCGACGGCCTTGTCGTCTTCCAGCGTGAGAAAGATCGCGTTGCCCTTGCCGGGGCGCTGGCGCACCAGCACCAGCCCGGCAACGGAGACCCGCCTGCCGTCGCGCACGGAAGGCAGGCTGGCATTGGGAGTGATGCCGGCGCGGTCGAGCCGCTCGCGCAGGAAGGCGACCGGATGCGCCTTCAGCGACAGGCCGAGCGAGCGGTAGTCATGGATGACATGCTCGCCGAGCGGCATTTTCGGCAGCTTCGTCTCGGGCTCCAGCTCGCGCAGGCTGAGCGCCGGCTGGTCGAACAGCGGCAGCTTCTCGGCGGCACTCTTGCCGTCAAGCGCGCGGACCTCCCATAGTGCCGCGCGGCGGTCGAGGCCGATGGAACGAAAGGCGTCGGCCTGCGCCAATTTCTCGATCTCGTCGACATTGAGGCCGGAGCGCAGCCAGACATCCCGGACCGTCGAGTAGCCGGCGCCGCGCCGCTCGACGAAAACCTCCATGCGTTCCTTGGAAAGTCCCTTGATCTGCCGGAAGCCGAGCCGCACCGCATGCTGAGTCTCGATGACACCGCGCATTTCGGCATGACGCGGCAGGATGCGGGCCGGGTCGAAAAGCGCCTTTTCCAAAGTGCAGTCCCAGACGGAGAAATTGACGTCGACCTCGCGGATGTCGACGCCATGGTCGCGGGCGTCACGCACCAGCTGCGCCGGCTGATAGAAGCCCATCGGCTGCGAATTCAGGATCGCGGCGCAGAACACGTCCGGGTAGAAGGTCTTGAACCAGCAGGAGGCATAGACGAGCAGGGCGAAGGAGGCGGCGTGGCTTTCGGGAAAGCCATACTCGCCAAAGCCCTCGATCTGCTTGAAACAGCGCTCGGCGAAGTCCTTTTCGTAGCCTCGTCCTGTCATGCCGTCGATCATCTGCTGGCGATAATTGCCGATCGTGCCGGTGCGCTTGAAGGTGGCCATGGCACGGCGCAGTTCATCGGCCTTGCCCGGTTTGAAGCCGCCGGCGACGATGGCGATCTTCATTGCCTGCTCCTGGAACAGCGGCACGCCCAGCGTCTTGCCGAGAATCTCTTTCAGCTCCGCCTTGGGATATTCGGGTTTTTCCTTGCCTTGCCGCCGGCGCAGATAGGGGTGCACCATGTCGCCCTGGATCGGGCCCGGCCGTACGATCGCCACCTCGATGACGAGGTCGTAGAATTCGCGCGGCTTGAGACGCGGTAGCATCGACATCTGAGCACGCGATTCGATCTGGAAGACGCCGAGCGTATCGGCACGGCAGATCATGTCGTAGACACGGGAATCCTCCTTGGCGATCGTATCCAGGGTCAATGGCCTGCCATAATCGTCTCTCACGCCGTAATGGGTCTCGAGCAAAGTGAAAGCGCGCTGCAGGCAGGTCAGCATGCCGAGCGCCAGGATATCCACCTTGAGGATTTTCACCGAATCGAGATCGTCCTTGTCCCATTCGACCATCTTGCGCTCGTCCATCGCCGTCTTGACGATGGGGACGATCTCGTCGAGCCGGTCCCTGGTGATGACGAAGCCGCCGACATGCTGGGAGAGGTGGCGGGGAAAGCCCATGATCTCGTTGGCGCGTTCCATCACATGCCGTGACACCGGATCCCTGCGGTCGAGGCCGCCGGCCCTGGCTTCCTTCTCGCCGAGTTCCGAGGTCGACCAACCCCAGATCGAGCCGGAGAGAGACGCCCTGACATCCTCCGAAAGGCCCATCGCTTTCGACACTTCGCGCAGCGCCGAACGGCCGCGATAGCTGATGACGGCGGCGGCGAGTGCCGTGCGTTTGGAGCTGTATTTCGTATAGATGTACTGCATCACCTCTTCGCGCCGTTCATGCTCGAAGTCGACGTCGATATCCGGCGGCTCGTTGCGTTCCTCGGAAATGAAACGCTCGAAGAGCGTGTCGATCTTGTCCGGCCCGACCTCGGTAATGCCAATGCAGAAGCAGATAATCGAATTGGCCGCGGAGCCGCGGCCCTGGCAGAGAATGCCTTCGCCGCGGGCGAATTTGATGATGTCATGGACGGTCAGGAAATAACGGGCGTAATTCAGCCGCTCGATCAGGGCGAGCTCTTCCTGGATTCGTTTTATCACGCTGGCGGGGATACCGCCGGGAAAGCGCCGGGCCGCACCTTCCCGAGCCAGTCGCTCCAGCTCCGCCTGCGGTCCGAGACCCGATTCCGTCGGCTCGTCGGGATAATTGTACTGAAGGTCGCCGAGCGAGAAGGTCAGCTCTTGCGCAAACCGCAGCGTCTCCGCCAGCGCTTGCGGATACCGGCGGAATAGGCGCGCCATTTCCAGCGGCGGCTTCAGATGGCGTTCGGCATTGGCGGTCAGTTCCAGCCCCACCTCGGCGACCGGAACATTGAGGCGGATCGCGGTCAGCACGTCCTGCAGCGGGCGCCGTTCGGCCGTGTGGTAGAGCACATCGTTGGTCGCCATCAGCGGGATGCCGGTGCTCTCGGCGAACGCCGCCGCCTGCTCGATCCGGAAGCGATCATGGCCGGCATAACAGGGTGAGACGCCGAGCCGCAGGATCCTGCCGAAGCGATCCCTGAGTTCACGGAGCAAAGCCAGACTGTCTTGCGCGCCGGCCGCCAGATCGGGCAGGACCGCCAGCGACATCCGGTCCCCCCATTCGAGCAGGTCGTCGCGCCGGAGCAGGGTGGCGCCCTTTTCGGTCTCGTCACGCAGATTGGCCTGGGTGAGCATGCGGCACAGATGGCCCCAGCCCGCACGGTCCCTGGGATAGGCGAGAATGTCCGGCGTGCCGTCGCCAAAAACCAGCCGGCAGCCGGGATGGTAGGCAAGCTTTTCGACCTTGGCCTGCTGCCAGGCGCGCACCACGCCGGCGACGCTGTTGCGGTCGGCGAGCCCGATCGCGGAGAAGCCCATGAGCTTGGCCGCGACCACCAGCTCCTCGGGTTTGGAGGCGCCGCGCAGGAAGGAGAAATTCGACTGGATGCCGAACTCCGCATAAGGAATGACGGTCAGCGCGTTCATGCGAAGACCCCATGCATGAACCAGCGCGGCGGGGTTTGCGAGACGCCGCCGTAAAGGCCTTGCCGGTAGAGCCAGTAGCGGCGGCCACCGGCATCCTCGATGCGGAAATAATCGCGTGTCGACGCCGCCGCGTCGCCCGGCGCCTCGCGCCACCATTCGGCGGCGATGCGCTCCGGCCCTTCGGCGCGCGTCACACGGTAAAGCGCGCGGCGCCAACGAAAATGCAGCGGCGGTCCCTCCGGCATTTCGGTGGCCGGCACCTCGATGGGCTCGGGCGAACGGAACAGCCGGATCGGTCGTTCCGGCGGGAAGATGGTCATCGGCGCCTGCATCCTGTCCGGCTTCTTGGGTGGTGTGGTCCGGCGCGGGGCTTCGGTGAAGGGAATGACGGCGACGGCGCGTTCCGGCAGGTGGCTTTCCACGGGAACCGGCTGCAGAACCGCGCCCTCGCCGAGGCGGGCGCGGATACGGTCGGCGAACAGGGCGATGTCGGCGCCGTCATCGGCCGCTTCGCCGGTCAGATCGGCCTGCTGCATGTCGAAAGCGGCGACGGCCAGCACCGAGAGGCGCACTAGGTCGAAGCCAAAGCCGGCATCGATATGCTGCTCGAGTGCCGCCAGCCTTTCATGGAACAATTTCCGGATCAGCAAGGGTTCGCGCATCGGCCGCGAGGTGCCGAGCGCGATGCGGCTGACGGCGCCGTCGACGCGAAAAAGCAGTAGCGCCAGGCTCCTTGCGCCTTCGCCGCGGCGTTCGAGGTCGGTCTTCAAGGTCGTCGCCAGCATGCCCACCAGCCGCTCTATCTCCTCCGTCAGCGTGACGGGCTCGGCGAGATGACGCTCGACCGAAAGCGGCGCGACGGGAAGACGCGGTGAGATCGCCTCGTCGAGACGGCCAAGCGCCTGGTCGAGGCGCTGGAGCAGCAAAGCGCCGAAGCGGCGGGCGAGCGGCGCGCGCGGTGCCGCCATGACGGCACCCGCCGTGCGCAGCCCCACGCTTTCCAGGCTGGTACGGGTTTCCGGCGCTATGCGAAGGGCGGCCAGCGGCAAGGGCGCGAGCAGGGCTTCCTCCTCGCCTGATGGAACGATGCGGTCGCCGCAAAAGCGGGCCGCCGCCCAGGCCGCCCCGGGCGTGCCGGCAAGCCCGGCGCGGACGTCGAAACCCTGCTGGAAGAAGCGCGACAGGATTTCGTCCAGCATGGCGCGTTCGCCGCCGAACAGATGGGTGCAGCCGGTGACGTCGAGGAACAGGCCGTCGATGCCGTCCAGCGCCACCAGCGGCGTGTAGCGGTCGCACCAGTCGGCAAGGCCCTCGAGCAGGCGCCGGTCGGCCTCCGGATCGGCTTCGACGATGTCGATCGACGGATGCATGGCGCGCGCATCGGCAATCCCCATGTCGCGCTTCAGGTGCAGCGCCTCAGCCCGCGCGTCGAGGGCCGAGATGCGCTGCGCGTTGCCTTGGCGATGGCTGATCACGAGCGGTGGATGAGATGGCTGCGGATGATCCGGCGGCCGGGAACGCCAGGATTTCCCCAGACGCTGCCGCAGGATCCTTTCTGTCGCGAGATAGGGAAACCACAGGGACAGGATTCTCTGCCCATTCGTTGCTTGCCCTGCGTCTTTCCTCGCCCCTTCTTTCGTCGAATCTGCGTTCATCGGGGTTCCACTCCAGTGTGAATTGTCCAGGCAGGGCCGTGCGGCTCTTGCCGATGCTGATGGTGAAGGCCGGGTGGCCGATCGAGCCGGCGAGCGGCCCGGCGACTGTTTCGCGCGGCACGGCCGGCGCCGACGCGACAATCAAACGAACAGGCGCCGCCGTCGGTTCGGGCTCGGCCGCCTGCCGCAGCAGGAACACCGGCCGGCCGGCACCTTGCGCCCGCGCATGCAGGCGGCGTGTCGCGGTCAGGTCCAGCCGCTGCGGATTGCCGCGGATCTCCAGGATGACGGCGGCAAGCGCGGTCATGCGGGCCGCCTCCTCGGCGATCCACAGTGCATCGACAAGCCGGGGCGCCTCGGAAAACAGCAATTGCTGGGGCTCGATGCCGAACGAGGCATGCAGCCCCCTGGCATAGGGAAAGCCGGCCTCATGGAAAATTTCCGATGTCCCGATCCACAGGATGGGCAGCCCCTGCGCCTGGTTGAGGATCAGGCTGACGATCGACAGGGCGAAACCGGCGACGGCGCCCGCATCGCGGGTTTCCAGGCCATGGATTTCGGTCAGGGCGGCTTTCGGCAGGCCGCCGCTGAGCGCGGCATCGAGCCGCTCGATGCCGATGGGCAGGAAAGCATCCGGCAAGGCCGCGGCAAGCCCGCGCCGGACGATCGTCAGATCGCTGCCGGTGTCAGCATCAAGGGGCGCGCCAGCCGGCGCCTGCAGGCGCTCGGGCAGTGTTCCCTCGATCTTCGCGATCTGGCGGCGCAGGGCAAAAACAGTCTCCCGCGCCACGGCGGTCATCGCCATGACGGTCAGCTTTCACTCACAATTGTTCCTGTTATGTTCCTATAGATTCCAGAGGGGATCGGAAGAGTCAAGCAGAGTCATCAAGGAATTTATTCCTCTTCTTGCGCGACACCGGCGTACAGGCGTCATTTGCCTCGACCAGCGCGAACGCCTATATGCCGGGATCAAAGGACAAAGCATGGCCCGCATCTACAAGACCCGCACCTGGCATGGTGAACTTGCGCCCTCGATGGAGGAATTGGAGTTCCTGGCCCTGGAGGCCTACGCCCACCTGCCGGAGGATTTTCGCAAGCTGACCGGCGAGATCGTCATCCAGATCGCCGAATTCCCGACCGACGAGATCATGGACGACCTGTCGCTGGAAACGCCGTTCGACCTGCTCGGCCTGTTCGAGGGGCGCGGCATCGCCGAACGCTGGAACCCGCAGACAGGCGAAGGCCCGAACCGCATCACGCTCTACCGCCGCGCCATGCTCGACTACTGGGCCGAAAACGAGGAAACGCTGGGCGACATCGTCACCCACGTACTGGTCCACGAGATCGGCCACCATTTCGGCCTGTCGGACGATGATATGGAGAAGATCGAAGAGGCGGCTGAATAGCCCGTACCTTCGTCTTCCTGCTCTATGCCGCTTCGCTTCTTGCTTCGCCCTAGGTGACGAAGAGAGAGGTTACCGCGCTTCCCTTCTCAGTCGATATCCCTAACCATGTTGGTCTCAGCATGGTCGGTGAGCCGCCGCTATGGTCATCGATTGGCCGGATCACCGCCTTGCGCAATTATACAAGTTTTGATATAAATCCACCAATGCCAGTAACAAAGCGCTTAGAGTTTCTCGGAGATTCTCTTGCCCAGCTCCGGGATTTTCCAGAGGCGGCACGCAAGGAAACGGGCGTTCAGCTGCATAAGGTGCAGCTCGGACTGGAGCCAAGCGACTGGAAGCCGATGACGACGGTCGGCCCAGGTGTGCGGGAAATCCGCGTCCGCGACGCAACCGGCGCGTTCCGGGTGCTTTACGTCGCGAGCATAGGCGACGCTGTCTATGTGCTGCACGCCTTCCAGAAGAAGACGCAACAGACAGTGAAACGAAACTTGGATCTTGCCGCATCCCGGTTCAGACAAATCTAGTGGAGGTAAGAACGATGGACCGTCAGAGTTTTGAAAACGTGTGGGATGCGCTGGAGGAGACTCCGGCCGAGTCCGCCAACATGACCATGCGCTCCAACTTGCTGATCGCTATCGAACAGCGGGTGCGGAGTTGGGACGTTACCCAGGCCGAAGCAGCCAACCGGCTCGGGATTACCCAGCCACGCCTTAGCGACCTCCTGCGGGGCAGGATCACGAATTTCAGTCTGGACACGTTGATCAATCTTGCCGCGCTGGCCGGACTTACCGTGCGTCTTGATATTGTCGAGGCCGCCTGATGCTCTCCTTGCCAGCGGCTACCAGTCGCTGAGCTTCGTATCCGGCCCGTATTCCTGGCCATCGACATCCTTCACCACGGCCTGGCCGCAGCGCATGGTCTTGGTCTTCTTGTCGTAGGCGTAGGTCGGCGAGCCGAACAGGTGCCAGCCCTTGTTCAGCGCCGCCGTCACCTTATGGCAGAAGCTGGCGTCGTCCGGGGCGGTGAGAAAGCGGTAGAGTTTCATCGTCCAATTCCTGTCGTGTATCCCAATCGGCGAATATCATGCGCCGATGGCGGCCGCTTTCGCCAGAAGTTTTTCGGCCTGCGCCAAGTGCAACCGCTCGACCATCCTGCCATTCAGTGCGATGACCCCCTTGCCACTGTTTTGCGCAAGCGCGAAGGCATCCTTCACCGCGCGCGCCTCGGCCAGCGCCTGCGCCGACGGGGCGAAGGCACGGTTGGCCGCCTCGACCTGCGATGGATGGATCAGCGTCTTGCCGTCGAAGCCCATGGCGGCGGCCTGCGTGCACTCACGCGCGAACGCGTCCGGGTCGCGGAAATCGTTGAACACCCCATCGAGCATGTCGATCCCGCCGGCGCGTGCCGCCAGCAGCATCTGCATCAGCCATGGCAGCAGATAGGCGCGATCCGGTGTCGCCAGCACGCCGGTATCCTTGATCAGGTCATTCGTTCCGGCGATGAAACAATCCAGGCGGGAGGCGGGGTCGCGGCCGAGTTCGGCGATGGCGCCGATGTTGAGCATGGCCTTGGGCGTCTCGATCATCGCCCATAGTTTCACGCTGTCCGGGGCAAAATTATCGTCCAGCACATCGCCGGCTTCGAGCACGTCACGCGGCGTGTCGACCTTCGGCAGCAGGATGCCGTCCGGCTCCGCCTTGGCCACGGCCGCAAGATCGTCAGTGCCCCATTCGCTGGACAGCGCATTGACGCGTACCACCATCTCGCGGCGCCGGCCATTGGCATCAGGGCGGTTGGCGAAAATGCCGGCCAGTTTTTCGCGCGCGGCGATCTTGTCGGCGGGGGCGACGGCGTCCTCGAGGTCGATGATGACGGCGTCGCAGGCAAGCTGCGCGATCTTGGCCAGCGCCTTGTCGTTGGAGGCCGGGACATAGAGCACGGAGCGGCGCGGGCGGTAGATTTCGGTCATGCCAGATCTATGCCGTGTGTGATTGGTCGAGGCAAGCCGCCAGCCCTGCACGAAAACTGCACGCGCCTGCCGAAAACCTCCTCCGATCCGCCGCATCGCTTTCCTGCAGGCCTGCGACACAGGCGGCATGCACAAGCGAGCAAAACCCCGTCTGCCTTACCGGCTGCGCAGCGAAGGCTGGTGGCTGGTCGACCCGCAACGCGCCAACCCCGCTGCAACTCCCATCCCATTTGTCCGCAAGAGTCCGCCGCCATGGCGATGGGACGCCATCAGGAAGATCAGGCCATGACCTCTTTCTTCCGCGCCGCGCCAAGCTATTGCAGCCGCTTCGGCGTCGCCGTGCTGCTGGTCGCGCTCGCCGATTTCCTGTTCTACGGCCAGCCCGCCGGGATCACGGTTCCGCTGTTCGCCATCCTGATTGCCGCCGCGATGGTTGCCGTGCATCCCGCCGCCTTCAGCGACGGCAAGATGTGGCTCAAGTCGGCCGCCTTGCTTGTCGCGCTGTTGCCGCTCGCCGAGACTGTCAGTCCCTTGTCCGTCTGGATCGCTCTTGCCGCGCTGGTGGCGTTCGCGCTTTCGCTGAGCGGCCGGCTGCGACACCGCACGCCGCGCATTGCCGGCCAGATCGTGCTGTTCGGACTGGCGGCACCGGTCCGGTTCCTCGGCGATTTTCTCCAATGGCGAAGAGCGGCGCGGCGGTTCGGCGGACATCGCATAAGGCTGGCGGCAATCGCGGTCTGGGTAATGCCGCTGACGCTGGGCGCGGTCTTCGTCGCTTTGTTCGGCACTGCCAATCCGGTCATCGAAGACTGGCTGTCGTTGATCGACGTCTTCAAGCTGCTCGACCTGATCCAGCTGACGCGGATTGCCTTCTGGCTATTCGTGCTTGCCGGCGTCTGGGCCTTTCTCCGGCCGCGCCTGCCGCGCTTTCAGCGCCGGATCGCCAGACCAAATCACCCTCCTGCCGATGCCCAGCCAGTGGCCGACAGGCACGCCGTCGAGGACATCGTCTTCGGCAAGGCCGCCATCCTGCGGGCGTTGATCGTCTTCAACATTCTGTTTGCGCTGCAGAGCGGGCTCGACGCCACCTATCTGTGGGGCAGGGTCGCGCTGCCCGATGGTTTGAGCTACGCCGCCTACGCGCATCGCGGCGCCTATCCCTTGATCGTCACCGCGCTGCTGGCCGCCGGCTTTGTCCTTGCGGCGCTGAGGCCCGGCAGTGAAACATCGGCCGACCCGCTCATCCGCCGGCTGGTCTATGCCTGGGTGGCACAGAACATCATGCTGGTCGTCTCGTCGATCCTGCGGCTCGACCTCTATGTCGGCATCTATGCGCTGACTTACTGGCGCGTCGCCGCTTTCGTCTGGATGGGACTGGTGGCCGCCGGCCTTGCGCTGATCGTCGCCCGTATCGCGCTCGGAAAATCCAGTGAATGGCTGCTCTCCGCCAATCTTCTGACGTTATCCCTAACGCTTTATGCCTGCTGTTTCATCAACTTCGCAGCCATGATCGCCACCTACAATGTCGACAATTCCCTCGAAATGAGCGGCCAAGGCATCCCGCTCGACGCCTGGTATCTCCGCTCGCTCGGGCCGGACGCGTTTCCAGCGCTCGATCGCATCTTCGATCGTCAGCGCGGGACGGCCAATGCCGGTGCCGTCGGCGAACTGGCAAGGTTGCGCGGTGTCGATGAAGGCTGGTATCGCAGCCTGCAGGAAAACTGGCGAAGCTGGAGCTTCCGCGACTGGCGCCTGCTTCGCTATCTCGACAACAGGCGGCCTATTGTTCCCAGCGTCGCAGAACCCGTGCCGGATCGCTAATCCATGCCGCATCACATCCTCGTCGCCGACGACGACCCGCATATCCGCGAAGTGATCTGCTTCGCGCTGGAAAAGGCCGGCATGAAAACGGCTGCCGTCTCCGATGGCGCCGCCGCCCTGCAGGCAATCGAACGAAGCACGCCCGACCTTGTCGTGCTCGACATCGGCATGCCGGAGATGGACGGGCTGGAGGTCTGCCGGCGGCTGCGTCACACATCAGACGTGCCGGTGTTGTTCCTGTCCGCGCGCGACGAGGAGATCGACCGCATCCTCGGGCTGGAAATGGGTGGCGACGACTATGTCACCAAACCGTTCAGCCCGCGCGAACTCGTCGCCCGTGTCAACGTCATCCTGCGCCGCGCCCGTCCGGCGGCGCCGGAACCGGCCGACGACAGGCAGTTCGCGCAGGGAAAGCTCACCCTGGCGCCGGCCAGCCACGCGGCCGCCTTCGACGGCAAGCCGCTCGCCCTGACGGCGATCGAGTTCTCGATCCTGAAAGGGTTTCTGGCGCGGCCCACCCATGTGCTCGACCGCGACGCGGTGATGGCCAATGCCTATGCCGGCAAGATCCATGTCGCCGACCGCACCGTCGACAGCCATATCCGCAATATCCGGGCCAAGCTGGCGGCCGTGGGGTGCCCGGAGGTCATCGAGACCGTGCACGGCGTCGGCTTCCGGCTCGGCCGATGCGGCTGACGACATCAAGCAAGTCGATTGGCAGCAAGTGGATCGGCCGCAAATGGCGGCCGCGCCTCGCCACGGTCGTCGTCGCCATCCTGATCCTGGTGATGTCCCTGCCGCTGGTCGGCCTGTTCTTCTTCCGCCTCTACGAGAACCAGCTGATCCGCCAGACCGAGGCAGAACTGATCGCACAGGGCGCGGCCATCGCCGCCATCTATGCGCAGGAGGTCCGCGACGCGGGCATTTCACCGGAAAAGCTTGGCGTGGCGATGCCGCCGGCCAATGGCTATGCGAGCCGAGGCGCCAATCTCGATTCGCCCTATCGGCCGATCGAGCCGCGGCTCGATCTCGCCTCGGACTACGTGCTTGCGACCCGGCCGGCGGGGATCCCCGCCACGGTCGATCCCGCTTTCGCCACGATCGGCGCGCGGCTGGCGGGCATTCTCGACGCGACGCAGAAGACCACGCTGGCCGGCTTCCGGCTGCTCGATCCCCGGGGTGTGGTGATTGCCGGGCGCGACGAGATCGGGCAGTCGCTTGCCGGGGTCGAGGAGGTGCGCGCAGCACTTGCCGGGCGCTATGCCAGCGCGCTCCGGCTGCGCATCCCCAACCAGCCGGCGCCGCCGCTCTATTCGGTCAGCCGCGGCACCAAAGTGCGCGTCTTCGTCGCTTTGCCGGTGGCCGTCGACGGCAAGGTCGCCGGCGTGGTCTATGTGTCGCGGACGCCCAACAACATCATAAAACATCTCTATGGCGAACGCGGCAAGGTGACGGCGGCGGCGATCGCCATTCTCGGCGGCACGCTGCTCATCGGCCTCGTCTTCCTGCGCACCGTCAGCCGGCCGATCTACGCGCTTATCGACCGCACCCAGCGCATCGCCGCCGGCGAGCGCGACGCGATCCGGCCTCTCGACCACCATGGCACGCGAGAAATGGCGGAGCTTTCCGCCGCCTTTCTCGACATGGCCGAAAAACTGCAGGCGCGCTCGGACGCCATCCAGACCTTCGCCACCCATGTCTCGCATGAACTCAAATCGCCGCTGACGGCGATCCAGGGCGCGGCCGAACTGCTGCGCGATTCAGGCAGCGCGATGGGCGATGACGAGCGGCGGCGCTTCTCCGACAATATCGTCACCGATGCATGGCGGCTCAACCTTTTGGTCCGGCGGCTGCTCGACCTGGCGCGGGCCGAAAACCTCGCACCCAGCGGCGAGAGCACCTCGGTCGGCGCGGCGCTGGCCCTGCTTCCCGTCGACACCAGGCTGGCGGTTGAAGTCAAGGCCGGTGGCGACCTGGCCTTGCGCATCTCGGCCGAGAACGCGGCGATCGTGCTTGCCAATCTCATCGACAATTCCGCCAGGCACGGCGCGACGCTGGTTTCGATCACCGCCGCAAGCGCCGGCGGCAAGGCGACCGTGCTGGTCAGCGACGACGGCGCCGGCATCTCGCCAAGCAACCAAGCGCGCATCTTCGAGCCGTTCTTCACCACGCGACGCGATACGGGCGGCACCGGCATGGGGCTTGGCATCGTGCTGGCCCTCCTGAAAGCGCATGATGGTACGATCCGGCTGGTTGACTCCGAGCGCGGCACGCGCTTCGAGATCACTTTGCCGGTCGCGTAGATTGCGGACGGCGGATCGGAGAAAAAAGTGCGCTACGACATCGTCATCATCGGCGGGGCCATCGTCGGGTCCTCGATCGCCTACTATCTGCGCGAGGAAGGGTTTTCCGGCTCGATCGCGCTGATCGAGCGCGACCCGCAATTCGCCCATGCGGCGACGACGCTGTCCATGGCCTCGATCCGCCAGCAATTCTCCATTCCGCAAAACATCCGCCTGTCGCAGTTCACGCTAAAACTGTTCCGGCGGCTGAAGGAAGAATTCGGCACCGACGCCGATATCGGTTTTCGCGAGGGCGGCTATCTCATCCTTGCTGGCGAGGCCGGGCTGCCGATCCTGAAAGCCAACCACGAAGCGCAGGTCGCCGAGGGAGCCGACATCCTGCTCGAGGACGCCGACCAGCTGACGCGCCGCTTCCCCTGGCTGTCGGCCGAAGGCATCACCGCCGGCGCCTATGGCCGGACCGGCGAGGGCTGGTTCGACGCGCATGCGATGCTGATGCTGTTTCGCAAGGCGCTGCGGCAGAAGAAGATCGACTTCATCAGCGCGTCGGTCACCGGCGTCGAGCGGCAGGGTGACCGCGTCACCGGCGTCAGCCTCGACAATGGCGATCGGCTCGAGGCCGGCACCGTCATCAATGCCGCCGGGCCGAATGCTGGCAAGGTCGCCGCCCTTGCCCAGCTTTCGCTGCCGGTCGAGCCACGCAAGCGCAACGTCTTCGTGTTCGACGCGCGGGACAAATTCACTGACATGCCATTATTGGTCGATCCCTCCGGCATCTATGTCAGGCCGGAAGGCTCGGTCTACCTCACCGGCGGCGCCGAGCCGGAAGAGGGCGACGGCCCGGCCGACCCCGGGGACTTCGACGTCGACTGGCCGCTGTTTGAAGAGGTGATCTGGCCGGTGCTGGCAACCCGCATCCCGGCCTTCGAGGCGATCAAGGCGACGCGCGCCTGGGCCGGGCACTACGATTACAACACGCTGGACCAGAACGCCGTGATCGGCCCGCACCCGCAAGTGACGAATTTCCTGTTCGCCAACGGTTTCTCCGGCCATGGCCTGCAACAGGCGCCGGCGGTCGGCAAGGCGCTGGCCGAACTGATCGTGCATGGCGGCTACCGGACGATCGACTGCTCGGCATTTGGCTACGCGCGTGTCGCCGAAGGGCGGGCCTTCCGGGAATTGAATGTGATTTGAGGCGACAAGAACGATTGACGTCAGCTGCCCCTCCAGCGTCTATGCCATCATCACGTCAACCTTGAGCGCGTTGCCCAGCGCATTGCCTCCGGCCGTATTGTCGAAGATTCCCCAGACCTCGGCACCCGAAGCGGCCGCCGCCTCGACTTGCCGGCTGAATCGGTCGAGGCTTTCGGCATCGTAGTCGGAGTAGTAGACGCGCGGCGCGCCGTGCCAGCGGAAATAGGCGATGCCGGGCCAGCCGCCCGGCATCGCCGCAGGTGGCACCGGAGCGGGATCTGCGGCAACGCGCGCGATCCGGCGATCGGCCAGAAGCGCTTCAGCCTCTGCTTCGAACCAGCTGGGATGGCGCGGCTCGCAGACCAGCCTAGTTTCGGTTCGGGTGCCCACCATGTCGAAGAAATCGCTCGCGACATCCGGCGCGAAGGGCAGGCTCGGCGGCAGCTGCACCAGAAGCACGCTCAGCTTTCCACCGAGACCTTCGACCTCCTGGAGAAAGCTTTGCAAAATTTCGTTGCAGTCCACGAGACGGCGCTCATGGGTGATCGCCTTCGGCATCTTGACGGCGAAGCGGAAGTGCTGCGGCACGGCGTGTGCCCAGCGTTCGTAGGTCTCGCGACGGTGCGGCTTGTAGAAGGACGTGTCGATCTCGACGACCGGAAAGTGCCGGGCGTAGCGTTCGAGATGCGATCCGGGTTGCGGGAAATTATTCTTGTATCGTGTCGGAATGCCCCAGCCAGCCGTGCCTATGAAACATGCCTGTTTTCCCATGCACGGGATGTGGGCCAGAAGAGGCGTGGGTCAAGGCGTGCGGAGGGCGCGTGACGACGCTCGCCGATCAAGCCGCGGCCAGCCTACCAGCCTCGACATGCGCCTGCAGCCAGGCCAGCACCCGTGCCCAGCCCTCGGCATGTTCGGCCGCCGCCTCTTGCCGCCCGCCAAAGCCGCCATGGCAGATGGTGACGCGCGTGCCGTCGGCGATAGGCTCCAGCAGCCAAGCGACCTTGGTTTGCCGCCGGCCAAGCGTGGGATGATCCCAGCCATGGGCCCACGTCTGCACGATCCGGCGCGGTGTTTCGATTTCGAGGAATTCGCCGCCGGCCGGCAGGTCCCTACCGCCGGCCGTGCGCACGACAACGGTCCAGCGGCCGCCGACGCGAAGGTCGGCCGACCAGTCGACCATCCGGTAGGTATCGGCCGACCCCCACCATTGCTCGGCTTCCTTGCCGACCAGCGCCCCGAAGACGCGTTCGGGAGGCGCGCCGATCTCGGCCGATGCCATGATCGTCTCGCCATTGGTCATTCTCCGCACCCTGAGAGCGCGCATCATCGATGCCTCCACGTGAAATTTGTTCCGCTAGCGAAACGAGTTCAAGCTTTCGATGGCGGACGCTCGAATCCCTTGCCGGTCTCGAGCAGGCTCTTCAGGCTGGCCAGCACCAGCGGCCAGCCCTTGGCGACATTGCCGATCAGCCTGTGCGGGCCGTCCGCCTCATGGGTGACGGCAAGTTTCATCAGCTCGCCGTCGGGCTCGATGGTGAAGGTGCAGCGCGTGTAGCCGTCTTGCCTGATCTCGGGCATCCATTCATTGCGCCATTTGATGACCAGGCGTCGTGGCGGGTCGATCTCGAGAATCTCGCCACTGTCGGCGACACGGCCGTCCGGGAAGATCAGCTTCCAGCTGGAGCCCACTTTCCAATCGCTCTCCTGATAGGAGCAGAGGAAAAACTGCCGGTTGAACTCCGGGTCGGTCAACGCCTCCCAGAGTTTCTCCGGCGTGGTGCGGATATAGGTCACGTAAACGAAGCTGTTGCTCATCAGTCTTCCCTTTCGAGGCGTTTCTTCAGATCACTCAATGCATCAAGCCGGTGGCGCTCGAATTTGCCGATCCAGCGTTCGGCGATCTCATTGATCGGAACCGGGTTGAGGTAGTGCTCCTTCCCTCGGCCCCGGCGGATGGTGGTGACGAGGTTCGCCTCTTCCAGGATCGCCAGGTGCTTGGTCACCGCCTGGCGGGTCATGGCCATCTCCGCGCACAGCGCATTGAGCGTCTGTCCGTTCCTGGCATGCAGGCTGTCCAGCAATTGCCGGCGTGTCGGGTCGGCCAGGGCGCGAAAGACGGCATCCATGCTCATGGCTTTAATATGCAACCATTTGGTTGCATGTCAAGCGACAAGGTCGCTCACCGTTGACGATGGATGGATCACAGAGGAAAAGTCAGCGCTGGCGGGAGATCCAGAAGGCGTCGGGCATGCGCTTCATGCCGATGCGTTCATAGAATCCGACAGCGTCGGGCATGGAAATCAGGCTGATGGCGACCGACGGTCCGAGCTGCCGGGCCACCTCGTCCATCAGTCCCTTGCCGATGCCCAGGCCTTGCGCCTTGGCCGAGACGGCAAGATCGCTGATGTAGCAGACCCAGGAAAAGTCGGTCAGGCAGCGGGCAACGCCAATCAGCGGCCTGCCTCCCATGTCGAGACCGGCCATGTCGAGACCGGCCCTGTCGAGACCGGCCCTGTCGAGACGGGCCATGTCGAGACGGGCGGTCACGATCAGGCTGGCGCCCTCCAGCATCGCCTTCAGCCTTGCCTCGTCATCGACGGGCCGGACTTCGCCGAGACCGGATTCCACCAGCACGCGGCGGAATTCGGGAATGCCGAGCGCCAGTTCGCGCGCATAGAGAACGTGGGAGTTTTCCACCATTGGACCAGACTGCACCATCGGGCGGTGAATTCGAAGCTGTTTTGCACAGCGCCCTTGTGCCGGCGCGCACGAACAGTTGCCTTTTATTTGCCCGCGGCTTTGTGTAAACCGAGCCTCAGCAAATCCCCCCGCAACGAAAACACGGGCCAAAGCCATGGAAAAATTCACCAAGCTCACCGGCGTCGCCGCTCCCATGCCGATCGTCAATGTCGACACCGACATGATCATCCCGAAGGATTATCTCAAGACGATCAAGCGCACCGGGCTTGGCACCGGCCTCTTCGCCGAGATGCGCTACAAGGACGACGGTTCGGAAAATCCGGATTTCGTGCTCAACAAGCCCGCTTACCGCAAGGCGCAGATCCTGGTTGCCGGCGACAATTTCGGCTGCGGCTCAAGCAGGGAACACGCGCCATGGGCGCTGCTCGATTTCGGCATACGCTGCGTCATCTCGACCTCGTTCGCCGACATCTTCTACAACAACTGCTTCAAGAACGGCGTGCTGCCGATCACCGTCAGCCCCGAGGACCTGGAGAAGCTGATGGACGACGCATCGCGCGGCTCCAACGCCACCCTGTCGATCGATCTCGAAGCCAAGGAAATCCGTGGTCCGGACGGCGGCGTGGTCACCTTCGACCTCGACGACTTCAAGCGGCACTGCCTGCTCAATGGGCTCGACGATATCGGCCTGACCATGGAAAAGGCAGGCGCCATCGCCTCGTTCGAGAAGAAGAACGCCGAACTGCGCCCCTGGGCCTGAGCGGCCGCCAGGACCGGGCCCTTTCCGGGCCGGGTCGAGGGAGGGACAGTCGTGAGACATCAGCTTCTTGCCGGCGTTTGCGGGCTGGCCTTGTTGCTGGCGCCCGCCGCGAGCGGGCTCGCGCAGACCCAGATGCCCGCCGCGCAGAGGGCGCCGGCGGTGGAAAAGCCGGCCCCCGATCAGGATGCGGGAGCCAACGCCGCCGACGCCGCCGACGACGACAAACAGGCGCCGGTGCCGTTCGAAGGCGGCCACCTCACCATCACGCAGCCGGAGCAGGACGGCGAGAAGGTGCTTGCTTATGACGGTAAGCAGCTGGCCAGCAATTATGATCTCTTCTTCGACAAGATTGTGGAGGTTGGCGGCATCAAGGTGGCCTTGTTCGATGTTGGCGATGGCGGCAATCAATGCGGCCCGGCGACGGTGATCGTCTGGAAGCCGGAAGGCGGCGCCATCCAGAGCACCAAGGTCGAGCAGGACGAGTGCGGCGCGCCGCCCGCCGGAGTGTCCGACAACGCCATCTATTTCGTGCCCTATCTCCTGCCGGGGGACCAGAAGCCGGCCCTGCAGTGGTCGCCGACGGATGGGCTGACGATTTCGGGCAATCTCACCTACATGCCCGAACCCGGCACCGACTGGAAAGACATCGATCCGGAAAAGTACCAGAACATCATCGACGCCTTCCACAATGAGGCTGTCTACAAGGAAGCCGAAAAGCTGCTCGGCAAGGACATGCCCGATATGGCGACCAGCCTGCTGGTCGGCGGCGGCACGGAAAAGACCGCGTCCGGCGCCTTCTTCGCCAGCGGCTGCGTGCCGCATGATTGCGGCGGCAATGACGGCTTCATGGCCGTCGACCCGGCCAAGCACCAGCTCTATTTCGCCCGCCGCGGCGACAATGGCCAACCGAACGCCTGGCCGGCGCTGGCGACATGGCCGGCCGATGTGAAGGAAGCGCTGGACAAGGCGCTGGGGTCGGCGAACTAGCGCTGTCGCCAAGCGCGACGGTCTTCCGTCGCCATTTCCCGACGGAGGCTACGATGCAGAATCAGCGACAAGTGACAGCAGCCGGGCTGCTTCTCGGTGGCGGCTTGCTGACACCGACCCTCGCCCGGGCGGCTGCTCGGCTCAACCACTGGCGGGACGGTTCGCGGCGACATTGAGCGCGGGCGATATCGACGCCTTCTCCGAACTGTTCGCCGACACCTATGTGAATCATCAACAGAGCGCCGCGGCACCGCCGCCGGCCAATGTCAGTCCGAAACAGGCGACGGTCGCTTTCTTCAAGGCGCGGCTGACGGCAATGCCGGATCTCAAAGTCGTCACGGAAGTCGTGGTCGCCGACAAGGACCATGTGGCCGCGAGCTTCGTCTACAGCGGCACACAAGGTGTCTATTTCGGTGTCGCACCGACCGGCCGGACGCTGCACTTCACCTCCTGCGACATTTTTTCGGGTGGAAGACGGTCGCATCATCGGCATTGGGCATGGGTGATATCGCAGGCGTCCTGGCGCAACTGCGAGCCTGATTCATCACCGGCTCACCGTTGTGAGCCCGCCATCGGACCAGTCGGACGACCTCCATGCAACTCCGACGGACAAGCTTATTTCGCTTCGAGGCTGAGCGCTTTCTTGCGGTCGGCCTCGGCGCGTTTGTGGTTTCCCTTGGCTTCCCATGCTTGGCTTCGCGCTTGATAAGCGGCAGCGAAATTCGGCTTCATCCTTATTGCTTGGTTCAGATCGGCAATGGCGCCATCATAGTTCGATTGGCGAACGCCGATCGCTCCTCGGCCGAAGTAACCGAAAACGTTATTGCGATCGAGGCTGAGCACAGTCTCGAAATCGGCAAGTGCTGCTGCGTCTTCTCGCCGGGCCATTCGGAACATGCCTCGACCGGCATAGCTCCTGGCGTTCGTTGGATCAAGACGGACGGCTTTGTCGTAATCCGCCACCGCTCCGTCATAATCCCCTTGATATTTGAGGTTGCGGCCGCGATCGCCATAGGTCTCGCCAATGTCGGGGTTGATCGCGATCGCAAGGCTGAAATCGGCAATGGCCTGAGCATAATCGCCCTTTATCTCCCAAAGGAAGGCGCGGGCCACATATGCGTCCCGGAATGCAGGGAACAGGAGGATTGCCTTGCCATACTGCGCGATGGCGCCGTCATAGTCATTTTCGTTATCCAGCACCCCTCCCTGCTCGAAAGCCACTCTGGCTGCAGGTGGAATAGTGTAGCCACGATCGGTCAAAGCCTTTAGATTCTTCGGCTCAGGCCCAACGGCACCCGATGCAGCAGCGTCTTTTGCCTTCGCGGCCAGAGCCGTAATGCGCTCGGTCACATAGCTGACATTGTAAGGATCGAATTTTATCGCCTGATCGAAATCGGCAATGGCGCCCTCATAGTCATTCATGTCGACTCGTGCCATGCCGCGCCCGAAGTAACTGGCTGCATTTTTCGGGTCGATCTTAATCGCCACTGAGTAGGCCGCGATCGCCCGCTCGGCGTCGCCCCTGGCGCTCCAAGCCGACGCGGAACAGACAAATGCGTCGCTCGCTTCCGGGTCAATCTTGGCGGCCTGGCTACAATCCGCCAAGGCTCCGTCGACATCGCCCGACATGGTCTTGGCGATGCCCCGGAAAATCCACGCCGACTCTAAGTTTGGGAGGAGATCGATCACCCGATCATAGTCGGCGATCGCTCGACTGTAGTTGCGTTTTGCGGCCCAGGCCTTGCCGCGACCGAAATAGGCGAACGGGCTATTGGGGTCGAGGGCGATCGCCTTCTCATATTGCCCGATGGCTTGCTCGTATTTTCCGGCACCCGAGAAAGTGTCGCCGTTCTGCACTGCGCTCAGGACGCCCGGGCGAGCCGCCTGAGCCAGCTCCGTTATCTTTGACGCGGGCAGCTTTTCGGTTGGCTTTGCTTTACCCTGGCTGAGTTGCCGGGCCAGGATTTCAACCCCGGCCGCGACGGAGGGTTTCGGCTGTTCCACCCTCGGTGGAGTCAACTGCATGCTTTCGACGCTTGCAACCTGCTCGTCGCAAGCTCCTGCCCATTTCGGATCGAGTTCGACCGCGTGACGGCAATCCGCCGATGCTCCGGCCTTGTCCCCGTTCGTCGCCCTCGCTCGCCCTCGCGCCAGATAGGCTTCAGCATTGTCGGGATCGAGGCGGATCGCAGTGGCAAGATCGATGAGCGCGCTGTCGGCGCTATATTCCGCGAGACGCGCCTTGGCGCGCTCGATCAGGACTTTCGCAGCTGCCGGGTTCCTGGTCCCTCCCGCAGCCGACTCGGCTGGTTCGGCCGACGCATGGTCGTTGCAGGAACCCGTTCGCCTGGGGTCGAGATCAACGGCGCGCCGGCAGTCCTTGGCGGCGACGGCGTCGTTCCCTCGCGATGCCTCGGCGATCGAGCGGTTGTAGAAGGCGTCGGCATTGTAGGGGTCGCGTTCGATTGCAAAGTTGAACGAGTCTATCGCGTCATTGAGATTTCCACGCGCCTGTTGCTCCAGGCCCCGCTTGAGCGTCGAGGCCACGATCTCGGAATGATCCACCTTCTTGGGGTATGGCTGAAACGGCTCATACGTTGGAGGCTCGGCAGGCTTCGCCGCTTGCATCGCGGCTGGGTTGGAGGTGTCGGCGGTCTCGGGACCCTGATTGTCCTCCGTGTCTGGTGCCTGCAGTACGGGTTGCCCGGGTTGCCCCTTCGCCCTGCGCTTGTCGAGCTGGACGCGAAGCCTTTCGTTGCGGTAGCCCACGTTGGCCGGATCGAGCGCGATTGCCTTATCCAGATCGGCGAGTGCCTTGTTGGGATCGCTCGTCTCCCAGACAAGCGCCCTCTCAAAATACGGTTTTGGATCGTCGGCACTGATGGAAATCGCTTTGTCGAGGTCGGCAAAAGCCTCCTTTGAATTGCCGATTCGAGCCATAGTCATCCCGCGCACGCGATAAGCCTCGGCGTTGGCCGGGTTGCGGCGGACGGCTTCATTCAGATCGGTGAGCGCGCGGGTATAATTCTTCTTTAAGCCCCAGCTCTTGGCGCGATTGAAGTAGAAAGCGGAACTTGTTGGATTGAGCCGGATAGCCTCGTCGAATGCAGCGATGGCGCGGGTATGGTCGCCCTTTTCCTGCCACCCCACTCCAATCGCATTTTGAGCAGAAGCGGGGTTTGAGCCGGGGCCGCCGTCGCGCGGGTCGCCGAGAGCTTTCACGATCAGGTGGCTGCAAGCGCGTCCTTTGCTCACGTCGACGCCAGCTATGTACTTGCAGTCGGCTTCAGCGCGCTTGCGCTCGCCCTTCGCGATCCACGAGCGGACGCGGTCTTGATAAGGCGCGACCGGGTCGGTACGGACGCTCTCCGCTTTGTCATAGTCGGCTTGGGACCGCGCCGCGTCGCCCTTGTCTTCCCATTGGACACCGCGCACGCCATAGGCGATCTCGTTGGCGGGGTCGATGTCGATCGCCTTGTCGCACTCGGCAATAGCGCGATCATGCTCGCCTCCTTTGCCGAGTGCCCTGGCGCGATAGGCGTAGAGGTTGGCGTCGTTCGGCGTGAGCGCGATCGCGCCCGTATAGTCCGCCACGGCTCGGTCGAAGTCCCCCTTGCTCTCCCAGGCAATGGCGCGGTTGGTAAAAGCGCGCACGTAAGTCGGATCGAGCGCTATCACCTCATTCATGTCAGCGATGACATGGTCGATATCATTCTTTTGCGTATAGGCAAGGCCACGCCAGAAATAGGCATTCACGCGCAGATCGGGTATCTCGCTGCTGTCCTCGGCGATGGGCGTGCAGGCGGCGATCTGCTGGTCGGCGCCAACCTTGCCGTCGCTGAAACAGGTGGCGTAATCCATGCCCGCGCCAAGCGCCGTAGAGCCAAGCCCGGCCTGGGCCGCCATCGCTGTCAAGACTACCACCGGCACGCGCGAAAACCGTACCACGAAGGCGCGAGCGAGCGCGACGGTGCGGCTTGACATAATGATTCCTCCCCCCGGAGTGACCGCATCTGCTCTCGCGGATACATATATAGTTCTCTTTTTGTTCCTGAATGCAAGCAGAAATTGTGGCGGCGGTTGACTTTGCCGATTTCCCTTTGTGGCGTCCGGGCACAAGCTGGCCGTCGAGGCCACAGTTTCTGCACCGCCGATCCATCCGCATTGGCCCATGGCAGGATCGGTTTTTCCCCGCAGACTAGCTGCAACAATGCGAGGCTCCCCCATGCGCAGGCTCATCTCAACCGGCTCGCCGTTCGAAAAGACCGCCGGCTATTCACGCGCCGTGGTGCAGGGCGACTGGTGCTTCGTGTCCGGGACGACCGGCTACGATTACGCCACCATGACGATGCCGGACAGTGTCGAGGCGCAGACGCGCAATTGCCTGGCGACGATCGGCAAGGCGTTGCAGGACGGCGGCTTCGAGATATCCGACGTGGTGCGCGCGCACTACTACATCACCGACCAGGCCTTCGTGGATGTCGTCTTCCCGATCCTTGGCGAGACATTCGGCGACATCAGGCCGGCGGCGACGATGATCGTCTGCCAGCTCAACAAGCCGGAAATGAAGATCGAGATCGAGGTGACGGCGCTGCGGCGTACCGTGTGAGGAGACTTCCGCCATGAAGGTCCGGCGTATCGTGGCCAATATCGAAACGCCGGACGTGGCCGCGGCGAACCGTTTCTACCATGACGTGCTTGGCCTCGACATCCTGATGGATCAGGGCTGGATCGTAACCTACGGTTCCGAGGACATGATGGAGCTGCAGGTCAGCTTCATGACGCAAGGCGGGTCCGGTACGCCGGTGCCGGATCTGTCGATCGAGGTGGACGATGTCGATGCGGCATTCGAAGCCATGAAGGGCGCCGGCTTCGCCGTCGAATACGGACCCGCCGATGAACCCTGGGGCGTGCGGCGCTTCTATGTGCGCGATCCGCTGGGCCGGCTGGTCAACATTCTCTCGCACCGGTGAGCGCATCTTCCGTGGCCACTAACTTGGGCATGCCGGCGGGACAGCGGCGACAGGTTCGTCGTCCTCCCCTTGCGCTGCAACCGCTTGGCGTTTAGCAAGGCCGCGTCGCACAGCGCCGCGCGCCTCTTTGGCGCGCGAAGGACGCCGTGCAAACCGAAACGCATTCTTTCTAGGACGGCTCACCATGGCAACGAAGCATCTTTTCCTGCTCCCCGGCGACGGCATCGGCCCCGAGGCGATGGCCGAGGTCAAGAAGCTGATCTCGGCCATGAACGCAAAGCTCGGCAGTGGCTTCGTCACCGACGAGGGCCTGGTCGGCGGCTGCGCTCACGATGCGCACGGCGCGGCGATCTCCGACGCCGACATGGAAAAGGCGATGGCTGCGGACGCGGTGCTGTTCGGCGCCGTCGGCGGCCCGAAATGGGATGCCGTGCCTTACGAGGTGCGCCCCGAAGCCGGCCTGCTGCGCCTGCGCAAGGACATGGAGCTGTTCGCCAATCTCAGGCCCGCCATCTGCTATCCAGCGCTGGCCGCGTCGTCCTCGCTGAAGCAGGAAGTCGTCGAAGGCCTCGACATCCTCATCGTGCGTGAGCTGACCGGCGGCGTCTATTTCGGCGAGCCCAAGCAGATCATCGATCTCGGCAACGGCCAGAAGCGCGGCATCGACACGCAGGTCTACGACACGTTCGAGATCGAGCGCATTTCGGGCGTCGCTTTCGAGCTCGCGCGGACCCGCAAGAACCATGTCACCTCGATGGAAAAGCGCAACGTCATGAAGTCGGGCGTGCTGTGGAACGAGGTCGTCACCCAGACCCACAAGGCACGCTATTCCGACGTCAAGCTCGACCACATGCTGGCCGATGCCGGCGGCATGCAGCTGGTGCGCTGGCCAAAGCAGTTCGACGTCATCGTCACCGACAATCTGTTCGGCGACATGCTGTCCGACATCGCCGCCATGCTGACCGGCTCGATCGGCATGCTGCCGTCGGCCTCGCTCGGCGCGCCTGACGCCAAGACCAAGAAGCGCAAGGCGCTGTACGAGCCGGTGCACGGTTCGGCACCCGACATTGCCGGCAAGGGCATCGCCAACCCGATCGCCATGATCGCCTCCTTCGCCATGTGCCTGCGCTATTCCTTCGGCATGGTCGACGAAGCCGACAAGCTTGAAGGCGCTATCGCCGCCGTGCTCGACCAGGGCCTGCGCACCAAGGATATTTTCTCACCCGGCATGACCGAGGTCGGCACGGTCGAAATGGGCGACGCGATCATCGCCAAGTTCCTGGGATAATCAGCGGATCTCGCCGGCAAGCTGCCGCAGCAGACCGACGAGCCGCGCCTCGTCCACCGGCTCGAAAAACGCTGAGTCGGCGGCCTCGACGGCGACGATCGCTTGCTGGGCGGCCGCCGCCCCGGCGGCGGTGACGCGGATCACCTTGGCCCGGGAGTCCCGGGAATCGGCTTCGCGTGCGATCAAACCCTTGGCCTCCAGCCGGGCGACGACGTCAGAGGTCATCTTCACCTCCGTGCCGGCCTGGGCGGCGAGCTGCACCTGGTTGGGCGGTTCGCCATTGCGGCCAAGCCACATCGCCGAGGCGAGCAGCACGAACTGGACATGCGTCAGGTCGAGCGGCGCCAGCGCCGCCGTCATGAGGCGCTGCCAGCGCATGGTGGTTCGCCAGAGCAGCAAGCCGGGGCTCTCCGATGGCCCGCCCTTGAAGCGCGTGTCGAGTTCAGCCATGGTTCGCCAACGCCTCCGCCTGCTCGAACAACTTGGCCATCGACACGTCGAAATCGCCACTGATCTGGGGCCCGAGTTCCGGGCCGACCTCGGCGGCCGAAGGACCTGAGATATCGAGCCGGTGCGTCACCTGCGTGCCGCCTTCGACAGGCACCAGAGTGTGCCGGAACAGCAGCTTGGTGTCGCCGAACGAAGTTTCATCGGCATAGGTCACGTTTTCGACGAGATCGACGATGGTCGATTCGAACGTGTCCTGACCGACCGGCGTCACCGAGACGCGGGTGCCCTTGGCGAATGGCCCATGCAGCACGAAGGTATCGGAGCCTTCATAAGTCAGGCGGCCTTCATGCAAGGCCTTGAGCGCGTTCCAGATGGCTTGCGCAGGAAGGGGGGAAGTCGCGGTGTATTCATTGGTCCACATCGTCTTGCTCCATTCACCTATTTAATCTGCACACAGATTATCTGTGCGCGGATTAAATTGCAAGCGGAATCTTCGTCTGTGATACGACGATCGGCTGAACCGTCGTTTTTTGGAGTGACTTTTCGAGGGATCTGGCTCCTAAACCCTGACTCCCGCCGGTATCGGTCCCCACTGGTTTTCACGCGCCTGGGTCGGGATCAGCGCGAAGACCAGGATGATCAGGCTGCCGATGCTGGGGATCAGGATCACCAGATAGAGCCAGCCCGACAGGCCGATATCGTGCAGCCGGCGCACGGTCATGCCGAGGCCGGGCAGGAGCGTCGCCAGAGGAAGGTGCCGCAGAGGCCGACCGTCACCGCCGCCGAGACATCTGTGTCGAAATTGCCCATTTCGATATCGGTGAAGATGCCGATGCCGCCGACGATCAGCAGGCAGACCACCCAAAACAGGCAATAGCCCCAATATTCCTTGCGGCGGGCGCGGCCGGCGAAGTTGAAGTAGTTCTGCGTCAGTCCACGCCAGAAATAGCCCCAGAGATCACTGGGTTCGGCGGTTGCGCTCTCGCTGGATCGGCCGAAATGCTGCGCCTGCGGTGCGCGGGCTGTGGATGCGGTGCCGGCTTGGGCCGGTGCCGCATCTATGCCTGCGCCAACCGTCGAGTTCACGGCCGGGCCTGCGGTGGTTTGGCCAGCGATCGAAAAGACGTCGCGCGCCTGGCCGCCGCCCGGCTGGAACTCGACCGCCGTCCCGTTGGGCATGGCGGTTTGCCGGCGCAGGTTCTCGCGGGTGAAAGTGTAGCTGCTGCCGTCGGCTCCGGTGATGAAGCCGAAGCCCTGGTCCTCGTCATAGTGAAGCACTTCACCGCGCATCCGCCCGCCCCTTGTAGCCCGTTCCCTGCCAAGATGTGGCACAGGCCCAAGCCCATGGGCAAGCCGCCCATAGCTATGACAGCCAAGCGTTCCGATGCCTGCCGCGCGTCCCTGGCCGGGCACATCGCCAGACAGCACCGGCCGACACTGGCGTCGGCAAGCTGGGCGGCGATCATCCGGGCCGGCCTGAAGCAGAGCGCGGCCAGTCTGGATTCCTACGAAGGCCGCTTCTTCGTCTTCTTGTTTTTTGGCGGACCGGCGTTGTCGAATTTCGGCTTGCCCGGCTTCTTCGCCCACGGCTTTGCCTCATGCGTGGTGGCCGGACGATGGTCGACTGAGGCCGGTGCACGCTTCTCGAATTTGCGCTTCGGCGCGTTCGGGTCGAACGGCGCCTTGCCGCGATGCGGCTTCTTGTCCGGGCTCGGCGGCTGATAGCCGGCCCGCGACAGGTCCGGCGTGCCGTCCAGCCGCTTGACCACGATGTTGCCCTGCAATTTGCGGTCGGGACCGATCGCGGCGAGAAAGCGCTCCGCCCAGTCGGCGGCGATCTGCACGAACGTCTCTTCCGGCTGCATCTTGATGGCGCCGATCTCGCGCTTGGAAATGCTGCCGGCACGACACAGCATCGGGATCAGCCAGCGCGGCTCGGCATTCTGCCGGCGCCCCACCGACAGCGAGAACCAGACGCTGGCGCCGAAATCGTCGCGGCGGCTCGGTGCCTCGTCGCGAGGGCTGAATTTTTCGCCCGCCGCTCTTTCACGCGATGGCGTGAAAGGCGCGACGTCCATGAGATCCTCGGGCGCCGAGCGGCTGGCGCGGCATTGGCGCACGAAAGCGGCCGCCACCTGTTCGGCGCCATGCCGGCTAAGAAGCGCATCGATGAACTCGCGCTCGTCATCCTTGACCGGTTCGTCGAAAGCCGGGTCGGCAAGAATGCGCTCGTCGTCGCGCCGCATCACGTCGTCGGCCGAGGGCGGGCTCGCCCAGGTCGCCGTCAGCTTGGCGCTTTGCAGCAGCCGCTCGGTGCGCCTGCGGGCGCTGTTAGGCACGATCAGCGCGCTGACGCCCTTGCGCCCGGCACGTCCCGTGCGGCCGCTTCGGTGCAGCAGCGTTTCGGGATTGGTCGGCAGGTCGGCGTGGATCACCAGCTCGAGATTGGGCAGGTCGATGCCGCGCGCCGCGACGTCGGTGGCGATGCAGACTTTCGCGCGGCCGTCGCGCATCGCCTGCAGCGCGTGGCTGCGTTCGTTCTGGCTGAGTTCACCCGAGAGCGCCACGACGGAAAAATTGCGGTTGTTGAAGCGTGCGGTCAGATGGTTGACGGCGGCGCGCGTGTTGCAGAACACCAGCGCGTTCTTGGCCTCATAGAAGCGCAGCACGTTGATGATGGCGTTCTCGCGGTCGGCCTGGGCTACATTCAGCGCCCGATACTCGATGTCGAGATGCTGCTTTTCCTCGCCGGCGGCCGAGATGCGCACGGCATCGCGCTGATAGCCCTGTGCGAGCGTGGCGATGGAGCGCGGCACGGTGGCCGAGAACATCAGCGTCCGGCGCTCGGCCGGTGCGGCATCGAGGATGAATTCGAGGTCCTCGCGAAAGCCGAGGTCGAGCATCTCGTCGGCCTCGTCGAGAACCACGGCCTTCAGCGTCGACATGTCGAGCGAATGCCGCGTGATGTGGTCGCGCAGCCGGCCGGGCGTGCCGACGACGATGTGGGCGCCGCGCTCCAGCGCGCGCCGTTCGGTGCGCATGTCCATGCCGCCGACGCAGGACGCCACCGTGGCGCCGGTTGGCTCATAGAGCCATTCGAGCTCGCGCGTCACCTGCAGCGCCAGTTCGCGTGTCGGCGCCACCGCCAATGCCAGCGGCGCCGCTGCCGGGCCGAAACGTTCCGCGCCGTCGAGCAGCGTCGGCGCCATGGCAAGGCCGAAGGCGACGGTCTTGCCCGAGCCGGTCTGCGCCGACACCAGCGCGTCGGCCTGGCCGAGCTCCAGCACCGCCTTCTGCACCGGTGTCAGGTCGGAATAACCGCGTTTTTCCAGCGCTTGTGCCAGCGCGGGAACAATACCATCGAAATTGGACATCTCGTTCTTTCGGAATTCAGGGTTCTGCGCTCATCATGGAGCACATGCCGGGGGCTGGCGGCGCCAGCCAAACAATCTTGGCCGTTCGTACTTCCTGCCGCCCTTCTTGTACAGGGTGCCATGAAGGCTATGCGGCGTGCCGCCAATTGACTCCTGCCGCAAACCGCGTAAAAGCCCGCTTCGAACGGGATCGTTTTTCGATGCGCGGCCTTTTGATGGCTCTTCTTGCATTCGATGCCCCCAGCCTCAATGCGAATCATTGGGCCGGGCGCGTCGCTGCGTCGCCTCGTTCCGGCAAAACCCTATTCTTGGCCAGGAAAACCACCAAAAGCACCACCAAAACGGTGTGATTCCCTTGGCCTAACCACCCTCTCCCGGGTCCGGCCCGGGGGACGGAACCCGCACTTGGCCGGCGGGTTTTCTCCAAAAACCAAGCGGAGAGGGACAGGAGATTTTTATGAGTTTCAAGGTTGCGATAGTCGGCGCCACGGGCAATGTGGGCCGGGAAATGCTCAACATCCTGGAAGAGCGCGGCTTTCCAGTGAGCGAAGTCGTGGCGCTCGCCTCGCGGCGCAGCATGGGCACGGAAGTGTCGTTCGGCGACCGCACGCTGAAGGTCAGGCCGCTCGACCAGTATGATTTTTCCGACACTGACATCTGCATCATGTCGGCCGGCGGCAATGTCTCCAAGGAATGGTCGCCGAAGATCGGCAAGCAGGGCTGCGTCGTCATCGATAATTCGTCGGCCTTCCGTTACGACCAGGACGTGCCGCTGATCGTGCCCGAGGTTAACCCGGACGCGATCTCGCTGTTCACACGCAAGAACATCATCGCCAACCCGAATTGCTCGACGGCGCAGCTCGTCGTGGCGCTGAAGCCGCTGCATGATTTCGCCACCATCAAGCGCGTCGTCGTCGCCACCTACCAGTCGGTATCCGGCGCCGGCAAGGAAGGCATGGACGAGCTGTTCACGCAGACGCGTGCGGTGTTCGTCGCCGACAGCGTCGACGTCAAGAAGTTCACCAAGCGCATCGCCTTCAACGTCATCCCGCATATCGATGTCTTCCTCGATGACGGTTTTACCAAGGAAGAATGGAAGATGGTCGCCGAGACCAAGAAGATGCTCGACCCCAAGATCAAGCTGACGGCGACCTGCGTGCGCGTGCCGGTGTTCATCGGCCATTCGGAAGCGGTCAACATCGAGTTCGAGAAGCCGATCACCGCCGATGAGGCGCGCGACATCCTGCGTGATGCGCCGGGCTGCCAGGTCTTGGACAAGCGCGAGGATGGCGGCTACATCACGCCGCTGGAATCGGCCGGCGAGGACGCCACCTTCATCTCGCGCATCCGCGAGGATTCGACCATCGACAACGGCCTGTCGATGTGGATCGTCTCCGACAATCTGCGCAAGGGCGCGGCGCTGAACGCCGTGCAGATCGCCGAGCTCCTGGTCGAGCGCGGCCTTATCCAGCCGAAGAAGAAGGCGGCATAATCCCGCTCACGGGCCGCACCGCCGCTGCCGCGGCTGGCCCTCCGCGAGGGCGCCGGACGACCGGCGGCCCGCTGTCGCGGGCCCGGCCTCCGGCCGTTAGCCCTCTTCTCCCCGTCACTATACGGGGAGAAGGTCCCGGCAGGGGGATGAGGGGCGGCGCTGGCCTGTCCATTTTGGCGCTGCGACTCATGAGATTAGCCGCTTTGCGCCGATTTCAACTCGCACTATCCACACTCAGTTCGCGCAGCATCGCCATCGCCTCCTCCGCCCGCCCAGCCGGCACGAACAGGTGGTCGTGGTAAAAACCCGAGACCGGATTGACGCCCATGCCGGCGGCGGCGAGGCGCGCGGTGATGGCGGCGAGGAAGCCGACGGCTTCCAGCGATGAGTGGACGTTCAGCGTGATCATCCGGCAGCGGAACGAGGCGGTCAGTTCCGTGCTCCGGGCGGCTTCCTCCGTCACGATCAGCGTCGTGCCTTCGCGCTCCCGAAACGCCATGACCGGTTCGAGGCCTTCGGGCTGTGGAACGCCAGGCGGCAGCGTGGCGAAGACATAGATGCCATCGCGCAGTTCCGGCGTCATCGACGCCAACAGAGTGCTCAGATCGGTCTCGCCCGTCATTTTTTCTCGCCTGCATCGGGACGGCAGCAGCTTCTCAATATCCGCAAACAGCACACACCGGTAGTCGACACACGGACGACATGGCAATGTCGCTGGCGGCCGGGCTTGCATGGCCGCCGCATCGCACAATACAGGAGCTGAGGGCCGACGCTCGCCCGTGAAAGGCTCCCGAATGATCGTTCGTCCGCGCCCCACCTTCCTGCAGCTGTTCTTCATCATGGGCGGTTCGGTGGTGCCACGCATCCTGCCGCAGATTTTCGGCTTCGCGATCTATTCGGCGGTCATCCTCGTCGTGGCGCGCCGGTTCCAGCTCGATCTCGGCGTCTTCAACATCACGCCTTTCGGACTGGTGGGCGTGACCTTGTCGATCTATCTGTCGTTTCGCAACAACGCCGCCTATGATCGCTGGTGGGAGGCGCGCAAACTGTGGGGCGCGCTGGTCTTCGAAATCCGCAATCTGGCCCGCGCCACGACAAGCCTCATTCCCGATCGGGCCGAGCAGCGCGCCCTGCTGATGGAAGCGCTGGCCTTCTGTCATTTTCTGCGCGGCCAGTTGCGCAAGATCGACAGTGTCAAGGACGTCCGTGCCTTCATCGAGGCGGAAGCCGAGACGGCCGCAAGTTTCGCCAATCCGGCGGACGAGATGGTCAGGCGCATGGGCCGCCGTGCCAATGCGCAGCGGCGGGCAGGCGACCTCGACACGATCGGCTTCCGCATCCTGGACGAGAGGCTGGCGTCAATCACCGCCATCCAGGCCGGCTGCGAACGGATCGCCGGCACGCCCTTGCCCTTCGCCTACACGCTGCTGGTGCACCGCACGGCCTACATCGTGTGCCTGCTGTTGCCGATCGGCCTGATCTCGACCACCGGCTGGGCGACACCATTGTTCACGGCGCTGATCGCCTACACCTTCTTCGGCCTCGACGCGCTTTCGGAAGAGCTTGAGGATCCGTTTGGCACCGAAGCCAACGACCTCGCGCTCGACGGCCTGTGCCGGGTCTGCGAAATCTCGGTGTTCGAGGCCTTGGGCGAGACGCCACCAAAGATGCTGTCGGCCGAAAAGTTCTATCTTTCGTAACGCCGCACCGTCAAAAATCCGAACATTTGTCGGATCGACGCCTCATGGAACGTCCTTGGGTCGACCCCACCGAAAAAGGGGCTGACCATCAGGAGGACACCCAATGAGCATTTCTCAAACCGCGCCCCTCTCGGCTGGCGCCCTGTGGACCGGCCGCGCGCTCAGCGGCCTCATCGTCCTGTTCATGATCTTCGACGGCGCCATCAAGCTGCCGCCGCTCGACGTGGTCACCCAGACGATGGTGCCGCTTGGGTGGCCAGCCGATCCCAACGTCGCGCGCATGCTGGGCGTCATCGGCCTGGTCTCGACCGCGCTCTACGCGCTGCCGCGCACCTCCGTGCTCGGCGCCCTCCTGCTCACCGCCTATATGGGCGGCGCCATCGCCACCAATGCGCGCATCGGCAATCCGCTGTTCTCGCACACGCTGTTCGGCGTCTATCTCGGCATCATCCTGTGGGGCGGCCTCTATCTGCGCGACCCCAGGGTTCGTGCGCTGATCCCGTTCAGCCGATAGCTGTTCCGAGCCAAGAACAGCGTCCACTTCGCCTGCACGCCATCGGGTGGCGATACCGCCGATGCGGTCTGTTTGGGCGAGCGGCGTCGCGATCTTCGTTCTCCTCGGGATCAAATTAGCCGTCTGAGAGTTAAGCACTTGGCGGCGAGACGGCGATCCGCGTGTGAGAGGAACGACAAATGAAGAAAATACTGACCATTCTGGTGCTGACGACGGCACTGGGTGCATGTTCGCAAACGGAAAAAGGGGCTGCCGTGGGCGGCCTGGGCGGTGCTGCGGTTGGCGCGGCCGTGGCCGGAGATCCGGTGCAGGGCGCTGTTGTCGGCGGTGCGGTCGGCGCCGTGGCCGGCGCGCTGATCGGCCATGCCAGCGAAAGCGGCCAATGCCGGTACCGCGATCGCCATGGTCGGGTCTATGTCGATCGCTGCCCAAGCGGTTATTGATCGGCCGTAGTCCAAACATGAAGAGCAAAACGGCGGGCTTTTGACCCGCCGTTTTCGATCGATGAATTGGCCGCGACTCGCTTGAGACAGCCGCCGCCGCGAGCCGCGCTACAACAGCTCCCGAATGCATCGCCAGGCGTCCCGTCCCAGATCCGCATCGGCGCGGTCATTGCCGCCATGCGCATGCGAGCTTGAGCGCGGGGTGGTTTCGCCAGGCAGGACGATGCGGTGGCCGGCGCCGGGGGCCGAAACCAGGCGCGTGGCCTTTCCGGCGTCTTGCCTACGCTGGACAATCGACGCGGCAAATTCCAGGGACGGCCACAGCGCGTCGTCGCCGCCCGCGACCAGCATGACCGTCGCCGAAATTTCCTCGACGGGAATGGCGGCCTTGCCGGCCTCCTTCTTGAAAGCGGTCAGGCAGTGTTCGAAAAGCCCTCGGTAGGACACGAGGCCATCGACGTAGCGTGCCTTCCAGTTGGGGTCGGCCGGAACAAAGGGGAGAGGGCGCCCCTTGAGTGTCCACGACGACCGCTCGGGCCAGCTGACGCCGTCGCGGCCCGGCCCGATGTTTCCCCAGACCACCGATGTCGGGCTGATCGCGACAACGGCGTCGATGCGCGGGTCATGCGTCGCCACGAGCAAGGCCGCCTCGGCACCTTTGGACGTGCCGACATAAACGATGCGCCGGCATCCCAAACCGACAAGACGGTCGGTCGCGGCGAAAAAAATCTCCAGGGGGATTTCGCATATGCCTGGGATCTGGTCTTGGCCGCCAAACCACCGGAGGGCAAGGGCAGAGACGCCCACATCGGCAAACAGCCTGGCGCGCCCGACGTCGACGCGGCCGCTCGATCCGCTCAGCACCACGACACCTGTCGTGGCCTCGGGGCATCGCAACAGGGTTCCGGCGACGAAGCCGGACAGGATTTCCTCCGCGACTGCCCGTTCGTCCATCCGATCCTCAGCCGGAAATCAGAAGCTTTCCAATGAAACAGCAAAGGGCAGGTGAGTGACAAATGCAAACAACAAAACGGCGGGCACAGGCCCGCCGTTTTGTTCCCGCAAGGAATAGGACGCGATTACTCGGCGGTAGCGGCTTCCGCTTCGGCCGGTGCGGCAGCGGCCGAGGCGACGGCGGCGGCGGCGTCTTCCTGGGCCTTCTTCAGCAGGGCGGCGCGTTCCTGCGCCTTCTTGCCGGGCTCGGCCTTCTTCGGGTTGGAGCGGGCTTCGCGCTTGGCAAGGCCGGCCTCATCGAGGAAGCGCAGCACGCGGTCGGTCGGCTGGGCGCCGTGCGACAGCCAATGCTTGACGCGGTCGGCGTCGACCTTGATGCGCTCGCCGTCCTTCGGCAGCAGCGGGTTCCACGAGCCGAGCGACTCGATGAACCGGCCGTCGCGAGGCGAACGGGCGTCGGCAACGACGACGTGGTAGTAAGGACGCTTCTTCGAGCCCGCACGGGCCAGTCTGATCTTCAGTGCCATTTCTTTTCTCCTAAAAGCTCTGATTTCGTTGATAAGTCAGGGTTTCTTCAACCCGTTTTCGTCACGCCGTTGGCAGCGGCGATCTGTTCGTGGTGCCGGATCACTTCGCGGACGACGAAGTTGAGGAATTTCTCCGCGAAATCCGGGTCGAGATGCGCGTCATGCGCCAGCTGGCGCAGGCGGGCGATCTGCTGCTGCTCGCGCGCCGGGTCGGCCGGCGGCAGGCCATGCTCGGCCTTGAGCACGCCAACCGCCTTGGTGCAGCGGAAGCGCTCGGCCAGCATGTGAATGAGGGCCGCGTCGATGTTGTCGATCGAGGCGCGGTAGCCGGCCAGGATGGTGCGGGCGTCGGCCATGTCCTTTTCTTCGTTCATAGCGTCCTCACTTTTTCTTGCCGAGACCGGGCAGGCCGCCACCGCCGCCAAGGCCGGGAAGCTTCATGCCGCCGGGCAGGCCTGGCAAGCCGCCGCCGGGAAGACCGCCCGGCAACCCCTTCATGCCGCCGAGGCCGGCGGCCTGCGCCTGCTTCTGCAAGGCTTCGAGCTGCTTGGGGTCCATCTTCGACAGATCGGGCATGCCGCCCATGCCGCCGGGCATCATGCCGCCCCCCAAACCACCAAGGCCCATCTTGGAGGCAAGGCCACCCATCATGCCACGCATCAGGCCACCGCCTTTGCCCTTGCCGCCCATCGCCTTCATCATGTCGGCCATGCCGCGATGCATCTTCAGGAGCTTGTTGATCTCGGCGGCATCGGTGCCGGAGCCGGCGGCGATGCGCTTCTTGCGCGAGTGCTTGAGAATGTCGGGATTGGCGCGCTCGGCCTTCGTCATCGAGGAGATGATCGCGAGCTGGCGACCGAACATCTTGTCGTCGAGGCCGGCGGCGGCCATCTGGTCCTTCATCTTGCCCATGCCGGGCATCATGCCCATGATGCCGCCCATGCCGCCCATCTTCGACATCTGCTGAAGCTGCTGGGCGAGGTCGTTCAGGTCGAACTTGCCCGACTGCATCTTCTTGGCCATCGCCGCCGCCTGCTCGGCATCGATGTTCTCGGCGGCTTTTTCGACCAGGCTGACGATGTCGCCCATGCCCAGGATGCGGTCGGCGATGCGCTTGGGGTGGAATTCCTCCAGCCCGTCCATCTTTTCGCCGGTGCCGATCAGCTTGATCGGCTTGCCGGTGACGGCGCGCATCGACAGCGCGGCACCGCCACGGCCGTCGCCGTCCATGCGGGTCAGCACCAGGCCGGTGATACCGACGCGCTCGTCGAAGCTTTTCGCCAGGTTGACGGCGTCCTGACCGGTCAGCGAATCGGCGACCAGCAGGATCTCGTGCGGGCTCGACACCTTCTTGATGTCGGCCATCTCGACCATCAGCGGCTCGTCGATATGGGTGCGGCCGGCGGTGTCGAGGATGACGACGTCATGGCCGCCGAGCTTGGCGGCCTGCACGGCGCGCTTGGCGATATCGACCGGGTTCTGGCCTGCGATAACAGGCAGCGTCGCCACCTTGACCTGCTCGCCGAGCTGGCGCAGCTGCTCCTGCGCGGCCGGACGCCGCGTGTCGAGCGAGGCCATCAGGACCTTCTTGTTCTGCCGCTCGGTCAGCCGCTTGGCGATCTTGGCCGACGTGGTGGTCTTGCCGGAGCCCTGCAGGCCGACCATCATGATGACGACCGGGGCCGGCGCGTTGAGGTCGATGGCGACACCCTCGGCGCCGAGCATGTCGACCAGCTCGTCATGGACGATCTTGACGACCATCTGTCCCGGCTTGATCGACTTCAGCACCGCGGCGCCGACGGCCTTCTCGCGCACCTTGTCGGTGAAGGATCGCACCACTTCCAACGCCACGTCGGCCTCAAGCAGCGCACGGCGCACCTCGCGCAGCGCTGCCGAGACATCCGCCTCCGACAGCGCGCCGCGGCCGGTCAGGCCGTTCAGGATGGAGCCAAGACGCTCCTGCAGCGATTCAAACATTCGTTTTCCTTTTCCCTGGCACCCGGATGGTGCCCGAGAGGTAATGCGTTCGCGCCCAGTCTCCAAGCAAAAGCCAGTCCAAGCAAAAGCCCAAAACCAAAAAGCACCCGGGGGCGCACAGCGCTGCCGGGTGTTGGCCTCCAGGATCTGTTTACAGCACTCGGCCTCAAAGAGGTTTCGGCATCCTGGTCGGCTTGCTCGGAGGGATACTCGTCGCGGAATTGGTGGGCTGTAGACAGGAATTTGGCGCGAGAGTCAAGGCAAGGCCGGTGTTGCGATGTTTTCCGGGCAGCGATCAAGCAGCACCCACGGCGTTTGGAACCTCGGCCGTGACCTTCAGCGGCGAGCGCGGATGCAGCAGCAAGACAATCGTCAGCAGGCTGCAGGCAATACCGATGAGCGCAATGAGGATGGCATCCGATATCATCCAGCCCGGCCCTTCGAGCGGCTTTGCGGTGAACAAGGCGAAGGAATTGTAGCTCTCCTGATGCGAGATCAGCAGGAAGCCGGTGAGGTTGTTGCCAAGATGAGCGCCAAGGGCCGCGCCGAGATTGCCGGTGGCGTAGACCACGAGCGTCAGCAGCAGCGCGAAGGCAGCGATCGACACCAGCACGCTGGCGTTGATGGCGGCCGACGAACCGCCGCCCCAGTGCAGCGAGGTGAACAGCAGGCCGGGCAGCAGCGCCCAGGCGAACGGGCTTCTGAACCGATTGGCCAGGCCACGCAGCAGGTAGCCGCGAAACAGCACCTCCTCCGACGAAGTCTGCAGCAAGGTGAGCGCAGCGATTGGGATCGCGAACAGCAGCCATGACGCCAGGCTGATCGTGCCGCGCGCAATGCCGGGCTGCAGCAGATAGAACAGGATTTCGGACAAGGCCGAGGTGATCAGCACCGCGATCAGCCCCTTGAGGAAGTCCGGTCGCGCTACGCGGCGGCCGGCGCCAAGCAGCGCCGACAGCGGCTCGCCATGCACCCAGCGCATGGCGATCCACAGGCCGATCCAGATCCCGGCGAAAGAGGCGAGCGCGCACAGGATGCCGGCGGGCGAGGCGAGAAAACCTTCCATGCCGTATGGCGAAGCCGCCGCCCCCTGCCAGGCGAAGTAGACATGGGTGCCACCGAACAGCACGGCCGCGGTGGTGGCGGCCCAGAACAGGACGGCGATCAGCGTTCCCAGCAACAGGCGCGGCAAGGTCGTCCTGGCGTTCGGCGTGTTGCGATAGCGCTCGAAAGCAGTGTCGTCGATCGTCACGCTTGTCCTCGATCCCAATCCATCGCTGCTTGATCCAGCTGATGGCTTCGGGAACCGGAATCGATATCAGCAGGAATACGCGCACTCCGATTGCCACGGAACGCAGGCGCGGGCCGGCCTGCCGCGGTCGCCAATCCAGGTTTCGCCGGCGGCCGCTTCGGCGACCGCCGGCATCGCGTCAACGCACGACGTACATGATGCGCCGTGTCTGCGGATCGATCAGCGCCCGCTGGCCGTTCACATAGACATAGCGGTAGTTGTAGTCAGGAATTTCGCGCAGCTCGACCGTATCGGGCAGGGTCGCGCCGGTGACCACCTCGCCGTCGAGATAGACGGGGTCGAGGCGATGGGTGTCGACATAGGTCCGTACCGCGGCCGGCGGCGCTGGAAAGTCGCCAACCACCGGATCGCTGGAAATGATCGCACCGGTATAGTCGGTCGAATAGTTGCCGATGTCGTCCGGCGGCGAGACCACGGCAACGGCGGAGCGGCGCTGCGTCAGCACCACGCGGCTGCCGCCGAAATCGGCGGTGACGTAGTCGGAATAGACCCAGCCCTGGCCGCCAGCTTCGGCGATGGTGCACCATTTGCTGTTTTCGATGCAGCCGTTGAGCGTCGCCGACTGGCCTGCGGCGAGAACGCCAATGACAGGATATTGCGGGCCGGGACCGGCACGCACGTTGAGATCGGTGACTGCCGAGACAGCGGTATCGGCCAATGCCGCGCCCGACATTGCGGTCAGCATCCCGGCTATTGCGGGAAACAATAAGGATTTCATGGGTTCTCTCCGTTTCACAGTCCCTCGGCGGTGACAACGGGACAGCAGCGCATGCGTTCCGGCTAAAATGCGCGAGCCAACTCACGATTTGTTCCGGCCTCCATCGGCAAGCCGGTCAGAAGATCGTGTACGAACGCCAGTTTCCGCGCGGTCGCGTCCGAAATGACGAAGGGGTAGAGGTCGGGTAGGCCCATGCAGCGGTTGATCGAATTGGAGGCTTCCGACAGCACCAGCCAGCGGGCAAGGATCTTGTCGAAGGGCTCGGGTGTGTTGGCGGGCTCCGAGGGTGCTGCCTGCGGCTCGCCCCCGGTATCGCCCCGCGGCAGTTCGTTCGTCTCCACCGTCTCCAGCCGGCCGAGCGGGAAGTTCAGCGCATGGACCATCTCCAGCGTGTCGGTAATGTGCAGGTGGTGGGCCCAGGTCTCGGCCCAGTCCTCCCACGGATGCGAGGTGGCGTAGGCCGAGATGTGGTCTTGCTGCCAATCGGGCGCCGCGCCATTGGCGTAATAGGCCTTCAGCGCCTGTTCGTAGTCGGCACGCTCGTCGCCGAACAAGGCGCGGAACGCTTCCAGCCTTTGCGGATCGTCGCGGATCAGGCGGTCCCAGTAATAGTGGCCGAGCTCGTGGCGGAAATGGCCGAGCAGCGTGCGGTAATTCTCACCCATCTGGACGCGACGTTTTTCGCGCTCGGCTGAATCGGCTTCGGCGACGTTCAGCGTGATCAGGCCGTTGTCGTGACCAGTGAGAATCCGTTCGCCGCCCGGGCCGCCGCCGATCGGATCGGCGAGGAAGTCGAAGGCCAGCCCGATCTCGTCCGTCGGGCTCTGCTTGGGCGCCACCGGCAGGCCGAAGGCGAGCAGCGAATAGATGGCGCGCTTCTTCGCCGCCTCGACGCGAATCCAGCGGCGGCGATTGCCGTCGACCGAGAGATCGGGGATCAGCTGGTTCAGCACGCAGGCACGGCAGAAGACCTGTCCCGGCTCGGCCATCCAGTTGCAGGCGCATTCGTCGGCATTGGTGCACTGGATCGCGCCGTCGACGCCGGACAAGACAAAGCGCGCGCCCTCGGGATCATAGAGCACGAGACTGCTGCAGTTCAGGCACTGGGCATTCTCGAAATAGAGACGGTGGCCGCAATGCGGGCAGTCGAAAAGTTTCATCTCGGTCTCAATTCGTCAGAAGGGATGTATGATTCATCTGAAAGGGATGCATGGCGGCCCGTGCCCAAACGCGAACCACCGGCCGGTGTTCCGCGGTCCAGCGCGACTATTTTGCTTCGCCGGTCCAGGCGCGCCTGCCCCGGTCCATGGGCGGCATCAGCGTCTTTCATGCCTGACACTCGCCATAATAATCACTTGATCGTAGGCAAATTCCCCGGCATTCGCCAGCATCGCGCCACAGACGGTGACAAATGCGCGTTTCGCTGGCAAATTCGCAAACGGGACGTGAATCAGGCAACCAGGAGAACAACATGGCATTTCGTGCCAAGGGTAGGATTTTAGCGGCGGCGGTGGTGGCAGTGCTCGGGCTGGCAACCGGCGCGCAAGCGGCGGCCAGCTGCGGCAAGACCGGCGCCGGCTTCGACGCCTGGAAACAGGACTTCGCCGCCGAGGCCAAGTCCGAAGGTGTCGGGTCGAGGGGTCTGGCCGCTCTGGCCGGCGCGACCTACGCAACAAGGACGATCTCCGCCGACCGCGCCATCCACAAGGCTTTCAGCGGCTCGGTGGACGATTTCATGAAACGCCGCGGCGGGTCGGCGATCATCTCCAAGGGCCGTTCGCTGAAGAAGTCGAACGCAGCGCTGTTCAACCAGATTGAAGCCAACTACGGCGTGTCGCCGGGCGTGCTGCTCGCCATCTGGGGCATGGAAACCGGCTTCGGTGCTTCCATGGGCAACCAGAACACAGTCTCCGCCATTGTGACGCTTGCCTATGATTGCCGCCGGCCCGACTATTTTCACCCGCATGCCATCGCGGCCCTGAAGCTGGTTGATCGCGGAGCGTTGACCGCCTCGTCGGTCGGCGCCATGCATGGCGAGATCGGCCACACGCAGTTCCTGCCCGGAAATGTCTTGAAGTATGCGGTAGGCAGCGGAAACCTGCGCGACAAGGCGATCGCTTTGGCCTCCACCGCCAACTTCCTCAAGGGTCACGGCTGGCGGGCTGGCGCCAGCGCGCAGTCGAATATGGGCGCGATCGCCGGCTGGAATTCGGCAAGCGTCTATCAGCAGGCCATCGCCCGCATCGCCACCGCGATCGACGCTGATTGATCGATCCGCACGGCCATTGAACGAAAAACCCGGCCACCGCGCCGGGTTTCATTTCACGTCGAGCGCATAGGAACAGCCGGCCAGCGTCCTGCCGGGGTGGGACTCGACGGTCGAGACGTTGAGCGTGATGCGCGTGGCAAGGCTCACGCCGCCGGCGTCCTCGCTGCTTTCGGCCATGACCTTCTCGCCGAGGAACTTGTCCGGCGTCGAGACCGTCGCCGGGACGTCGAGCTGGCGGGCGAGGTCCGGCGCGGCGATGCCATCAAGCACGGCCATCGGCCCTGTCGCGGTAAAGACGATCGTCGCGGTCTCGCGCCCGAAGACATGGACCGGGGCCGACAATCGATACTGCCGCAGGAAGGGATTGCCGGAAGCGACCTCCTTCCAGCCAAGGGTCTGCGCCGCGTCTGGCTCACCGCCCAGCCAGAGGGCAAGACCATTATACGCCGGCAGATCGGCCCTGCATTCGATGAGGGCGGCGAGGTCCAGGGAGGTGGGCGCGAAGTCCCCAGCCATGACCGGCGCCGCCAGAAAGAGCAGCGGCACCAGGCATCGACCGAGACTGCGCATTCCGTCTAGCTGTTGCGGTTGCGCGCGGCCAATGTCCGCAGCCTCAGCGCATTGAGGCGGATGAAGCCGGCGGCGTCCTTCTGGTCATAGGCGCCACGGTCGTCCTCGAAGGTGACTAGCGCGTCGGAATAGAGCGTCTTCCCAGATTTGCGGCCGGTAACCATGACATTGCCCTTGTAGAGCTTCAGCCGCACCGTGCCTTCGACGTCTTCCTGGCTCTTGTCGATCATCGCCTGCAGCATCAGGCGCTCGGGCGAGAACCAGAAGCCGTTGTAGATGAGCTCCGCGTAGCGCGGCATGAACTCGTCCTTGAGGTGCGCGGCACCCCGGTCGAGCGTGATCGATTCAATGGCGCGATGGGCCACGATCAGGATGGTGCCGCCCGGCGTTTCATACACGCCTCGCGATTTCATGCCGACGAAACGGTTCTCGACCAGGTCGAGCCGGCCTATGCCATTGTCGCGGCCGAGATCGTTGAGCGCCGCCAGCATAGTGGCCGGCGACAGCTTCTTGCCGTTGAGCGCGACCGGGTCGCCCTTCAGGAATTCGATCTCGATCTCGGTGACGGCATCCGGCGCGTCCATCGGCGACACGGTGCGCTGATGCACGAATTCCGGCGGCTCGCTCCATGGGTCTTCCAGCACCTTGCCCTCGGAGGACGAGTGCAGCAGATTTGCGTCGACGGAGAACGGTGCGTCGCCCCTCTTGTCCTTCGGCACCGGGATCTGGTGCTGTTCGGCGAAGTTCATCAAGTCGGTGCGCGACTTGAACGACCAGTCGCGCCACGGCGCAATGACCTTGATGTCGGGGTTGAGCGCATAGGCCGAAAGCTCGAAACGGACCTGGTCGTTGCCCTTGCCGGTGGCGCCATGCGCGATGGCGTCGGCGCCGGTTTCCCTGGCGATCTCGACCAGGTGCTTGGAGATCAGCGGCCGCGCGATCGAGGTGCCCAAGAGATAGGTGCCTTCATAGACGGTGTTGGCGCGGAACATAGGGAAGACGAAGTCGGCGACGAATTCCTCGCGTACGTCGACGACGCGGATGTCCTTGATCCCCATCATCTCGGCCTTGCGGCGCGCCGGCTCCAGTTCGCCGCCCTGGCCGAGATCGGCGGTGAAGGTGACGACTTCGGCCCCGAGTTCGGTCTGCAGCCATTTCAGAATGATGGATGTGTCGAGGCCGCCGGAATAGGCGAGCACGACCTTCTTGACGTCTTTGATCTTGGACATTTCTGCTCCGTCGGAAAGCGGACGCCTGAGGCAAGGCGTCACGGATTGTCGGAGCGCCTTTTAGCAGGAACGGCAAAGCGAGCAAGCGCACGCGGCGCAAGGTTGCTGATCCAGCGCGGCAGTGCGACGCCGGGCTTGATCGGGAGGACCGATCCCGGGGCCATGCCGCCGGTTACCAGGCGCTCAAGAACGCCGCCTGTAAGCTGGCGAAATGTAAGCTGGCGAAACTGGCCGAACCGCTCCAACTCCACGGAAGGACGCGCTGGCCCCATCTGGCGCCGGCGAGACGGGTCCTGTATAGCCGACGCGTTCCCCCGGGGCCCGCCATGTCCTTCATTCCCGACACCACCACGCTGATCCAGTTCGCCATCGCCACCGTGATCCTGGCGATCACGCCAGGCCCCGACATGACGCTGTTCGTGTCGCGCACGCTGAGCCAGGGCCGCGCCACCGGCTTCGCCTCGATGGCCGGCGCGCTGTGCGGCACGCTGATCCACACCACGCTGGTGGTGGTCGGCGTCTCGGCGCTGATCGTCGCCTCGCCGATGGCTTTTTTCGTGCTGAAGATCTTTGGCGCCGGCTATCTCGTCTTCCTCGCCTGGCAGGCGATCGCCAAGGGCTCGGCTTTCTCGCCGGAAAAGAAGACCGGTCCGCGGATTTCCTTGTTGCGCAGCTGGGCGGCGGGGCTCGGCGTCAATTTGCTCAACCCGAAGATCATCCTGTTCTTCATGACCTTCCTGCCGCAATTCGTCTCCGCGCACGATCCGAACGCGCCGGGGAAACTGTTCTTCCTCGGCTCCATGTTCATCGTGCTGTCGATCCCGGTGACGGTGCCGATGGTGCTGGCGGCGGAAAAATTCTCGGCGGCAATGAAAGCCAGCCCCCGTGTGACGCGGGTGGTCGACTATCTCTTCGCCGGCGTGTTCTCGGCGTTCGCGCTCAAGATCCTGACGGCCCAGGCGAAGTAGAAACCTTCCACCAGCTTCCCGCCCAGCGCCCGGCGGCAAGCCAATAGAAGATCCCGCCGACCATGCCGCCACCGAGCACCGCCATGATGGCGCTGGCTTCGGTGACCGCGAAAGGGGAATCGCGGACATTGTCGACGAGGCCGAGGAAAACCCCCGCCACCACCGCGCCGGCGAGCGCGTAGAACAACCAGTCGCGCCGGCCGAGGATTTCGGCAATCAGGATGACGATCGCCGCCGGCATGAAGCCGAAATAGGCGACGAACAGGGCGACGAAGGGAATTGAAAAATAGAGCGATGCCGTTGCCGCCGGATGCGCTTGCGCCGGCGCGTAGCCGAGCGAGGCCAGGAACAGGATGTTGAGGAAGGCGCTGGCGGCCAGCGAGGCGACGGCATAACCGAACAGGATGATGGCGAAGCGCACGATGTAGGCGACGAGACGGTTCATCGGGGATCATGGCCCTTGAGACGACCGGAGCTGCGTCCGGCCAGAAGCCAGTAGACCCAGCCGGCGGCAATGCCGGCGGCGGCCAGAAAACCCAGGAAGCCCGGATTGAAAACGAAGCCTCCGGCGGAGCCCGGCACAAAAACACCAAAGGCGATCGACGTGACCGCGCCCGTGACGGCGAAGTAGAACCATCCTCGCAGCGCCAGCCGTTCGGCGACGAAGATCGCCGGGCCGACGATCAGCAGCGCGCAGATCGCCACGGTCAACACGGCGAGCGGGAAGGAGGCCAGCCAGTCGAATGTGAAAATGATCGACCAGTTGCCGTCCTCGATCCCTGCCAGAAGAACGATCAGCAGTACCGGCACCAGGATTGAGGTCAGCACGGCGGCGAGGTAGCCGACTGCGATCATGGCGAAGCGTGTGAGGCCGGCGGCGAGACGGCTCACACCTCGCCGTGCCCCGCGATCATCATGGCTTCCAGCGCCAGCCGGTCGACCTTGCGCATGCGTTCCGATTCCGACTTCAGCTGGCCGCAGGCGGCCAGGATGTCGCGGCCGCGTGGCGTGCGGATCGGCGAGGCATAGCCGGCATTGTTGATGTAGTCGGCGAACTTCTCGATCGTCTCCCAGTCCGAGCACTGGTAGTTGGTGCCCGGCCACGGGTTGAACGGGATCAGGTTTATCTTGGCCGGAATCCCCTTGAGCAGCTTGATCAGCCCCTTGGCGTCCTCGATGGAATCGTTGACGTCCTTCAGCATCACATATTCGAAGGTGATGCGCTTGGCGTTGGAGAGGCCGGGATAGGCGCGGCAGGCGGCGATCAGCTCCTTCAGCGGATACTTCTTGTTGATCGGTACCAGAAGGTCGCGCAGATCGTCGTTGGTCGCATGCAGCGAGATCGCCAGCATGACGCCGATCTCCTCGCCGGTGCGGAAAATCTCGGGCACGACGCCGGAGGTCGACAGCGTGATGCGGCGCTTCGACAGGGACAGGCCGTCGCCGTCGGAGGCGATCAGCAGCGCCTTCTTCACCGCCTCGAAATTATAGAGCGGCTCGCCCATGCCCATCATGACGATGTTGGACACTTTCCGGCCCTCGGCCGGCACGATGGCGCCATCCGGCGTGTCGCGGTCGGGGAAGTCGCCGAGCCGGTCGCGCGCGGTGAGCAACTGCGCCAGGATTTCTTCCGCGGTCAGGTTGCGCACCAACTTCTGCGTGCCGGTGTGGCAGAACGAACAGGTCAGCGTGCAGCCGACCTGCGAGGAGATGCAGAGCGTGCCTCGGCCTTCCTCGGGGATATAGACGGTCTCGATCTCGACCGGCCGGCCGGCGCCGCGGGGCGGAAAGCGGAACAGCCACTTTCGCGTGCCGTCGGCGGAAATCTGCTCCTCGACGATCTCGGGCCGGGCGACGGTGAAATGCTTGTCGAGCTCGGCGCGCAGATCCTTGGAGATGTTGAACATGCCGGCGAAGTCGGAAACGCCGCGCACATACATCCAGTGCCAGAGCTGCTGGGCGCGCATCTTTGCCTGGCGCTCCGGCACGATGCCGGATTCGACAAGAGCGGCGGCGAGTTCCGTCCGCGTGAGGCCGATCAGCGATGGCTTTTCGGTCCGCGCGGCACGGCCGCGCAAGGCGTCACGGGCGCCTTCGGCGGTAAGGTCGAGTGAAAGGGTCATGGTTGCACAGATATAAGCGGTTTGCGGCCGATTTCATCCATCGGCCCGATATGAAGCGCGGCGCATAGCACAGGTTGAGCGCGAAGTCATGCCGTGCACGCCAAACTGGGGTCCGCCGTCGGTGTCCCGATCGCCACCGTCCCCGTGAAGGACGATCGCCGCCGGTGGACGCGATGTCGTTGGCGGCGATCACTTAGTCGTGTTGGCGTAACGATCCCCATCGCGCCTTCGAACCCTGAATGGGGCAACTGTGCCCCTACAGAATGGGAGTATGCAGGATGAAATCGATCAAGCTCGCCGTCGTTGCCGGCTTCGCCGCTTTTTGCGCCTCGCAGGCGTTTGCCGAGGACGCGATGGGCACCATGAGCATGATGAAAGGCGGACAAGTGACGGCGATCATGCCCGACGGGCATATGGGCACCATGACGCCGGACGCGAAGATGGGCGCCGACATGATGAAGATGGCCAAGCCCATCAAGCACTGCATGATGATGATGACCGACGCCAAGGGCAAAGCCTACATGATCGACACCTCGACCAAGAAGGCCCAGGCCGAATGTGAAAAAATGGCTATGTGACGATCCCGCAAGGATGTTCCCGCCGGCTTGGAGGCCGGCGGGACGAGCGGCTTCCATATTCCGCGCGTCCATCCCCGCGTCTACCTGTCGATGGAGAGCGTATCGATCCCGGTGCTCTGGTCGGTTTCCGGCGGTGGCGGCGCGGCCCCGAGGGCTCGGTAGGACGGCAGGTCGGGAGCGCCGGCCGCTACGGGATTGGCGTCGAGCCGCGCGATCAGACGCTTCATTTGCGTGATCTCGCGCACCTGGGCGTCGATGATGCCGTCCGCCAGCTTTCGCACCTCCGGGTCGCGGATATGGGCGCGTTCGCTGGTCATGATCGCGATCGAGTGGTGCGGGATCATGGCCTTCATGTAAGAGACGTCGCTCACGGTTTCCTGGCTTCTGACCAGCCACAAGGCGCCAGCGAATACCAGCATGCCGCCGATGACGATGCCTACATTCGCGGCCACGCTCTCGTACATCCCCCACATGAAGCCGATCATGACGATCGCCATGGCGGCGCCCATCACGATGGCCATCCACACCCGGGTCTGGCTGAAGAAAACATGATCCAGCGCATAGGTGTTCAGGTACATGAGCCCGTACATGAGGACCGTGGAAACCAGGATCATCGCGGCGAATCTGACATAGCTCATGACTGCGGGCTCCTTGTTCAAAGGGACACAACCGCGACGGTGGGCTTTTTGATCCCGTCCGATCGGCAGACTCACACTTGATCGGCGTCATGCCTGTGTTAGGGCTGGGTTTTCCCCCCGAGGGCAGACATGGCCGGCCAATCGCGAAAACACCCCATGCTGCGGCGTTCGCGCGCCATGTGGGCCTCGCGCCGCGTCTGGCAGCCACGTCTGGTGTTCTGGGCCGGTGCGATCTCCATCGGCCTGATCAGCGTGCTCTTTGCCGTGCTGGCCGACAAGGCGCAGGCGCTTTTTCATGTCGTGATCGGCAATGACGGCGGCTGGCGTTTCTATCTGCCGCTGGCCATCACGCCGCTCGGCTTTGTGCTGTGCGCCTGGCTGGCGCACGCCTTCTTCCCGGGCTCGCAAGGCAGCGGCATTCCGCAGGCGATCGCCGCCCGCCACCTGCGCGACGACGACGACCGCAGCCATATCCTGTCGCTCAGGCTGGTGGCGGGCAAGATCGCGCTCACCCTTGTCGGCCTGTTCTGCGGCGCTTCGATCGGCCGCGAGGGACCGACCGTACAGGTCGGCGCGTCGCTGATGCTGCAGGCGGCGCGTTGGGGCGGCATGGCGCAGGCGCGCGGCCTGATCCTGGCCGGCTCGGCGGCGGGCATCGCGGCGGCGTTCAACACCCCGCTCGCCGGCATCGTCTTCGCCATCGAGGAGATGGGCCGCACTTATGAGGCGCGCACCAACGGACTGGTGCTGACAGCGGTCATCCTGGCCGGCCTCGCCTCGCTCGGCGTGCTCGGCAACTACACCTATTTCGGCGTGTCCAAGGAGACGATCTCGTTTGCCGTCGACTGGCCGCTGGTGATCGCCTGCGGCGTCATCGGCGGCGGCTTTGGCGCCTTGTTCTCGTTGCTGGCCCTCAAGGCGACACGGCGTATCCGACGCTGGAACGCGCTGCAGCCGCTGTGGCGCGCGCTGCTGGTGGCCGCGATCTGCGGACTGGCGGTCGCGGTGATCGGTATCGCCTCGGGCGGGCTGACCTTCGGCACCGGCTACGCGCAGGCGCGCAGCGCGGTCGAAGGCACGCCGCTGCCCTGGTTCTTCTTTGCCGAGAAATTCGCGGCCGGCCTGCTGTCGATGATCTCAGGCATTCCCGGCGGCATCTTCGCGCCCTCGCTGGCGGTCGGCGCCGGCATCGGCAGCTCGCTCGGCCTGATGTTCGGGAGCAGCGCGGGCGTCGCGGCCCTGCTCGGCATGGCGGGCTATTTCGCCGGCGTCGTGCAAGCGCCGATGACGGCTTTCGTCATCATCCTCGAAATGACCGGCAATCACGACAATGTCATCGGCCTGATGCTGGCTTCGATGCTGGGCTACGGCACGGCGCGGCTGATCTCGCACGAGCCGCTTTATCACGCCCTGTCGCGGGTGTTCATCGCCGAGGCGATCCGGCGGCGGCGGGCGGAGGCCGCACCGGAATCAGGGCTGGGCTGAAAAAGCAAAGGCCGGGCGTTACGGCCCGGCCTTCGGTTCAAAAACGAAGATGGCCTATTTGCACTTGGCGATCGAGGACAGCGCCGCCGAAATGCCCTTAAGCGAGAAGACATAGTTCGTGGGATTGCCGCGGCCCGACTTCGCCGACACCTTCATGTCGGTTCCGGTCTTCATCGCGGCGATCAGCACTGGCTCTTCCGCCGCGTTCTCGACCCAGGCCGATTTCCCGCGCGTGAACATCGAGAAGCTCTTCTTGTCGATGGTGACGGTGGCCTTGGAACCTTCCTGGAAATTGTAGCCGGCGATGAACTGAGGCTCATAGGACACTTGCTGGCCGGGCCGCTGGCTGACGAAGAAGAACATGTCGCCGTGGTCGAGCGTCGGCGGCTGCTTGTCGGTCGGCACGGTCAGCACGTAGCAGACCTTGCCGCCCGAAGCCTGGTAGCTGTAGGTGCCCCAGGCATTGTGCTGGCCGATCTTGGTCGCCTGCTGCGCCAGCGCCGGCGCCGCCGAGGCCGCCAGGACCAGGCTAGAAACTAGTGCAATCAATCCGCGCATCGTTTTTCCCGTATTCCAAATGGTGCGGAGGCGGGCCGCGTGGCGTCCTGCCGTCGCTTCATTTTGATTTAATCTGGGTTACCAAACGGTGAATTTCCCAAGAGAAAAGGACCTTCACCCCAGGAAACCGCCGCCATTTCCGCGCCGCCGCCTTGTCAGCGGCCGGCTCGGTGTCTCTTTGGCGACTTGGAGGCCACGAAAACGGCAAGAGTTTGACTTCTAACCCGCCGCTGAACGCCCCTGTCCAGCGGTCGAGCCGTCGCGGCGGGATTCGACCGGCGGGACTTCAGCTCTTATCGGCGATGGCGTCCTTGGCGGCTTGCCGGTGCGCGGGCGTGATATGGGCGCTGACGGCGGTGATTGCGGCGGTCAGCACGGCGATGTCGTCGGTGAAGCCGAGACCGAAGATGAAGTCGGGGATGAGATCGACCGGCAGGACGAAATAGCCGAGCGCGGCCACCAATATGCCCTTGGCACGCAGCGGCGTCTTCTTGTCCATGGCGCAGTAATAGGCGGCGACGACATCTTCCATGAACGGAATCTGCCGAGCGGCCTTCCTGGCCGTGCGCCAGAACTTTTCGCGCACTTCGCCTTCGCCGGCCAGCTTGTCGCCAAAGCCGAAGAAATCAAAACCGGATTCTTGCGCCATCAATCTCTCCTTGCGGGCCTCATGCGCGTCTCAGCGCACGTCCGCCGATCAAAATGTGGTGAAAGCTTAACCCGGCTGCAAGATGCGGGCGCCGATTTGCCGGGTCCGCGCCGGGCCTGGACGTTGGACAGCCCGTGTTCAGCCGCCGAAATAACGGTTCATCTTCTTCGCCAATTCGATGTCGAGCGCCGTCACGCCGCCGGCGTCATGCGTGTTCAGGGTAACGCTGACGGTCTTGTAGACATTCGACCAATCGGGATGGTGGTCCATCTTCTCGGCGGTCAGCGCCACCCTGGTCATGAAGGCGAAGGCTTCGGAGAAATTGGCGAAGGTGAAGGTGCGGCCGATCGAGGCGCCGTCGTCCGCCAGTGCCCAGCCATCAAGCCCTGTGAGCGCTGCTTCGGCGGCCTCCCTGCCCAGTTTCTCTCTCGTCATGTCCGCTTCCCGTGCTATTGGGCTGAAGTCGTCACCATAGCGCCGGATCCATGATCGCGAAGCCCATAAATTCCATTCTTTTCGTCTGCCTCGGCAACATCTGCCGGTCGCCGCTGGCCGAAGGCATCCTTGGCGCCGTGCTGGCTGAGCGCGGATATGGCGGCGATATCGTGCTCGATTCGGCCGCGACCAGCGGCTGGGAGGTCGGCTCCGCTCCCGACCCGCGCTCGATCGCCATCGCGTCTCACCACGGCATCGACATCTCGCGGCAGCGGGCGCGCAAGATCATGCCGGAGGATTTTCACCGCTTCGACCTGATCTTCGGCATGGACCGGTCCAACGTCGCCGACCTGAAGGCGCTGGCGCCGGCGGCGGTGCGCGACCGTATCCACCTGTTCCTGGAATTCGCCGAGGGAAGGCCGCGCGATGTACCGGACCCCTACTATGAGGACCAGCAAGCGTTTGCCGAGGTCTATCGCATGATCCGCGAGGCGTCGGAGGTGCTGGCGACACGGCTGGCGGCACGCGTATCGACGCCGGACAGCGGCCATGCCTCCTCGACGATATAGGGGCCGCCACCCACCGAATCGCGCGACGACATCAGCACGAAACGGCCGATGCGGAACGGCAGCGTCGAGAAATTGCCGCGCGCCGACAGATATTGGGCGACGTCGAGCGGGCTCGAATTGCGCAGCCGCGCCAGCGTCACATGCGGCATGAACCTGCGCGGATCGGCGGGAATGCCGAGCCGCTGGCAGATGCGCTCGATTTCGGCCTGAAGAGCCGCCAGATCGGGCGAGGACGAAGCGCCGGCCCACACCGCATGCGGCTTCTTCTGGCCGAAAGCCCCGACACCGGACAAGGTCAGCGAGAAGGAAGGGCGATGCACCCGGTCGAGAGCGTTGGCGATCTCGTCGGCGACATGGCCCTGGACGTCGCCGATGAAGCGTAACGTCAGATGGTAGTTTTCGACGTCGATCCAGCGGGCCCCGGGCAGGCCGCCCCGGAGCAGGGACAGCGAAAGGGCGGCATCACGCGGAATTTCGAGGGCGGTGAAAAGACGCGGCATGAAGAGCCTCCCTTCCTCGAATCGAAACTGTCATCCCTAGCGAATCATCGATAATCAAATGGAGCAAGTGGTTTGTTGGTCGCGGATGCAATCTACATGCAATCTAAAGCTTCCGCGGCGGAACCGGTTCCATCCGACGTCACGATCCGCCTGGCGCCGCCGCCATGGCCTTCTCGACGGTAGGCAGGATGCGTTCGACCATCAGGTCGACGCCGCGAGCACTCGGATGCAGGCCGTCCTCGAGCTGCAGGCCGGGCTGGCCGGCGACGCCGTCGAGGAAGAACGGGTAGAGCGGAACATCGTATTTGCCGGCCAGGTCGGCAAAGATGGCGTCGAAGGCGCTCTGGTAGTCGGCCCCGAGATTGGGCGCCGCCCGCATGCCGGCCAGCAGCACGGCAATCTTGCGCTCTTTGAGCCTGCCTAGCATCTCGTCCAGGTTCCGTTTCGTAATGTCGGGCGCGACGCCGCGCAGCATGTCGTTGGCGCCGAGTTCGAGGATCACCAGCTGCGTGCCCTCAGGCACCGACCAGTCGAGCCGCGCCAGGCCGCCGCTGGAGGTGTCGCCGGAGACGCCGGCATTGGCAACGATGACGTCATGGCCCTTGGCGCGAAGTGCTGCCTGCAATTTGTCGGTAAAGCCCTCGCCCGGGCCAAGGCCGTACCCCGCCATCAGGCTGTCACCGAAGCCGACGATCTTGAAAGGCGCGGCGCGCGCCGACGAAATGCCGCCGCAGATGGCGAGGAAAACGACCAGACCTGCGGCAAAGCGGCGTTTGAAAGACATGCGGCAGGCCCCATATGACAGAGAATTCTTCCGGCGATGGCTTCCGACAGGCAGAGCCTCCCTTTCCATATAGGACGCTTTCATTTTGACAGAAGCCGTCATCGCGCTGAAAGACGTATCCCTGACACTCGGCGAAGGCGCTTCGTCGGTTCATGTATTGAAGGGCGTCAGCCTCGACGTCGCGCGCGGCGAGGCGACGGGTATCGTCGGTCCGTCGGGGTCCGGCAAGTCGACATTGCTGATGGTGCTGGCAGGGCTGGAGCGGGTCGATTCCGGTACGGTGCGCATTGCCGGCGAGCTGCTCAACGGTAAAAGCGAGGACCAGATCGCTTCGTTTCGCGGCCGAAACATTGGCATCGTGTTCCAGTCCTTCCACCTCATCCCCAATATGACGGCGCTCGAAAATGTCGCCGTGCCGCTGGAACTGGCCGGCCACGCCGATCCCTTCTCGGTGGCGGAGCGGGAACTGGCGGCCGTCGGCCTCAGCGACCGCGTCACCCATTATCCCGGCGAGCTCTCCGGCGGCGAGCAGCAGCGCGTGGCGATCGCCCGGGCGCTGGCACCATCGCCGCGCATCCTGATCGCCGACGAGCCGACCGGCAACCTCGATCAGGCGACGGGGCGGCAGGTCGCCGATCTGCTGTTCGCCAAGGCCGCCGAACGCGGCATGACGCTGGTGCTGGTGACCCATGATCCGGCGCTCGCGGCGCGCTGCTCGCGCCAGGTTTCGATGCGCTCCGGCCGGATCGAGGCGCCGCCGCCGGTCAGGATCACCGCCTGATGCCGCTGGCGCGGACCTTGAAACTTGCCATCCGCTTCTCGCTGCGCGAGATGCGCGGCGGCCTGTCCGGCTTCCTCATCTTCCTCGCCTGCATCGCGCTCGGCGTGGCGGCTATCGGCGGGGTCAATTCGGTGGCCCGCTCCATCACCGCCGGTGTCGCCGATCAGGGCCAGACGCTGCTCGGCGGCGATCTTCGCTTCCAGATCAACCAGCGCGACGCCAGCCGGGCAGAACTTGGCTTTCTCGACGGGCTGGGCGTGGTTTCGCATACCGCCGGCATGCGCTCGATGGCGCGCCTGGCTGACGGATCCGACCAGGCGCTGGTCGAGGCCAAGGCTGTCGACGAGGCCTATCCGCTCTATGGCGCGCTGGAAACCGAACCGGTGCTGACGAAGCAGGAACTGTTCGGCAGGCAGTTCGGCGTTTTCGGCGCCGCGGCACCCGATCTCTTGTTCGAACGGCTGCATCTCAAGATCGGCGACCGGCTGAAGCTCGGCACCGCCACGTTCGAACTGCGCGCCAGGCTGGTGGCCGAGCCCGACGCGGTCTCCGACGGGTTCGGCTTCGCGCCAAGGCTGATGATCTCGACCGAGGGCCTGGCCGCCACCGGGCTGATCCAACCTGGCAGCCTGGTCGAGAACGCCTACAAGGTCCGGCTGCCCGCCGGTGCCGACGAGGCGCGGCTCAAGGCCATCCAGGACCAGGCGGCCAAGGATTTTCCGCAGGCCGGCTGGTCGATCCGCACGCGCAGCAACGCCGCACCGGCGTTATCCTCCAATATCGAACGCTTCTCGCAGTTCCTGACGCTGGTCGGGCTCACCGCGCTGGTGGTCGGTGGCGTCGGCGTCGCCAATGCGGTGCGCGCCTATCTCGACGGCAAGCGCGGCGTCATCGCCACCTTCAAGAGCCTGGGGGCGTCCGGCGGCTTCGTCTTTGCCGTCTACCTCGTGCAGATCCTGATCATCGCGGCACTTGGCATCGTGCTCGGCCTGGTGCTCGGGGCGCTGATGCCGTTCGCGGCGAGTGCCGCGCTTCAGTCGGTCATTCCGGTGCCGGCGCAGGGCGGCTTCTATCCCGGCGCGCTCGCCATGGCGGCCCTGTTCGGCCTGCTGGTGACGCTGGCCTTCGCGCTGTTGCCGCTCGGTCGCGCCCGTGACGTGCCGGCAACCGCGCTGTTCCGGGAGATGGGACTGGAAGGCCGGGGCCTGCCGCGCCCCGTCTATGTCGTTTGCGCGCTCGGCATCGCGCTTTTCCTGGCAGCGCTGGCGATCCTGTTTTCGGGCGACCAGCGCATCGCCTCGATCTTCGTCGGCGCCACCGTTTTTGCTTTCCTGGTGCTGCGTCTCGTCGGCGGACTGGTGCAATGGGCAGCCCGGAAAAGCCCGCGCGTGCGCTTTGTCGCGCTCAGGCTCGCCATCGGCAACATCCACCGGCCGGGGGCGCTGACGCCCTCGGTGGTGCTGTCGCTGGGGCTTGGGCTGACGCTCTTGGTGACACTGGCGCTGATTGACGGGAATCTCAGGCGCCAGATCTCCGGCAGCCTGCCGGAGCGGGCGCCGAACTTCTTCTTCGTCGACATCCAGGGCAGCGAAGTCGATGCGTTCTCCTCGCTGATGGCGAAGGAGGTGCCGCGGGGAACGCTGACCAAGGTGCCGATGCTGCGCGGCCGGGTCATGGCTCTCAACGGCGTCGATGTCGACAAGGTCAAGGTGCCTGCCGAGGGCGCCTGGGTGCTGAAGGGAGATCGCGGCCTGACCTATGACACCAGGCAACCGGAAAACGCGACGCTGACAGAGGGCAAATGGTGGCCCGACAACTATGCCGGCGAGCCGCTGGTTTCGTTTTCCGACAACGAAGGCAAGGAAATCGGGCTGAAGCTCGGCGACACCATCACCGTCAATGTGCTCGGCCGCAATGTCACCGCCCGCATCGCTAATTTCCGCCAGGTCGAGTGGGAGACGATGGGCATCAATTTCGTCATGGTGTTCTCGCCCAACACATTCGCCGGCGCCCCGCATGGCTGGATAGCCACGCTCACCGAAAAGAACGCCTCGGCGGCCGACGACGCGCGCGTCCTCAACGCCGTCACCCGCGCCTTCCCCGCCGTGACGACGGTGCGGGTCAAGGATGCACTCGACATCGTCAACCGGCTGGTCGGCCAGCTCGGCACGGCGATCCGGGCCGCGGCCGGCGTGGCGCTGATCGCCTCGGCTCTGGTGCTTGCCGGCGCGCTTGCCGCCGGCAACCGGGCGCGCATCCACGACGCTGTGGTGCTGAAGACGTTGGGCGCCACCCGGCGAACGCTGATCACGGCATTCTCTCTGGAATACATGCTGATCGGACTGGCCACAGCCATCTTCGCGCTCGCCGCCGGCAGCGCCGCCGCCTGGTTCGTGGTCGCACGCATCATGACGCTGCCATCGCATTTCATGCCCGAGGTGGCGGTGGCGACGATTGCCTTTTCGCTGGTGATCACGGTCGGCATCGGCCTTGCCGGCACCTGGCGGGTGCTCGGCCACAAGGCGGCACCCGTGCTGCGAAACCTCTGATTCGCCGGCGGGCGCCGCCTGCCCGGGTTAAATCTTGGTAAGAATGCCGTCCGAAACGGCCGGCGAAGCGGCATTTTGGCCTGTCACGAACCGTTACACCCGGTTACGGTCTTGTTCTTGACGCGAATAACCATCATATTCCGCGCAGGCATGCTGGAGCCCCCCAGCGGCGCCTGGGTCCGCAAGAGGCCCGACACCGGACGGGGCAGAAGCAACGAGGATTTCCAATGGCTGATCCCATTCGCAACTATCAGACGTCGGCGGTGCCCGGCGTCCGCGCCGAAATCGACCAGGGTCTGCGCGCCTACATGATTAAGGTCTACAATCTGATGGGGCTTGGCCTGCTCATCACCGGCCTTGCCGCCGTCGGCACGATCATGCTGGCCACCACCACCGATCCGGCTTCGGCCGTCGCGACGCTGCCGAGCGGCGAGATGCTGACCTCGTTCGGCTACGCGATCTTCGGTTCGCCGCTGCGCTGGGTTGTCATGCTGGCGCCGCTGGCCGCCGTGTTCTTCCTGTCGTTCAGGATCCAGTCGATGAGCGTCGCCGCCGCGCAGACCACCTTCTGGGTCTATGCCGGTCTGGTCGGCCTGTCGCTGTCGTCGATCTTCCTGGTCTACACCACGGCAAGCATCTCGCAGACCTTCTTCGCCACCGCCGCGGCCTTCGGCGCGCTGTCGCTGTTCGGCTACACCACCAAGCGCGACCTGTCGGCGATGGGCTCGTTCCTGATCATGGGCGTGTTCGGCATCATCATCGCCTCGGTGATCAACATCTTCCTGCAGTCGTCGGCACTGACCTTCGCCGTCTCGGCGATCGGCGTACTGGTCTTCGCCGGCCTCACCGCCTACGACACGCAGAAGATCAAGGAGATGTATTTCGAGGGCGACGCTTCCGATGTCGCGGGCCGCAAGGCCATCATGGGCGCGCTGTCGCTCTACCTCGATTTCATCAACCTCTTCATGTTCCTGCTCCAGTTCATGGGCGACCGCCGCTAAGCGGTATTGGACCATCGACTCCTGGAAGGGCGGCCCAACGGCCGCCCTTTTCTTTTAAGCGGGCCTCTGCTGTTATCGAAAGCACAAAAGAGGCTTGCATAAAGAATGAGCAACATCGCGATCAGGCCGACGACCCCGGCCGACCTCGACGCCATAACCGAAATCTACGCCGACGCGGTCGCCAACGGCACGGCGAGCTATGAACTGGAGCCGCCCAGCCGCACCGAGATGGGGACGCGATTCGCCGCACTCGCGGCCGGCGGCTTTCCCTATCTGGTGGCGGAAAAGGCAGGTGCCGTGCTTGGCTATGCCTATGCCGGCGCCTTCCGGCCGCGCCCGGCCTATCGCTTCATCGTCGAGGATTCGGTCTATGTCGCGCCTGACGCCAAGGGCCAGGGTGTCGGCCTGAAGCTGATGCAAAGCCTGGTCGCGGCGGTCGAGGCGGCGGGCTTTCGCCAGATCGTCGCGGTGATCGGCGATGGCCGCGCCGACAGCGCCTCGGTCAGGTTGCACGAGAAGCTCGGCTTCCGTCATTCCGGCCGCCTCGAAGGCTCCGGCTACAAGCACGGGCGCTGGTTGGACACGGTATTCATGCAGCTGTCGCTCAACGGCGGGGCATCGCTGCCACCTGATCCGGATTCGCTGCCGGAGCGGAAGTTCCGGAAGGGGGAACTGAAGAATTGAGGAACAGGACACGCGGCGCCTGACGTAAGCGCCCCTTTTCCTTCGTTCCTCAATTCTTCAGTTCGCAATTCACCCCTATACCAGCTTCAGCTTGCTGTCGAAGACGCCGAGCACGCGGCCAAGCTCCTGGCCGCGTTTGAGGATGCGCCCGCCCGCCGCGATGACGGCGAAGGCGCCTTGCTTGCGCGCCAGTTTCGGATCCTTGACGATCTGGAACAGCGGCACTTCGCTGGCACGGCGGAAGACGGAAAAGACAGCGCGGTCGGTGAGGTGATCGATGGCGTAGTCGCGCCATTCATTGGCCGCGACCATGCGTCCGTAAAGCCTGAGGATCTGGTCCAGTTCGCGCCGGTCGAAGCGGACCGGCTGGTCGAGGCGTGCGCTGCGCGCCTCGTGCAGCGGGATCAATATTGCGGATGCGTCTCCATCCCCCATCCCGCCGCCGTCATCGATCATGCCTGCCTCGATCCTTCAAAATGAATCTTTGCCAACCAAAGTTGGCCCCTTCGCATCGCAATTGCAAGAGCCGGAGAAGCGAAGGCAGCGGCGCGCCGTTTCCGTTGCGTCCAGTCACGTTTGTGAAACGCGTGTTGGAATTGGTGATGCTTCGCCATATTTCCGCCTTTTTTTATCCGCGCTCCTGCCCCAATGTCCGACGAATTTACCGGCGTTGCCTGAGACGGTTCGGTCCGGCACCGGCTCGTAAACCCCAAGCCCCCCGCCCACGGGTCTGCGTCGGATCGAACCAACCTCGGCCTTTCCTCGGAAAAGCCAGGTGCGACGATCCCAAAACCTAAATGACCGACGTCAGAAGCAAGCTGACGTCGGTTTTTTCGTTTTTGGGCCTTGCACCCGGGACTGCGCGCCGACGGCATCGGCGTAGGGCCGAAAGCGGCCAACCCCGCGTCGCCATTCAATTCTGCCGACCGTGCTTGCCATTTTCCGTTTCACTTAATAGGGTGTTAAGTGGAAACGGAGACGACAATGCCACACGCATCGGGCTCCCCAGTAAAACAGTTGAATGGCGGGGCGGCCGTGCCGGAGGCCGGCGGCGTCGGCCCCCGTATCAAGGCATTGCGCATGGCGCGGCGCGTCTCGCTGCGCCAGCTTGCCGACATGACGGGCACCACGGCGAGCTTCATCAGCCAGCTCGAGCGCAATCTGTGCGGCGCCAACACCGGCACGCTGCTCAAGATCGCCGCCGCTCTCGATCTCGGCATCAACGATCTGTTCGAGGACAATGCGCGTCCCCTGCACAAGGTGCTGAGGCGCGAGGAGCGGCCGGTCGTTCCGGTCGGCCTCCAAGGCCGCAAGATGCTCCTGTCGCGGCGGCCGATCCATCAATTCGAAGTCTATGCCGGCCATTTCGAGGTTGGCGGCTCGACCGGCGACGAGACCTATGTGCATGGCGGCGAGCACGAAATGTTCATGGTGCTCAAGGGCACCGTCGAACTGACGCTTGCCGACGAGCGCCATCTGATGCGCGAGGGCGACAGCGTCGAATACGCAACCTCGGTGCCGCACCGGACCGTCAATGTCGGCGACACGCCGGCCGAGGTGCTCTGGATCATCGCGCCGCCGACGGCCGGCGCGCTCGAACTCGATCGATACAGGCCCGGAAACCGCTCGCATCCGGGTGAATGAAAACAATGCGAGTTCTGCAAATGGGAGAGATGATCATGAAACTGAGATTTGGACATGCGGCGGCCGTCGCCGTGCTTATGGCGGCGACCGCCGCGCTCGCGCAATCCAAGCCGGTGGCGGGAGAGGTCGCCGAAGGCTCGCTGAAGGGCAAGACGCTGACGCTCGTTTCCTATGGCGGCATCTACCAGGACGGCCAGGCGGCGGCACTCAAGGAGTTCGTCGACAAGTCCGGCGTCAAGCTGCTCAATGACGGCCCGACGGAGATCGCCAAACTGCAGGCGCAGGTCGAGTCCGGCAATGTGACCTGGGACGTCGTCGATACCGACGACCTGCCGCCCTATGTCTATTGCGGCAAGCTGTTCCAGAAGCTCGATCTGACGAAGCTCGACGTCTCGAAAATCCCGGAAGGCCAGGTCGGCGAATGCTCGGTGCCGGCGATGAACTACGGTGTCGTGCTGATGTACAACAAGGAAAAGTACGGGGATAATCCGCCCAAGAGCTGGGCCGACTTCTTCGATACCCAAAAATTCCCCGGCGTGCGTGGCATCGACGGCTCCGGCAGCCCGACCGGTGGCCTGCTGGAACAGGCTTTCAAGGTTGCCGGCGGCGATCCGAAGGCGATGACGGTGGCCGATATCGACAAGGCCATCGATGTGGTCCGCAAGCTCGGCCCCGACACGATCTTCTGGAAGACGGGTGCCGAATCGCAGCAGCTCGCCGAATCCGGCGAGGCCGACATGCTGATGATGTGGACGGGCCGCGCCATGACGGCGGTCAAGAACGGCGCCAAGTACGCGCCCGCCTGGCAGGATTGGCTGGTGGTGATGGACCAGATGACGATTCCGGTCGGCGTCAAGGATACGGATGCGTCCTACGCGCTGCTCAATGCCTATCTCGGCAAGCATGCCCAGGAGATATTGGCGGAGAAGACCTCCTACACGCCGATCAACAACGACGCGCAGCCCAAGGTCGACGCTTCTGTTGCCGCCTACCTGACCAATACGCCTGAACGCCAGAAGCAGGGCTACAAGCAGAACTTCAAGTTCTGGGTCCCGAACTTTGCGGTGGCGCAGGAGAAGTGGTCGGCGCTGATGGCCGGCAACTGACCGGCTGACGGGAAGCAAGGGCCGTGAGCGCGTCCGAGCCAACCATTCCGGCCGCCGAAAGGCGCTGGGCATGGCGGCCGTTCGCGCTCGCGTTGCCGGCCCTGGTCCTGCTTTTCGCGGTGATCGGCTATCCGCTGCTGACCATCGTGCTGCGCAGCCTGTCCGAACCGGAGTGGGGAGCGCAGAACTATGTCTGGTTCTTCAGTGCGCCGATCAACCTTGTCGTGCTCCAGCGGACCTTCGTCATTTCGGCGTGGGTCACGCTGGTGTGCGTGGTTTGCGCTTATCCCTACGCCTATCTGATGACCGCGGTCGGGCCCCGCGTTCGGCTGGTGCTGCTCTTGTGTGTGCTGATCCCGTTTTGGGTGAGCGGCGTGGTGCGCACCTTGTCCTGGGTGATCCTGCTCCAGGACTCAGGCGTCATCAACTCGATCCTGCGGTCGCTCGGGCTCGGTGGCGTCAGGCTGATCCGCACCCAGACGGGCGTGGTCATCGGCATGGCGCAGGTGCTTTTGCCGTTCATGATCCTGCCGCTCTATTCGGTCATGAAAGGCATCGATCTCAGGCTGATGCGCGCGGCGCAAAGCCTTGGCGCGCGGCCGTCCCGCGCCTTCTTCACCATCTACCTGCCGCTGTCGCTGCCGGGCGTCTATGCCGGCGCGATCATCGTCTTCATCCTGGCGCTCGGCTTCTACATCACGCCGGCTTTGCTCGGCGGTCCGCGTTCGACCATGCTGTCCACCCTGGTGCAGACACAGGTGCTCAGCCTGCTGCAATGGGGCCGTGGCGGCGCCATGGGCGTGGTGCTGCTGGTCACGACCTTCGTGCTGCTGGCGCTCGCCGCGCCCGTCATGCGGTCCCGGTACCGCGAAGCGGAGCGGCGCTAATGGAGATGAAGCCGCTCACCCGCGTCATCCTCGGCCTTGTCTGCCTGCTGGTGGCCATATGGCTGGTGGCCCCGACGCTGGTCGTGGTGCCGATGTCGTTCAACGAGAACAAGTCGCTGGCGTTTCCGCCGCAGGGCTTTTCCTGGCAATGGTACCAGAATTTCGCCACCAACCCGGACTGGTCGAACAGCTTCCTCAATTCGCTGAAGGTCGCCTCGATCGTTGCCGTGCTGGCAACGGTCCTCGGCACGCTTGCCGCCTTCGGCCTCGACCGCATGAAGGCGCGGCCGGCAAACCTGCTGCGCATGCTGATGTTGACGCCGATGGTGGTGCCGGGCGTGGTGCTGGCCATCGGCATCTACGCGGTCTATCTCGATACGCGGCTTGTCGGCACGCTGCTCGGCTTCGTGCTCGCCCACACCATCCTTGCGCTGCCTTTCGTGCTGATTGCCGTCTCGGCCAATCTCGAAGTGTTCGACAGGCGGCTCGAGACAGCCGCGGCGAGCCTCGGCGCCAGCGCGCTCACCACCTTCCGTACGGTGACGCTGCCGCTGATCGCACCCGGCGTGCTGTCGGGCCTGCTGTTCGCCTTCGCCACCTCCTTCGATGAGATCGTCGTGTCCCTGTTCATCACCAATCCCTACCTCAAGACATTGCCGGTGCAGATCTTCGCTTCCATCACGCGCGACGCCGACCCGACGGTCGCGGCCGTCGGCACGATCCTGTTGTTTGCCACCACGATCCTGATCGGCGGCGGCATGCTTCTTCTTGGCCGCGAGCGGAAAGGACGCCAATGACCCCGGGGCAAGACAGCAGGGGCGCGGCGATCGATCTCAGGTCGATCAGCAAGGCCTATGGCAGCTTCAAGGCGCTGGACGGCGTGTCGCTGCACATCGAGGCCGGCGAGTTCATGACGCTGCTTGGACCAAGCGGCTCCGGCAAGACGACGACGCTCAACGTCGTCGCCGGTTTCACCGAGGCCAGTTCCGGCGCGCTGGAAGTGGGCGGCAAGAGCGTCGTCGGCGTGCCGGCGCACAAGCGCAACATCGGCGTCGTCTTCCAGCATTACGCGCTGTTTCCCCATATGACGGTGAGCCGCAACGTCGCCTATCCGCTCGCCTTGCGCGGCGTGGCGGGAGCCGAGCGCGAACGCCGGGTGCGCCAGGCGCTCGACATGGTCAAGATGGCGGATTTCGGCCATCGCTTCCCCAGCGAGCTTTCGGGCGGCCAGCAGCAACGCGTGGCGCTGGCCCGCGCCATCGTCTTCGATCCGCCGCTGCTGTTGATGGACGAGCCGCTCGGCGCACTCGACAAGAAACTGCGCGAATGGCTGCAGCTCGAGATCAAGCGCATCCACCGCGAACTCGGCACCACTTTCGTCTATGTAACGCACGATCAGGAAGAGGCGCTGGTGCTGTCGGATCGCATCGCCGTGTTCAACCGGGGCCGCATCGAACAGATCGGTACCGGGCGCGAGCTGTATGATGAACCGGCGACGCTGTTCGTTGGCAAGTTTATCGGCGATTCCACCGTGCTGCGCGGGGCCGCCGCCACCTCGGGCCAGGAGACGGCGATCGAAATATCAGGCCAGACGGTGACAACCGCCAAGCGTCTCGCCAATGGCGGCAGGCCGGTCATGCTGCTGCGCCCCGAAAAGCTGGCGCTCGCCCGCCCTGGTGCTGGCGGCGACGGCCGCAACCGGCTCACGGGCCGTATCGGCGAAGCCATCTATCTCGGCTCCGGCTCAAAATACGAGGTCGACCTGGCCGACGGCTCGAAAGCCATCGTGCGCTCGACGCTGGAAGCAGACAGTTTCGCCATCGGAGACGAGGTCGAGGTGCTGTTCGCCGGCGCCGACGTGAAGCTGCTCGCCGACGACGACAAGGCTGACCTGACGCTCACCTGATTTCGGAACGGATTTCAAAAAATGCAAGCCAAGCACAATGGCGACGTGTCGTTCTGGTATGCCGATATCGGCGGCGTGCCGGCCTATCGGCCGTCCTTGCCCGGCGATATCGAGGCCGATGTCTGCATCGTCGGCGCCGGCTACACCGGCCTGTGGACCGCCTATTATCTGAAGAAGGCGCAGCCTGCGCTGCGTATCGCCATCGTCGAAAAAGAGTTCGCGGGCTTCGGCGCGTCGGGCCGCAATGGCGGCTGGCTCTCGGGCGGCTTCAGCTGGTCGCGCGAGAAATACGCAAAGACCTCCTCGCGCGGCGCGGTGATCGACATGCAGCGCGCCATGTTCGGCACGGTCGATGAGGTGATCGCGGTGACGGAAGCCGAAGGCATCGACGCCGATATTCGCCGCGTCGACAACATCACCGTCGCCACCAACGCGGCACAATTGCAGCGCGCCAAGGACGAATACGAGGAGCTGCTGGGCTGGGAGATGCCGCCGGAGCGGCTGGCCTTCCTCGACGCGCGGGAGGCGCGCCAGCGCATCGCCATCGACAAGGTGCTGGGCGCCTTCGTGGTGCGCAACGTCGCGCGTGTCCAGCCGGCGAAGCTGGTGCAAGGCCTGGCCGCGGCTGTCGAGCGGCTTGGCGTGCCGATCTACGAGCAGACGCAGGTGCTGGCGATCGAGAAGGGCAAGGTCACCACCAGCAGAGGCATCGTGCGGGCAGGGAAGATCATCCGCGCCACCGAAGGCTTCACGGCTGGCATTCCCGGCTACGAGCGTCTCTGGCTGCCGCTGAACAGCGCCATCGTGGTGACCGAGAAGCTGCCGCAAGAACTGTGGGACCAGATCGGCTGGAACGGTTACGAGGTGTTGGGCGATGCCGCTCACACCTATTGCTACGCGCAGCGCACGCGCGAAGGCCGCATCGCCATGGGCGGCCGTGGCGTGCCCTACCGCTTCGGTTCGCGCACCGATGTGCGCGGCCGGACCCAGCAGGCGACCATCGACCAGTTGCACGAGGTGCTGACCAGGCTGTTGCCGCAGACCAAGGGCGTGCGTCTCGACCATGCCTGGTGCGGGACGCTTGGGGTGCCGCGCGACTGGTGCACCACTTCAGGCTTCGACCGGGAAAGCGGCATCGGCTGGGCCGGCGGCTATGTCGGGCTCGGGGTTTCCAGTTCCAACCTGTCAGGCCGCACCTTGCGCGACCTCGTGCTCGGCCACGACACCGAGTTGACCCGGCTGCCCTGGGTCAACCGCACGGTCAAGAAATGGGAACCGGAACCACTGCGCTGGCTCGGCGTGCACACAATGTACCAGCTCTATCGCATCGCCGACCGGCGTGAAGCAAACGGCCTGGACCGGACCTCACGCCTTGCGGCCTTCGCCGATCGCCTGACCGGACACTGAAAGCATTCGAGCAGGAAATGTGCGGTTTCCGTCTGGAATTGCGCCGAACCCGTGACCTTACAGCTTACGATCGAGGGAGGTCTCGGATCCGGGTCTGTGGATGAAAGCCGCACCCAGGATGGGGCCTGGCAGGCCATCCTTGCCGACCGACTGCAAAAGCACGGCGCAGCCGCCTTTCTTGGTGATCTCGCTCAGCGGAAATTCGTAGCGCTGCGCCTTGCCATGCCACATGCCGGCGGTCTGGATCCCGGTGACCGCGTTCCAATAGGTCATCTTGCGGCCGGAGTTCTCGCCCTGGCCGATCTTGACCGTCTGCGGCGCGTCGAAATAGACGATGACGACATGGGCGTCGTTCGGGCCGGTGCCGGCGTCACCCGCGTCGATGATCACACGGTCGCCGGTGCGGCTGACCTTGATGGGCACACGCATGCCTTCGCCGGCACGAGCCATGCGGGCAAGCGCGCCGTCGACCTCACCGCGATTGGCGCCGTTGACATGCATGCGGCCGTTCAGGACGGCCTGCGGCGTATAGACGGAACGGCTGCTGAAGTAGCGCATATAGTCATATTGCCGCTCGGTGTTTTCCTTGTGGCTCAGCGTGTCCTTCCAGCCGAGATAGTCCCAGTAATCGACGTGATAGGCGAGCGCGACAATATCTTGCCTCGTGGCGAGTTCGGCGAAGAACGCGTCCGCCGGCGGGCAGGAACTGCAGCCCTGGCTGGTGAACAGTTCGACCACGCCGAGCGGCCTGTCGGATTTTTCGGCCTGGGCCCTTTCGGGCTCGCTGGCATGCCCAGCGCCGGCAAAAGCCGAGAAGGCCAGCGCGAAGGCTGCCAGCCACAATGATCGTCGCGAGGCCATGACCATTCCAATTCCCGCCGGTGATGCCGGCTTTGTTCTGCTTTGCCGAAATATGTGGCAGAACGGGAAGTCAACGGGAAGTCACGTTGCGGTGAAATTTTACCGCTGCAATCGTGAGGTAAGGCCGCAATAGGAGCAGCCGCTGCATTTCAAGGCGTGGTTCGATTGAGCGGCGGCATCATCGCCATGCGGCAGGTTCTCCTCACCGCCATCGATCTCTATTGCGAACGCACCGGCCCTGGACTTTGGTCTGGGCCGGTCAATGCTTTGACGACCTTGCCTTCATCGCGGCAGGACTGTGCGGTATGCTGGTCTGCTGTGCCGTGGCAGGGAAGTAGTGAGTAGGGGCGTCCCCTGCATCCCACTCACTACTCACTGTTTTCTAGGCCGCCAGATCGCGCAGCACGTACTGCAAGATGCCACCGTTCTTGAAGTAGTCGAGCTCATCCAGCGTATCGATGCGGCAGATGATCGGCACGTTCTTCACCGTGCCGTCGCCATAGGTGATCTTGGCGGTCATCGTCTGGCGCGGCTTGATGGCGCTCAATCCGTCGATCTCGACCAGCTCGTCGCCCTTGAGGTTGAGGGAAGCCCATGAGGTGCCTTCCTCGAAGACGAAGGGAATGACGCCCATGCCGACCAGGTTCGAACGATGGATGCGCTCGAAGGACTGGGCGATGACGGCACGGACACCGAGCAGGTTGGTGCCCTTTGCCGCCCAGTCGCGCGACGAGCCGTTGCCGTATTCGACGCCGGCGAAGATGACCAGCGGCACGCCTTCCTTCTTGTACTGCATCGCCGCGTCGTAGATCGATTCCTCTTCCTTGCTGGGATAGTGGATGGTGTAGCCGCCCTCGCGGCCGTTCTCGCCCAGCATGTGGTTGCGGATGCGGATGTTGGCGAAGGTGCCGCGCATCATCACCTCATGGTTGCCGCGCCGCGTGCCGTACTGGTTGAAGTCGGCGACGCCGACGCCATGGTCGGTGAGGTATTTGCCGGCCGGCGAGGCGGCCTTGATCGAACCCGCCGGCGAGATGTGGTCGGTGGTGATCTTGTCGCCGAACAGGCCGAGCACCCGGGCGCCCTTGATGTCGCCGATCTTGCCGAAACCCGTGGTCATGCCGGCGAAGTAGGGCGGGTTCTGCACATAGGTCGAATTGTTGTCCCAGGCATAGGTCTGGCCTTCCGGCGCCTTGACGTTCTGCCAGTACTCGTCGCCCTTGAAGACGTCGGCATATTTGCGGGCGAACAGCTCGCGGGTGACGTTCTTCTCGATGAACTCCTGGATCTCGGCCGAGCTCGGCCAGATATCCTTGAGATAGACCGGATTGCCGTTCCTGTCGTCGCCGAGCGGCTCGGTGGTCAGGTCCTTGGTCACGGTACCGGCCAGCGCATGCGCCACGACCAGCGGCGGCGACGCCAGGTAGTTCGCCTGCACGTCGGGCGAGACGCGGCCTTCGAAGTTGCGGTTGCCGGAGAGCACCGCGGCGGCAATCAGGCCCTTGTCGTTGATGGTTTTTGAGATCGGAGCGGGCAGCGGGCCGGAATTGCCGATGCAGGTGGTGCAGCCGAAGCCGACCAAGTTGAAGCCGATCTGATCGAGCTCCTTCTGCAGGCCCGACTTTTCCAGATATTCCGCCACCACCTGGCTGCCGGGGGCCAGCGAGGTCTTTACCCACGGCTTCTGCTTCAGGCCAAGGCGGTTGGCGTTGCGGGCAAGCAAGCCCGCACCGATCAGCACTGATGGGTTCGAGGTGTTGGTGCACGAGGTGATGGCGGCGATGACGACGTCGCCATGGCCAAGGTCATGGTCGGTGCCTTCGACGGCATAGCGTTTGGAGATTTCCGCCGCCTTCTTGTATTCGGTGTCCATCGCCTTGGCGAAGCCGGCGGGAATGCCTTCCAGCGCGACACGGCCCTCGGGGCGCTTGGGGCCGGCCATCGACGGCACGACGCTGTCCAGCTCCAGTTCGAGCAGGTCGGTGAAGACCGGGTCGGCGGAGCCGGCCTCGCGCCACATGCCTTGCGCCTTGGAATAGGCCTCGACCAGTGCGATGCGGTCCTCGCTGCGGCCCGACATTGTGAGATAGCGGATGGTTTCGGAATCGACCGGGAAGAAACCGCAGGTGGCGCCATATTCGGGCGCCATGTTGCCGATGGTGGCGCGGTCGGCCAGCGTCATGTTGGACAGGCCGGGGCCGAAGAACTCGACGAACTTGCCGACGACGCCCTTCTTGCGCAGCATCTGGGTGACGGTCAGCACGAGGTCGGTGGCGGTGACGCCCTCCTTGAGCTTGCCGGTGAGGCGGAAGCCGATGACTTCCGGCAGCAGCATGGAGACCGGCTGGCCGAGCATGGCCGCCTCGGCCTCGATGCCGCCGACGCCCCAGCCGAGCACGCCAAGGCCGTTGATCATGGTTGTATGCGAATCGGTGCCGACGCAGGTGTCGGGATAGGCGGTGGTTTCGCCGTCCTCGGTGTTGGTCCACACCACCTGGCCGAGATATTCGAGATTGACCTGGTGGCAGATGCCGGTGCCGGGCGGCACGACGCGGAAGTTGCGGAACGCCTGCTGGCCCCATTTCAGGAACTTGTAGCGCTCTTCGTTGCGCTCATATTCGAGCTCGACATTGCGGGCGAACGCCATCGGCGTGCCGAACTCGTCGACGATGACGGAATGGTCGATGACAAGGTCGACCGGCACCAGCGGGTTGATCTTCTGCGGATCGCCGCCGAGCGACGCCATGGCGTCGCGCATGGCGGCGAGGTCGACCACAGCCGGGACGCCGGTGAAATCCTGCATCAGCACGCGGGCCGGGCGATAGGCGATTTCGACGCCGGCGGTGCCCTTGTCGGTCAGCCAGCCGGCCACCGCCTGGATGCTCTCCTTGGTGACGGAGCGGCCGTCCTCGTTGCGCAGCAGGTTTTCCAGCAGCACCTTCATCGAATAGGGCAGCTGGGCAATGCCGGTGAGGCCGTTCTTCTCAGCCTCGACGAGGTCGAAATAGACATACTCGGCGTCGCCCGCTTTCAGCGTGCGGCGGCAATTGAAACTGTCGAGGGATTTTGACACGTGCGATCCGTCCTTGTCTGTTCAGCCTGAAAGGGAACGGACGCCGATGGCATGCAATCACGCGCAAAGGTGCGGGTACGGCCATTTCCGCTGTCCGTTCCCAAGCAACCCGAGCCGTTCAAGGCGGCGCGTGCGCTGGTTCGGCGCTAATTCTGTTCCCGCGCCGACCGCTGGCACGGATGCCCCGCATATAGAGAATTTTCTGGAATAGTTCTAGACAGTTGCTGAGCAAATTTGTGCGATGCGGCAGCGCTCGCGAAACATTGATTTCATGGCAGGCGAGGGATGCGGCTTATCGCCGAAAATCTGGGCGGCGAACGCGGCGGCGAGCCGGTTTTCTCCGGCATCGGCTTTGTCCTCGATCAGGGCCAGGCCCTGGTCGTCACCGGGCCGAACGGCTCGGGCAAATCGACCTTGCTCAGGGTCGTGGCCGGGCTGCTGCCGAAAACCGAAGGCCGTCTGCTGCTCGAGGGCGGCGGCGACGAGTTCCCCTCGATCGGCTCGGCCTGCCACTATCTCGGCCACCAGAACGCGATGAAGACGGCGCTGAGCGTGACCGAGAATTTGCGCTTCTGGCGGGAGTTCCATGGCGAAGGCCGGCTCGATGTGGAGGAGGCGCTGGAAACGGTCGGGCTCGGCGGCATCGGCCATTTGCCGTTCGGCTATCTCTCCACCGGGCAAAGACGCCGCGCGGCGATCGCGAAACTCTTGGTCAGCCATCGGCCGCTGTGGCTGCTCGATGAGCCGACGGCAGGGCTGGACAAGGCTTCGGAAGCGCGGTTTGCAGGGCTGGTGCGCCGGCATTGCGAGGAAGGCGGGATGATCGTGGCGGCGACGCATCTGCCGCTGGGATTGGAAGGGGCGAAAGAGTTGGCAATGGGGGAGGCCTTTTGATGACTGCACCCTACGGCGCCCCCCTTCTTCAACAGGGGACCACATCGTAATGTGGTCCCTCTTCCTGCGCGACATCCGCCTCTCGATCCGCGCCGGCGGCGGCGCGCTGACGGGCGTCATCTTCTTCCTCGCCGTCATCGCCACCATCCCTTTCGGCGTTGGGCCGGACCTCAGGCTGTTGGCCCGCATCGGTCCGGCGATCCTGTGGATCGGCGCGCTGCTTGCCTGCCTGCTCGGCCTCGACCGGCTGTTCCAGGCCGATCGCGAGGACGGTTCGCTCGATCTTCTGGTGCTCGGCAACGACCGGCATATGCTGGCGCTGACGGTGCTGGTGAAGTGCGTCGCGCATTGGGCGGGCAGCGTCCTGCCGCTGGTGGTCGCGGCCCCCCTGCTCGGCCTGTTCATGAACATGGAACCGTTGGCCATAGGCGCCACGGCGCTGACGCTGCTGGTCGGCACGCCGGCAATCACCTTCATCGGTGCCGTGGGCGCCGCGGTGGCGGTGGCGCTGCCGCGTGGCGGCCTCTTGATCTCGGTGCTGGTGCTGCCGCTGACCATACCGGTGCTGATCTTCGGCGTTTCGGCGAGCTATGGCGCGACGGCCAATCCCGATCCATTCCTGCAGCCCTTCCTCATTCTTGCCGCGCTGACGCTGTTTCTTGGTGTGCTGGGGCCGACCGCAGCGGCGCTGGCGCTGCGCCACGGCACCGATTGAGGCGCCAGAGGTCTGAAGGCTGCGGCGTGGCGGCCGATTGCGAAGCCGCCGGCGCGCGGCTAAGGGAAGACATGATCGAACGAGGCGGAAAGACCCGGCTGGAACGAGACGCGGCGATGGAGCGGCGCGCATGAGCGCGCATGCGCTCTACGTCGCGGCGGCCTACACGATCACCGCCGTGGCACTGGCCGGGCTGATCGGCTGGATCCTCATCGACCAGCGGGCGCGCAAGCGCGAACTCGCCGAACTCGAGGCGGCCGGCGTGCGCCGCCGTTCCGACAAGGCAGCCAAGTCATGAGCACAGGGACGGAAACGCCGGCCCGTCGCCGCCTGTTCGTATTTTTGCCGCTGCTGGTCTTCCTCGGACTGGCCGGACTGTTCCTGTCGCAGCTCTTGTCGGGACGCGATGTCTCGGAAGTGCCGTCGGCGCTCATCGGCCTGCCGGCACCACAAACCAACTTGCCGCCCCTGGAGGGCAGCAATCTGCCCGGGCTCGATTCGAAAGCCTTCGCCGGCAAGGTCACGCTGGTCAACGTGTTTGCGTCCTGGTGCGCACCATGTCGGGAAGAGCACCCAGTGCTGCTGGCGCTGGCGCAGGACAAAAGGTTCGCGATGGCGGCGCTGAATTACAAGGACCGGCCGGAAAACGCCCGCCGCTTCCTCGGCGACCTTGGCAATCCGTTCCAGGCAATCGGCGTCGACGAAGCCGGCCGCACGGCGATCGACTGGGGTGTCTATGGCGTGCCGGAAACCTTCGTCATCGGCAAGGATGGCAAGATAGCCTACAAGCATGTCGGCCCGCTGACGCCAGAGTCCGCCAGGGAGCTTCTGCTGCCGCAGATCGACAAGGCACTGGCCAGGCCGAGCTGAGGCGACGTCGCGAAGACCTGATGTCCCTTGGTTTGTACACGTATATGGTTGAAGCGGAGCGGATGGCTCCGCGCCACCTCAATTCGGCCCACCTGGCCGTGGCGGCGACAGCACATCCTCGGCCGAGAGCACCCGCGCTTCCGAGGGCAGCATGATCGGGATGCCGTCGCGCACCGGATAAGCGAGCTTGGCGACCCGCGAAACCAGCTCGCCGCGCTCGGGGTCCCAGGCCAGCGGCCCCTTGGTCAGCGGGCAGGCCAGGAGTTCGAGCAGCTTCGGGTCAACATTGGCCTTCTTTCCGTCGCGCCCATCCGTCATTGGGTCCTCTTCCGGTTTCACGCCCTGGATGTCAGCCAGCATGTCAGGATCTGTCGAGATCGGTCAGGCCGTCATTGCAGGCCGGCTGGATATCGTCGCATTCCTACTGCAGGCTCGAGCCAAAATCCTCATTCTCGCGCGCCAGCGTCATCTCGGTGATGGCAATCAGCGTTTCGGCCCTGGTTTTCAGGTCCGCGGCCTCGAGCAATGCCTGCTTCTCGGCCGGTCCATAGGGCGCCATCATCGACAGCGCGTTGACCAGCATGGCGTTTTCGGCACGGCTGACGCTCTCCCAGTCGGCTTCCAGATCATTGGCCTGCAGATAGGCGCGAAAGGCTCTGAGCAGCGCCGGCCGGTCGATTTCATCAGCCGCCTGCTCCTCGTCCAGATCGGCGAGGAAGGGTGCCGGCTTCGCCTGGCGGAACGGCGTCTTGACCGTCAGCTCGTGGGCGACGCGGAACCGGCACACGCCTTGCAGCGAGATCAGGTAGCGGCCATCGCCGGTCTCGGAAAAGGCGATGATGCGACCGATGCAGCCGACATTGCAGAGCTCCGGTTCGCCATCCTCGCGCAATGCGCCATTGAGGCCGGGCTGGATGACGCCGACGAGCCGCGAACCGGCGACCGCCTCGTCCACCATCTGCAGGTAGCGCGGCTCGAAGATGTTGAGCGGCATGCGGCCGCCCGGCAGCAGCAGCGCGCCTTCGAGCGGAAAGAGCGGGATCGTCGACGGCAGATCCTTGGCGAGCCGGTAATGCGCGTTTCCCGCTTGCACCTCGTTCCTCCGATCGCTTCCCTTGCGAAGCGTCAACCCTGCCTTGTCCTATCTGGCGCACAGGCCTGGCGCCACAAGCCCTTGCGACAAAACAACCGTAACCGGCTCAGGAAAACAGCAATGCCGACAATTTGCGGCGCGCGGCAAGCGTCGCCTCGTCGGTCATGCCCCAGGCCTCGAACAGCTGCAGCAACTGCGTCCTGGCGCCATCCTCGTTCCAGCTCCTGTCGGCCTTGATGATGGCCAGCAGATTGTCGGCAGCCGCCGTGCGATCGCCCATGGCGTTCTGGATCATCGCCAGGTCGAAACGGGCCTGATGGTCCTTGGGGTTTTCCGCTAGCCGCCGCTCGAACTCGGCCGGATTGCCCAGCGCCGCCGCCTGCGCGGCCAGCGCGATCTTGGCGCGCAGGGCAGCCAGCGGCGGTGCGTCCTTCTTGGCCTCCGGCGCCGTTGCCAGGAGCGCCTCGGCACCCTCGGTGTCGCCGGCCTCGAACAGCAGGTCGCCCAGCCCGCCAATCGCCTCGATCGTTTCCGGCGCCTGCGCCAGGATGGCATCGTAGATATCGGCCGCGGTCTGCATGTCGCCGGCGTCGCGCGCCTCCGCCGCCGCGGCCAGGGCCTCGGCCACCGGCGGCGCGCCATTGCCCTTGCCGCCGACCTTGGTGATGAATTCCTTGATCTGGCTCTCGGGAATGGCGCCCATGAAGCCGTCGACCGGCTGGCCGTCCTTGAAGGCGATGACCGCCGGAATCGACTGGATGCCGAGCTGGCCGGCGATCGAGGGATGATCGTCGATGTTCATCTTGACCAGCTTGACCCTGCCGCCGGCGGCCTTGACCGCTTTTTCCAGCTGCGGGGTGAGCTGCTTGCAAGGTCCGCACCACGGCGCCCAGAAGTCGACCAGCACCGGCTGGCGGCGCGATTCCTGGATGACGTCGGCGGCAAAGGCCGCGGTCGTCGTGTCCTTGATGACATCGCCGGTGGTGGGGCCGGTGGTGGGGCCGGCGGTGGGGCCGGCAGCTGGGGGCGCGGACGTCTCGCCGAATCCGGCTTTGGGCTCGGTTCCGCCATACTGCACCGTGGTGGCATACTGGCCGCCCTTGTTTCCGAATGATCCGCCAAACGGATTGTTGTCGCTCATCTCGTCACCCTTTCGGTCGCGCGGCCGGCCCGTGGCCCGGCGCCCTGTCTCAATTGGAAATCGGCTTTGCCACCCATGTGGCGATCATGCCGAGACTTTCAAGATAGCAGCATCATGCCCGGTTGCCTCGACGAATCTGATGAGATCGGCGGCCGCGATCGATGTCGTCGCCTCGTTGGTCAGGGGATGCGCATTGATGACGGAATGGTCCATCAGATCCTTGTCGAGCACCAGTTTGACCCGGTTTTCACTGTCGTTGACGATGCCGAACACCGTGACCGCCCCCGGCGTGACCCCCAGAAGCTCCATCAGCATTTCCGGCTTGCCGAACGAAACCCGGCTGGCGGCGCCGATCAGCTGATGTATCTGCTTGAGATCGACGACCGCATCCTCGCCGACGGTGACCAGGAAGAAATTGTCCTTCTTGTCCTTCAGGAACAGGTTCTTGGTGTGCCCGCCGGCGATTTCGCCGCGCAGCGCCTGCGAATCGGCAACCGTATAGAGCGGGGGGTGGCGTATCGTCGAAACCGCGATGCCGAGTTCGGCAAGAAAGGCCATCAGGTCAGCTTCGGTCTTCGGCATGGGTCTCTTCTTCGTTGGTTTCTCGGCCTTGCCGTTTACGGCCAATGAGGCGGCCGACACAAGACCGCCGCGCCAGCGGCGATGAAATCGGCGCGTCGCGGGCGGTTTGCCGGCATCGCTCGGAAGGTTGCAAAAAGCCTGCTATTTCCCTGTTGCAATCGCCGCGGTCTTCAGCCATATAGGCCCGGCTTGCGGCCAAGACGCCGTGTGAGCGGGTGTAGCTCAGGGGTAGAGCACAACCTTGCCAAGGTTGGGGTCGAGCGTTCGAATCGCTTCACCCGCTCCAGTTTCCTCCAGGGAATCAAGCATCGAAAAGCCGCGGTCCGCCGCGGCTTTTTCGTTTCTGGCGGATTGAACCTCGACCGCCTAAGAGCCGGACGTCACTTATGGGACTGCTGGAAGCCGGCAACGTCGTACTGAGATACGCTCTTCGGGTTCTTGGAGTTCTGCGGCTGGGTGCCTGCGTAATGTGTTCCCGCATTTCCGTCCGGGTTGAAGGCCGAACCCGGCGCGGTGCTGGCATTGCCAGGCGTAACACTTCCTGTCTGAGCGGTGCCGATCGTTTGATCGGGTTGACCTTTCGTCCCCGTTACCGAGTGGACGTTGGCTGCCGAGGCCAGGCCGGCGGAGGTCATCAGCAAGCCCAGCACCACGGGGATAAGGTGATGTTTCATCATTGTTCTCCCAAAATCGGTTTGATTTCAGGGCGCTCGCGGTCTCGGGAGCACCCGGCGAACAAAGACTGAAACGCTTTTCGGGACGCCGTTCATCCCGAGCATCACGAATCTGTGATGCCGGGCGCTGCCGGCGTGGCCTGTCGCACAGGCGCCCTCCGTTGGGTGCACGGGAAATTCCTGCGCCGCTCGACTGGGCTACTGACCCATCCCGAACTTGTATGTGACGCGGGCCATGACGGCATCCACTTTGGCGTCGGTCCGATACGTCTCTGGGTTCGCTCCGATTGTGCCATCAGCGTCAGTGTTTGGTACCCGCGCTGTCGCCAGCGGCATCCGCGCCTGGTTGCTTTCGTCCGGCGGTCAGCCGACCGGACTCGAACTCCTCGACCGCCTTGTCCCAGCAGGCCTTCTCACGATCGGGCATCAAGCCTTCCCGTTCCCAGAGTTCGCGGGCCCGCTTGCTGATATGCGCGACACGTTCTTCCTGGCTGATCACCATGGCCGTCTTCCTTCCCTGAGGAAGCAACCGGACAGCGCCTGAAATGTTCCAATTTGGATGTCGTCGACCTCGGCAGGTCGGGCGATGCCGTCAGGCACTCTTCGCGGTGTCCGCCTTGCGAAGCGACGCCTGGTGCACCAGCGAGGTCCAGCTGTTGGTCGAGGCGAGGTGGCAATAGAGCAGGCCGAGCGCGCCTGATTTTCTGAGGTCGAGGAAGGCCTCGTCGCTCAGTTTGTTGAAGGCCGCTTCGTCGATCACCTGGAAGTCGGTGAGGTTGAGCACTTCGCCGCCTTCCAGCGTCACCTTGCTCTGGCGCGGCGAAAACAGACCATGCGCGTCGATCTTGTCGACCATCTCGCGGGTGGCCCTGAAATCGATCTGAAACTGGTTGCAGAAAGCGAGCGCCTGCATGGTCGCCTCGGTCGGTTCGTTGCCGCCGAAGAACGGCAGCACCTTGTCGTCGCGGAACGGCGCCATCAGTCGGTCGACGACACGGTCGCTCGCCCGGTCGACGCACAGCGTCAGCCGGCCGGCCGAGGTCGGATCCTCGGCCAGGATGAAAGGGTAGCGGCGGACATAGGCCGGGATGTAGTGCGGCGCGTTCCACTTGCCGTCGGCATCGACGAACAGGTTCTCGTCCTGGCGGACGCCGGTGATGATGACGGGCGCCTTGGCGGCGCCGATGAAGACGATCGGATAGGAGCGCATCGCCGCCGGCATCTCCGACGCCACCACCGGGATGGCGTGCGCCGAGCGCGCGAAGGAAAAGTCGCTGCGCGCGGTCAACCCCAGCGAGCCGTGCCGCGCCGGATTGAGCGCCTCCGGCCTGGAGTAGAAAAGCGGCATCGCATCGGCCCCTGCTGTCGCCGCCGTCCCTGTTTTCGCACCTTCAGCCATCGTCGGTCCTTTTTCTCCGGCAAGCCGATCAGGCCGGCCAACCCGCGTCCGGCGCCGGCCCGTATCGAAACAATCCCATGCCGAAACAAAGTACTACAGTGTCACCGGCGCTCATAAAAGGAATGCGTTGCTGTATTTTGGGGTTTGCGGCGAGGAAATGTCTTGCGCGCCAGCGCTCCGTGCCCATGCGCCAATTCCGAGGAAAAGTGGTCGACGGTTTTCCTGGGAATTTTGGTCGGACAAAGAGCTCTGGACAGCCCGCGGCGAAGCGGCGACAGTGCCGCGCAAACGGCTTTGAGGCGACAAAATGGCGGCGGCGGCGGATTTCGAACAGGCGATCGGACAGGCGTTCATCATCGAGACCGGAGCGGGACGGATCTCGCTCGAACTGAGCGCCGTTAACCGCATCGCGGCCAGCCCCCGCCCGGGCGGTGGTTTTTCACTGCTGTTCAGGGGGCCGCGTGAGATCGCGCTGCCGCAGGCGACCTACAGCCTTGCCGGCGCCGGCGGTGTCCACGACATGTTCATCGTACCGGTAGCCGCCGATGCGACTCGCCGGACTTACGAGGCGGTGTTCAACTGATTTTCGGCGGTGCGGCCGGTCAGAGCGACGGCCAGATCACCGGCGGTTCGGAGGCGCGGCTCGACACATGATCGACCATATCGAAATCGCCGACGTATTTGACGAAGCAGCATGCAGCGCGCTGTGCGCGGAAATCCGCGAGGCCGGCGGTCGTCCGGCCGGCCTGCTGGGGCGTACTGACCAGAAACCGGCGTGGCCGGAAGTGCGCAGGACCAGGCGCGCCGAGGTCTCGGAAGCGGCCGCAGCACGGGTGAACGGTGTCTTGGCGCAGCAGAGGCCCGTCCTGGAACGGCATTTCGGGCTCGCGCTCGGCACTTGGGAAAGGCCTCAGTTCCTTCACTATCGCGAAGGCGATTTCTTCGTGCCGCACCAGGATGGCAACACGCCGCTCATCCACGACGAGTCGCGGTTCAGGAAGATCTCGGCAGTGCTCTTCCTGAACCGTCAATCGGACGATCCTTCGCCGGCAAACTATGCCGGCGGCTCGCTGGTTCTGCACGGCCCGTACAGCGGCCCGCACCTGCGGGTTGCCATGCCGGCGCTGCCGGGCTCGCTCATCGCCTTTCGCTCGGAAACCACGCACGAAGTCACTCCGGTCATCCGCAACGAGCGGTTCACCATCGTGTCGTGGTATCGCGGCGCTTGAGGACCGACGCTGAAAGCAGCGCTTATTTTCGGTGCCGATACCGGCAAGTGATCGCGAAATCCAATCACTCTCTTTATGAGCAGGCAAATCGCGTATGACCGCGCCAGCGCCGTAATGCGATTGGTCTGTCCGCCGCACCAGCGGCGGCTTGAAACCCCGGCATGAATCCTCCGCGCGGCATCGCTACAGTCGTTGCCTCGCGTGCAAATAACGATGACCGAAAGGCGCGTCTGGCAGTCACGGATCGGTCGCGCCACTCGCCATCAGGGGTGGGCACTCCATCAGGTCATAGACGCCTCTGTCCTCGGTGACGGTGAAACCCAGCCGCGTATAGAGCCGTCGCGCCGGGTTGTTCTTCTCGACGTGGATCGAGACGGGCTTGCCAGCGGCGGCAGCCTCGTCGAGGAGGTCTCTAAGCAGTGCGCCGCCACACCCCTTGCCGCGATGCGTTGGCAGCAGCGAAATGTCGACGATGCAGTGCTGGCTCGGCGTGCGCTCGATATAGAGACGGCCGATGTCCTGCCTGGCCTGCTCGATCACCAGCCACTCGGCATCGGCATAATATTTCTGGTAATGGGCGTGCTGTGCCCGGAACTGCATGTCCAGGAACGCCCTCTTCTGTACTTCGGTCCAGGATGTTAAGGCCAGTTCCTCGGCACGCGTCGAGGCATAGACCCGCGCCAAAAACGGCAGGTCGGCATCCGTCATCGCCCGAAACGTCAGGCCGGCCCCAGCCGCACGCCTCCACCCCGCCGTCCCACGAGAGTCATCCATCTTGAATCAGGGACGCTGCGGGAAGACGCCCTGCAACGCGATACAGAAATAGCAGGTGAGATAGGGCTGCAGGTTGTTGTGGGGCTGGCCGCCGCCGGCGGGGGTCAGCGCGTTGCCCGACATCGGGCTGACCGTGAATGTCGGATTGTATGCAGAACCACCATTGGACCGGGCAAGCGAGCGGGCCGGGCTGGGAATCGGCTGGTCGGCGATATCCGTCATCGCACGCAGGGTGTGAAGATGCGACGGCATTTCAGATTCCAGCAGGGTCACCGTATCCGAACCGCCGGTTTCTCCCAGATCATGCCAGGAAAGCCCCGGTCCTTGCCCCGGATGCATGGGTGCACTGCCCTGCAGGTTCGGCAAGGCAAAATTCGACTTGCCGTCGCCACCATATGTGGTGCCAAGCAACGAGAACAGGGCCGTGTTCTGCGATATTGGCAGCAACTGTCCATCGCACCATGCCCATCCCTTGGGCGCGAAATTGAACGGAAAGATGCGGATTTCGGCGACGAACGGGTTGGCCATGACGGACCCCTTAAGTCTGAGACGGGAAAATCCCGAACAGCGAGATGATGAAGTTCACGCACAGATAGGGCTGGAAGTTCGCGTGCGGCTGGCTGCCGCCGACCGGCGAAATCGAGCTACCACCCATATTCACCGTCGGCACGTCCTCTGCATAGAGTTGGACCAGGGTGTTCTGCGCGGTGACGTTGCCTCCGGGATTGGCCTGGTTTCCCGGATTGGTGGAGGCCAGGAAGGCATGCGTGTGCGCGGCAATCTGGCTGACGGTAAGCGTGATCTCTTCGGCGCCTCCCGTCTCCGCCAAGACAAAGGAGTTGCCTTGATGGATGGGAAGGCGGCCACGCAGATCGGGCAGCGCGAAGGTTTCCTGACCATCGCCGCCATAGGTGGTCCCGATCAGGTTGAACAGGGTTTCGTACTCCGAGATCGGTATTAGCTGTCCTTCGCAGAACATCCAGCCATTTATTGGAAAATTGCCGGCGAACATGCGAATTTCGCCAACGTAGGGTTGTCCCATGGCTGCGCTCCCTCAATTCTGAGACGGAAAAATGCCCTGCAAGGCGATGCAGAAACTCAACGTCAGGAAAGGCTGCATGTTGAGGTGCGCCTGACTGCCGCCGGCACTGGTAACGGTCTGCGCCGTAAGCGGCGTCAAAGCGGCTGCCGACCCATAGAGCGATGCAGCCGGGGCAAGATAGGCGTTGGTCGGCACGGGCTGCGGGCTGGCGGTTGCCGACGTGCCCTGTGCCAGGTGAACATGCGTTGGCAGTTCGGCAATTGAAAGAGTGTGATTTTGTTCGCCGGCACGCTCGCCAAGTGTATGGCCGCTGCCAACATGAATTGGGGTACGCCCCCGATAATCGGGCAGTGCGAAATTCACACGCCCGTCGCCACCAAAAGTTGTTCCGAGCAAGGAAAACAGGGCTTGATTTTGGTTGATAGGTAAGAGCTGGCCATCGCACAGCGCCCAACCTTTTGGCGCAAATCCGAAAGACATGATCCTGATTTCGGCAAGAAACGGTTCCGCCATAATCTTCCCCTCGCCTTTTCAGTAACCTTACGTCAACTTACCGGAAATTCAACCGCTTTTTTGACTCAAAAAAATAATTCACGAAAACAGCCTGTACTTTCTATTTACGCACCGTTCGCGCACATGGAAAGATTCTATTCGGCGTACGTATTAACTATACATGACGGTATATGATTTTCCTCAGACTCCAAAGCTCCATCTGCTCGCGCAGGCTCCGTTACGGACCAGGCTGCCAGGTTGCCGACCCTGAGCCATGGCTGGTGACGACATGCGAGTCCTCCCCACCCGAGGTGCTGAGGATGTTGTTGTTGCCAACCCAGGTCGAGACGGCCGCATCATCGGTGGGGCTGCCAGCATAACCATTCAGGTACGTCGTCGCGCTGAACCGCATACGCATGCGTACTTCTTGCAAGTAGGCACCGGCTTGACCGGCGCTGGTCGCAAAATCGTTCTGCAGAGCGCCCGCGCCACCCAGCGTCAGATGAACGATCGAATGATCGCCGCCAGCCTCGCCGGAACTGGTCGTGCCATTGTTCAGTTCGAACGCCGCGTTCGGGAAGCCGCCAAACGCGTCCTTGACCGAGTTGCCGGTGACGGTCGCGAAGATGATGCCGTCCCCGCCTGACGTGTTGTCGCCGTTCTGGATATAGATGCCATCGGTCGCCATCTTGGTGATGGTGTTGTTGGTGATTGCGGTTGCGTGGGTCCCACCCCCGGCGGTGATTATGGCGATGCCGTTCGCGCCACCACTGGTCGCATTGCCGATGATGGTGTTGTTGTTGATGAAGCCGCTGTACGAGCCCGCGGCGGTGCTGCTCGCCATGCTGACATTGATGCCCGAGCCCACCATGCCGTTGATATTATTATCATGGATATTGTATGTCAGCGCCGGATGATTGCCCGTGCCGCCGCTGGTGATGAAAATGCCCGCGGCACCCGAGATCTGCGATGCAGCACCCGTGATCGTGTTGTTGGCGATAACCACGTCGCCCTTTGCGGCGCCGACATTCGAGGTGTCGACGCCCATCGTGTATTGCATGTTGACCGAGCGCGAACCGGTGAACGTCGAATTCTGAACTGTCATGTTCAGTGTCGCGGTACCGAGCGCGACCGCGTTGATCTGCTCGTTGCCTAAGCTGGCGCTGTTGGCGCCGAAGGCAACGTTATCGACTGTCAGCCGGTTCAGAACTCCGCTGGAATTCTGCACATGCAGATTGTCTTCCCAGGCGCCACTGATCGAGCTGTTTTGGATGGTGGCGCTGCCAAGCAGTTGCTGCAGCCACACCGAACCCTCGTTGACGACGTCGTTGTTGCCGTTCACGCCGTTAATCGTGGTGTGGTCGATGATCAGGCCGGTGACACCGCTGCCAAGAACGGCGTAGTTCGTAAAGTCGTTGAGCTGCATGCCGTTCAGCTGGACGTCGCTGGTGTTGCGCAGGAAAATGCCGACGCCATCTGTACCGGTGATGACGGCGCTGCCATCCGTGCCTTGCGAGTTGATGTCGCCGCCGGTCTTGCCGGATATGACACCACCGCCCGTCGCGCCAATGTTCGACCCACTGCCGGTCACGTGCAGACCGCCGCTCGAGCCGGTGTTGTCGAGAACAATGCCGGCGCTGGCTCCGCCGCTCGAGCTGATTTTCTGGAATGTGAGATCGTTCACACCGATCGTCGTGTTGACGATGTTGAGCGCCGTGCCGGTCGTGGATGTAATCGTGTTGCCAGAACCCGTCACCGTCACCGTGCCGCCGGTGGTTGCTGCCGGACCCGCGCCGGTGGCGTTGAAGCCGGTGCCGCTGGTGGTGCTGATGACCAGCCCACCATTGCTGAAGTCGATGATCGCGCCGGCATTGTCGGTCAGGCTGACGCCGGCCGCGCTGCCCGACGTGATCGACTTGGAGGTGCCCGAGAAGGTGATGGTGCCGGCGGCGTTGTCGTCCAGCAGGATGCCGGTCTGGCCGGCGACATTGTGTGTGATGGTGCCCGACAGGGTGATGTTGCCGGCGCCGACGGCGCGATCCTGGATGTTGACCGCCTGGCCGGTTCCGCTGGTGATGGTGCCGCCATAGCTGACGGCCACCGTGCCGCCGCTGTTGGCGCCGCCGGCGCCGTCGCCGATGCGGATTGCCGCGAGGTTGCCGCCGAGCAGGGCGCCGGTTCCGAGATTGATGGCTCCCGGGCCGGTGACGGTGTCCAGTATCACGGCGCTGCCGCCGCCGCCGCCCGCGTTCGTGGAGGCGAAGCTCATGCCGCCCACGCCGACGGCGACCGTGTCCACATTGACCGCGGCGCCGCTGCCGGCGGAAATCGTGTTGCCGGAGCCGGTGACGCTGACGGTGCCGCCGCCCGTGGCATTGAAGCCCTGGCCGCTCGACGTGGTGATCGCCAGCCCGCCGCCGGTGAAGTTAATGGTCGCGCCAGAGTTGGCGGTCAGAATGACCGCGGCGTTGGCCCCGGTCGAGAGCGTCTTCGACGCGCCGCCGAAATTGATCGAGCCGCCGGCATTACTGAGGGCGACGATGCCCAAGCCGCCATCGTTGCGAGCGATGGAGCTGGCGGAGTCGAAATTGACCGAGCCGCCGGCCATGCCGCGGATGTTGGCGACATTGCCACCAGGGTTGGTGATGTCGACATTGTTGAGGTTGACGGTCGCGCTCACGTCGTCGTTGGCCGGCGTGCCCTGGTCGCCATCGACGACGAAGGCCGTATTGGTGGCGCCCGCGGCGGTCTGGATCGCGACATTGTTGAAAGTGTAGGTGCCGGTCGCGTTGTTCGCCGCATCGCCAAGGATGGTGATGCCGGCCGTTCCGGTCAGGCTTGCATTGTTGACGGTGACGTTGCCAGCGGCGCCGTCGATCAGGATGCCGGTGCCGGCGGTATCGTTGAGGCCGTTCGCCACGGCGGTGGTGAAGTTCACCGTGCCGCCAGTGGTGTTGGCGACCGCGATCAATTGCTGGCCGGCCATCGCTTGTGCGATCGTGCCGGCATAGGTGATATTGGCCGAGCCGCCGCTGACGTCGAACGCCGTGCCCGAAGCGCCTGTCAAAGAGCCCGTGCCCAGGTTCACCGTGCCGGTGACGTTCGTCAGGCTGACATTGTTGGCGCCGCCGCCTGATGTGGTCGAGGTGAAATTGATGCCGGCGGCGATGCCGTTGAGGTTGATCGCCTGGGCGGCCGTCGTGCTGATCGAGCCGGTGGTGACATTGACCGTGCCGCCATTGGTCGCGGTGAAGGCGGTGTTGGTGCCGCTGCCCGTCGTGATGGTGAGGTTGGCGAAGCTGACGGTCGAGGCCTGGCCGCCATTGTTGATCGCGACGGCGGCGCCGGTGGCGTTGTTGTGGTTGACGGCACCGGTGAAGCTTACTGTGTCTGCTCCAGTCGCGCCCGAAATGAAAATGGCCCTGGCTCCAAAGCTCGACGTGACCGTGCCGGCAAAGCCGAAGCTGCCGCCGGAGCGGTTGGTGATGCTGACAGCGGTGCCGGCGGCGCTGGAGACCGAGCTCGTGTCGTCGAAGCTGAACGCAGCATCGCCGCCGACCACGGACAGGCCGCCGCCGCCCGACGTGACGACTTTGGTGGCGGTGACCGTTCCGGAGGCAGCACCAAACTTGATGGCGGTGCCGGCCACGCCCGTGGAGAAGAGGGAAAGATTGGTCAGCTTCGTCGTGCCGGTGGCGCCGGCGCCGAAGTCGATATCGGTGGCGGTGACGTTCCTGATCGTCATGTTGCTGATCGTGGCGCCCGATGTCGCGCCGCTGATGCCGATCGCGGCATTGGCGCCTGTGCCGTCGCTACCGTTGATGGTAAAGCCGTCGATGATGTTGCCGCCGCTGCCCAGCGTGATGATGCTGCTGCCATCCGAGCTTGTCAGCGTCGCCGCGCCGCCGGACGTCTGATCGGCGATCGAGACGTTATTGCTGGCCAGCTGGATCGTCGACGGCACGGTCAGCGCCAGGTTGATGTTGCCGGCGCCGAAGCCGCGCACCTGCTCGCCGGCCTGCAGCAGCAGCGTGTTGTCGCCTCCCGCCGCTGTGATGACGCCATTGTTGACGAGAACGAGGATGTCGTTTGGCCCGGCCTGGAACTCCGCTGCGGCCAACGTCATCAGATTGCTTTGATCCTTGCCAAGGCCATCGCCGGTCGCGGTGGCGCCGACGAAATAGATCTTGCCGATACCGAAGCCGAGGCCCGGGCTGGCCTGGAAGTTCACGTCCTGGACGTTATAGGTGCCGAGCGTTGGCGCGCTGGAGGCGTCGATGCCGACATTGGCGCTCACGGTCGAACCCTTGTCGGTCGTCGATTCGCCGTCGCCATAGGTGAAGGCAAGGTTCGTCGTGCTGTTCAGGAATATGCCGGTGTTGGTACCGGCGATGCTGGAAAATGCGCCGCCGACCGCGGCGTCACCGAGGCGTACCGTCGATCCGCCGGTCGCGCCGCGCAGGTCGACGCCGATCGAGGAGCCCGCGCCCACGGCGGCATTGGTGACGTCGAAATCATTGGCGGTGATCGCCGCGTCGATGATCGCGCCATTCAGGTCGAAGGCAACGGCCGAGCTGCTGTTCAGGCCGATGCCCAGATCAGTGAAAGACAGGGCCGCGCCAAGCGTGCCGGACACATCGATGCCGCGCGAGGTTATGCCCTGCAGGTCGACCGCGCCAAGCGCGATGGCGCCGCCGGAGACGTTGTTCAGCGCGATGCCGGTAGCGGCGCCATTGGCCGAGACGCTGGAGAAATTCACGCCGCCAGCACCAACGGTCGTACCGCTGAGATCGAGTGCGGTTCCTGACCCGGTCGTGATCGTGTTGCCCGAGCCGGCGACACTGATCGCACCGCCCGTCGCGGCTATGCCGGCACCGGTGGTGGTGTCGATGTTGGCGAGGCCGGTGACGTTGAGCGTGCCGCTGGCCCAGCCGATGCCGCCGCCGGTCGTGTTGTTGACCGTTACCGTGTTGAAGTTGAACGTGCCGGTATTGGTATTGACGGCGCTGATGCCGGCGCTCGTCGTGCCGGTGATGCTGGTGGCGCCGGTGATGGTGAAGGTGCCGGCAACACCGTCGAAGATGATGCCGCTGGCGCCGCCGGTGGCGGTGACGCTGCCGAGCGTCATGTGGACCGTCAGCGGGTCGAGATTGATGGCAGTGCCGTTCGTGGTGTCGACCGAGCCGCCCGAGCTGTTCAACGTGAAGGTCGTGCCACCCTTTTCGTTGACCAGCAGGCCCGTGCCGCCATTGTTGGCAATGCTGAAGGTGCCAAGATCGAGCGTGCCGCTGGTGTTGAGCAGGTTGAGGCCGTCGCCCTGCACGCGCGCACCGGTTGTGCCGACGGTGAGGGTGCCCGCGCTGACGGTGCCGCCGCCGCCCGTCGAGTCGAAAGTGGCACCGTTAAAAGCAATGCCGCCGCCGGTGCCGCCGATGACCGTATTGTTGGCAAACGACCGGATCGCGATCGTATTCTGAGTGGCGCTGACGCTCTGGCCGAGGAAATTGGCGGCAAGCGCGGTCCCTGTCGACTGCAGCGTATTGCCGTCGATCGAAAGCAGAAGCCTGTCGGCAGCCGGCGCGCCGCTGGTGGTGAAGTCGAGCGCCCTGCCCCCGGCGGCGATGTCGTTGTTCCTGAGGAAGACGCTGGAGGCGCTCGCCACGCTGCCCGAGACGCCGGTGCCGCTGCCGGTGTTGCGGATGATCAGGTTCTCGATGCCGCCGGTGAGGACGCCGGTGCCGGTCGTCGCGAAATTGACCACCGAGGTGGCGGTGTTGCTCTGCAGGATCGGCCGCAGCGTATCGATGCCGCCCGGCGCCGAGATGATCGGCGAATTCTGCACCGTGGTGAAATGGAATGCCGCCGAGGCGCCGCTGCTGGTGTCGACACCGAGCTGCGAGACATCGACGGCCGCATCGCCGCTCTTGAAGGCTAGCAGCACCTGTCCGTCGTCGAGTTGGAACGAGGTGCCGCTCAGGTCGATCGTCTCCTGGCTGCCGGTGCCGTTCTTGTCGATCAGCACGATGACATTGGCCGTGGAATTCTGGGCGTTCGCATAGGTGCCTGGATTGAGCAGGCTGCCGTCGCCGAGAGCGCTGGCGTCGGCGGTGACATAGTAGACGCTGATCGCCGACAGGTTTGACGTGTCGCCGGAGAAATTGACGTCGTTGAAATTGTAGTCGCCCGCTGTCGGCAAAGTGTCGGTGGCGTGAATGACCTGGCCGCCGGTGGTGGCGATCGAAGATTCGGCCGGACCTGCCCCGTCGCCGAAGACCAGCTTGGCGTTGGTGGCGCTGGAGAACTGGACGCCATAGCCGACATTCTCGATCTTCGAGGTCTGGCCGGCTGGGTTGTTGTTGGTCGTGTCGCCGAGCTGGATCGTGCCGGTGCCGGTCGTGCCGGCCATGTCGATGCCGATCGTACCGGCGGCGCTGCCTCCGTCGACGTCGAAATCGCCGGCCGTGATGTTGCTGGCGCCAAGCGCGGCGCCGTTGAGGTCGAGACCGATCGCGTTCGCCGCGCCGAGCCCGACGTTGAGACTGGTGAAATTCAGCGTCGAGCCGAGCGTGCCGGAGATATCGACGCCATGCGAGGTGATGCCCAGCAAATTCGCGGCGCCAAGGCTGACGGTGCCGCCGGAAACATTGTTCAGCGCAATGCCGGTCGCCGCCCCGTTGGCAGAGACGCTGTCGAAGGTGACACCATCCGGGCCGACCGTCGCGCCGTCCAGGTTGAGCGCGGTGCCCGTCGTCGTGGTGATGGTGTTGCCGGTGCCGCCGACGCTGACCGTGCCCGGGCCGGTGGTGCTGGCGGTGAAACCGGCGCCGCTCGAGGTAGTGATCTTGAGATTGCCGCCGGTGAAGGCGAGCGTGCCCGTGCCTTCGCCCGGGCCGATGCTGGGGGCCTTGACGATGGCGCCGTTGGCGCCGCTGCTGGTGTTGAAGATCTTGGACGTGCCGGAGAAGGTGGCCGTTCCCTCGGACGATCCGTCAAACAGCACGCCAATGCCCTTGCCGGCATGATTGATCGTGCTTGAAATGTTGTAGGCGCCGTTGGCGTTGCCGGTGAAGGTGAAGGCCGCCGTCCCCGCCGCCGCCGCGTCCGTGGTCGAAACGACCGAACCGCTCATGTTCAACTCGGTCCAGTCGCCGCCGGCGGCTTGCAGCACCGTGCCCGTATCGACCTTGATCGAACCGTTGTAGTTCAGCGTCGCATTAACAAGGTCGTTGCCGCCGGAGAGAGCTATGGCCGACCCGGTGGTGCTTGTCGTCGCGCCGATGCTGGCGACGCCGCCGTTGCCGCCGACATTGACGGTCCCGGTCTGGAGGACGGCAAACGCAATGCCGACCTCGCTGCCGTCGATGGTCAGGGTGGATCCGGCGACATTGGCGATGTTTATGGTGCCGACCTGGCCGCTGATCTCGAACCCTTCATGGCTGGTGTCGAGATCGTTCGTGCCGGTGAAATTGACCACGCCGGGGCCGGACAGGCCGGACAGCGAGGCGCCGATATAGCCGGTATCCTTCAGCCCGCCGATGTTGACATTGCCCGCCAGGTTCATGCCTGACAGGAACACGCCGGCGCCGCCGCCCAAGGCGCTCGTGGATACCGCCGAGATGCTGTCGAAGGTGACACCGCCGACGCCGGCATCGGCGCCGACCGCCAGGAGACCGTTGCCGCCGGAATTGATCTTGTTGCCGCTGCCGGTGACGGTGAAGGTCGAGGAGCCGAAGTCCCCGATGGCTATGAAGCCCGCGCCTGTTGTCGTCGTTATGTCGAGGCCGCCATTGGTGAAGTTGATGGCGGAGTTCGTGTTGGGGGTCGGCGTGCCCGAAGGCCAACCGCCGGGGAGGCCGAGATTGACACCATCGGCGGCGCCCGAGCTGATCTGCTTGGTCGTACCCGAGAAGGTGATGGTGATGGAATCGTTGCCGGCAACGAAAATGTTGCCGCCGGCCGCCGCATTGCTGTCGGTCAAATTGCCCGACAGCGCCACCGAGCCACCGGTCATGCTCTGGATCGAGACGGCGGCGCCGCTGCCGTTGGTGGCGATCGTGCCGCCATAGGAGATATCAGCAGTGCCGCCGCTGGCGGCGGTCGCCGAGCCGACATTGAACGACGTGCCCGCACCGGTGTTGGTCAGCGTGCCGGTGCCGAAAGCGGCCGTGCCGGCCAGGTTCTGCAGGTCGATGCCGTTGCCGGCGCTGAACGTCGCGCTGGTGGACGTGAAATGAATGTCGGCCGTGATGCTGTCGAGCGACGCCGCTTGCGCGCCCGTGGCATTGATCGTTCCCGCGTCGACCGTGATCGTGCCGCCGCCGGTGGCGGTGAAGGCCGTCGTTCCATTGGTGGAAACGTCCAGATCGGCGAAGGTGATTCCCGCGCCGCTGTTGTTGGCCAGCGATACGCCATTGCCGCCGATGGTCGCCTTGTCGGTGAAATCGACAAGGCCGCCGGTGCGGTTGACGATCGAGACGCCGCCGCCGGTCAGCGTGCCGGCCGGCCCGCCATTGGGCAGGTTGCCGCGCGTGAGCGTGATGTTGCCGTCGCCGCCATCGGCGTCGAGCAGCGTCCCGGCGACGTTGATGTTGTTGTCGATGATCGAGACGTTGCTGGTGAGGCCGTCGACCTTGAACGCCGTCTGGCCAACGGCGACATTGCTGACCGTGACGCCCTGGATCGTGATGCCGCCGGTGTTGTCGAAGCCGGCCGCACTCTGGTCGATCAGGAAGACCGAGCCGCTGGCGCCAGTGAAGTCGAAGGCGGTGTTGCGCACCTGATTGCTGCCGAGCAGATGCATGGCGTCCGCGGTGCCGGTGACGACGCCCTCGTCGCCGGTAACGTTGCCGCCGGTGGCGCCGAGATTGCCCTGCACGTTCACCTGCTGGAAGGTGCCGGACACGGCGATGACGTTGCTGTTGCCGAAGCCGGTGATCGACTGGCCGGAATCGAGCGTGAACGGCGTTGCGCTGAGATCGACGGTGCCGACGAAGGCGAAGGTCTGCGTGCCGGTCATGAGATCGGCGTCGGCAAGCGAAATCGTGGTCACCGACTGGCTGAGGCCGTACGTGCCGACGGCGATAACGCCGCCCGACTGCGAGACCATCGTCACCGCGCCGACCGCCGAGGGCAGATTGGCGCTGCCGGTGAAGAACACGTCGTCGAAATCATAATTGCCGAGCGTCGGGTCGAGCCCGACCGTGTTGACGGTGTAGCCGCCGGGCGCGGCGCTGATCGAGGATTGCAGCCCGTCGGATGAAGTGCCGTCGCCGAAGGTGAAATTGGCGTTGGCCGAAGTCAGCGTGCTGAGGCCGGACGACAAATCGACGCCGATATGGACGTCGCTGATGCTTGAGCCGCGCAGGAAGGTGATGGTCTTGTTGCCTGTCGTCGACGACAGGTCGATGCCGCGCGAGGTGGCCTCGCCGGTGCCGGTGATGGTGGTCACGCCGAAATCGGCCGTCGTCGACGAGCCGCTGAAGTCGATTGCCGTCTGGTTGGCGCCGGCGCCCATCGTCACACTGGTGGTGCCGAAGCTGACATCGGCGTTGGTGCCGCCGAAGTTGATGCCGGCGGTGTTGGCCGCCGAGCCCAGCGTCACATTGGTGGTGCCGAAAGTCACCGAACCGGAATTGCCTGAAATGTCGATGCCATTGCCGGTTGCACCCGACACGGTGACCGCGCCGAAGGTGGCGCTGCCGGCGACATTGGAGACCGACAGGCCGTTGCCGACCGCGTTGGTGATCGAAATTGGGGACGTGGCGTTGAAGGTCGCGGCCGCGCCCAAGCCTGCGATGATCGCGCCACCGCCGCCGCTGGCGGTCAGCGCCGAGTCGGTGAAGCTGATCGTGCCACCCGTCGGCGCGGTGGTCGAGCCGATGGCGAACAGGTTGCCCGCGCCGGTTGAGGTGACCGGACCGGTGAAGGCGACCGAGCCGCCGGTGATGCCGTCGACCCTGACGGCCGTGCCGGGCGCTGTCGCCGAGCTGTTGATGGTCGCGCCGATCGTGATCGCCGCGCTGCTGCCGGAGACGACGACGCCATCGCCCGTGCCGGAATTGGTGATGGTGCCGCCAATGTCGATCGTGCCGGTGTTGTTGGTCAGGCTGACATCGGCGCCGGCGATATTCGTCGTTACGAGGTTGCTGACGCCGACGGTCGCGGCGCTGTTCTGAACCAGGAAGCCGGAGCCTCCACCCACCACGGTGTCGACCTTGGTCGTGCCCTGGAAGGTGTATCTGCCGCTGGCGACATTGTCGAGACTGATGGCGACGCCGCTGATGCGATACAGGTCGACGCCACCGAAGTTGACGTTGCCGCCGCTGGTGTTGGAAATGGCGATGCCGGTCGAAACGCCGCCGCCCGAGCCATCCACGGTGACGCTGGAGAAGTTCACTCCGGCCAGGCCGATCGTCATGCCGGCGATCTGGATGCCCTTCTCGTCCGGCCCCAGGCCGGTCGCCACGGTATTGCTTGCCCCGTACACCGTCAGATTGCCGCCATTGACGGCGCTGAAGGCAAAGCCGCCATCGGTTGTCAGATCGAGACCGCCGACGAAAGCAATCGCGCCGCCGGCATTGCCGGTCAGGTCGATGGCGTTGGCCGCGCCGGTGCTGGCGGTGATCTTGCCGCCGAACCTGGCGAAGCCGCCGTTCATGGCGTTGATCTTGACCGCACTGGCAGCAGCGGTCTGGTTGATCGTGCCGTTGTAGGTCAGGTTCGGTGTCGAGGAATCGATGTTGAACGCCACGCCGGTCGTGCCGGTGATGGAGCTCGCGGCATCAAAAGTCAGCGTGCCGGTGGTGCCGCCGGTGATGCTGACGCCCGAGCCGGCGCTGGTGATATCGAAATTGGTGAGCGTGCCGGTGCCGCCGAAATTGTCGAGCGACAGGCCCGTGGCAACGCCGCCGACCGACACACCCTGGACCGTCAGACCGGCAATGCCCGTCCCACCAATAGCCGCGCCGCTGCCGCCCGAAATGTTGAAATCCAGCAGCGAGTTGCCGTTGCCCAGCGTGACGACGTCGCCGGCGCCCGAATTGGTCAGCGTCGCCGCCCCGGTGCCGGGATCCGAAACGACCTGGTCGTGCTGGATGTTGGTCCCGGTGACGTTGATCGGCACGCCGCCGAGCGAGAAGGAGCGGCCATTGCCGAAGGACGCCAGCGTCTGGTCGTCGCTGAGCGAGAAGCCGCCCGACGCATTGATCGGCGTGTTGCCGACGTCGTTGACCAGCACGAAGATCGCGTTGGCGTCGGTAATGCCGTCGGCGGTGCCGATCGACGCCAGGTCCGCAAGCGAGGAGCCGTCGCCGGCACCCGAGGCTGCCGCGCCGACGAAGATCACGTTCTGGACGTCGAACAGCTGCGGGCCGCTGAACGTCGTCGAGCCGAAGGCATAGAGGCCGAGCGTCTGGTTCAGCCCACGCGCGTCGAGCGAGGCGGTGACGCCCGCGATCGAGCCGCCGCCGAAGCTGAATTGGGCATTGGCCGAGTGGGCCAGCGAGCCGGCGATGCCCAGGCGCACGCCGGTGTCGACGCCCGAAATGGTGCCGCCATTGGTGATGATGATCGAAGCGCCGCCGGTCGTGTCGGCGAGATCGATGCCGATCGAGCCGGCGCCCGATCCGCTGATGTTGGCCGAGAGCGCCGTGAAGGTCGTCTGGCTGCCGGAGAAGTCGAGGCCGGCATGGCCGAGACCGAGCCCGGAGATGACGATGTTGCCGGCCACAACCGCCGCGTTGACGCCGCTGAACGACATGCCGTCGCCGCCCGGCGCCGTGATGTTGATGTCGCCGAAGCGGATCGTTGCCGGCGAATCGGAAATGGCGATCGCCGGTCCCGTCGTGTTGGAGATCGTGGTGGCGCCGTTGACCGTGAAGCTGCCCGAGACATGGTCAAGCACCACGCCCGATGTGCCGCCGGTCTGCGAGATTGAATCCAGCACCACATGCGCGGTGATCGGGTCGATGAAGATGCCGACGCCGTCGTCGCCCAGGGCCTTGTTGCCCGTCACCTGGCCGCCGGTGGTGGTGAAGCTGCCGCCGACGGCGGTGCCCTTCACCGTTATGCCGGCATCCTGGTTATCCTGCGCGTTGAGGATGGCGAAGCTGTAGGTGCCCTTGCCCGTAATATCGAGGCCGTCGTCCTGGTTGCCCGACAGCAGCGTCGTGCCGGTGAAATTGTAGGTGCCGTCGCCTTCGATATGCAGGCCGTCGAGGCCGTTGCCGGTGGCGGTGAAATTGGACGCGCTGACATTGGTCGAATTGCCGGTGAAGTCGGCGCCATTGCCGCCGGTGCCCGTTACCGTGACGTTGGTCAGCGTCGTGCTGGTGGCGTTGTTGCCGAAAATGCCGTCGCCGCCGCCGGTGATGGTGATGCCGTTCAGCGTGTTGCCGTTGCCCAGCGTGATGACGGGGTTGGCGACGTTGGTGCCCTGGATCGTGCCGTCGCTGCCGCCCAGGTTGAAGGTGGCCGTGCCGCCGCCGAAAAGCTTCGCGGTGACGCTTTCGCCGCCGCCGATGACCGTCTGGCCCGTGGCCAGCGTCACGCCGCCAGTCGTCAGATTGCCATTGCCGCCGAGCGCCACGACGAAGCCGCCGTTGCCGGCCTTGGTGACGGCATCGTCCAATGTCGTCGGGTCGGCCTGCGTGCCGGCGCCGGCCAGGCCGCCATCGGCGAAATAGAACTTTCCGAACGCGGCATTGGTGGCGGCGTTGATGGCGACGCGGGTCGTCGTGCCGCCGGTCTTGTCCTGGCTCTGGATGCGGACGCCGATATCGCCGCGCACCCGCTCGTTGACGCGCTTGCGCAAGCCTTCGCTGACCGGATAGACCGGATCCGCCCCGATGGCCGCGGTGCTGTCCGAGCCGCCGCCGGGATTGAACGGGATGTTCAGCCGCACGCTGCCGGCGAACTGGGTGTCGTCGCGATTGTCGTTGCGCACCTCGCCAGTGAAGGTCAGCGACGTTCCGGTGCCAAAGACATCGCCGATCTCATATTCGATGCCAGCCTTGGCGCCGGTGACGCTGCCGTCATCACCGTGCGGATCCTCGAAATGGTAGCCGCCAATGTCCAGCCGCAGCGAATGCCTGTCGGGCAGGTCGAACGGCACCTTCGCCCCAACCTCGCCCTCGATGCCCCAGGCCGCGTAGTCGCGATGGTCGAGCACCGAGATCTGCTCGATCAGCTGGTTGGAGACCATCGACAGGGTCGAGCTGGTCGAGTGGTCGGTCGAGTCGCCCTTGATCGGCACGAAGACGTTCACATGCGCGTCGAAATTCGGCGTGATCGCCTCGACGCCCAGCGTGCCCCCGGTGAACTGCGTGCCGCCGTAGCTCTCGGCATTGAAATAGGCATAGCCGCCGAGCATCAGGTCCGGGTTGACGATGCGGCGGATGCCGAGGCCGATATCCTGGCCGAAGGCGTCCTTGAAATCGTGCTTGGCCCGCACATCCAGGAACAGCACCGATTCGGCGCTCTGCTTGATCGGGATGAAGCCTTCGAGCGCGGCGTTGCCGCCATTGTTGTCGGCGCCGATGATGGCCCGGACCTGCGGCTGCCAGAGCCCGGCATCGTCGCCATAGGCGGCCACGCCCGAGAGCGCTAGCGCCAGCGACGTAAGCGCCGTCGTCTTCCAGAGCTGCCTTGCAATGCTCGAACGGCGATAACCGGCGCGCATGTGGAACCCCTCCCCACGCGCCGCCATCTCACCAACTTGCCGAGACTTCTCGGTAGTTCCCATCCCTGGCGAGTCCTTCTGGGACTACACGTCCCGCGTGCTGATGTTTAATGGAAATCTAGTGTATAGCGAGTCCCCAGTGATCAAACTGCTGCTGTGGCCTACCAAACTGCTTCTCTGTGGTAATATGGACACAGTAGATTTGCCGGCTTGCTTCGGTGGATTCCTGGCTTTCAGGCTGGATTGGAGTGCTGTATCAAGCCCTACTGCGGGAAATACCGGTGGGGCCTAAAAGAACATGAGAGTTGTTTTAGCTGTAGCTAATACTTTGAGCTTGGCCGCAGGTATTGGTGCCCTGTGGCTCATCCTGTCGGGCGCCGGACCCGCACTTGCCGAGGAAGCCGCCAAGCCCCAACCGGCCCAGTCAAAGCCGGCCGACGCCAATCCCTGGGCGGTCAACTGCTCCAGCGGCTCGGCGAGCGCCGAACTTCAATGCCAAGTGTCTCAGAACCTGACCGAGGCGAAGACAGGACAGCGCGTGCTTACGGTGACCGTTCGCCGCGACAATGGCAATGGCAGCCTCGCCATGCTGCTCGCCTTGCCGCACGGCCTCTTCCTGCCGTCCGGCGCCAGCTACCAGATCGACCAGGGACAGAAGACGACCATCGCCATCCAGACCAGCGACCAGAACGGCGCCTATGCCGCCACGCCGCTGCCGCCGGACCTCGTCAAGGCGATGAAGTCGGGAACCAATCTGAACATCGGCATGGAGTCCGTCACCCGCAAGCCGGTCACCATCCCGGTGTCGCTGGCCGGCTTCACCGCCGCGCTGACCAAGCTGGAATCGATCAAGTAGCGGGTTCGCCGGCAACCGTGGCCGACATCCTATCCCTTCGTCATCCACGGGCGGAGCAGCCGCGGCGCGGCGTCGCGGAGACCCGAGGATCCATGTCGCGACCGTGCTGGCGGGTGCAGCGGAGCAGAATCTGGACCGTGGCAACGCTCCGGAGTCCCGGCATGGATCCTAGGTCTGCGCTGCGTCGCTGCGCTCCTTGCTCCGCTCTAGGATGACGAAGTCGTGGGCGTCTCCGCTCCGCACTCAAGGTATCGGTGCGTCAATACGAGCAACCGTCTTGATTGTCCGCACCTGCGATGCTCCGTTGTCGCTTCGGACATCCGGAGAAACACATGACGGGTTTTGTCGACCGGCAGCGCGCCACGCAGTTGATGCAACGCGCCGGCATCGCGGCGCTGGTGCTCTCAGCGCCCGAGGCCTTCCATTACGCGACCGGCGCTTCGATCGGTCCGGCCGGACTGTTCCGGCGCGCCGGCGCCGGCTTCGTCGTCGTCCCGGCCAGGCAGGACCTGCCGATCGGCGTCGTGGTCGCCGACTTCAATGCCACGCAACTGCGGACCGCCGCGCCCGAGATGGTCGTGCGCTCGCACCCGATCTGGATCGAAGCAGCGCCGGTCGAGACAGGAGCTGCCGGGCTGCCCCTGGCGGAGCGTATCGAGGCTGGCCTGGCTTCGCTCGGCCGCGCGCCGGATTTCGCGCGTCCCGCCACCTTCGACCTCGCCGGCTCGGTGCGCCAGCTGCAAGCAATCCTCGCCGATTTCGGACTGGAGCGTGCCACGCTCGGCCTCGACCTCGACTTCATTCCCGCCGCCGATTTTGCCGCCATCCAGGCGCTGCTGCCGGATTGCCCTGTTGTGGACGGCTCGCTTGTGCTGGACCGGCTGCGCGCGGTCAAGTCGCAGCGCGAGATCGACCTGCTGCGGCAAGGCATCATCCTGTCGGAAGCCGGCCTGGAGCGGCTGCAGGTCGATGCCATGGCCGGGATGCGCCAGAGCGATCTCGTCGCGCTCTACCGGCAGGGCGTCGCCACGGCGGCGGCCGGCTTGTCCCACCCGGTCATCACGGCCGAATATGTGACGCTGGGCGCCCGGGCCAAGGGCGCCGGCGCCAGGGCCGTGGCGGGCGATCCGCTGAAATGCGACATGGTCTGTACGGTCGGTGGCTACGCCTCCGACATGTCGCGCAACTTCACCTTCGGCCCGCCTTCGGCTGATCAGGCCGAACTGCACGCCATTGCCGAGCGCGCCTTCGACGATGGGCTGGCCGAGCTTGTTCCCGGGAACACGCTTGCCCATGTCCACCGCGTCGCCACCGACAGCCTGGCGCGCCAAGGCCTGCGCTCCTACCGCCGCGGCCACTTCGGCCACGGCGTCGGGCAGTCGGTCTTTTCCGAGCAATGGCCGTTCATATCGGCCGGCAGCGAGGTCGTGATCGAGGCCGGCATGGTGCTGGCCTTCGAGATCCCGCTCTATATCGACGGCCTCGCCAGCTTCAACCTCGAGGACCAGTTCCTGATCACGCCGGATGGGCCGGTCGCGATGAACCGGCTGCCGCGGCGGCTGGAGGTGATTGGGTAGTAGGAGGCTTGAGATCTGCACCTCCGGAAATTGGCTGAGGTCCCTCCACCTTCGTCATCCACGGGCGGAGCAGGAGCGAAGCTCCGTCGCGGAGACCCGAGGATCCATGCCGTGACCTTTCCGTGGGGTGCAGCGGAGCAGAATTTTGGACCGCCGGGAACGCTTTGATGTCGCGGCATGGATCTGCGCTGCGTCGCTGCGCTCCTTGCTACGCCCCAGGATGACGACGGGAAAGGTTTTGCCGTCCAGCGATCAAACCTCCGTACAGGTCACTAAGCGCTCACCGGCGGCCGCCTGTCCCTCCATGGCATTTCCTGTTCCAGCTGTGCCGACGCCGCCAGCACCGTCGCCTCGTCGCCGTAGCGGCCGACCAGTTGCACGCCGACCGGCACGCCGCCGTGCGACCAGCCGAGCGGCAGCGAGATCGCCGGCTGGCCGGAGATGTTGAAGGGGAAGGCAAAGACGGCATCCGTCCATTTGGCGTTGTAGCGGTCGATGTCGGTCTCCGACATATCGTAATAGCCGAACGGCCGCGGCAGTTGCGTCAAGGTGGGCGTGATGAAGAGATCATAGGCCTTGAGATCGCCGACAATATCGCGGCCGACCTGCCGGAGCTGCTCGACATCGGAGATGTGCCTGACCCCGCTGGTGGCGCGGCCGCGCTCGATGATCGCCCAGGTCACCGCCTCGACATCGCCTGGCGTCGCCGGCCGGCCGATCACCGTTTCCAGGGAGTCGAAGGTCGCCGCCGTCTGCACGCAGGTCATGTTGGTGTAGGTCGCCCATACGCCGTCGGCATCGAGCGGCATGTCGTGCTCCTCGACATGATGCCCCAACCGCTCGAGTGCGGCCACGGTCGCCAGCACCGCCGCCTTCACCTCCGGATCGATGGCGGTGCCGTTGGGCGGCGTGACGGTGAAGCCGATGCGCAGGTTTTTCGGCGCACGCGCCGACAGGCTGAGCCAGGAGGCATCCGGCACCGGCGGCGTATAGGGTTCGCCGGGCAGCGCGCCGGCCACCGCATCGAGATAGGCCGCCGTGTCGCGCACGGTGCGCGAGCAGCAGAGGAAGTAGGCACCGCCATACCAATAGTCGCCGAACGGCGCCAGGCTGACGCGGCCGCGCGACGGTTTCAGGCCCACGATCCCGCAGCAGGAGGCGGGGATGCGGATCGAGCCGGCGCCGTCGCTGGCCTCCGCGATCGGCACCATGCGCGAGGCGACAGCCGAGGCCGCGCCGCCGCTCGAGCCGCCTGGCGTGATGCCTTCCTTCCACGGGTTTTTCGTCGTGCCGTAGAGTTTTGGTTCCGTCGTGATCGACCAGCCGTTTTCGGGCGCGTTCGACTTGCCGACCAGCACCAGTCCCGCCGCCTTCATGCGGCGAACGACTTCGGTGTCGAAATCGGCGACGACATCTCTGAGGTAGAAGCAGGAATTGGTGTTGGGCGCACCCGTCCAGGACGAGGCCAGTTCCTTGAGCAGGAATGGTACGCCGGCAAAGGGTGCCGATCTGTCGACCGTCGCGGCCTGCGCGCGCGCCATGTCATAGAGGCGATGGATGACCGCGTTGAGCGACGGATTCAACCGTTCGACCAGCGTGATCGCCGCCTCGACCAGTTCCGCCGGCGAAACCTGGCCGCCGCGGACCAGCGCGGCGAGGCCAAGCGCGTCGGACTCGGCATAGGTCTTCAAAAGACTGTCGGTGACCATGTCTCACTCCCAAATTTGCGTTGCCTCGACATCGCGCTCAGGAATGCGCGAGCTGTCGCTACCGGCTAATTACAAATGTAGGCGCCGCCCCTCATCCGCCTGCCGGCACCTTCTCCCCGTATAGTGACGGGGAGAAGGATGAAACTCCTGCGCTGCCGGTGCCGCCTCCAGCGCCAGCAACCGGATAGCATCAGGCCAGCTCGACCGTCCGTCCCAGCTCGATGCTCTGTTCGGCCGCGAGCACGATGCGCAGGCTGTTGACCGCCGCGTCCATCTGCTCGGTCAGATCGAGGTCCTCGCTTATGGCGCGCAGGAAGAACGCCTGCTCGCGGTCGCACAGTTCCTGGTGGCCGGGCTCGTCCTCCATGCTGACGATCTCGTCGGGCTTTTTGAAATTCTTGTCGCCGTCGACGGCCGCATAATGGATCTTCAGCGCGTCGGTCTTGGTGTGGCGGTCGATGTCGGCGGAGTTCGACACTTCGGCCAACTCGGCCGCGCTGCTCGCCTGCTGGCCGGCGACGATCGAGACCGCGCCTTTCGGGCCGACGACATCCTTCACGAAGTAGGCCGTCTCGCTCATCATCGGGCCCCAGCCGGCCTCGTACCAGCCGACCGAGCCGTCATCGAAGGTGACATGCAAGTGGCCGTAATTCTGCTTGTCGGCTTCGGCCCATAGTTTGGCGCCGATGCCATGCACGCGCACCGGCTTGGCGCCGGTCAGCTGGCACATGACGTCGACATAATGCACGCCGCAATCGACGATCGGGATCAGCGAATCGATCAGGTTCTTGTGCCAGTGCCAAGCGCTGCCGCTGCTTTGCTGGTTGAGGTTGAGCCGCATGACCAGCGGCTTGCCGAGCGTCTTGCCAACCTCGATGAACTTGATCCACGAGGGGTGGACGCGCAGGATGTAGCCGAGCACCAGCTTGCGGTTTTTCGCTCGCGCGGCCGCCACCACCTTTTCGGCGTCCTCGATGTTGGTGGCCAAGGGCTTTTCCATGAACACGTGGCAGTTCGCCGCGATCGCCTTCAGCGCGTATTCGGCATGGGTGTTCGGCCAGCTGTTGATCGAGACCGCGTCCGGCCTGGTCTCCCCCAGCGCCAGGTCGAAATCCTCGTAGAGCGGATAGCCGGCTAGTTCGGCCGGGATCTTCGTGCTGCTCCTGATCGAGCGGCTCATGATGCCGACGATCTCAAACCCCTCCGAGCGATGATAGGCGCTGGCGTGCGACGCACCCATATTGCCGAGACCCACCACCAGTACTTTCACCTTGTCGGCCACCGTTATCTCCCAGGTTCTGGATTGAATTGTGCGCGGCGACCGGTTGCCGCGTGTTTATCCGGACAATCACCTCAGGTCAGCGCCGCCGCTCGTTGCCCGGCCCTTTCCTCTCCCCCGTCGATCGGGGGAGAGGTGTCGAGCGAAGCTCGACGGAGTGGGGGTCGACCTTCGCCGCCCGCCTGAGGTTACTTCGCCAGATTGTGCCTGTCCCGCAGCGACTGCGCGTTTAGCGACCGCCTTCCCCCACTCCGTCGCCGCTTCGCGGCGCCACCTCTCCCCCCTCCGGAGGGAGAGGAAAGGAGCCAAGGCAGGGCAATGAGGAGTGGCGTCGTCATGGCCTTCGCTTGCGCGCTTCTACTTCACCGCCGAATCGAACAGGTGCGCCTTGATCTTCTCGACATCGAGCGCGGCAAAGCCTTCCGACAGTTTGACGCCGTCTGCGTCGGCCTTGACCTTGGCCTTGTCGAAGTCGTTGGCGGCCGGGATCAGGTCGTTGCTGCAGACATCCTCGGCCTTCACCGGGTTGGTGATCTGGCCGATCTTGTGGATCTCGTCGAAGAAGCCCTGCCAGCTCGCCATGTCGTGCGACCCCCAGCCGCCGCGCTTGTCCATGTCGCCGCGGAAGACGTTGATCTGCTGCAGGATCGAGGTGGTGCCGAGCTCCGGTCCGAGGTTCTTGGCCAGCGTCGGGAACTGCTCGAACACCGCTTCGACCGCCGCGCGCGGATTTTGATAGCCGAACTCAAGGCCCATCGCCCAGCCGCGCAGGTATTTTTCCAGGAACGCCTTCTTGTCGGGATCCTCGAGATCGGCGGCGCGCACGACGAAGGTATTGGCCGGCAGTTTCGAGTTCTTCACGCCGAGCCAGTATTCGAAATCGAGACCCTTGGCGATCCATTCGGCGCGTAGCCCTTCCCATGACAGCGCCGCGTCGCCCTGGCCGCCGGCAAGCGCGGTGCCCCAGGTCGGCCAGCCGGCCTCGACATACTTGACCTTCTTGATGTCGACGCCTTGCGCGGCAAGCAGCGGATCGGTGATCGACTGCCAGGCTGCGGAACCAAGCAGGATGGTCTTGCCTTCGAGCTTCTTCAGGTCGTTCGAGCCCTCGCCCTTGCGGAAGGCGATGCTGAACGTGTCGCGCGCGCCCATGTGGAACACCGACTTCAGCTTCATGCCGTTCTGGATGGCGAAGGAGAACACGCCGGGCGAGGGAAAGCCCATATCGGCCTGGCCGACATCGACGAACTTCACCGTCGCCGTGCCGTCGGACGGTCCCGGCTGCATGTCGGTGTCGAGCCCGTCGAAATAGCCGGCCTTCTTGGCCGCCCAGTAGGGGTAGTCGTCGAGCACTTCGAGCGTGCCGCGCGGCGAGATCCAGGTGAATTTTCCATAGGCCTCGGCCCTCGCCCGGAGGCCGGTGGCGCCGAGCGCGGTCGCCGTCACCAGCCCGGCGCCGGTCACCTGCAGGAAGATGCGGCGGCTCATACCCGCCTGCTGGATGAAATTGTCTTTGGTCATGGCATTCCCCTTTTTTGTTTGATGTCAGTCTGCCTTGCCGCCCGCCTCCCGGGCGTGGTCATTGCTTCTGCGTCAAGCCTCCCAGCTCGCCCATTTCTTGCCGATGAGGAAGAACAGCACATAGATCAGGATGCCGAGCATCGACAGGATCAGCACCACGGCGAAGAATTGCGGCATCTGGATCATCGACGAGTAGGTGGTGAGCCGGTTGCCGAGGCCGAAGCCACCGCCGACCATCTCGGCGCCGACGGCGGTGAGCAGGCCGAAGATGGCGCCGATCATCAGCCCGACCAGGATCATCGGCAGCGCCATCGGCGCGCGGATCTTCCAGAAGATCTGCAAGGTGCTAGCGCCATAGGACCGCGCCAGCGCGATCTTGGCGCTGTCGACGCGACGAAAGCCGGTGGCGGCATTGATCATCACCATCGGCCCCGCGGCCAGGGCCACCGCGATGATACGGGGCGTGTAGCCGAAACCAAAGCGCAAGATGAGCAGCGGCACCAGCGCCAGCATCGGCGTGGTGACCAGCAGCAATATATATGGCGCGACGATCTTTTCCGCGAACGGGAACTGGGTGATGACGGCGGCCAGCACCAGACCGACGGCGGCGCCGACGGCAAAGCCGGACACCAGCTCGACCAGCGTATAGCCGAGATGCGGCGCGATCAGCGGAAACTCGTCGAACAGCGCATAGGCGATCGAACTCGGCGGCGGCATGATGTAGAGCGGCACATGGAACAGCCGCAGCGCCAGTTCGATGCCGCCGATGATGATGACGGCGACGGCGAGGATAGCCGCCACCTCCTTGCCCGACTTGATGCCGGGGCCGCTGGCGAAGGCCGAGAGGTTGGTCAGGCTGACGTCTTGCCCATCGCCTGATTTCGACTTCGAAAATTCGGGAATGGCGTCGCTCACGGCCTGATCCTCACGATCTCGGCGCTCGGGCGCTCCGGCGCCTTCGGTCTGGTGCGCTCTCCGACAATGTCCATCTTGATCCGGTTGGTGAGGTCGAACACCTCCTTCGTCGCCATGATCTCCAGCGAGCGCGGCCGCGGGAACGGCACGCGGTATTCCTTGGCGACGCGACCCGGCCGCGCGCTCAGCACCACGACGCGGTCGGAGAGGAAAATCGCTTCCTCGATCGAGTGGGTGATGAAGACGATAGTGGTCTTAGTGTCGAGCCAGATCTCCTCGACCAGCCGGTTCATCTCCTCGCGGGTAAAACTGTCGAGCGCGCCGAACGGCTCGTCCATCAAAAGCACCGATGGTTTCAGCGCCAGCGCCCGCACGATGGCCGCGCGCTGCTGCATGCCGCCCGAAAGCTCGCGCGGGAACTTGCCGCCGAAACCGTCGAGGCCGACGCGGTTAAGCAGATGCGCGATCCAGGCGCGGTCCGGTTTTTCGCCCTTGATCTCGAAGGGGAAGCGGATGTTGGCGTCGAGATTGCGCCAGGGCAGGAGGTTGGCTTCCTGGAAGACGATGCCGATATCGGGATGCGGCCCGGAAATCTCTTTGCCGTCGAGCTTGATCGCGCCGCTTGTCAGGCCGTGCAGCCCCGACATCGACCACAAAAGCGTGGTCTTGCCGCAACCGGACGGGCCGACGATCGAGACGATTTCATTGGCTCTGACGTCGAGGCTGCAGCGGTCCAGCGCCAAGAGGTCGCCGGACGCCGTGTGATAGATCTTGGTCGCTGCCTGCACGCCAAGCTTCGGCGTTGTTATCTCGCCCGCGTTCATCCGCCCCTCGGAGATTGCGTGATGATCCAAAGGTCATCAGACTGTCAAAAATCAGTGTGTAACTATCCTACTTTGCTGTCAAGCGCCGACGGCGGCGAGCATGGGACGAGAACCGACTGCTAGGCATAACTATCTGTTTTGGCGTGCTATTCTTTACCTTGAAATCTGTGTTGCTTTCCTACATGATTTGGCAGGCGCACACGCGAATGCCCTCGCGGCACGCATCGGTTGCAGCGCCGTCCTGCGCATGGAACGACAGCGTGCAAACATGATAAGAGGTCAGGTCGAAAACGGGCTAGGGAACACCGCCTTCATGACCGAAGCTGCCAGCCATCCGATCGCGGACGAAGAGGGAACCGGGGGCGAACCCGTCCGGCGCATTCCCGACATCATCTCGCTGGTCAAGGATTCCTACGGCGAATTGCGCCCGGCCGAACGCCGCGTCGCCGATGTCGTGCTCGAGAATGTCAAATATGCCGTCGATGCCTCCAACGCAGCGCTGGCCCAGCGCGCCGGCGTCAGCGAACCGACGGTGACCCGGTTCTGCCGCGCCATCGGCTGCGAGGGCGTGCGCGACTTCAAGCTGAAGCTGGCGCAGAGCCTCGTCGTCGGCGCGCTCTACCTGGACACGTCGCCGGCCAGGGAGGGCGACGCCGCCATGCCGTTCTGGAACGCGGTGTTCGGCGAAGCGCGCCGGGCGCTGCAGGAAGCCGAGCGGCAGCTCGATCCGGGTGAGCTGGACAAGGCCGCCGAGCTGATCGCCCGGGCCCGCCAGGTCACCGTGTTCGGGCTCGGCGGCAGCTCTTCGGCGCTGGCGCAGGAAACTCAGTACCGGCTGTTTCGCTATGGCATCTCGATCAGCGCCCAGTGCGACCCCTATTTGATGCGCATGACCGCCTCGACGCTGAAGCCCGGCGACCTGGTGATCGCCATCTCGGCGACCGGGCGCACGCGCGAGGTGATCGAGGCGGTCGAACTCGCCAAGCACTACCGCGCCAACGCGATCGCCGTGACGGCGCCCGATACCGAGCTCGCCCGCGCCTGCGACGTCAGGCTGACGGTTGCCGTGCCCGAATATCCCGACACGCTGAAGCCGACGGCCTCGCGCTTCGCCTTCCTGGCGATGATCGACCTCCTGGCGGTGGCGTCGGCCTACAAGCTCGACGGCCCGGCCCGCGAGACCGTGCGCCGCATCAAATACAACGCCCAGATCCACCGCACGGGCAAGGAAATGGAGCCGCTGGGAGACTAGCCCCTTCTCCCCGTCACTATACGAGGAGCCCCACTATACGAGGAGAAGGTGCCGGCAGGCGGATGAGGGGCAGCGCCGACTTCGACAGGTACCGTCCCAATACACGGATCGGACGTATGCAAGAGGGAAGAAATGCTCGAAAAGTCACCATCCAAACAGGCGGCCGCATGGCTTGGCTCGTTTTCGCAGGCGCTTGAATCCGGCGACCTGTCGGCCGCAAGCAACCTGTTCGTCGACGATTGCTATTGGCGCGACCTGCTGGCCTTCACCTGGAACGTCACGACGATGGAAGGCCGCGAGGCCATCGCAGACATGCTGACAGCAACGCTGGCGACCACGAAGCCTGGCGCGTGGCAGCTCACCGGCGAGGCAACCTCGGATGAAGGCACGATCGAGGCCTGGTTCACCTTCGAGACGGCGGCGGCCACGGGCCAAGGCATCATGCGGCTGCGCGATGGCCGCTGCCGTACCCTGTTCACGGCGATGACCGACTTGAAGGGACACGAGGAGCGCAAGGGCGCGGCGCGACCGCTGGGCGTGCGCCACAAGGCGGACCCGGAACGCGAGACCTGGTCGGAGGCGCGGGCACGCGAGGCGCGCGAACTCGGCGTAACGGAGCAACCCTATTGCCTGGTCATCGGCGGTGGCCAGGGTGGCATCATGCTCGGCGCACGGCTGCGGCAGCTCGGCGTGCCGACCATCGTCATCGAGAAGAACGCACGGCCGGGCGATTCCTGGCGCAACCGCTACCGCACGCTCGTGCTGCACGATCCGGTCTGGTACGACCATCTGCCCTACATACCGTTCCCCGACAACTGGCCCGTCTTCACGCCCAAGGACAAGATGGGCGACTGGCTGGAAATGTACACGCGCGTCATGGAGCTGAATTACTGGGTCGCCACCAGGTGCCTCAGCGCCAGCTACGACGAGGCGGAGAAAGAATGGACCGTGGTGGTCGACCGCGTCGGGCAGCGCATCACGCTGAAGCCGAAGCACATCGTCTTCGCCACCGGCGCCTACGGTCCGCCGCGCAAGATCGATCTGCCGGGTTCCGACCAGTTCAAGGGCGAGCTGCTGCACTCGAGCCAGTATGCCAGCGGCGAGAAATTCCGCGGCAAGAAGATCGCCGTCATCGGCGCGGCCAGTTCCGGCCACGACATCTGCGTCGATCTCTGGGAGAGCGGCGCCGACGTCACCATGATCCAGCGCTCGCCGACCACGGTGGTCAAGTCGGACACGCTGATGCAGGTCGGCTTCGAGATCTTCTCCGAGGACGCGCTGGCACGCGGCATCACCACCGAGAAGGCCGACATGATCGTCGCCGCGACGCCGTTCGCGCTGGTGCCCAAGGGCCAGCGCGCGCTCTACGACGTCATCCGCGCGCGCGACGCCGAATTCTACGAGCGTCTGGCCGCCTCCGGCTTCGCGCTCGATTTCGGCGACGACGAAACCGGCCTTTTGATGAAGGCCTATCGCACCGGCTCCGGCTATTACATCGACGTCGGCGCCTCGGACCTGATCATCGACGGCAAGGTCGGCATCCGCAGCGGCGTCGCGATAAAATCGCTGACGGCGAAAGGCATCCTGTTCGAGGACGGCAGCGAGCTCGAGGCCGACGCCATCGTCGCCTGCACCGGCTATCAGTCGATGAACGAGAATGTGGCGGCTCTCGTCTCGCGCGAGGTCGCCGACAAGGTCGGCCCCTGCTGGGGCCTCGGCTCCGGCGTCAAGGGCGACCCCGGCCCCTGGCAAGGCGAATTGCGCAACATGTGGAAGCCGACGGCGCAGGAAGCACTGTGGTTCCACGGCGGCAATCTCGCGCTGTCGCGCTTCTATTCGAAATATGTCGCGCTGCAGATCAAGGCGCGAATGGAAGGGATCGAGACGCCGGTTTATGGGGCGCCGAGCAATTCGCGGCGGTGAGGCGGAAGCATGCTTCGGTGAGAGGTCGACCCCCACTCCGTCGAGCTTCGCTCGACACCTCTCCCCCGATCGACGGGGGAGAGGAAAGGCGCAAGTTCACCGACCTTGGCTCCCTTCCTCTCCCTCCGGAGGGGGGAGAGGTGGCTCGGCGAAGCCGAGACGGAGTGGGGGAAGCCGCTCGTCAATCGCGCAGCCTCCTCGATATCGGTTAATCCTACCGATGCCCGAAATGCCTGGCCGCCACCTCGACATGCGTATGGTTGGCATGGGCCACGAAGCGCTCGGTCTCGCCGACATCGTCGACCGCCTCGTTCGGCCACCAAATGCCTCCGACGACGATGCCTTCCGACACCAGCCGCTGGTCGGCGACCAGCGAGGCGCCGACCGCATCGACGAAGGTGAAGCGGCCTGACCGCTGCCGCAGCACGGCCACGTCGCCGGCGGTCCCGATCGTCAGCGTGCCGAGGTCGGGCCGCGCGATCGCCCGCGCCGGCGCCTGCGTCGCGGCGCGCAGAACCTCGACCAGCGGCATGCCGAGGGCCATCAGCTTCGACATGCAGACCAGTATGTCGAAGGCCGGCCCGTCGACGCAGTAGAGGTGCACGTCGCTCGAGATGACGTCGGGCGCCAACCCTTCGGCCAGCATGGCGCGGGCGACCTCGAAGTCAAACGAACCCATGCCATGGCCGAGATCGAAGATGACGCCGCGCTCGCGCGCCAGCCGCATGTCGGGCCGCACCATGCCGGAGGCGAACACCGGCGCATTGGGGAAGGGCCGGAAGCAGTGGGTGAGGATGTCGCCCCGGCGCAGGCGCGGCAGCACTTCGGAGCGGCCGGGCGGCGGCTCGTCTATATGCGCCATCAGCGGCAGGCCGGCCTTGTCGGCGGCCTCCAGCGCCAGGTCGACCGGCGCGATGCCGCTTGTGCCGCCGGCATGCTTGCCGGAGCGAACCTTGACGCCGACGACGACGTCGGCGTGCTCGCGCACCGCCGCCACCACCTCGCGCGGCTCGCAAAGACGGAGATCGCTGCATTCGCCGACCGACACCGTTTGCGAGAAGCCGAAAATGCCGGCAAAGGAAATGTTGACATAGGCCAGGATGCGCACCTTCGAACGCTCCATGACATGGCGGCGGAAGCCCAGGAAATTGCCCGCGCCCGCGCTGCCGGCGTCGATGAAGGTGGTGGTGCCGCTCTTGGCGGCGAGCCTGTCGGCGTCGACACCGAGCGAAGTGCCGCCCCAATAGACGTGGCTGTGCAGGTCGACCAGGCCGGGCGCGACGATGCAACCGGTGGCGTCCACCACCTGGGCGGCGCTGGTCGCGGGGATGTCGGCGTCGATCGCGGCGACGCGGCCATTGGCGATGGCGACATCGCGCGGCGCATCGATGCCGGCCGCCGGGTCGATCAGCCGCCCGCCCTTCACGAGGAGGTCGAATTGCATTGTTGGAACCTCCGATTGGCCGAATTGCCGTCTCAGGCCGGTCTGTAGGCGACAGCCTCGACTTCGATCTTGATGTCGATCATCAGCCGCGATTCGACCGTGGTGCGGGCCGGCGGATTTTTCGGAAAATGCCTGGCATAGACAGCGTTGAAGGCGCCGAAGTCACGCGCGTCCTCGAGCCAGACGGTGGTCTTGACCACGTCGTCCATCGTGCAGCCGGCGAGCGCCAATGCGGCCTTCACATTGGCGAGCACCTGCTCGGTCTGCTCCGTGATGCCGCCCTTGACCACGATGCCGTCGCCGCCGACGGGAACCTGGCCCGAGACAAAGACGAAATCGCCGGCCCGCACGGCGGGCGACAGCGGCACGTGTGATGTTCCGAAAGTCTGCTTGGGCAAGGGACGGCTCCTCCGATGACATGGCCGGACACCGAGGTGGCGCCCGCTTTGCGACGAGATTTACCGCGATCGCGGCAATCCCGATAGAGGCCCTTGTTGGAAAGCAACATTGTTCGAAATCCGTGTTGCTTTATTACAGAAGCGCTTGCATCGTGCACGTTGCCGGACGGGCTCGACGCCACGACGGACAGACGCCCTCGCTAAACCGGAGACCCCGAGAATGACTTTCGACAAGAACCCGTTCCCTCCCGGCGACGCCGACCGTCACGCGCTGTGGGAGATGCTGGTGCGGCGCGACATCGACGCCTTCATCGGCCAGGACTGGGCCATGGTCGAGGACGATTTCATCGCCGAAAGCTTCTTCGGCATGCATGCGCATTTCCTGGCCAATGCCGATGCCTGGCGGCTGCAATTCCCGCGGCTGGAGATTTATCGCGACGAGTGGCTGCGCCAGGCCAAGGAAACGGCGGCGACCAAATTCGCCGAGCCGCTGCGCGAGGCACTGTTTCGCGTTACCAATCTGCGCGACATCGATGTCGACGGCGACCGCGCCGTGCTGCACAAGAAGTTCGACGGCAGCGTCGCCAAGGCGGATGGCAGCGTCGACCGGCTGAAATGGCAGACACTGTATTTCTGCCGAAAGGTCGGCGCGAGCTGGAAGATAGCCGGCTTCGTCGGCTACATGCCTTATCCGCTGGGAAGCTAGTTTCGATTTCCATGAATAGCCATCGACAGTCGCGATGGCCGATCAGCCGCGCCAATTCCCGTGGCGAGCTGCTCAGTACAGCGTGATGAAGGCCGGGAACAGCACGCCTGTCTCCCTGAAATACTCGATCAGCTCGATGGCGGGGAAGATGGCGAGGAAATAGAGCCCGTCGAAAAAGGTGCGCCTCAGCGCCCGGGTCGAGAACTGCAGCTCGTCATTGTCGTGGTAGAGCAGCGGGTTTGGCCAGAACCGGGGCGTCGCCTTGATGTAGGCGCTGTAGGCCGGGCCGAACTTGCCCAGGAGATATTCGGCCTCCTTGCGCGCCGTGACACGGAAGATCAGGAAGCTGGCGACGCCAAGCGCGGCGGCGGCCACCAGCGAGCCGTAGAGCAGGCCGACGCCGACCGCGCCGACCGTCGAGAAGAAGTAGAGCGGGTTCTGGCTCATCGAGAATGGACCCGCCGAAACCAGCTCCTCGTTTTTCTTGCCGCCGACATAGAGGATGCTCCACAGCCGGCCGGCGACGCAGGCGAGCACCAGGCAGAAGCCGAAGAATTCGAGCGTTTCGTGGCCGTTCGAGCCTTCGCTGAGCGCCGGTTTGGTCAGGAACAGCAGCAGCACCGCCAGCACCGCCGCGACCCGGATGAATATCAGCCGCTTGCGCTGGTCGAAAGCCTGGGAAACCGGCTTGAGGGAAGCGTAGGTCATTTTCGCGTTTTCCTGGGCACTCTAGTGCAGGCCCGGCCACTGGGGCACGCCATTGATGGCGGATACAAGGCGTTCATCCTCTATCAGCGCATCGCGAGGCATTCGTAAAGGCCTTTCGCGTCGGCCACCGCCATCCTTACGAATTTGTATGGCGCCGGACAGGCTGGCGAGAAGTCGCTTGCCTATCATCCGAATGCCGGATCGCTTCCGCCGCCGGCGCAACCATCGGCATCGGGACATCAGCCATGCTCGCACCCCACACACACCCCACACCGAGCCAAAACAGGGTGCCGGACGTCACCCTCGACTTCTGGCTGGTCAAGCTGATGGCGGTGACCATGGGCGAGACGGCGGCGGACTATCTCGCCGTCAACCTCGGCCTCGGCTTGACTGTCACCTCGCTGATCATGACCGGCGTGCTGGTCGTCGCCCTCGCTCTGCAGTTCGCGCACAAACGCTACGTGCCGTGGGCCTACTGGCTGGCGGTGGTGCTGATCAGCGTCGTCGGCACGTTGATCACGGACAACCTCGTCGACAATTTCGGCGTGCGCCTGCAGACCACGACGATCGCCTTTTCCGTTGTGCTCGCGGCGACATTCGCGGTCTGGTACGCGAGCGAACGGACGCTTTCGATCCACACCATCTTCACGACCAGGCGCGAGATCTTCTACTGGCTGGCGATTCTCTTCACCTTCTCGCTGGGAACCGCCGCCGGCGATCTGGTCGCCGAAACTTTCGACATTGGCTATCTGACCACGGGCCTGCTGTTCGGCGGCGTCATCGCGCTCATCGCGCTCGCCTGGTATCTCATCCATCTGGATGCCATCCTGGCCTTCTGGCTCGCCTATATACTGACGCGTCCGCTGGGTGCCTCCTTCGGCGATTGGCTGTCGCAGCCAGCCGAATATGGCGGCCTCGGTCTCGGCACCACCTACACCAGCCTGATCTTCCTCGGCTGCATCATTGCGCTCGTTCTCTACATGACGCTCAGGAATAATGCCGATGAGATGGACGACATCCTGCTGGATTCGGAGTGAGCCGCAGGCGGGTGCCGCAGGCGTGGCCGGTTGGCGACCATCCTAGGAACGGGAGCAGGCCGGTGATAGCCTGTCCCGGATACCGGCAGCCAGGGAACAGCGATGCGGCTACTTCTCGTCGAGGACGACCACAGGACGGCGGACTATATCGTGCGCGGCCTGACCGAGGCCGGCCATGTCTGCGACCTCCTGCGCAATGGTCATGACGGGCTTTTCGCCGCGACCGGCGGCGGCTACGACGTGATCGTCGCCGACCGGATGATCCCGGGCCTCGATGGCCTGTCGATGGTCAAGGCCGTCCGCGCCGCCGGCGTGCGCACGCCGGCGATCTTCCTCACCTCCGTCGGCGGCATCGACGACCGCGTCGAGGGGCTCGAGGCCGGCGGCGACGACTATCTGGTCAAGCCCTTCGCCTTTTCCGAGCTGCTTGCCCGCATCAACGCGCTCGGCCGGCGGCCGGCCGCGCAGGAACAGAAGACCGTTCTGCGGGTCGCCGACCTCGAAATGGACCTGATCATGCGGCGCGTCGTCAGGCAGGGCCAGCCGATCGACCTGCAGCCGAGGGAGTTCAGCCTGCTCGAGGTGCTGATGCGCGGCGAGGGCCGCGTCATCACCCGCACCATGCTGCTGGAGCGGGTCTGGGATTTCCACTTCGACCCTAAGACCAGCGTCGTCGAAACCCATATCAGCCGCTTGCGGACCAAGGTCGACAAGCCGTTCGGTACCCAGCTCATCCACACCATCCGCAACACCGGCTACAGCCTGCACGCGCCGCTCTCCCAGTGATCGCGACCTTCCGATGACCGCGAACTTCCCATGACGGCGACTTTCCGATGACCGTGACCCGGACCCGCCTGCTGCGCAGCACGCCATTCCGGCTTGCCCTGACGTTCGCCTTCCTGTTCATGCTGGCCTTCGTGCTGGCGGGCGCCATCGTCTACCAGATGATGAGCGCCGACCTTGCCGAGCAGCTCGACGACACCATCAGCGAGACCTATGCCGTCATCGCCGCGACCTATGCCGACAAGGATCTCAGGGAGTTGGTGGAGACCGTCGAAAACCACTCCGCGCGCAGCCCTGGGAAGGAGCAGCTCTTTTCGCTGACCGACGCCGCCGGCAACCGTATTGCGGGCAACTTCACCGCGGCGGGGCTTCCCGACGGTTTCTCGATGTTCGGCGCCGAAATGCCGGGCCTGCCGCCGGACACCGAATACCGGGCCTATTCCGGTCCGGTCGGCGCCAACACTTTGACCATCGCCTTCAGCCTCTCCGAGACCGAGGAGCTGGAAACGATCATGCTGATGAGCTTCGGCTGGGCGACGCTGATCATCACCGGCCTGGCCGTCGCCGGCGGCGCCCTGCTCGCCTCGCGCGTCCAGCGCCGTCTCGACGGCATTGCCGCCACGATGGTCGACGTTTCGCATGGCCGCCTCGACACCCGCATCCCGCTGACCGGCAAGGACGATGACATCGACATCGTCTCCAGCCAGATCAACGCCGCGCTCGACCGCCTGTCGGCGCTGGTCGAGGGCATGAAGCAGGTCAGCGCCGACATCGCGCATGATTTGAAGACGCCGCTCAACCGCCTGCAGATGATCCTGGAGAGCGCCGCCGACAAGGCCGCACGGCGCCAGGACGTCTCCGACGATCTGGCCGACGCGCGCGCCGAGGGCCACCAGATCAACGAGACCTTCGACGCGCTGCTGCGCATCGCTCAGATCGAGGCCGGCGCGCGCAAGGCGCGCTTCACCGACGTCGATCTCGGCGAGATCCTCGGGACCATCGCCGAGATCTACGCCGGCGTGGCCGAGGACGACGGCAAGGTGCTGTCGGCTGCGGAACTGGACAAGACCACGGACCGCATTCATGGCGACCGTGAACTGCTGACGCAGATGTTCGCCAACCTGGTCGAGAATGCGCTACGCCATTGTCCGCCCGGCACATCCATCCAACTCTCGGTGACGCGCCGGGACGGCCGCGTGCTTGCCGGCGTCGCCGACAATGGCCCCGGCATTCCCGCCGGCGAGCGCGAAAAAGTGTTTCAGCGTCTCTACCGGCTGGACCACAGCCGCTCGACCCCCGGCAGCGGCCTCGGACTGAGCCTCGTCCGGGCCGTCGCCGAGCTGCACGGCGCGACCATTGCGCTTGAGGACCGCCGGCCGGGCCTGGCCGTGGTGGTGAGTTTTCCACTGGTGGTGGATTAACCTCGGAAGTTAGGGAAAGCCGGCGTCGCGGCCATCTCCCCGCAAGGGGGGAGATCTGCCGTCACGTCAGCGGTCGATCCGTGTCGACAAAATAATCGACGACGATGTCCGCTCCACCCCCTCCATGGCGCCGATCTGGTCGAGCAGCGTGTCGAGGTCGCGGATCGACGGCGCGTCGACGATGACGATCATGTCGAAATTGCCGCTGACGGAGTGCAGCGTCCTGACCGGCGGCAGCGCCTGCAGGCTGCGCACCACCTTGTCGGCGAGCTTCGGCGTGACGGTGAGCAGCACATGCGCCCTGACCAGCCCCTGCTCATAGTCCGGCGCCAGCCTGACGCCATAGCCGGTGATGATGCCGCGCTGCTCCAGCCGCTCGATCCGGCTTTGCACCGTCGTGCGCGACACGCCGAGCCGCCGCGCCAGTTCGGCCGTCGAGGCGCGCGCGTTGGCGCGCAGCAGCGAGAGCAGGGCTTGTTCGGAATCACTGAGCATTTCGACGAAATACTTCGGCAGATCGGCAAAAGATAGGGTTCACTTTGTAGAATTCCACGCTTCCTTTCGACAGGCAAGCTGCGATGATTTCCGCGAACTCGGATCGCAGGGGAATTTGAACATGAACAAAATCATTATCGTCGGGGCCGGCAAAATCGGCTCGACCATCGCCGAAATGCTTGCCGCGACGGGCGACTATCAGGTCACTCTCCTCGACCGCTCGGCGGCGCAGCTCGCCGCGGCGGAAGTCCCTGTCGGTGTCGAGACGCTGGAACTCGACATCGCGGCGCCCGGTGCGCTGGAAGCCGCGCTCGCCGGCAAGTTCGCGGTGCTGAGCGCCGCCCCCTTCCACCTCACCACGCGCATCGCCGAGGCGGCGGCCAGCGCCGGCGTGCATTATCTCGATCTCACCGAGGACGTCGTCTCGACCAGGCGGGTCAAGGAGCTGGCCCGTACCGCCAAGAGCGCCTTCATCCCGCAATGCGGGCTGGCGCCCGGCTTCATCTCGATCGTCGCCAACGATCTCGCCAGCCGCTTCGACACGCTGGAAAGCGTGCGCATGCGCGTCGGCGCGCTGCCGCAATACCCGTCCAACGCGCTGAACTACAATCTGACCTGGAGCACCGACGGCGTCATCAACGAATATTGCGAGCCTTGCGAGGCGATCGTCGAGGGCGAGCTGGTCGAAGTGCCGCCGCTGGAGGAGCGCGAGGAGTTTTCGCTCGACGGCGTCACCTACGAGGCGTTCAACACCTCCGGTGGACTGGGCACCTTGGCCGAGACGCTGAAGGGCAAGGTACGCACGCTGAACTACCGCACCATCCGTTATCCCGGCCACGCCGCGATCATGAAGGCGCTGCTCAACGACCTTGGGCTGCGCCACCGCCGCGACGTGCTGAAGGATATTTTCGAAAGCGCCCTGCCGGCGACGCTGCAGGACGTGGTCATCGTCTTCGTCACCGTCTCGGGCCGCAGGAACGGCCGCCTGCTGCAGGAGACCTACGCCAACAAGATCTATTCCCGGCGCATCGGCCAGACGGTGCGCAGCGCCATCCAGATCACCACCGCGTCTGGCATCTGCGCCGTGCTCGACATGCTGGCGGACGGATCGCTGCCGGCGACCGGCTTCGTCAAGCAGGAGGAAATCGCGCTCGACGCCTTCCTCGCCAACCGCTTCGGCCGCGCCTATGCCCAGCATGAAATGGTAAGCCGGCTGGCGGGGTGAGCGCCGGCGCCTTTCCTCTCCCCCGTCGACCGGGGGAGAGGTGTCGAGCGAAGCTCGACGGAGTGGGGGTCGACCTGGCTCGGGCTTGTTATTTCAAGCCGGGGTGATGCCTCGTCCTGACTGATTGAGGCTTGTGATGAGTTTTCAGCGGCGGTGCGTCTGAGGACCGGCTTCCCCCACTCCGTCGCTGCTTCGCAGCGCCACCTCTCCCCCCTCCGGAGGGAGAGGAAAGGAGCCTGGGGCAATCGAGCAACTCCTCCCCCTTTACGCCTGACGCGGGAGAGGGGGAGCTCTAAATATGCAGCGCGTGGCCCAGCGCCTTGAGCGCGGCTTCCGGAAACCCTTCGCCTTGCGTCGGATGGGCATGGATCGTCCCTGCGATGTCCTCCAGCCTGGCGCCCATTTCCAGCGCCAGCCCAAACACCGCCGACAGTTCCGACACACCCTGACCGACGGCCTGGAGGCCGAGCACCAGGTGATTGTCGGCGCGCGCCACGACGCGGACGAACCCGTCTTCGCCGAGCTTGGTCATGGCACGGCCATTGGCGGCGAAGGGGAACAGGCCGATCTTGATCTCGCCGCCTTGCGCCTTGGCCTCTTCGGGCGACAGACCCGCCGTCACCAGCTCGGGATCGGTGAAGCAGACGGCCGGGATCGAGCGCTTGTCCCAGCCGCGCTTGTGGCCGGCGACGATCTCCGCGACCATTTCGCCTTGCGCCATCGCCCGGTGCGCCAGCATCGGCTCGCCGGTGACGTCACCGATGGCGAAGACGCCGCGCATCGAGGTCCGGCACTGGTCGTCGATCCGTATGAACTTTCCGGCCCTGTCGAGATCGATCTGGTCGAGTCCCCAGCCTTCCGTCACCGGCTTGCGGCCGACCGTCACCAGCACCTTGTCCGCGGCGACCTTGGTGCTCTTGCCGTCCGATGTCTCGACCAGCAGGGCATCGCCGTCTGTCGACAGCCCTTTGGCCTTGGCGCCCAGCATCACCTCGACCCCGAGCGCGGAGAGCCGCTTGACGACAGGCCGGGTCAGCTCGGCGTCATACTGCGCCAGCACGCGCGGCAAGGCTTCGACCACGGTGACCCCCGCACCCATCTTGGCGAAGGCCATGCCGAGTTCGAGCCCGATATAGCCGCCACCGACGACAGCGAGTTTCCTGGGAACCTCACTCAGGGCCAGCGCGTCGGTGGACGAGATCACAGGCCCGCCGAAGGGAAGAAAAGACAACTCGACCGGCGCCGAGCCGGTGGCGATCACGATCGTCTCGGCCCGGATCACCTGGCTTCCGGTCTCGGTCTCGACCTCGACGGTCTTGCCATCGCGAAACCTCGCCCAGCCATGCACGGTCTTCACCCCGGCCTTCTTCAGCAGGCCGGCGACACCGCTATTGAGCCGGCTGACGATCCCGTCCTTCCAGGCGATGGTCCTGGCCAGGTCGAGCACCGGTGCGGTGACCGAAATGCCGAGTGGGCTGTTGCCGCCGGCCATGTTCGAAACCTTCTCGAACTCCTCCGCCGCATGGATCAGCGCCTTGGACGGGATGCAGCCGACATTGAGGCAGGTGCCGCCGGGCTTCGCAGCCTCGACGATGACCGTATCGACGCCGAGCTGTCCCGCACGAATGGCGCAGACATAACCGCCCGGACCGGCGCCGATGACGAGCAGCTTGCAGGAGATTTCCTTCATGTTGGCAGCTTCCTTGTCGTGAGAGCCGTCAACGTCCTCCCATTCAACCCAGCGCTGCCCCTCATCCGCCTGCCGGCACCTTCTCCCCGTATAGTGACGGGGAGAAGGGATTGGCCGCGATGTTGGCGCCCTCGTCTGCAACGCTGCCGATTGGCGAAACCATGGATAACGGCGTCTTTCTCCCCGTCACTATACGGGGAGAAATGCCCGGCAGGGCAATGAGGGGCTGCGCGGCGCCCGCCAATGGAAACTCGAGAACGCATCACATCTCCCTCAATCCACGAAAATCAGCGCCGGCGTCTCCAGCAGCGCCTTGATCCGCTGGATGAACACCGCCGCGTCCCAGCCATCTATCACCCGATGGTCGAAGCTCGACGACAGATTCATCATCTTGCGCGGGATGAACTGGGTGCCGTCCCAAACCGGCCGCACCATCATCCTGTTGACGCCGATGATCGCCACTTCCGGGTGGTTGATCACAGGCGTCGTCGCGATCCCACCCATGGCGCCGAGCGAGGTGATGGTGATGGTCGAGCCGGACAGCTCGTCACGCGTCGCCGTTCCCGACTTGGCAGCCTCCGCCAGCCTGCCCACCTCGGCGGCACAGTCCCAGACATCGCGCGCCCCGGCATGCTTGACGACAGGCACCACCAGTCCCGACGGTGTCTGCGCGGCAATGCCGATATGGATGCCGCCATGCTGGTGGATGATGCCGGCCTCGTCGTCGAACAGGGAATTGAGCTGGGGCTGGTCCGCGATCGCCTTGACCATCGCCCGCATCAGGAACGGCAGCAAGGTCAGCTTCGGCCTCTCCGCGCCGCTCTTGGCAACACGCTTTTCCTTGTTGAGCGCGGCGCGCAATTCCTCGAGCGCCGTGACGTCGATCTCCTCGACATAGGTGATGTGCGGGATGCGCGACTTCGACAGCGTCATCTTCTCGGCGATCTTGCGCCGCAGGCCGACCAGTTTGATGTCCTGGACGGTGTCGTCGCGGGCGAGGCCCGGCGCCCTGGCCGATTGCGGCCCGCGCGCCAGGAACGCCTCCAGGTCCTCGTGGCCGATGCGGCCGACCGGACCGGTCCCCGCCACCTGCCTGAGATCGATGCCCGCCTCTTTCGCCCGCAAGCGGACAGCGGGGGAGGCCAACGGCTTTTCGCCTTCCGGACGCGGCGCGCCCGAAGCCGAGGAGCGCGTCACGGTTTTCGGCGCCGACGACGACGATGCGGGTTTCGCCGGTGTCTCGGCGGGTTTTGCCGGCTTGGGCGGCGAAGCGGCTTCGGGCTTCGGGCTCGGCAGCCTGACGGGCGGCTCGGCCCCGGTCGCCGGTTCAGCCTCCTTGCCGGGTTTCACATTGCCGTCGCCCGCCACTTTCAGCCGCACGATCGGTGAACCGATCGCCACCGTGTCGCCGATCTCGGCGCCCAGCCACAGGATTTCGCCATCGACGGGCGACGGGATTTCGACCGTCGCCTTGTCGGTCATCACGGCGGCGAGCACCGTGTCCTCGCGCACGATGTCGCCGATCTTCACATGCCATTCGACGAGCTCGGCCTCGGCGACACCCTCGCCGACATCGGGCAGCTTGATGATGTGTTCGCCCATCTCAGGCCTCCCCCACTCTAGGCTTCCAATGTTTCAAGCAAAGCGCGGCCGACACGCGCGGGACCGGGAAAATACTCCCACTCCTGCGCATGCGGATAGGGCGTGTCCCAGCCGGCGACGCGGGCGACCGGCGCCTCCAGGTGATAGAAGCAGTTTTCCTGCACCAGCGCCGAAAGCTCGGCGCCGAAGCCCGAGGTCAGCGTCGCCTCGTGCACGACGACGCAGCGCCCGGTCTTCTTGACCGAAGCCACGATCGTATCGAGATCGAGCGGCAGCAGCGTCCTCAGATCGATAATCTCTGCGTCGATGCCAGTCTCCTCGGCGGCCGCTTGCGCGACATAGACCATGGTGCCGTAGGCGAGCACCGTGACCGCTCCGCCCGCCCTGCGGATGGCGGCCTTGCCGAGCGGCACGGTGTAATGGCCGTCGGCGACCTCGCCGAGCTCGTGCTTCGACCACGGCGTCACCGGCCGGTCGTGGTGCCCGTCGAACGGGCCGTTGTAGAGCCGCTTCGGCTCGAGGAAAATCACCGGATCGGGGTCCTCGATCGCCGCGATTAAAAGCCCCTTGGCGTCGTGCGGGTTGGACGGCACCACCGTCTTCAGGCCCGACACATGGGTGAACAGCGCTTCCGGGCTCTGGCTGTGCGTCTGGCCGCCGAAAATGCCGCCGCCGGTCGGCATGCGGACAACGATCGGGCAGGTGAAATCGCCATTCGAGCGGTAGCGCAGCCTTGCGGCTTCCTGCGTCAGCTGGTCGTAGGCCGGATACATGTAGTCGGCAAACTGAATTTCCACGCAGGGCTTCAAACCATAGGCGGCCATGCCGATGGCCGAGCCGACAATGCCGGATTCGTTGATCGGCGCGTCGAAGCAGCGGCTCTTGCCATATTTGGCCTGCAGCCCGTGGGTGACGCGAAAAACGCCGCCGAAGAAGCCGACGTCCTCGCCGAACACGACGACTTTGTCGTCGCGCTCCATCGACACGTCCATGGCGTCGCGGATGGCCTCGATCATGGTCCGTCTTGGCATGGCTCAGACTCCCGCCTGCTGGCGCTGGCGCCTGAGATGCGGCGGCATCTCGGCAAACACACCTTCGAACATCTCGCGCGTCGACGGCTTGCCGCCGGCATGCAGCGTGCCGTGGCTTTCCGCTTCCTTCTGCGCCGCGATCACCGTGTCGAGGATTTCGGCCTCGGCCTGCGCATGCCGTTCGTCCGACCAGACACCGAGCTTGATGAGATGGTTCTTCAGCCGCACGACCGGGTCGCCGAGCGGCCAGGCGTCGGACTCGGTCTTCGGCCGGTAGGCGGAGGGATCGTCCGAGCTCGAATGGGCGCCGGCGCGGTAGGTGACATATTCGACCAGCGTCGGCCCGAGGTTGTCCCGCGCCCTTGTCGCCGCCCATTTGGCCACCGCGTGCACGGCCAGATAGTCATTGCCGTCGACGCGCAGCGACGGGATGCCGAAGCCGAGCCCCCGGGCCGCGAATGTGCCCGAGCCGCCGCGCGCGATGCCCTGAAAAGTCGAGATTGCCCACTGGTTGTTGACGACATTGAGCACGACCGGCGCCTTGTAGGTGGAGGCGAACACCAGCGCCGAATGGAAATCGGATTCCGCCGTCGAGCCGTCGCCGATCCAGGCCGCGGCGATCCTGGAATCGTTGGAGATCGCCGACGCCATCGCCCAGCCGACCGCCTGGATGTACTGCGTGGCCAGATTGCCCGAGATCGAGAAAAAGCCGTGCTCCTTCGACGAATACATGATCGGCAGCTGACGGCCCTTCAGCGGATCGGCCTCGTTGGAATAGATCTGGTTCATCATCGTGACCATCGGATAGCCGTCGGCGATGAGCAGGCCGGCCTGGCGATAGGTCGGGAAATTCATGTCGCCGGGGCTGAGCGCCTTGCGGAAGGCGCAGCTCACCGCTTCCTCGCCGAGATGCTGCATGTAGAAGGAGGTCTTGCCCTGGCGCTGCGCCATCTGCATGCGCGCATCGAAGGTGCGCAGCGTCATCATGTTGCGCAGGCCTTCCAGCAATTCCTCGCTGGAAAGCAGCCCGGCCCACGGCCCGACGGCCTCGCCATTGCGGTTCAGCACCCGGATGATCGAAAAGGCCATGTCGCGGATGGTGCGCGGATCGACGTCGATGTCGGGGCGTGGCACGGAGCCGGCCTCGGCGATGGTCACATTGGAGAAATCAGGCGTCCCGCCCGGCCGCACTTCCGGCTCCGGAACGTGAAACCGCAACATCCCAGCATCGGCCATGACCTCAAGTCCTCCAATGTTGCCTGGCAGGGATATTTGCATATCCGCGCCGCCAGTGCGAATGCGTCAGGGTGTCGGTTCCGGCCGCGCCGGCCGATCCGGCCTCCCCCACTCAAGATGAAGATATGTCCGCGAAATTTCTTGTCGATGTTGGGCGGCCGCACGCAATTTGGCGCATGGTTGTGCCGTGTTTGTCGCCAGATAAAGTGATTGGCTGGCGAGACTTGGTTCCACGCCTCCTTTTGTGCCTCCGCGAGCAGGGGAAAAATTGGGGTTTCGCCAGCCTTGGCGCCCTTCCTCTCCCCCGTCGATCGGGGGAGAGGTGGCGAGCGCAGCTCGACGGAGTGGGGGTCGACCTGGCTCGGGCGTTATCTCGAGCCGGGACGACGCCTCGCCCTGATTGAGGCGCTGTGATGAGTGCCAGTGCCTGCGGATTTGAGGACCGGCTTCCCCCACTCCGTCCCGGCTTCGCCGGGCCACCTCTCCCCCCTCCGGAGGGAGAGGAATGGGCCAAGGTTGGCGATCCGAACCGGAAGACGTTCACTCCATCCCCGCATCATGCTAACCACCCTCCATGGCACAGAAGAAAGCTTTCGAGGTCGACGGTTGGCTGGCGCGACCTGATCCGCGCATCTCGATCGTCCTGCTTTATGGCCCCGATCGCGGCCTTGTCTCCGAACGGGCGAAGGCCTTTGCCGGAAAGACCGGCCTGCCGCTCGACGACCCGTTCTCGGTGGTCAGGCTCGAGGGTTCGGAGGTCGATCGCGACGAGGGCCGCCTGCTCGACGAGGCCCGCACCGTGCCGATGTTTTCCGACCGGCGGCTGCTCTGGGTGCGCAATGCCAGCGGCCAGAAGGCTCTGGCCGACGACGTCAAGGCGCTGACGGCGGAGCCGGTGCGGGACGCCATCATTCTCATTGAGGCCGGCGATCTGAAGAAAGGCGTCGGGCTGCGCGCCGTGGTCGAGGGCGCGGACAATGCCATGGCGCTGCCTTGCTACGCCGATGAGGCCCGTGACATCGACACGGTCATCGATGACGAACTGCGCAAGGCCAGCATGGCGATCACGCTGGAGGCACGGCAGGCGCTGCGCCGCAATCTCGGTGGCGACCGGCTGGCCTCGCGCGGTGAGATCGAAAAACTCGTCCTCTACGCCCACGGCCAGAAGGAGATCGGGCTGGAAGAGGTGAGAGCCATGTCCGGCGACGTGTCCGGCGCCTCTTACGACGACGCCGTCGACGCGCTGCTCGAAGGCAAGGTCGGCGACTTCGACACCGCCTTCACGCGCCACTGCCAGGGCGGCGGTCAGCCGTTCCAGGTGCTGTCCTCGGCGATGCGGCAGCTGCAGCAGATCCAGGTCATGCGCGGCCAGATGGAGACCGGCGGCCGCAACGCCGCTTCCGTCGTTGCCGCCGCGCGCCCGCCGGTCTTTTTCTCCAGGCGCAAGCTGGTGGAGAAGACCCTGGAGCGCTGGAACAGCGAAGCGCTCGGCCGCGCGCTGACCCGGTTGCATCAGGCCGTGCTGCAGACGCGGCGACGCCCCGACCTGTCCGTCGCGCTCGCAAGGCAGGCGCTGCTCGGCATCGCGGTGGAGAGCGCGAGGCTGGGACAGCGGTAGAGAAATTGGCCGCCGGCGTCGCAGAAAGGCGCCGGCGTCGCACACCCAGCCTCTTCTCCCCGTTTCTATACGGGGAGAAGGTCCCGGCAGGGGGATGAGGGGCGGCGCCGACCGCCGGGAGTAACGCTGTACCGCATAATTTGCCGGCTAAGCGTTAATCCTGCTTCAGCCGCCTGCACAGCTCGTCGAGCTGTTCCAGGCTGCGATAGGCGACCCGCAGCACCCCGCCCTTGCCCTTGTGGTCGACGGTGACGATCATGCCGGTCGTGTCGGTGAGCAGCTTTTCCAGCGCCAGCGTGTCGGCGTCTTTTTCGGCGGCAGGCGCGGCTGGCTTGGTGCCGTTGGAACTGGCGCCGGCCGGCATCTGCGCCAGCGCTTCGGCCTGGCGCACCGAAAGTCCCTCCTCGACGATGCGCTTGGCGAGGCCCGCCGGATCCTCCGCCGTCACCAGCGTGCGGGCGTGGCCCGCCGACAGCGCGCCGTCGACCAGCATGTCGCGGATCACGTCGGGAAGCTTCAACAATCTCAACGTGTTGGCGACATGGCTGCGGCTCTTGCCGATGACCTGGCCAAGATCGGCCTGGGTGTAGCCATGGTCGTCGATGAGCTGCTGGTAACCCTGTGCTTCTTCGACCGGATTGAGGTCGGCGCGCTGGACGTTCTCGATGATCGCCAGTTCCAGCGCGGTGCGATCGTTGACGTCGCGGATGATGACCGGGATCTCGGTCAGCCCGGCGCGCTGCGCCGCCCGCCAGCGCCTCTCGCCGGCAATGATCTCGTAGCGGCCGGCCTGCGTCGGCGAAGGCCGCGCCACGACCGGCTGCACCACGCCGTGTTCGCGGATCGACTGGGCAAGGTCGGTCAGTTCGGCATCGCCGAAATGCCGGCGCGGATTTTTCGGATTGGCGCTGATGAACTCGATCGGCACCTTGCCGTCGGCGCTCATGCCGGGCTTTTCCGGGGCCGCCGGGCGATCGATCTCGCCGATCAGTGCTGCCAGCCCGCGACCCAGTCTTTTCCTCGAGAGATCTTCGCTCATCTTTATTCCACGTCTATTTCAGATCGTTTCGGTATAGAATCGGCTGTTAAGTGTGCATCGGTTCTAATCAAGCAGCGCGCAATTTACGCTCGCGGCGGATCACTTCGGAGGCCAATTGCAGATAGGCCTGGCTGCCCGAGCATTTCAGGTCATAGAGAATGGCCGGCTTGCCATAGGACGGGGCTTCGGACACCCGGACATTGCGCGGAATGATCGTCTCATAAACCTTGTCGCCCATATGCTCGCGCACGTCCTGCACCACCTGGTTGGCGAGATTGTTGCGGCCGTCATACATGGTCAGCACGATGCCCTGGATGGTGAGGTCCGGATTGATCGACCGACGCACCTGCTCGACGGTTTCGAGGAGCTGGCTGAGACCCTCCAGCGCGAAGAACTCGCATTGCAGCGGCACGAGAACGGAATCGGCCGCCGCCATTGAATTCAAGGTCAAAAGATTGAGCGAGGGCGGGCAATCGATCAGCACATAGCCGAAGGGCGCCCCGCGCTCGGTCGCGGCACGCAGCGCATTGCGCAGCTTGAGCACCCGGTCGGGTGCCGAGGCGATCTCCATCTCGATGCCGAGCAGGTCCAGCGTCGAAGGAACGATGGAAAGGCCGGGCACCGCGGTCGGAATGGCGGCGGCTTCCAGATCCAGTTCGCCCGTCAGCACATCGTAGGACGAAACCGTCCGGTCCTTGCGGTCGATGCCGAGACCGGTGCTGGCATTGCCTTGCGGGTCGAGGTCGACGATCAGCACTTTCTCGCCGATTGCCGCCAGCGCTGTGGCCAAATTGATGGCGGTGGTGGTCTTGCCGACGCCGCCCTTCTGGTTGGCTACGGTGATGATTCGAGGGCCGTTCTTCATCATGGGTCTATGCCAGAAATTCATCTTTGGGTCGCCGAACACTCAGACCCGTCTCGGTTCAGGCAGGTCGCACATTGGACAATTCGAGGATGACGCCGCTGGCGTCGGTCACGCTTGGATGTTCTACCAGATCGAAGGTCCACCGGTTAACGCTTTCTTGCACTTCGGCGCGATAATCCCGGCCTTTGTGAAACAGCGCCCGCGCGCCCGAGGTCAGCCATGGCGCCGACAGGTCCAGCAGCACCGAAAGCGGTGCCAGCGCCCGTGCGGTGACGATTTCCGGCTTCAAAACAAGCACATGGCTGTCCTCGATGCGGCGCGCCACGACCCGCGCCGGCAGGCTGAACTGCCCGACGACGGTCTGCAGGAACGAAGCTTTCTTGCGGTTGCTTTCGACCAGATCGATGCTGGCGCCCGCGCGGTCGCCGAGCAGAAAGGCCATGACAAGCCCGGGAAATCCGCCACCAGACCCGATGTCGACCCAATGCATGGCATCGGGCTCTATCCCGGCAAGTTGCGCGCTGTCCAGAATGTGGCGCTGCCAGACATCGCCCGAGGTCGACTGCGCCACGAGATTGATGCTGCGGTTCCATTTCTGGAACATCGCTTCGAACGCCACCAGGCGATCGAATGTTTCACGTGAAACGGGGCCGGCGGCCTCCTGCAGGCGCTCGCGAGAGAAGGAACTCACGCAACATCCCTCTGCTCGGCTTTCTGCACCGATTCCCAATGGCGGACATGCGCGACGATGATCGCCAACGCCGCCGGCGTCATGCCTTCCATGCGCTGCGCCTCCGCGATGGAGCGCGGCCGCCGCGCCTGCATCTTCTGCTTCAGCTCATTGGATAAGCCAGGCACGCCGACAAAATCGACGCTGTCCGGGATCAGCCGGCTCTCTTCACGCCGGATCTGCGCGACGTCGGTGCTCTGGCGATCCAGATAAACCGAATATTTCGCTTCCGTTTCGAGACGCTCCGCAGTCCTGGCATCGATATCGTGAAATTTCGGTTCAACCCCAGCCAGCCAAGCCACATCGACACCGGGATAGGCCAGCAGTTCAAAGCCGGACCGGCGCACGCCGTCGCGATTGATCTCCAAACCGTGCCGTGCCGCCTCGTTCGGCGTCATGGTCAACGAAAGCGCCATCTCGCGCGCTTCATCCAGCCGCTGCATGACATCCCCATAACGCTGCATCCGCCGCGCCGAGACGATCCCCAGCGTCTGCGCCAGCGGCGTCAGCCGCTCATCGGCGTTGTCGGCGCGCAGCGAGAGCCGGAACTCGGCCCGCGACGTGAACATCCGATAGGGTTCACTGATGCCGCGACTGGTCAGATCGTCGACCATCACGCCGATATAGGCCTGGGTGCGGCTGAGCACGATCGGTGCGCCGCCCGCCGCCCGCCGCGCCGCATTGAGGCCGGCGAGCAGGCCCTGCCCTGCGGCCTCTTCATAGCCGGTCGTGCCGTTGATCTGCCCGGCCAGAAAAAGCCCGACAACGCGCCTGGTCTCTAGCGTGGGATGCAGTTCGCGCGGATCGACATGATCATATTCGATGGCATAGCCAGGCTGCAGCATGACCGCATGCTCCAAACCGGGAATAGTCTTCAATATCTCCAGCTGAACGTCTTCCGGCAGCGAGGTCGAAATGCCGTTGGGATAGACGGTGTGATCGTCGAGCCCCTCCGGCTCGAGGAAGATCTGGTGCCCGTCCCGGTCGCCGAACTTGACGATCTTGTCCTCGATCGACGGGCAATAACGCGGCCCAACCCCTTCGATCGAGCCGGAATACATGGCCGAACGGCCAAGATTGGCGCGGATCAACTCATGCGTGGCTGTGGTCGTGCGGGTGATGCCGCAATCGATCTGCGGCGTCACGATACGGTCGGTCATCAGCGAGAATGGCACGGGATTCTCGTCCGCCGCCTGGCTTTCCAGCGACGCCCAATCGATGGTTCGTCCGTCCAGTCGCGGCGGCGTGCCGGTCTTGAGCCGCCCGAGCTTGAAGCCGGCGCGGTCCATCGTTGCCGACAGCCCCATGCTGGCCTTCTCGTTCATGCGGCCCGCGACGATCTTCTTTTCACCGATGTGAATGAGGCCGCGCAGGAAGGTTCCCGTCGTCAGCACCACGGCGCCGCAGGCAAGCCGACGGCCGTCTGCCAGGAGAACCGCGGCGATCTTTCCATCGGAGATGTCGAAATCGAGAACTTCGCCCTCCACCACCTCGAGATCGTTCTGCTGCCGAATCGCTTCCTGCATGGCAAGGCGATAGAGTTTTCTGTCGGCCTGTGTACGTGGGCCGCGCACCGCCGGGCCCTTGCGGCGGTTGAGCAGGCGGAACTGGATACCGGCGGCGTCCGCCACACGGCCCATCAGCCCGTCCATGGCGTCGATCTCGCGCACAAGATGCCCTTTGCCCAGCCCGCCGATGGCAGGGTTGCACGACATCACACCGATCGTGTCGAAATGTAGCGTCACCAGTGCGGTGCTCGCGCCAGCCCGCGCAGCGGCACTGGCCGCCTCGCAACCCGCATGGCCGCCGCCCACCACAACCACATCATAGTGATCGGTCATTCCATATAGGTCCCGGACTCAAAAGAGATCAGCGACACATGTCCCCGCGAGACGGGACTGTCAAGAAAACTTCCGCGCGACGTTTCACGTGAAACAGGGAAACCCTGCTTCTGTCGGCGTTTCACGTGAATACCGCTTGATTGTTTCACGTGAGTCAGCACGAGCTTCGGCAGCCATCGTGTTTCACGTGAGTCATTTTCCAATGCAGAACTGGGAAAAGATCACGTCGAGCAAATCTTCGACGTCCACCGCACCCACTATCCGTCCCATGCGATCCGCTGCCAGGCGCAGCTCTTCGGCGCGCAATTCCTGGGGCATGCGTTCATCGACGGCGCGGCGCAGATGCCGGTTCGCCGCGTCGAGCAACTCGACATGGCGTAGCCGTGACGGCAGCACATCGCCGCTATCGCCGGCCGCCTCGGCAGCGCGGCGACCGATCTCTGCCAGCAATCCATCCACACCCGTCCCATCGACCACCGATATACCAAACTCGTAGCGCCCAGCTGCATCCTGGGTCGCTCTCCTATCGAGCAGGTCGAGCTTGGTGCCGACGCGCAATGCCGGCGTCGACATCGGCAGCGGACCGGCGTCCTTGGGGTCCGCAGCGTCCTCGAGCAGCAGCAGCAGATCGGCGCGATCCGCCTTGGCTCTTGCCTTCTCGATGCCGATCGCCTCGATTTTGCCAGGCGCTTCCCGCAACCCGGCCGTGTCGGTCAGTCGGACACGCAAGCCCCGGAGATCCAGCACCACCTCCAGCAAATCTCGGGTGGTGCCAGGTTCATCCGTTACAATAGCGGCATCGCGCCGCGCCAAGGCATTGAACAGGCTGGACTTGCCGGCATTGGGCGCGCCGAGAATGACGACTTCGAAGCCGTCGCGGATGATCTCGGCGGCATGGAAGCCGGCGATGTGGCGGTCGATCTCCGAGATCATCGACCTCACGTCGGACCAGACCGTATCTGAAACGGAACCCGGTACATCGTCTTCATCGGCGAAGTCGATCTCGGCCTCGATCATGGCCCGTGCATGGATCAGGCGCTGACGCCAGCCGAGGTAGAGCGCGCTCTGCGCGCCCCCGGCATTCTGGATGGCAAAACGCCGCTGCGCCTCGGTCTCCGCATTGACGAGGTCCGCCAGCGCCTCCGTCTCGACCAGATCGACCTTGCCGTTGAAGAAGGCGCGGCGCGTGAATTCTCCCGGCTCGGCATGCCTGACGCCGTCGAAACCAGCGATCGTTTCCAGCATCCTGGCCACCACGGCGCGCCCGCCATGAACATGGAACTCGGCGACATCCTCACCGGTGAAGCTCGCCGGACCGGGAAAGAACAGAACCAAACCGTTATCGAGCACGGTTCCATCCGGAGCCCTGAATCTGCGCAGGACCGCACCCCGCGCCTTAACCATGCCTCCGGCGATCGTTTCGATTATGAATCGAGTCTGCGGGCCGGATATTCGCAGCACCGCGACACCGGCCGGAAGCCGGCCGCTCGACAACGCCACGATCGAATCGCCTGAAATCATTTGCCCGCTTTACCGAACCGCCCTAGCTTTCGCCTCATCACCGCCCCGGATCGCTCCTGAAAGTTGGCCATTGTGACATTGCCCGCGCAAAACCTGCTTGCCGAAGAGGCCAGCCCCTATCTGCAGCAGCACAGCGGCAATCCCGTGCATTGGCGCGGATGGTCACCGGCGTCGCTCGAGGAGGCAAAAGCCCTGGACAGGCCAATCCTGCTCTCCATCGGCTATGCCGCCTGCCATTGGTGCCATGTCATGGCCCATGAAAGCTTCGAGAACGACGATGTCGCCGCCGTCATGAACCGTCTGTTCGTCAATATCAAGGTGGACCGCGAGGAGCGACCCGACATCGACCAGATCTATATGGCGGCCCTGTCCTCGATGGGCGAGCAGGGCGGCTGGCCGCTGACCATGTTCCTGACCCCCGACGGCAAGCCGTTCTGGGGCGGCACCTATTTCCCGCGCGAGCCGCGCTATGGCCGTCCGGGGTTCATCCAGGTGATGGAAGCGGTCGACAAGGCATGGCGCGAGAAGCGGGCAAGCCTGCACCAGAGCGCCGACGGCCTGACCTCGCATGTCGAGGCGCGGCTCTCGGCCACGCATTCCAAGGCACTTCTCGATCGCGATACGCTGTCCGACCTTGCCGGCCGCGTCAGTGGCATGATCGACCGCGACCGCGGCGGGCTCGCCGGCGCGCCGAAATTCCCGAACGCGCCGTTCATGCAGACGCTGTGGCTGTCCTGGCTGCGGGACGGCAATGCCGCGCATCGCGACGACGTCCTCGTCAGCCTCGAACATATGTTGAGCGGCGGTATCTACGATCACATCGGCGGCGGGCTCAGCCGCTACTCGACGGACGCCGAATGGCTGGTGCCCCATTTCGAGAAAATGCTCTACGACAATGCGCAGCTCATCCGCTTCTGCAACTGGGCCCTCGCGGCGACCGGCAATGATTTGTTCCGGGTCCGAATCGAGGACACGGTCGACTGGCTGCTGCGCGAAATGCGTGTCGAAGGCGGCGCCTTCGCCGCCAGCCTCGATGCCGATAGCGATGGCGAGGAAGGCCTGTTCTACACCTGGAGCAGGGGGGAGATCGAATCTGCTCTTGGAGACGATTTAACCTTGTTTTTCAAGTACTTCAGCCTTTCCAGCCCGCCCGGATGGGAAGGTAAGCCGGTGCTCCATCAGACCCTCTCCCAGCAGGCGTCTGGTGTTGCCGACCGGGAGCGGCTTGTCCCGCTCAAGGCAAGGCTTCTCGCTGTCCGGGAACAACGCGTCAGGCCGGGCCTGGACGCAAAGACCCTTACCGACTGGAACGGCCTGATGATCGCCGCCCTCGCCGAGGCGGGTCGTTCGCTGGCGCGACCGGATTGGATCGAGGCCGCGGCCAAGGCCTTTGCCCATATCGGCAAAGCCGGCCGCGACGGTCGCTTGCCGCATTCCATGCTTGGTGTCCGGAAACTGTTTCCCGCACTGTCGAGCGACTATGCCGCCATGACCAACGCGGCGATCTCGCTGTTCGAGGCCACTGAGGACTGGAGCTATGTCGAGCAGGCCAGCCAGTTCCTTGAACAGCTCGACCATTGGCACGCCGACGTAGAAGGCACGGGTTACTATCTGACCGCCTCGGACAGCACCGACGTGCCGATCCGCATCCGGGGCGATGTCGACGAGGCCATCCTGTCGGCCACCAGCCAGATCATCGAGGCGCAGGTCCGGCTGGCTTCTATTACCGGCAACCTCGACTTGCAGGAGAAGGCGTGGAAAACGGCCGAGCATGCTACCGGCCGAGCGGCGCACCAGGCCTATGGCCAGGCGGGTATCGTCAATGCCTGCGCGCTTGCCCTCGAGCCGCTGAAACTGGTCATCGTGGACGGGCTGGAGAATCCGAAGCTCATTCCGGTGGCGAATCGAAACCCAGATCCGCGTCGCGTCGATATCGTGGTGCCAATCGGTACGGCGGCGAATCGACCCTTGCTCCCCGGCGGAATCCTGCCTCCGACCAACCGGCGCGGCGCCTGGTTGTGCACCGGCCAGGTCTGCCTGCCGGTGGTTACGGATGCTGACGAATTGGAAGGATTGTTGCGGCGAAAGTGATTCGTCATCCTCGGGCTTGATCCGAGGATGACGAAGATAAGGCTCTGCCGCGCCTCGATTACGTGTTCATCGAGTCGAAGAAATCGCCGTTGGTCTTGGTCTGCTTCAGCTTGTCGATCAGGAACTCGATCGCGTCGGTGGTTCCCATCGGCGCCAGAATGCGGCGCAGCACGAAGATCTTCTGCAGGTCCTGGCGCGACACCAGCAGGTCTTCCTTGCGGGTGCCGGATTTGAGGATGTCGATGGCCGGATAGATGCGCTTGTCCGCCACCTTGCGGTCGAGCTGGATTTCGCAGTTGCCGGTGCCCTTGAACTCTTCGAAGATGACTTCGTCCATGCGGCTGCCGGTGTCGATCAGCGCGGTGGCGATGATGGTGAGCGAGCCGCCTTCCTCGATGTTGCGCGCGGCGCCGAAGAAACGCTTCGGGCGCTGCAGCGCATTGGCGTCGACACCACCGGTCAGCACCTTGCCGGAGGACGGCACGACGGTGTTGTAGGCGCGGCCCAGGCGAGTGATCGAATCCAGAAGGATCACCACATCGCGGCCGTGCTCGACCAGCCGCTTGGCCTTCTCGATGACCATTTCGGCGACCTGGACGTGGCGCACCGCCGGCTCGTCGAAGGTCGAGGAGATGACTTCGCCTTTGACCGAACGCTGCATATCGGTGACTTCCTCGGGCCGCTCGTCGATCAGCAGCACGATCAGGTAGCATTCCGGATGATTGGCGGTGATCGAGTGCGCGATGTTCTGCAACAGCACCGTCTTGCCGGTGCGCGGCTGTGCGTTGATCAGGGCGCGCTGGCCCTTGCCGATCGGCGCCACCAGGTCGATGACGCGAGGCGAGATGTCCTTGCCGGGCGGATTGTCGACCTCCATCTTCAGCCGCGAGGTCGGGTAGAGCGGCGTCAGATTGTCGAAGTGGATCTTGTGGCGGATCTTTTCGGGATCGTCGAAATTGATCGTGTTGACCTTGAGCAGCGCGAAATAGCGCTCGCCCTCCTTCGGGCTGCGGATCGGCCCTTCGACCGTATCGCCGGTCTTCAGCGAAAAGCGCCGGATCTGCGACGGCGAGATGTAGATGTCGTCGGGACCTGGCAGATAATTGGCATTGGCGGAGCGCAGGAAGCCGAAACCGTCCTGCAGCACCTCGACCACGCCGTCACCGATGATCTCGATGTCCTGGGCGGCGAGCTTCTTCAGGATCGCGAACATCAGTTCCTGCTTGCGCATGACGCTGGCGTTCTCGACCTCGAGCGATTCGGCATAAGCGATCAGCTCTGGCGGCTTCTTGTTCTTGAACTCGGTGAGTTTCATTTCTTGCATTAGACGGACTCTGGGTAGGCTTTGGGGGAAAGATCGGCGGGATGCGACAAATGCCGGGCGCGGCCGAAAGCAATGACGGGCGGCGCATGACGGGAAGGAAGACCCGTCTTGTATCGTCGGTCGGCTGAAAGAGCAAGCCGCCTTTTGAGCGGGTCCGATGAAGCCTCAGAAGGGCTTCACGACGACCAGGATCACGATTGCGATCATCAGCAATGTGGGGATCTCATTGACGATCCGCCAGTGCCTTGCCGGCTTTTCGTTGCGGTCCTCGGCGAATTTGCGCACCGCGCCGGCCAGATAGCCGTGAATGCCCGACAAAATCAGCACCAGGCCGATCTTGGCATGCAACCAGCCGCCCTGGAACGCAAAGATCTTCCAGGCCAGCCACAGCCCGAATACCCAGGTGAGGATCATCGCCGGATTGATGATGCCGCGCAGCAGGCGCCGCTCCATCACCTTGAAAGTCTCCGACTGCACGGAGCCCTTCTGCGCATCGACGTGATAGACAAACAGCCGCGGCAGATAAAGCATCCCAGCCATCCAGGAGATGACGGCGAGGATATGGATCGCCTTTGCCCAGGGGTAGAAGCTTTCCGGCGCGAAGAAAAACAAAAGCGCGGTGAGAACGATCAGGACAGCGATGCCAACGACCATGCGCTTCATCGCCTGGCCGGTGCTGTTGGTGTTATTTCTGTCAGCCATCAGCGTGCCGCGCTCCGAACCTGGTTCACCATCGCCTCGACATGCGCCACCGGCGTCTCCGGCGTGATGCCGTGGCCGAGATTGAAGATCAGCGGCCCATTCCCCAGCGCCTGGAGGATCGCCTCGACGCCATCGGCCAACGCTTGCCCGCCGGCGACCAGCCGCAAGGGATCGAGATTGCCCTGGACGGCGCCTTGCCGCTGCAACGCCTTCGCGGCCTCCAGCGGCACCGTCCAGTCGATTCCCAGCCCCGTCACGCCGGTCTTCTCGCGGTAGCTCTGGTAGCGGGCGCCGGCGCCCTTGGGAAAACCGATGATCGGCACATCGGGATGGACCGCCCGAACCTGCCTGACGATCTCGGCCACCGGCTCGACGCAGAAGCGTTCGAACGAGGCATCGTCGAGCACCCCCGACCATGAATCGAAAATCTGCACGACATCCGCACCGGCCTCGATCTGCCGGATCAGATAGGACGCCGAATGGTCGGCGAGCACTTTCAGCAGCTGCCGAAACGCCGCCGGCTCGCGGTAGGCGAACAGCCTCGCCGGCGCCTGGTCCGGGGTGCCGTGGCCGGCGATCATATAGGTCGCCACCGTCCACGGCGCGCCGCAAAAGCCGATCAGCGTCGTCTCGTCGGGCAATTTCGCCCGCAGCCGGCGAAGCGTCTCGTAGACCGGTTCGAGATTCACGTGAAACACATCGCTTCCCAGCGCCGGAATCTCGGCCGCCGAAATCGGCGTCAGGAGCGGCCCACGCCCTTCCTCGAAGCGCACGTCGCGGCCAAGCGCATGGGGAACGACAAGGATGTCCGAAAACACGATCGAAGCGTCGAAGCCAAAGCGCTCGATCGGCTGCAGCGTCACTTCCACGGCAAGCTCGGGATCGTAGCAGAGATCAAGGAACGAGCCGGCCCGTCTTCGCGTCTCACGGTATTCCGGCAGATAGCGCCCGGCCTGTCGCATCATCCATAGCGGAGGAGGAAACACCGCCTCGCCTTTCAGCACATCCAGAATGATCCGTCTTGCAGGCATCGAGCGCTCGCTTCTCCCGGCTTCCTCTTAATCAAATATCTTATTTTAAAAGAGTCTTCTGATTCTAAGAGTCTGTTGGTTGTGGTGGTTGTCACCTGTCCCGCTTTGGCCGCCAAAACGCCAGCAAGCATATTGTCGCGCACTCCCGATCGCGGCTGGCAGGGTTCTGGGGACAATCAGGAATCCGCCACTGGAGTCAATGCGCTAGGTCTGATGCCCTGGAGACCTGCCCTGTGGACGAGCAAAAGGCAAAATGCTTCGTCCACGGACTTGTCCCCAGCCGCCAAGAGAAGCTGACAGCGCATCGAATTGTGGACAAACCGGCATCTGATACAGTCGCCTCCGGCCGGCCCGTCGGCCCGTCCGATCTTATCCACATCCGCCCACAGCCCCAGGTGATCCCTGTGAACAAACCCCAGAGCTTCTTCCACCTGCATCTGATTTCCGATGCCACGGGCGAAACCCTGCTCGCCGCCGGCCGCGCGGCTTCAGCGCAATACAAGGATGCACGCGCCATCGAGCACATCTACCCGCTCATCCGCACCGAAAAGCAGATAGCCAAGGTGTTCGAGGACATAGAGGAGGAGCCGGGCATCATCCTCTATACGGTGGTCGACCAGAAGCTGGCACGCGGCATCGACGAACGCTGCGCGGCCATGGGCCTGCCCTGCGTGTCCGTGCTGGAGCCGGTGCTGACGGTCTTCCAGTCCTATCTCGGGACGCCGGCCGGCCGCCGCGTCGGCGCCCAGCATGTGCTCGACGCCGAATATTTCCGGCGCATCGATGCGCTCAACTTCACCATGGACCATGATGACGGACAGCTGCCGGCAAACATGGATGACGCTGATGTCGTGCTGATCGGCATATCGCGCACCTCGAAGACGCCGACCAGCATCTATCTCGCCAACCGCGGCATCAAGACCGCCAACATCCCAATCGTGCTCGGCGTGCCGGTGCCAGAAAGCCTGGTCAGCGCCAAGGCGCCGCTGGTCGTGGGGCTGATCGCCACCGCCGAGCGCATCTCGCATGTGCGCCAGAACCGCATCCTCGGCAATTCGAGCACCTATGTGCCGACCGAGTATGTCGACCGCGCCGCCATCAACGAGGAACTCGCCTATGCCCGCCAGATCTGCACCCGCCACGGCTGGCCGATGATCGACGTCAGCCGCCGTTCGATCGAGGAAACGGCGGCGGCGATCGTTGCCCTGCGGGGGAAGACGCGATAGATCAGCCAAGAGGTTTTCCGAGGCTTGCCGCGGAAGGTTAGCGCCGCCCCTCACCTGCCTGCCGGCATCCTCTCCCCGTATAGAGACGGGGAGAGGGGCCCTGTCATCGATGGCTTCGCCAATCACCAGCGTGGCCGAAAAGAGGGCCCGCGTTGAAGCTGCCCTTTCTCCCCGTCTTTATACGGGGGGAAATGTCCGGCAGGACAATGAGGGGCGGCGCTAACTTTACAAAGTAAAGCAGCTCACACTCCAACCGCGCCTGTGTCTGCACCCGAGTGCAAAATGACAGAAAAAATCATCCTCGCTTCAGGCAGCCCGTTCCGCAAGGCGATGCTGGTCGATGCCGGCGTCGACATCGAGGCGGTTCCCGCGACGCTGGACGAGCGGGCGCTCGAGGCGCCGTTGCAGGACAGCGGCGCCTCGCCCGAGGACGTCGCCCTGGTGCTCGCCGAAGCCAAGGCCACCGAAGTCAGCGAGCGCCGGCCCGGGGCACTGGTGCTTGGCTGCGACCAGACGCTGTCCTTGGGTGACGAGGTCTTCCACAAGCCGGCCGACATGGAGGGCGCGCGCCGCCATCTCCTGGCGTTGTCGGGCAAGACCCATCAGCTCAACAGCGCCGCCGTTCTGGTGCGCGACGGCAAGGTGCTGTGGCGCCATGTCGGCATCGCCTCGATGACCATGCGCAAGCTCGACCCCGCCTTCATCGGCCGGCATCTGGCCCGGGTCGGCGTCAAGGCATTGTCGAGTGTCGGCGCCTACCAGGTCGAGGGCGAAGGCATCCAGCTGTTCGAAAAAATCGAAGGCGACCATTTTACCATTGTCGGCCTGCCGCTGCTGCCGTTGCTGGCGGAACTGCGCGCACTGGGAGCCATCGATGGCTGAAACCCCGAAAAAGGCCTTCGTCACCGGCCACCCCATAAAACATTCGCGCTCGCCGAAGATCCACGGTCACTGGCTGGCCAAGCATGGCATTGACGGCACTTATCAGGCGATCGATGTCGCGCCCGAAAACTTCGCCGAATTCCTGGCGACGCTGCAGGCAAACGGTTATCGTGGCGGCAACGTCACCATCCCGCACAAGGAGGCGGCTTTTGCCGGGGTCGCGCGCCGCGACCATGCGGCCGACGAGATCGGCGCCGTCAACACGCTCTGGTTCGAGGACGGCACTTTGTGGGGCGGCAACACCGACGGCCATGGCTTTGCCGCCAATCTCGACGACCACGCTCCGGGCTGGGCGGCCAACGGCCCGGCCGTGGTGCTGGGTGCCGGGGGCGCCGCCCGTGCCGTGATCCATGCGCTGAAGGCGCGCGGCCTCCGTGATATCCGCATCGTCAATCGCACGCTCGCCCGGGCAATCGAATTGCGCGACCGCTTTGGCGCCGGGGTGTCCGCGCATCCCCTGGCGGCGACCGGCGAATTGCTGCGCGACGCCGGCCTGCTGGTCAACACCACGGCGCTGGGCATGCAGGGCAACGGGGATCTGGCCGCCGACCCCAGGGATCTGCCCGCCCACGCCGTGGTCAACGACATCGTCTATGTGCCGCTCGAGACCCCCCTGCTCGCCGCCGCGCGGGCACGGGGGCTGAAGACGGTCGACGGGCTCGGCATGCTGCTCAACCAGGCGGTGCCCGGCTTCGAACGCTGGTTCGGCGTCAGGCCGAAGGTGACGGCTGAACTGCGCGCGCTCATCGTTGCCGATCTGGTGCCCAAATCCCGGGTGCCGAAATCATGATCGTGCTCGGCCTCACCGGCTCGATCGGCATGGGCAAGTCGACCACGGCCAGGATGTTCGCCGAGGCAGGCGTTCCGGTGCATGATTCCGACGAGACGGTGCACCGCCTCTATGCCGGCAAGGCCGCCCCGCTGGTCGAGGCCGCCTTTCCCGGCACCACGGTTCACGGAAGCGTCGACCGCGCAAAACTCGGCGCTCGCGTGCTCGGCGATGCCGCGGCGCTGAAAAAACTCGAAGCCATCATCCACCCGCTGGTTCGTGCCGATTCCGATGCCTTCCTGGCCAGGCATCGTGCAGCGGGCGAATCGCTCGTGGTCCTCGACATCCCGCTGCTGTTCGAAACCGGCGGCCGTGGCCGCGTCGACAAGGTCGTCGTGGTGACGGCGCCGGCCGAAGTCCAGCGCCAGCGCGTGCTGGCGCGGCCTGGCATGAGCGAAGAAAAACTGGCGTCGATTCTGGCCAGGCAGGTGCCGGATGCCGAAAAGCGCCGGCTGGCCGATTTCGTCATCGACACCGGCGAGGGGCTGGACGCCGCGCGTGCGGCGGTTGCTTCGATCATTGCCGAAATCAAGGGATAAGTCGGGCTGCTGACGGCAGGCCGTCAGCATTGCCCATTGCCATTTTGTTCCGGTCTGGCGATTCTGCTCCCAGGAGCGACCTGATTCGATGCGTGAGATCATTTTCGATACGGAAACCACCGGCCTCGATTCGCGTGACGACCGCGTGATCGAGCTTGGCGGCGTCGAGCTGGTCAATCGCTTTCCGACCGGCAGGACCTTCCATCATTATATCAACCCGCAAGGCCGCGCGATCCATGCCGAGGCGCAGTCCGTGCACGGCATCAGCGCGGCCGATCTCGCGGGCAAGCCGAGCTTCGCCGAAATTGCCGAGGAATGGCTGAAATTCACGGAAGGCGCCAAGCTGGTCGCCCACAACGCCACCTTCGATATCGGCTTCCTCAATGTCGAATTCGGGCGGCTTGGCCACCCGCCTGTCGATAACGGGCTTGTCGTCGACACGCTGGCCCTGGCGCGCCGCAAGCACCCGATGGGACCCAATTCGCTCGACGCGCTGTGCCGGCGCTACGGCATCGACAATACCAAGCGCACCAAGCACGGCGCCCTGCTCGATTCCGAATTGCTGGCAGAAGTCTATATCGAGCTGATCGGCGGCAAGCAGGCCGCATTGATCCTCGACAGCGCCACCGCGCCGGCCCAGGGCGGCAACAATGTCAGGCATATCGAGATCATCGTTGCCGAGCGCCCGGCGCCGCTGCTGCCCCGCCTGACCGAAGCGGAGCGCGCGGCGCACGCTGCCATGGTCGCGACGCTCGGCGAAAAGGCGCTGTGGCTGAAAACCTCCCCCCAGGAAGCAGCCCAGGCGCTGTCCTCATAAAGCCGTCCGAGGAGTGGTCTCAGTAGGGCCATTCCCCCTGGCCCAGCGCGGCAACGGCCGCAATGATGCGTGCAAAAGCCTCCGCCGCGGCCGGCACGGTCGTGCGGGCGCGCAGGAAACTGTGCACGAGGCGGGGCTCCTCATGCCACCAGGCCTTGCCGCCGGCCTCCAGGATATGGTCGCGATAGACTTCGCCGTCCGACGACAGCGGATCGCATTCGGCCGTGATGATCACCGTTGGCGGCAGGTCGGAAAAGTCGCGGTCGCGCAGCGGCGCGAAGGTCGGATCGCCGGGCGATTGCTTCCGGGCTGAGCGGACGTCGCGGTAGAAGGCGGCGTCGCTTGTCGACAGCAGCGGCGCATCGGCGTGTTCCACGTAGGAGCCGATCGCCTCGTCGCCGCCGAGATCGGGATAGATCAGCACCTGGCCGATCGCGGCGCGCGGATGGCGACGCGTGGCCTGTGCCACCGCCGCCGCCAGATTGCCGCCCGCACTTTCACCGCAGAGCACGAGCGGCGGCTCGCTGGTCGCCGCCGCCCATTCGAAAGCCACCAGCGCATCGTCGAAGGCGGCGGGGTGGAGATGCTCGGGCGCCAGCCGGTAATCGACCGACACAACGTCGAAGCCGGTGCCGGCACAGATTTCGGCGCAGATGTCGTCATGGCTTTCGAGCCCGCCGAGGATGAAACCGCCGCCGTGGAAATAGAGCACTGTCGCACGCGGTGTGGAGCCGGCGAGCCGGTAACGGCGAACCGGGACATCATGGTTCGAAGCGCCGACCAGGCTGTCGGTGGCCTTGACCCCGGGCGGTCGGCCCTGGTGGAAGGCCCGGCACATCCTGGCATAGACCGCGCGCTGCTTGTCGATCGGCAGGCCGGCAATCTCCGGCGGGTACCAGGCGTTGACGCTGTCGATATAGGCCCAGAGCGCCGGGTCGAGCCATGGTCCGTATTTGCCGCGGCTGGTCATTTCAATCCGAGGGGTACGTCAAAGCTCGGCATAGAGACGGGCGGCGTTTTCAAAAGTGAAGCGCAGGGGTACCGAGCCTTCGACCTGCCAGACGGTGACCGGCTCGCCGGCCAGCAGCCGGCAGGCGCCGTCGGTGTCGGTAACCGCGCCGCCATAGAGCCGGTTGGCAAGGTTGAGGATGCCGGTCTGGTGCATGGCCGCGCTGCCGCTGCCGCAGGCATCCTTGACCAAAAGCACGCGAAAGCCCCTTGCCACGGCATCCCTGACCGACGCGTCGATGCAGGCCTCGGTCCACACGCCAGCCATGACGAGCCATTCGATGCCGGAAGCCTTGAGCCGATCGCCGGCCGGACCGGAGCGGAAGGCGCTGGCCTCGGCCTTGATTAGCAGCGCCTCGCCATTCGCCGGCGCCACTTCGTGGCAGATCTCGGTCAGCGGGTCGCTCTTGTCGGAAAAGGCCGACTTGCCGTCTTCGCCGACCGGATGGAAGGGCCGGTCCTGGCTGTCGAGATCGACGATATAGGCCCAGTGATAAAGCGGCACATGGTTTTGACGCGCCGCCGCCTGCAGGCGCTGGACGTTGGCGAGGATCTTTTCATAGCCCTCGACGAGGTAGCGCTTGTCCCGCCGGTGCTCTTCCTGCAGGTCGATGAACACAGCGGCCACCGTGCCGCGCCTGATGGAAATGGGGGCTTTCATGCGGAGGGTTTTCCGGCTGACGCTGTTTCTCTCGGCCTTTTGGCGCAGGCTTGGACGATTGTCCGAAAAGGCCCCGCGACTTCGTCATTCCAGGGCGCAGCAGCCGCGAAGCGGCGTCGCGAAGACCCTGGAATCCATGCCGTGATGTTTGTCGAAGGATGCAGCGGAGCGGAATTCTGCTCCGTGGTGACACGTTGGGGTCGCGGCATGGATCCCTTGGGCTGCGGAGCAGCTCCAGGGGTCTGCGCCGCGTCGCTTCGCTCCTTGCTCCGCCCTAGGATGACGAAGCGAGAGGCGTGGCGGCTAATCTCTAAGGCTGGCAGTACCGCGTGTAGGCCAGCGGCGGAGACCACCATCAAACCTCTTTCTCCAAAAACTCATCCTCATACGGAAAGCGCGACAGAAGCTCGGTGCCGGTCTCGGTGATCAGGATTTCGTCCTCCAGCTTGACGCCCTCGCGGCCGCCCTTCTCGCCAATATAGCTTTCCACGCTCACCACCATGCCTGGCACGATATGGCCGTCGCGGCCATAGGTCTCGTAATCCATGGCATGCGCGATAAATGGTGTCTCGCCATGCATGCCGACGCCATGCATGACCGAGGTGTAGCGCTGGTCGACGAAGCGGTCCGGAATTTTCCACGCCTTCTCGGCGATCTCGCGGAACGCCATGCCGGGCTTCACGATCGAAATATTGTGCTGAACCTGATCATGCGCCATGCGGTAGAGCGATTTCTGATAAGGCGTCGGTCTGCCCGGCCCGCAGCGGAATGTGCGGGAAAAATCCGAATAATAACCGTAACAGCCGATCGTGTCGGTATCGAGCGCCAGCAATTCGCCGGGCCTGATCTTGCGGCCGCTGGCTTCATTGAACCACGGATTGGTGCGCTGGCCCGAGGTCAGCAGCCGGGTCTCGATGAATTCGCCGCCCTGGCGGATGACCTCGCCATACATGATGGCGAACAGATCGTTTTCGGAAACGCCGGGCTTGATCGCCTCGCGCACCGCATAGACGGCCGCCTCGGCGCCGGCCATCGACACCTGCAGGCATTTCACCTCTTCCGGCGTCTTCACCGCGCGCACGGCGAGGATTTCGCCCTGGCAATCGCGAACCTCGCAGCCGCGCTTTTCAAGCGCCAGGGCCTGCAGATGACTGCAGCGGTCGAGCCCGAGCTTCATCGAGCCGCCGCCGTGCTTTCTCAAGAGTTCGGCGATCTCGTCGGCGAAGGGGCCGGCGGTTTCGTCGTCGCGGCCCGACACGGAAGACCAGACGAGCTTCGAAGGACGCGCCTCGTCGATCGTGTCGAGCACCATCGAGACATGGTAGCTCTGCGGATATTCGAACAGCACGATCGGCCCGTCGGCCGGAATGAAGAAATAGCGGGTCGAGTTGCGCAGGAAATAGCCGAACATGTTGCGCGAACCGGTGGCGTAGCGCTGGTTGTAGGGGTCGAACAAAACGACGCCGCCATAGCCGGCCTCGCGCATCCAGCCGCGCAGTTTGTTGAGCCGGCCTTTGCGCAGGGCGTCGGCATCGATGAAGGACGGCTCGGTGTCGGACAGCCACATGCCGCCGGCCGGATCGGCCGCCGCCGGGTGGCGCATGCGATCCTTGAAGTCGACGTCCTCGGTGCTGTCGGGGTCGAATACGACGATGCTCATGGGGTCTGGCCTTGGGTGGGTTGCTGATTCGACCATGGCGCAGGAGGAGCGGGATGATTGTGCGGAAAACCGCGTGGGTTGTGCGGGATACCGCTCTGGAATGCGTGGCGCTGCCCCTCACCCAGCCTCCGCTTCACTCGGCTGACCTCTCCCCGAGGGGGAGAGGAGACTACCGGCGCCGGCGCCAACCTCTTCTCCCACCGGGGAGAAGGTGGCCGCGGAGCGGCCGGATGAGGGGGCCCTCGTAGAACGCGGCCCCTAATGCCTTCTCGCCAGCTTCGGCGCATGGCCATGCTCCTCGCGAAAGGCGCGGGCAAAGCTCGACATCGAGGCAAAGCCGCAGGCCAGCGCCACGTCGCGCACGGCAAGCGTCGAATGCGCCAGCAGGTCGGCGGCGCGTTTCAGCCTGAGCCGTCGATAATAGCCGTTGGGCGAGATGGCGAGTTCGGAGCGGAACGAGCGTTCGAGCTTGTCGGAGGAAACGCCGAGCTTCGCCGTCAGCTCGGCCATGCCGAGCCGCTCCTCCACCGCGTCTTCCATGATGGCGATGGCCGACAGCACCAGCTCGTTCTGCACGCCGGTGCGCAGGCGCAGCGGCATCAGCTTGCGGTCGACGCTCGAGCGCAATTGGCTGTGCACGAACCACTCCGCGACGCCCGCGGCAAGCTCGGCGCCGTAGTCGCGGGTGATGATCTCCAGCATCATGTCGAGGCTGCCGACGCCGCCGGCCGAGGTAAAACGCTTGCGGTCGATGACGTAGAGATCGCGGCGCAGCTCGATGTTGGGGAACGCCTCGGTGAAGGCGGCCTGGCTGGTCCAGTGCAAGGTGCAGGCATGGCCGTCGAGCAGGCCCGCGCGGGCGAGGAAGAACGCCGCGTCCGCGACCGCGCCGATATGAGCGCCGGCGCGCAGGCTGCGGCGGATCCAGCTCGCGGCGTCCTCGGCGACGAGATGGTCGGCGTCGCCGCCCGAGCAGACCACGATGCGGTCGACCTTGGGCGCTGCCTCGGCGTAAAAGCCTGGCTGGATGACGACGCCGTTCGAGGCCTCGACCGTCCCTTGGGTCGCCCCGACGATGATCCAGCGGTAGCATTCCCGCTTCGCCAGTATGTTGGCGGCGCGCAGTGGCTCGATGACGGAACTGAACGCCATCATCGGAAAGCCGGGGAACACCAGCACCGCGAAGGTGAGCGGGGCGTCCGTGGGTTTGGGTGGTTCGCGTGTGGCCATGACGTCCGGAGCCGGGAGGATCGGGGGCTACAATTCGGGCAGATGGGCTTCGGGGTCAACGGTGTTCGGCCAAAGGCGAAGGGGCGAACGCAAGCGCTCAGTCCAGATACCGGGACACGCGCGCCTTCAGAAGCGCGATCAGCTCCGGGTCCATGAATTCATAATCGTCGGGGATATCGAGGCAGATCACCTTGGCCGCCTTCAGGCTGGCCTTGAATTGCTTCCGCAGTTTCGTCCGGTGGGTTTTCTCCATGACAAAGATGATGTCCGCCCAGCCGACGAGCTCGTGCGTCAGCGGCGTGTCGGCGTCATGATTGGTGCCAGCCGAGGCGACTTCGATGTCGCGCCGCGTGGAAAACACCTGTTCGGCGGTCGGGCTGCGCAAGCGGTTCTGGCTGCAGACGAAGAGGACGTTTTTCAAGGTTTAGCGCGCCAAGTCCGCCACCACGGCGTCGAGCACGATCATGCCGGCCGGCGTGGCGCGCAGGCGGGCGTTGCCGATCGGCGCCACCAGGCCCTCGCCCTGCAGCACCGACAGGCGAGCGCTCGACAGCTCGCGCCCGGAAAAGGCCTCGTAGCGCGAGAGGTCGATGCCTTCGGCGAGCCTCAGCCCCATCAAAAGAAATTCGTCCGCCTCTTCGGAGCGCGTCAGCAGCTCGCCGCCGGTGATGCCATGGCCCTTGGCCTCGACCAGATTGGCCCAGGTCTCCGGCATCCGTTCGGCGATGGTCACCACACGGTGGCCGTTCTCCACGAAGCGGCCATGCGCGCCGGGGCCGACGCCGACATATTCGCCGTAGCGCCAATAGGTCAGATTGTGCCGGCTCTCGGCCCCCGGCCTGGCGTGGTTGGAGATCTCGTAGGCCGGCAGGCCGTGCGCCGACGTGATTTCCTGCGTCAGTGCATAGAGATCGGCGGCGTGGTCGTTGTCGGGAACGACGAATTTCTTCGCCGCGTGCAGCGCATGGAAGGGCGTGCCTTCCTCGATGGTCAGCTGGTAGAGCGACAGGTGGTCGGCGGCATGGCCGATCGCCTGTTCGAGTTCCGCCTGCCAATCCTCCGGCGTCTGCCCAGGCCGCGCATAGATCAGGTCGAAGGACAGGCGCGGAAAGATTTCGCGCGCGAGCCCGATGGCGTGCAAGGCTTCGCTTACATTGTGCAGCCGGCCGAGAAAGCGCAAATCCTTGTCGTTCAGCGCCTGCACGCCGAGCGAGACGCGGTTGACACCGGCGGCGCGGTAACCGCGAAACCGCTCCGCCTCGACCGAGGACGGGTTGGCCTCGAGCGTCACCTCGATGCCGTCAGGCACTGTCCAATTCCTGGCCACGGCGTCCAGAACCCTGGCCACGGTTTCCGGCTTCATCAGCGACGGCGTGCCGCCGCCGAGGAAGATGCTGGTCACTTCGCGTGGCCCGGTGCGCTGGCGCATCGTTGCCAACTCGGCCTCGAAGGCGGCGGCGAAGCGCTCCTGGTCGACCGGCTGGTGGCGGACATGGCTGTTGAAGTCGCAATAGGGGCACTTGGCCGCGCAGAACGGCCAATGGACATAGACGCCGAAGCCGGGACCGCGGTCGAGCGCCATGGTGGTGCCGGGTCCGATCATGCCGAGCCAGGCCTCACCGAACCAAGCCGGGCTTGGGCGAATTTCTGGAAGGCGCGGGCGCGGTGCGACAGCGCCGTCGCCTGGCCGGGTTTCCAGCCGTGCTTTTCCTCCGCGCTCATCTCGCCGAAGGTCTTGTCGAAGCCATTGGGCAAAAACACCGGATCGTAGCCGAAGCCGAGCTCGCCGCGCGGCGGCCAGACCAGCGTGCCCTCGGCCTCGCCGCGATAATATTCGGCCTCGCCGTCGGGAAAGGCGAGGCAGATGACGGCGACAAAGCGGCCCGTGCGCCGTTCGGGCGTGGCCGCGCCGACTTCCTGCATCGCCACTTCGGTGCGCTGCATGGCCATGGCGAAATCGCGCGAACCGTCCGGAGTCTCGGCCCAGTTCGCGGTATAGACGCCGGGCGCGCCGTCGAGCGCGTCGACGCAGAGGCCGGAATCGTCCGACAGTGCCGGCAGGCCGGTCGCCTTTGCGGCGGCAAAGGCCTTGATGTAGGCGTTTTCCTCGAAGGTGGTGCCGGTTTCGTCCGGTTCGGGCAGGCCATACGCCTTGGCTGATTTCGCCTCGAAGCCGAACGGTCCCATCAGCTCGGCGAATTCGCGCAGCTTGCCTTCATTGTGGCTGGCGACGACGATCTTCTTGCCATCGAGCGTATGGAGGTTTGGCGAATGCATCAAAGGCCCCAGATTCTCGGCTCGGCGAACTCGATCGAATTGCCCGAAGGGTCGCGTATATAGATCGAACGGCCGCCTTGCGGCCATTCGAATTCGCTTTCGACGGCGATTTTCTTCGCCAAGAGATGGGCTTTCCAGCCGTCGATTTCAGCGGCGTTTGCGGCAAAGCACAGATGGCCTTCGCCGACCGTGCCGTGCGGCGGCACCTTCAGCCGCGCATCCGACGCCGGGGGAATTCTGGTCGCCTCGGCGTTGAAGACGAGCAGGACGCCCGGGCCACAGCGGAAGAACAGGTGGCGGCCTTCTACCTTGCCAAGCAGGGTGAGGCCGAGGATATCGGTGTAGAAGACCTCTGCTTCAGCGAGGTCGGTGACATAGAGGGCGGATTCAAGAATGGCAGAGGGAGTCACGAGGCACCCCCCTCTGGCCTGCCGGCCATCTCCCCCGCAAGGGGGGAGATCGGCAGCGTGAGCGCCAGCTCATGGTATTCTATGCTGATTATTGGCGAAGCTCTCGACAACATCCGATCTCCCCCCTTGCGGGGGAGATGCCCGGCAGGGCAGAGGGGGGTGCCCAGGCTCCGCATGAATAAACTAAGCCACCGCCATCTGCTGCAGGCTGACCAACCGGGAAATGCCCTTCTTGGCCAGGCCCATCAAGGCCGCGAACTGCTCTTCGGAGAAGGGCTCGCCCTCGGCGGTGCCCTGGATCTCGACGATGCCGCCCTTGCCGGTCATGACGAAATTGGCGTCGGTGCCGGCCGAGGAATCCTCGATATAGTCGAGATCGATGACCGGCTGGCCGTCATGGATGCCGCAGGAAATCGCCGCGACATGATCCTTCAGCACTTTCGAAACGCTGGCCATCTGCCGCGCTTCCATCCAGCGCAGGCAGTCATACAGCGCCACCCAGCCGCCGGTGATCGACGCGGTGCGGGTGCCGCCATCGGCCTGGATGACGTCGCAGTCGACGGTGATCTGCTGTTCGCCCAGCGTCTGCAGGTCGACCACGGCGCGTAGCGAACGGCCGATCAGCCGCTGGATTTCCAGCGTGCGGCCGCCCTGCTTGCCGGCGGAGGCCTCGCGGCGCATGCGCTCGCCGGTCGAGCGCGGCAGCATGCCATATTCGGCCGTCACCCAGCCCTTGCCGGAATTGCGCATCCAGCCAGGCACCTTTTCCTCAAGGCTGGCGGTGCACAGGACATGCGTGTCGCCGAACTTCACCAGGCACGAGCCTTCGGCATGCTTGGAGACGCCGCGCTCGAAGGATATGGCGCGCATTTCGTCGAATTGGCGTTTGGAGGGGCGCATTCGGCCTGCTTTCTTGTCATTTTTTTGAATCGTGGCCGGCTTTTAGACGCATGCAGGGCACGGCGCAAAGGAAAAGGGGCGGTGACCCGACACAGACACCGGGTTGCGCGCGGCCCACCGAAGTCTATATCCTGGAACCGGAGGTTTTTAGCCGAATGACCAAGGCAGTCGATCCCGCCTCGCAGTCGCTGGCTCTTCAGTCGCTCGACATGCGCTCGCGCGACATCTTCCGGCGCATCGTCGATTCCTATCTGCGGGACGGCGAACCCGTGGGCTCGCGCAGCCTGTCGCGCATCCTGCCGTCCTCGCTGTCGCCCGCCACCATCCGCAACGTGATGAGCGACCTCGAGCATCTCGGGCTGATCTACGCGCCGCACATCTCGGCCGGGCGCCTGCCGACCCAGGCTGGCCTGCGTTTCTTCGTCGATGCCTTCATGGAGCTTGGCGACCTCTCCGACGAGGAGCGCCGCACCATCGAGGCGCAGGTGCGGGCCTCCGGCTCCGGCGCGACGCTGGAGCATATGCTGACCGAGGCCAGCCAGATGCTGTCGGGCATGTCGCGCGGCGCCGGCCTGGTGCTGGCCGCCAAGAACGAGGTGGCGCTCAAGCATATCGAATTCATCCAGCTGGAGCCGACCAAGGCGCTTGCCGTGCTGGTATCGCAGAATGGCGATGTCGAAAACCGCGTCGTCGAGCTGCCCGCCGGCATCACCGTCTCGCAATTGCACGAGGCCTCGAATTTCCTCAACGCGCATATTCGTGGCCGCACGCTGGCCGAGGCGCGCACCGAGATCGCCCGCATCAAGGAAGAGACGAGAGCCGCCCTCGACACGCTGTCGCAGGACCTCGTCGAGAAGGGACTTGCGGTGTGGGCGGGTGCCGAAAGCGGCCTGCCGGCGCGGCTCATCGTGCGCGGCCGCGCCAATCTGCTGGAAAACGTCACCGCCCAGGCCGACATCGAACTCTTGCGCCACCTGTTCGAGGACATGGAAACGCAGGACGGGCTGATCCAGCTGCTCGACCTCGCCGAGCAGGGATCGGGCGTGCGCATCTTCATCGGCTCGGAAAACAAGCTGTTCTCGCTGTCGGGCTCGTCGCTGGTGGTGGCGCCCTATCGCGACAAGGACGCCCGCGTCGTCGGCGCGCTCGGCGTCATCGGCCCGACAAGGCTGAACTATGCCCGCATCGTGCCGATGGTGGATTATACGGCACAGCTGATTTCCCGCATGCTGAGGTAAGGAATCCCGGAATTATTGCTTTGGTTTCCATGCCGGAATTCGACCGCGAACGACTTTCCTGGCGGGACCGTAAATCCAGACAGGCTGCAAAGGAGAAAAAGAATGGCGCTGGAATCGTTCAAGGCCCAGATCAGTCTGCTGCTCGAGGAGATGGTCAACCAGCCGGAGGACCAGCACGAAATTCAGGAACAGCTGCGCGAAAAACTGCGCGAGATGCGCGCCATGGGCCTCCCATTGCCGGCCGATCTCGTTGAATTGGAAAAACGCCTGGACGACGATTTTTACGCTGCCGGGACCTGATCCGAGAAGTTTTGAGCATCGAGCGCAACGGAACCCACGAGCAAACCGATCGTTGGTTTCCTTCATGACCCGTTGGAGGAAGTGATGCGATTGGCCGGACTGGCGATGTCCGCACTGTTTGTCACGACCGCGGCGCTCGCCCAGCAAGCCGACCAGCCTGTGCTCAAAGGCCCGGCCGCCTTCGGCGACTGGCGGGCGGACAGGCCCGGCGTGCGCCGGCTGATTAAGCCGGAAGACCTGCCGAAACCCTATGTCACCAAATCCGCCTCCAACAGCGCCGGCGTGATCGACATGCCGGCGGACGCAAAGCCGCATTTGCCGCCGGGGTTTTCGGCCGAGTTGATCGCCTCGGGGATCGACAATCCGCGCGTCGTGCGCATCGCACCCAACGGCGACCTGTTCGTTGCCGACAGCAAGGCCAACCAGCTCCGCGTCTATCGCCTGGCGAAGGGCAGCGCGAAAGCCGCTGAGAAAAGCATCTTTGCCGGCGGTCTCAACCGGCCCTATGGCATTGCCTTCTATCCCCCGGGCAAGGACCCGCAATGGGTCTACGTCGCCAACAGCGACAGCATCGTGCGCTTTGCCTACGGCAATGGCGACCTGAAGGCCTCGGGCGAGCCGCAAACCATCGTCGCCGACATTCCTTCGACCCACCACTGGACCCGCGACATCGCCTTCTCGCCCGACGGCAAGACACTTTATCTTTCCGTCGGCTCCGGCTCGAATGTCGCCGAGGACATGGGCAAGAGGCCCAGGGGCGGGCTCGACGCCTGGGTCAAGGCTAAGCCGCTCGGCGCCAGTTGGGGTTCCGAGGCGGGCCGGGCCGAGGTCCGGGCCTTCGATCCCGACGGCAAGAACGGCCGCACAGTCGCCACCGGCTTGCGCAACTGTTCGGGCATGACCGTCCAGCCGGCGACCGGCGCGCTATGGTGTGTCGTCAACGAGCGCGACGGGCTCGGCGACAATGTGCCCGCCGAATACGCGACATCGGTCAGGGAAGGCGCCTTCTATGGCTGGCCCTGGTATTATATCGGCGACAATGAGGACCCGCGCCACAGGGGCGAGCGCCCCGACCTCGCCGGCAAGGCTGACAGTCCCGACGTGCTGATGCAGGCGCATTCGGCGCCGCTCAACATCGCCTTCTACGATGGCAAGGATTTGCCCGCCGACGCCGGATTTCCCCAGGCGTATCGAGGCGACGCGTTCGTTGCCCTGCACGGTTCGTGGAACCGCGGCAACAGGACCGGCTACAAGGTGGTCCGGCTTCTGTTCAAGGACGGCAAGCCAACCGGCGAATACGAGGATTTCATGACCGGCTTCGTCGTTTCGAACGGCGAGGTGTGGGGCCGCCCGGTCGGCGTTGCGGCGGCCGGCGACGGATCCTTGATCGTCTCCGAGGACGGCAACGGCACGATCTGGCGCGTGACTTATAGTGGCGACCGCTCCTGACCCTTGCTTGCGAACCGGGCCATTGCCGTCTGGTGCAAGCGAATCCCGCGCTCAGGGCGTTCTCCCCGAGGCCGCCTCGTGCGACAAGGGCGCGACTGCCCTTGGACGCCAGCGCCATGACCCTCACCGGATTCCTCGCCTATAGCGCCGCTCTTGGTATCGCCGCCGCCATTCCTGGCCCCGGCATCACCGCGCTGGTCGCGCGTGCGCTGGGCTCGGGCTTTCGCTCGTCGCTGGCCATGTCCTTCGGCCTCATGCTGGGCGATCTCACCTACCTGACCGCCGTGGTGCTGGGCCTCGCCTTCGTCGCGCAGGAATTCGGCATGGTTTTCCTGGCCATCAAATGGGCCGGCGTCGCCTACCTGGCTTTCCTCGGCTGGCGCTTCTGGACCGCCGGGATCACACCCGAAACCGTCGAAGCCAGGAAGGGAAAGGGCGGCTTGCTGTCGAGCTTCGTCGCCGGCCTCACCGTGACGCTCGGCAACCCCAAGACGATGATCTTCTACCTCGCCATCACGCCGACCATCGTCGACCTGAAGACGATCACGCTTGCCGATTACGGCATTCTCGTCGCGCTGACGGTCGTCGTCCTGTTCGTCGTGCTGGTGCCTTACCTGGCGCTGGCGGCCAAGGCGCGCTGGTTCCTGAAGTCGCCGCGCGCGCTGAAGGTGCTGAACCGCACCGCCGGCGCCTTCATGGTTGGCGCAGCGGCGGCGATCGCCGCTCGTCAGTAGGTCGTTTCGGCCAAACCATTCCCTGCCCCGGCTGTTTCGGGAAATGCTTTTCCGAGGGCCAGGCGTTTTCAGCACGCGCCCCACTCGGATATTTTCCAGCCGCAGCCTATCTTGCGCGGTTGAAAGCCCTATTCTGTCGGCTACTGCCAATTGCCTGAAATCCAGGGAGCGAAACCAATGAACAAGCCCGTCACTTCAGCCCGCGTACCCGGCCGCGGCCGTATCTACGATTCCATCACCGACACGATCGGCGACACACCCCTGGTACGGCTCGACAAGTTCGCCAAGGAGAAGGGCATCGTCGCCAATCTGGTCGCCAAGCTCGAATTCTTCAATCCGATCGCCTCGGTCAAGGACCGTATCGGCGTGGCGATGATCGAGGCGCTGGAAGCGGCCGGCAAGATTGCCCCCGGCAAGACCACGCTGATCGAACCGACATCCGGCAACACCGGCATCGCGCTCGCCTTCGCCGCCGCCGCCAAGGGCTACAAGCTGATCCTGACCATGCCGGAGACAATGTCGGTCGAGCGCCGCAAGATGCTGGCGCTGCTCGGCGCCGAGCTGGTGCTGACCGAAGGCCCGAAAGGCATGAAGGGCGCCATCGCCAAGGCCGACGAACTGGCCGCGACGATCCCCAACGCCATCATTCCGCAGCAGTTCGAAAACCCGGCCAATCCAGAGATCCATCGCAAGACGACGGCGGAGGAAATCTGGAACGACACCCAGGGCGGGATCGACATCTTCATCGCCGGCATCGGCACTGGCGGCACCATCACCGGCGTCGGCCAGGTTTTGAAGAAGCGCAAGCCCGCGCTGCATGTCGTCGCCGTCGAGCCGGATGCTTCGCCGGTGCTGTCGGGCGGCCAGCCCGGCCCGCACAAGATCCAGGGCATCGGCGCCGGCTTCGCGCCAAAAATCCTCGACACCACGGTCTATGACGAGATCGTCAAGGTCTCGAACGAGGACTCGGTCGCCAATGCGCGCCTCATCGCCCGCCTCGAAGGCGTGCCGGTCGGCATCTCCTCGGGCGCGGCCCTGCAGGCGGCCATCGTCGTCGGCTCGCGGCCCGAGAACAAGGGCAAGACCCTGGTCGTGGTCATCCCCGACTTCGCCGAGCGGTATCTGTCGACGATCCTGTTCGAGGGGCTGGGGGCTTAGGCTTCGATACCCAAGAACAGCAGCGCTAACGTGGCTTGTTTAGCGTCCTGAGCCTGGCCCGTTGAAAAACCTGCCGTGGAGTCCTTACCCGACTTGAGTAGCCCCTGCTTCCGGTGCAAATCTCGAGCGCGCCCTGGTTCGGGCCGGGGGAGGATTTCATGTACAAGCTCTACACGCGTCCGGGCAGCGGCGGCTTTGTCGTCGAGGCGGCGCTGGCGCTGATCGATGCGCCTTTCCAGCAGATCGACGTGCCGAAGAGCGAGGCGCCCGATCCGGCCTTCCTCGCCATCAGCCCGTTGAACCAGGTGCCGGTGCTGACCTTGCCGGACGGACGCTCGGTCACCGAATCGGCGGCGATCTGCATCCTGCTCGCCGAGCGCCACCCGCAAGCCGGCCTGGCACCGACCGCCGATGAACCGGCGCGCGCGGAGTTCCTGCGCTGGATGGCGTTCATGTCCTCGGTGCTCTACCCGGCGATGCTGCGACTCTACTACGCCCATCGCTACACGACGGATGCCGAGGGCACGAAGGCGGTGAAACAGGCGGCGGTCGCCGAGATGGACCGCGGGTTTGCCGTCGTCGATGCAGCCTTGCGCAACCGCGACTGGCTCGCCGGCGATCAGATGTCGCTGGCCGACATCTATCTCGTCATGCTGGTGGCCTGGCATCCCGACATCGACATGGCGCGGGCGGCCTGGCCCGGTATCGAACGCCTGTGGGCGCGGTTGCGCGAGCATCCGCTCATGAAGACGCTCAACACGTCGCACGAGATGTGGCCGGCCTGAACGAGGTGGTCCGAAAGGCCGCCCGCGCCCGGGAGCTCATTGGATGAGAGCGGCGCGTCTTGCCTGCAGGAAGCGGCGCACCGCCGGATCGCGCTCGAGGCCGATCGCCCGATCATAGGCTTCGAGCGCCTGCGGTGCCTGGCCGAGCCTGGCCAGCAGGCCGGCCCGCGCGGCCCAGTAGGGCTGGTAGTCATTGAGCCGCTTGTCGTCTCCCAGCACGTAAAGAGCCGCCAACCCTGCCACGGCGCCCTCGGTCTCTGCGATCGCCACCGCGCGGTTGATCGCCACGACCGGTGATCCCGCGATCGAAAACAGCGCTTCGTAGAGCGCGCGGATCGCCGCCCAGTCGGTGCGGCCGCTCAGTCGTCGCGCCACATGCGCCGACTGGACCGCCGCCTCGAGCTGATAGCGGCCGATCGTGCCCATGGCGGCGGCACGGCGGAGCAGCGCTTCGGCCTCGTCGACCAGGGCGTGATCCCACAGTGCATGGTCCTGCTCGGCGAGCGGCACATACTCTCCGGCCGTGTCGCGACGCGCGGCGCGGCGCGCTTCGGCGAACAGCATCAGCGACAGCAGGCCCAGCGCTTCCGGCTCTTGCGGCAGCAGCGAGGCCACCAGCCGGCCGAGCCAGATGCCTTCGGTGGCGAGGTTCCGGCGCCGCGTCTCGGTACCGGCCGGGTCGGACCAGCCCTCGGCGAAAGCGGCGTAGATTGCCTCCAGCACCGCGTCCAGCCTTTCGCCGAGTTCGGCTCGCTCCGGTACGCGGAACGGAATGCCGGTCTCGCGGATGCGGCTCTTGGCGCGCACCAGGCGCTGCCCCATCGTTGACGGCGAGAGCAGGAAGGCGGATGCGATCGTCGCGGCATCGAAGCCGAGGATGGTCTGCAGGATCAGCGGCGCCCGCACGCCGGGTTCGATCGCCGGATGGGCGCAGGCGAACATCAGCCGCAGTCGTTCGTCGGGCAGGTCCTCATCGGTCATGCGCGCCTCCGCCTCCTCGGCAATCAGCTTGAGATGGTCGCGGCCGGCTTCGCTGGTCAGCCGCCGCCGCACCGCATCGACACGCCGCCGCCTTGCCACCGCGAGCAACCAGGCTTCCGGCTTTTCGGGCACGCCAGTTCGCGGCCAGCGTTCAAGCGCCGCCGCAAAGGCGTCGGCCAGAGCATCCTCCGCGGCAGCCACGTCGCGCGTGCGCGCCGCCAGCCAGGCGACCAGCTTGCCGTAGCTCTGCCGGGCGGCCGTCTCGGCGGCCACCCGGGCGATTTCGGGGCGTGTGTCCATCACGCCGTCATTTCCTGGGCAGATAGTCGGCCATTTCCCAGATCGGCCGCACCTCGACAGTCCCGGTGCTGGCCGCCGGACAGCGCGCCGCCCAGGCGATCGCGGCGTCCGCGTCCTCGGCCTCGATCATGTAGAAGCCGGCAAGCTGCTCCTTGGTGTCGGCATAGGGGCCGTCGAGCACGCTGGTCTTGCCGTCAGTCATCCGGACCAGGGTGGTCGCCTGGCTCGGGCGCAGCCTGTCGCCGGCCAGCCAGGTGCCGGACTTCTTCAGCGCTTCCGTGTAGGCGTCATAGGCGGCGCTCATCTGATAGGTCGCCTCGGTCGGCACGTTCGCCATCGCGGCTTCGTCGGCGTAGATCATAAGCATGTATCGCATGGGTCTTCTCCCGTGGTTTCGAAGGCCGCTTCGTTGCGGGCCGGACGTACGTCGCGCGACCTTGGCCGATTTCGACAGGCGCTGGAAAAACTTTCGGCTCCGGCCGCGCCTTGTGCAAGCGGGCATATGTTTGGCGACACTCTCAACCATTCGTCTAACGAGCGGAATTGCGGGTTGGCATTTCCCCTCCGCTGTCTAAACTCGCCCGGTTCGCGTCAGGGAGGCGATGCGGCCAATATTTCAGGGAGGAAACCGGATGTTGAATTTCAGAAAGACGTTTATTGCTGCCGGCGCGATGGCGCTTTCCCTTGGCCTTGGTGCGGTGTCCGCCACCGCGCAGGAATTCATCAATGTGCTGACCGGCGGCACTTCGGGCGTCTATTATCCGCTCGGCGTGGCACTGTCGGAAATCTACGGCAAGGGCATCGAGGGCGCCCGCACCCAGGTGCAGGCGACCAAGGCCTCGGTCGAGAACCTCAACCTCCTGCAGCAGGGCAAGGGCGAGATCGCGTTCGCGCTCGGCGATTCCGTCAAGATGGCCGCCGAGGGCAATGCCGAGGCCGGCTTCCCCGGCAAGCTGGACAAGCTGCGCGGCATCGCCGCCATCTATCCCAATTACATCCAGATCGTCGCCAGCCAGGAATCCGGCATCAAGACGCTCGCCGACCTCAAGGGCAAGAGCTTGTCGGTCGGCGCGCCGGCATCGGGCACCGAGCTCAACGCGCGGGCCATCTTCGCCGCCGCCGGGCTGAAATACGAGGACCTCGGCCGCGTCGAATATCTGCCCTTCGCCGAATCGGTCGAGCTGATCAAGAACCGCCAGCTCGACGCCACGCTGCAATCGGCCGGGCTGGGCGTCGCCTCGATCCGCGATCTCGCCACCTCCTTGCCGATCAATGTCGTTGCGGTGCCGGCCGAAGACGTCGCCAAGATCGGCTCGCCCTATCTGTCGGTGGTCATTCCCAAGGGCACCTATGAGGGCCAGGCAGAGGATGTCGCGACAGCCGCCGTCGGCAATTTCCTCATCACCCGGGCCGATGTCTCGGATGAGACCGCCTACCAGATGACCAAGCAGATGTTCGAGCATCTCGACCAGCTTGCCGCTGCGCACGCCGCCGCCAAGGCGATCGACCCGGCCAAGGCCCTCGACGGCATGCCGGTGCCGCTGCATCCGGGCGCGGAGCGGTATTACAAGGAGAAGGGGCTGCTGAAGTAGGCGAGGACTATCTGAGATGTCTTCGCGACGCGCCTCGCACTATCATTCGCTCATTTTGGAGTGCGTCGGATGAGCGAAGCAGTCGACGGCAAATCCTCCACCTTCCATCTCCCCGTCGCCGAAGAGCAGGTAGAAGGACTGCCGCCGGGTTTCGGCGACGGCATCGCCGGCAAGGCGGCCTTCGCCATCGCGGTCGCCTTTTCCGCCTTCCAGATCTACATCGCCGCCTATGGCAGCCTGCCGAGCCAGGTGGTGCGGGCCATGCATGTCGGCTTCCTGCTGCTGCTCGGCTTCGGCCTGATCGCCAATCTGCGCGCCACCAGCCTGCCGGCCAAGGCCGCGTTCTGGACGCTGGGAGTGCTCGGCTTCGGCACCGGCCTGTACAATTGGGTGTTCTATACCGACCTCATCCGGCGCTCCGGCTTCCTCACCACGCCGGACCTGATCGTCGGCGCGGTGCTGGTGGTGCTGGTCTTCGAGGCGGCGCGCCGGCTGATGGGGCTGCCGCTGGCGGCCATCGCCTTCATCTTTCTCGCCTATTGCTTCGTCGGCAATCATCTGCCGCCGCCCTTCATCCATCGCGGCTATGACTTCGCCCAGCTGGTCGACACCTTCGCCTACGGCACCGAAGGCATTTACGGCACGCCGATCTATGTCTCGGCCGCCTATATCTTCATCTTCGTCGTCTTTGCCGCCTTCCTTGAACGCGCCGGGATGATCGCGCTGTTCAACGATTTCGCGCTCGGCCTGGTCGGCACCTGGCGCGGCGGCCCGGCGCAGGTCTGCGTGCTGTCCTCGGCGCTGATGGGCACCATTTCCGGTTCCGGCGTCGCCAATGTGGTGGCCAGCGGCCAGTTCACGATTCCCTTGATGAAGCGCTTCGGCTTCCGCTCGGCCTTTGCCGGCGCCGTCGAGGCGACCTCCTCGATGGGCGGCCAGATCATGCCGCCGGTGATGGGCGCGGTCGCCTTCATCATGGCCGAGACGCTGAACATCCCCTATGCCGACGTGGTCAAGGCGGCCATCATCCCGGCGCTGCTCTATTTCGGCGCCTGTTTCTGGCAGGTGCATCTGGAGGCAGGCAAGGCCGGCCTGAGCGGCATGGCCAAGGCGGACCTGCCCAACCCCTGGGACGCCGTGCGACAGCACTGGCCGCTGGTGCTGCCGCTGGCGGCGCTGATCTATCTGCTGTTCGCCGGCTACACGCCGGTCTTCGCCGGTACGATGGGCCTGGCGCTGACCATCGTGCTGATCCTCGGCACGCCGCTGGCGGCGCTGATCGGGCCGCTCGCCTTCCGCGTCGTCTTCTGGCTGGCGCTGGGGCTTGCCGCCTCCTCCTTCATGAAATTCGGCGTCAACATCCTCAGCCTTGTCATCGCCGCACTCGTCATTGCCTGCCTTGCTTTCAAGGGTGGCCGCGAGACGCTGCGGATCTGCATCGACTCGCTTGCCGAAGGCGCCAAGAACGCGCTGCCCGTCGGCATTGCCTGCGCCATCGTCGGCATCGTCATCGGCACGCTGACGCTGACCGGCATCGCCTCGACCTTCATCGGCTGGATCATCTCGATCGGCGAGAACAATCTGTTCCTGTCGCTGGTGCTGACCATGCTGACCTGCCTGGTGCTCGGCATGGGCATCCCGACCATCCCCAACTACATCATCACCTCGTCGCTGGCCGGGCCGGCGCTGCTGTCGCTCGGCGTGCCGCTGGTGGTCAGCCACATGTTCGTCTTCTATTTCGGCATCATGGCCGACCTGACGCCGCCGGTGGCGCTGGCCGCCTTTGCCGCCGCACCCATGGCCAAGGAGAGTGGCCTCAAGATCGGTATCCAGGCGACAAAACTAGCCATTGCCGGCTTCGTCGTTCCGTTCATGGCGGTCTACACGCCGGCGCTGATGCTGCAGGACGCCGGACCGATCGCCGCCCAGTTCGGTTATCCCGTCGAGGTCGCCTACATCGTTCTCAAGGCCTGCATGGGCATCGTGCTGTGGGGCGCCGCCGCCGTCGGCTTCGTTGCCACGCGCATGGCCTGGTGGGAACGGCTGGTCGCCTTCGCCGCCGGCGTGCTGCTGGTGGCGGCGGTGCCGCTGACCGATGAGACCGGCTGGGCGCTGTCGCTGGCCTGGATCGGCTGGCATGTCTGGCGTGCCCGGCAGGCGCCGGCCAGGGCATGATCCCGAAGCGAAGGTCGGCGAACGCAAAAAGCGGCACCCGGCTGGCGGCGGCGATCCTGCTCAGGCGAGAAACCGCATGAGCCTGTGCATCCTCGCCGCCGGCAAGAGCGTGACGCTCGGCGTTGCCGCCTTCACATTGTCCTGGGCGCATTCGGTGGAGCGGACGCGCTGGGAGGAAGACTGGAAGGTGACGCCCTCCGGCCTGCAAGTAGTCGAGGCCCGTATCAAAGGCTCGGGTGCCGGCATGGAGCCGCCGGAAGGTGCGGTGCTGAAGGATGGCTGGTGGGCCTATTCGCCCAAGGTCGGGCCGCAGCCCCGTCTCGTGCTGGCGGCCTCCGGCGCGACGGCCGGTGGCTGGACGCTGTGCACGTCCCAGGATTGCCGCGAACTGGGTAAGGCGGCGGGCGGCGCGATTGTGCTCCAACCCTGTGTGGCCGATCGCTTGAGCCGGCCGCGGTAGCGCGCATTCATCCGATTGGCCGCAACCAGGCGCGACGCTCTCGAAGAGGATCAGCGGCTGCACCGAAGGGTTCAGAGGGACGGCTTGCGTGGGATGGCTCGTCCGCGGACGCGCGGTCACGCTGGCCTCGGCTGCTTATGTCCTATAACACCAAGCCAGCCGATGGCGGCATCAAAGACGCGGCGTTGCCGCACGCCGGCGGTCGGCCAGGACAGGGCGTTCGGCGCGATAGGCGGTGGCGCGGCTGTCGGCGTCCGGCCTGCAGATGCGGCTGTTGTGTCGGCTTTCGAAGCTCATGGTCAGTGTGCGCCCAGCGACGTGCCGCGACGGGCGCAGGCCGGACCGGGGCCACGCATGTAATAGCGCTCGGGCCGATAGGTCGGCGCGACGAATTCGCGGATAGCGGCGGCATAGCCGATGAGTTGCGTGAGGAAGTTCATTTTATCTGGTCCCTGTCCCGATTTTCGGACGTCCCTTCCGAAGTGCGAGAACGATAGCATCGAGGCGTGAATACTCAGTGAACGTGATGTTAATTTTTGGTCGAAAACCCGTCGCTTCATGGCCGGATTGCGGCTGATTCGGGGTGTTTCGACGCCTTTTGTCACCATTTCGGTTGGTGTGACTTTTGCATCACATATGTTTCGTTTGAATGTCGCCTTGGCGCGCTTGTGTTTCAACTTTCGTGCCGCCCGGGAATTTCCTGCCGTGCGGCCGCGAGCGCTCGGAACCGGCCCCACCAATGGACGTTGAGTTCCAAGAACCGGCATTGCCGGCTCACAGGCACTGCCCAGGCAAGGCCGGGATCTCCCGAACAAGCAAGAGCAATGGAAAGGTTGAAATCATGGGCTTCTTTTCGAAGGACATCAAAACGCTGGACGACCTCTTCGTGCACACGCTGCGCGACATCTATTATGCCGAAAAGCAGATCGAGAAGGCGCTGCCGAAGATGGTCGACAAGGCAACCGATCCGCAATTGAAGGCCGGCTTCGAAAAACACCTCGAGCAGACCAAGGGCCATATCGAACGCGTCGAGCAGGTGTTCGAGCTGCATGGCGTCAAGGCCAAGCAGGTCAACTGCCCGGCCATCGACGGCATTCTCGAGGAGGCCGACGACGTCAGCGGCGATGTCGACGACAAGGACGTTCTGGATGCCGCGCTGATCGCCTCCGCGCAGGCCGTCGAGCACTATGAAATGACCCGCTACGGCACCTTGATCGCCTGGGCCAAGCAGCTCGGCCGCAGCGACTGCGCCAATGTGCTGGCCAAGAATCTCAAGGAAGAGCAGGCGACGGATCGCAAGCTGACCGAAATCGCGGAAAGCAAGATCAACCTGCAGGCCGCCGAATAGGGGCTGAAAGCCGGGGCCGGCGGCAACCGCGCCGGCCCCGGCCGGACCGGGTTGGAACCGAGCGGGGTGGTCGCCCGTTCCAGCTGATCTTTCTCACGGGGAAATCATCATGGCGCCGCGCCCGGCCTGGAAAGGCTATCTGAAGCTCTCGCTGGTCACCTGCGCCATCGAACTGACCAACGTGGTCACCCATGCCGACAAGGTCTCGTTCCACATCCTGAACCGCAAGACCGGCAATACGGTGAAGCGGATCTATGTCGACGCCGAGACCGGCAAACCGGTGGAGGACGGCGACGAGATCAAGGGATACGAGATCGAAAAGGGCGACTTCGTCCATATAGAGGAGGAGGAGATCGAGGCGGTGCAGATCGAAACCTCGCACACGATGAGCCTCGACGGCTTCGTCGACAAATCCTCGATCCGGCAGATCTATCTCGACACGCCCTACTATGTCGCGCCGGCCGATAAGGTTTCGGAGGAGGCGTTCGCCGTCATCCGCGACGCGATGGCGGGCAAGAAGATGGCCGGGCTGGCGCGCATCGTTCTTTATCGACGCGAGCGTCCGGTGGTCATCGAGCCGCTCGGCAAGGGCATGGTGCTGACCACGCTGCGCTACGACAACACGGTGCGCCAGCCGGAGACCGTCTTTGGCGACATCGAGGCGGTGAAGACCGACCAGGAGATGACCGATCTGGCCGAGCTCATCATCGACAAGAAGAAGACCAAGTTCGATCCCTCGAAATTCGACGACAAATATGAGGAAGCCCTGCTCGAGCTGATCCGCGCCAAGAAGGCGGGGCACAAGGCGCCCAAGGCCAAGGAGGCGCCCAAACCCTCCAATGTCGTCAACCTGTTCGACGCGCTGAAGAAGAGCTTGTCGTCGGATTCGGGTTCAGGACAAACCAAGTCGTCCCCGGCGAAAGCCAAGCCGGCGGCCAAACGTGCCAAGGCGAAAAGCGTTGCGCCGAAGCGCAAATCGGCCTGAGGATACGAGATGGCCAGCAGCCTCGAACAGTATCATTCGAAGCGCGACTTCAAGAAGACCGCCGAGCCGGCCGGCAAGGTTGCGCGCGGCAAGAAGGCCGGCGGCATCTTCGTCGTCCAGAAGCATGCCGCCACAAGGCTGCATTACGATTTTCGCCTCGAGCATGACGGCGTGCTGTGGAGCTGGGCGGTGACGCGCGGTCCGAGCCTCGACCCGCACGAAAAGCGGCTGGCCGTGCATGTCGAGGATCATCCCATCGACTATGCCGGCTTCGAAGGCACCATCCCCAAGGGCGAGTATGGCGGCGGCTCGGTCCTCGTCTGGGACGAGGGCACCTGGATGCCCGAGGGCGATCCGGCCAAGATGATGGCGAAGGGGCACATCAACTTCGAGCTCGAGGGCCACAAGCTGCGTGGCAAGTGGCATCTAGTGCGGCTGCGGCCGCGGCCCGGCGAAAAACGCGACAACTGGCTGCTGATCAAGTCGGACGATGCCGCCGCACGCCCCGGCGAGGATATTCTGCAAGACGAGCCGAAATCGGTGAAATCAGGCCTGACGATCGAGGAGGTCGGCGAAGGCAAGGCGGCCAAGGGCGAGAAGCCGAAGGTCTGGCATTCGAACAAGCCGGCCGCCGGCAAGGCCAAGACCGGCGGCAAGAAGCTCGATTTCATCGAGCCGCAGCTCGCCACGCTCGAGCGCGACGCACCGTCGGGCCAGGACTGGCTGCATGAGGTGAAGTTCGACGGCTACCGCATGCAGGCGCAGATCGCCGGCACCGACGTTCGGCTCCTGACCCGCACCGGGCTGGACTGGACGGAAAAATTCGGCGGCGAGATCGCGGCCGAACTCGCCGGGCTGAAATGCAGCGACGCCATCCTCGACGGCGAGATCGTCGTGCTGGCCGACAGCGGCGTGTCGTCCTTCGCGCTGCTGCAGCAGGATCTGTCGGCGAAGCGGACGAACCGCTTCATCTATTACGTCTTCGACCTGATGCGGCTCGACGGCAAGGATTTGCGCCGCGAGCCGCTTGTCGAGCGCAAGCAGGCCCTGCAGGCGCTGCTCGGCGAGCCGTCCGACACCGCGGCGGTGCGTTTTTCCGACCATTTTGCCGAACCCGGCAAGATCATGCTGGAACATGCCTGCCGCATGGGGCTGGAAGGCGTCGTCTCAAAACGCGCCGATGCGCCCTACCGCAGCGGGCGCGGTCCGGCATGGGTCAAATCGAAATGCACGGCACGGCAGGAATTCGTCATTGGCGGCTATCTGCCGTCGGACAAGACCGGACGCGGCCTGCGCTCGCTGCTGGTCGGCTATTTCGAAGGCGGCAGCCTGCACTATGCCGGCCGTGTCGGCACCGGCTTCTCCACCAAGAGCGCCAACGACTTGAAGAAGAAGCTCGATGCGCTGAAGGCGGACGCCTCGCCCTTCGATGCGGCCGTGCCGAAGGGCAAGGGCCTCGTCTGGGTCAAGCCGGAACTGGTCGGTGAAGTGGAGTTTCGCAGCTGGACGTCGGACCGTATAATACGCCATGCTTCGTTCCAGGGGCTGCGCGAGGACAAGCCGGCGGAGGAAGTCGTGCAGGAAAAGCCCAATGCAACGGGAACAGGGGCAGCGGGAACAGGGGCAACGGGAACCAAAACAGCGACAGGCAAAAGCCCCGCCAAGGCCAAGCCTGCGGCAGGCAGCGCCAATACGGCGGCAACGGCGGCGAAAACGACCGTGAAGCTCTCCCACCCGGACAAGCTTCTGTGGCCCGACGAAAAGATCTCGAAGCAGGCCCTGCTCGATCACTACGCGCTGGTATGGCCGCGCATGAAGCAATTCGTGGTCGACCGCCCGCTCAGCCTGGTCAGGGCGCCCGATGGTGTCGGCGGCCAGCGCTTCTTCCAGAAGCATGCCTCGCCCGGCATGCATGCGAAGATCGAGAAGACCAAGGATCCCACGGATGGCGAGGAAATCCTGTTCATCCGCGATTTCGACGGCATCGCGGCGCTGGTCCAGCTCGGCGTGGTCGAGATCCACATCTGGGGCTGCACCATCGACAAGCTTGAACAGCCCGACCAGATCGTCTTCGACCTCGACCCCGACGAGGGCGTCGATGTGAAGGCGGTGCGCGAGGCGGCGCTCGACATCAGGGGCAAGCTCGACGAGCTGTCGCTGCCCAACTTCGTCAAGACATCGGGCGGCAAGGGCTTTCACGTCGTCGTTCCGCTGAAGCCGTCGGCGGATTGGGCCGAGGTCAAAGGCTTCGCCCATGATTTCGCCAGGGCGCTGGAGCAAGGCGCGCCGGATCGCTACACCGCGACGCTGTCGAAGAAGGCGCGCACGGGGAAGATCTTCGTCGACTACCTGCGCAACGGCAGCGGCGCGACCACCGTCGCGCCCTACTCCTCGCGCGCCAAGAAGGGCGCGACGGTGTCGATGCCGGTGACCTGGGCCGAGATCGAGGCCGGCCTGCCTCCGAACGCCTTCCCGATCGGCGACAAGACGACGCTGAAACGGCTCTCGGAAGCCGATCCGTGGGTGGATTTCTTCAAGAAGGGGAAGGTGCTGAAGCGGGGCTAGCTCGACTTTCGGCGCGCCGACCTCACCCCAAAAACACCCTCTCGAACGCCTGCTTGCCCGGCGGCGAGAAAATCACCGCGCGGCTGTCCTTCTCGCGGCGCGCCCATTTCTCGGCAAGGATCTTGTCGAGGATGGCGGCGCCAAGCGTCCCGGCGAGGTGCGAGCGCCGCACGCTCCAGTCGAGGCAGGCGCGGCACACCGGCCGCCGCGGCTTGGTGTAGACATCGATGCCGATCGCCGCGAAATGCGATGCGGCGGACGGCCCGAGCCTGATCTCCTTGTCGTTGCGGACCAGTATGTTTTTCTCGACAAGGCGGTCCAGCATCGCAACGGCCTGCTCGCCCGCAAGGTGATCGTAGCAGACGCGCGCGACGCGCATCGCGCCGTCGCGCGGGCCCGGCCGCACGCGCTTGGGGCCAACGGCTTCCGCAACGCCGGTGATGGCCTCGATCATGCCGGCCACTTGCGGGCCGGCCAGACCGTAATAGCGATGCCGGCCCTGGCTGGCCAAGGTCAGCAGCCCGCCCTCCATCAGCTTGGACAGATGCGAGGAGGCGGTCGGCAGCGACACGCCGGCCTCCAGCGCCAGTTCGCTCGCGGTCAATGCCGTACCGCCCATCAGGGCATTCAGCATGTTGGCGCGGGCCGGATCACCGACCAGGCTGGCGATGCGGGCAATGTCGGGTCCTTCACGCATGGTTTGATCCTCATCGAAGCATTCTTGTCAGATAACCATTATTCTCCGACGGGATCAAGGAGACGAGGATGGCCGCACGAACCGCTTTCACCCCCGAACCGGTGCCCCGCCGCCAATCGTTCCCGTTCGTCACCTGGGTCCGCTCACGGCTGCTGGCCCGCTGGTACGACCGCCATTCGCAGCGCCGCGACCTCTCGGAGATCGACGACCACCTACTGCGTGACCTCGGCCTGACACGGGAGGACGTGCGCCGCGAATGCGCGAAATCCTTCTGGCAGGTGTGATCGCCAACTCATCTGCCTAGCAGATCGGGTGGCACGACGTTTCGACGCCGCCCGAACTGTCGCCGCTAAACACCAAGGAGCCGACCATGACCATCACCTGCTTCATCCGCTATGAGATCGACCCGTTCGGCAAGGCCGCCTTCGAGGAGTATGCCCGCAACTGGGGTCAGGCCATTCCGCGCTGCGGCGCCGATCTGATCGGCTATTTCGTGCCGCATGAGGGCTCGGCCACGACGGCCTATGCCGCCTACAACATCGAAAGCCTCGCCGCCTACGAAGCCTACCGCGCCCGGCTTGCCGCAGACCCCGCCGGCAAGGCAAACTATGAATTCGCCAAGCGCGAACGCTTCATCCTCAAGGAGGACCGCATGTTCCTGAAACTGGCTTCCGGCCCGCATGCGCCGCTGGTCAAGCTATGATCGCCATCATCTTCGAGGTGCAGCCTGCGCAGGGCCGGCGCGAGGCCTATCTGAGCATAGCCGCCGACCTGCGTCCGCTGCTCGACGGCATTGACGGCTTCATCTCCGTCGAGCGCTTCCAGAGCCTGGCCGACCCGAACCGGGTGCTGTCGCTGTCGTTCTGGCGCGACGAGGAGGCGGTGAAGGCCTGGCGCAACACCGAAGAGCACCGGCAGGCGCAGCGGGCCGGGCGCGGCGGTATCTTTGCCGGCTATCGATTGCGGATCGCGCACGTGGTGCGCGACTACGGACTGGTCGAGAGGAACGAGGCGCCGGCGGACAGCCGGGCCGTGAATGGGTAGAGTTATTGGGCTGACGTTGGCGCCGCCCCTCACCTGCCTGCCATCGCCGGTTTCGCCAATCGCCAGCGTTGGAAGAAAGGAGCCAGCGCTGCAGCCAGCCTCCTTCTCCCCGTCACTATACGGGGAGAAGTGCCCGGCAGGGCGATGAGGGGCAGCGCTGACCTCGCCACTTTGTTTACGCATTCCCGATCAGCACGCCCGCCGCGAACACCAGGGCGCCGCCCAGCACCACCTGGAAGGCGGCGCGCAGGAACGGGGTCTGCATGTAGCGGTTCTGGACGAAGGCGATGGCCCACAATTCGAAGAACACCACCACGGCGGCTACCGCCGTCGCGGTCCAGAAATGCGGGATGAGATAGGGCAGCGCGTGGCCGAGGCCGCCGAGCGTCGTCATGACGCCGACGGTCAGGCCGCGCTTGATCGGCGAACCCCTGCCCGACAGCTTGCCGTCGTCGGAAGCGACCTCGGTGAAACCCATCGAGATGCCGGCGCCGATCGAGGCGGCGAGACCGACCAGAAGCGTCTGCCAGGTGTCATGGGTGGCAAAGGCGGCGGCGAAGATCGGCGCCAGCGTCGACACCGACCCGTCCATCAGCCCGGCCAGGCCCGGCTGCACATAGGTGAGGATGAACTGGCGCTGCTCGGCGGTCGCCTCCTCGACCTTGACTTCGCCCGGCACGTGTTTCTGCTCCAGCGCATGCGCCGAGCTTTCATGGCCCTGTTCGGCCGCGGCCAGATCGTCGAGCAGCTTGCGGGTCGAGGCGTCGGTGGTGCGCTTGGCCGCCTCGACATAGAACAGGTAGGCCTGCCGCTCCATCGCCTCGGCCTGGCGGCGCACGGCCTCGATGCCGAGCGGCCGCACCAGCCAGTCGGGCTTGCGCTCGAAATAGCCCCTCACATGTTCACGGCGGATCAGCGGAATGCGCTCGCCGAAACGCTTGCGGAAGAGTTCGATCAGCGAGTCGCGATGGCCGTCTTCCTCCTCGGCCATGGCCTCGAAGAGTTTGGCCGATTGCGGAAAAGTCTCGGACAATCCGTCCGCATAGGCCCGGTAGATACGCCCGTCATCCTCCTCCGATGAAATGGCCAGCGCCAGGATCTCCTGTTCGGAAAGTGATTCGAAGGATCGGCGGCCGAAGCCGAAAACACGGGAAAGCATGAGGAAATCACCCTAGTTTAGAATTGTTCTAAACTATGGTTTGCAACGTCCGTGGTCAATCGTGCGCTTGGCCACGGTCAAGAATAGTTGAAGCCGGCACCGGGCATCACTCTTCATTATCAGCGAATGTTAACCTATATATCGGGCCAAGCCAAAAAAGGAACGAGCTGATGACGGCCAAGAAGCCTCCGCACGCCTACGACCCGAAACCGGTCCTCGATCTCATCTCCAGCATCGAGGCCGACCTGCAGCGCCTGAAGGGGCTGGTCGAGCAGCAGGTCGAGAAATTCGACCCCGCCAACCCGCACAACAAGGCACCCGACGGCAAGCTGACCGAGGAAGGCGTCGAGTGCTGCTACCGCATGTTCGACGAGGGCAAGTCGCGCTATTCGGTGGCCCAGCAGATGAAGATCTCGTTTGCCGCCGCCACGCATCGGTTCAACAACTGGCGCAAGCTGGGCGGCAGCAAGCGGCAGCGGACATTGCTGGGGTGAATTGCGACATGCGGGCGTAACGGCCGCAACGCTGGATACGTTTGTATCTTGATCACAATCGCGAACTTTGTCCCGGTCACATCTTTTCGTTGGCATCGCGCGCGCCTTTGCGTGCACCATGGCCGGATCGCATCGCCACAGGACCCGCCATGATCACCCCTCCGGGCATCGCCGACATCCACGCCGCCGCCGCACGGCTCTCGGGCCTGATCGTCGAAACCCCCTTGATCGAATCGCAGGAGCTGAATAGGCGCTTCGGCGGCCGCATCCTGTTCAAGCCGGAGACGCTGCAGCGCACCGGCTCGTTCAAGTTCCGCGGTGCCTACAACAAGCTGTCGACGCTGAGCGAGGCGGAGCGTTCCCGTGGCGTCGTCGCTTTCTCCTCGGGCAATCACGCGCAAGGCGTGGCGGCTTCCGCCGCCATGTTCGGCGTCAAGGCGGTCATCGCCATGCCGGCGGACGCGCCTGACATGAAGATCGCCAATGTCCGCAAGATGGGCGCCGAAGTGGTGCCCTTCGACCGTTTCAAGGACGACCGCATGACGGTGGTGCGCCCCTATCTCGACAAGGGCATGGCGTTGGTGCCGCCCTTCGACGATCCGGCCATCATTGCCGGCCAGGGCACGATCGGACTGGAGCTGGTGAGGCAGGCGCGGGCTCTGGGTGTCTCGCTCGACGCGGTCGTCATTCCCTGCGGTGGCGGCGGCCTGACCAGCGGCATCTCGGTTGCCGTGAAGGATACCTCGCCCGGCACCGCGATCTGGGCGGTCGAACCCGAGCATTTCGACGACACGCGCCGCTCGCTGGCGGCGGGCGCCAGGGTTTCGAACGAGCCGGGCCATAGTTCGATCTGCGACGCCATCCTCACCGCAGAGCCGGGCGCGATCACCTTCGAGATCAACCGCCGCAACCTCGCCGGCGCCGTCGCCGTCTCCGAGGATGCCGTCAGGCGGGCGATGCGCGACGCCATGGCCTCTCTCAAGCTGGTGGTCGAGCCCGGAGGCTGCGTCGCGCTGGCGGCGCTGTCATCGGGTGAGATCGAGCTGTCCGGCAAATGCGTTGCCGTGGTGCTGTCCGGCGGCAATGTCGATTTCGGCACCTATGCCGGGATCATGGCGGCGTAGGGCGGCATAGGTCGGCTCTCGTCAGTCCAGCGTGCGCCTGAACCGCACCAGCGCCACGCCGGCGAACAGCGCCACGAAAACCGCCAGCCAGCCGATCTCGGTCGCCACCGCCGGCAGTTCCGCGCCCTTCAGCATCACCGCGCGGGTGATGCGCAGGAAATGCGTCAGCGGGAAGATCTCGCCGAAGGTCTGCGCCCAGTCCGGCATGCCGCGATAGGGGAACATGAAGCCCGACAGCATGATCGAGGGCAGGAAGAAGAAGAAGGTGAGCTGAAGCGCCTGCATCTGCGTGCGTGCGATCGTCGAGATCGTGTAGCCGAGCAGCACCAGCGACAGCACGAACACCAGCACCGCCGACAAAAGCAGCGTCATCGAGCCGGTGAAGGGGATGGCGAACAGAAGCTTCGACGCCGCCAGCACCACCACCACCTGCACCGCGCCGACCGCCAGGTAGGGCAGCACCTTGCCCATCATGATCTCCAGCGGGCTCGACGGCATCGCCAGGAGATTTTCCATCGTGCCGCGCTCGGTCTCGCGCGTCAGCGCGATCGAGGTCATCATCACCATGGTCATCTGCAGGATGACGCCGAGCAGGCCGGGCACGATGTTGTATTGCGAGATGCCTTCGGGGTTGTAGCGGCGGTGGACTACGACATCGAGCTGCCCCCTGGCGGCTTCCGCTGCGGCTTCCTGCGTGCCCTGCGCTCTCAGCAGCGCCTGGCCGGCGATGGTGCCGAGCGTCGAGATGGCGCCGCTGGCGACCGCCGGATCGGTGGCGTCGGCCTCGATCAGGATTTGCGGCTTGTCGCCGCGCTCGACCCGCCGGGCGAAATCGGCCGGGATGGTGACGACGAAGGCGACGTCGCCGCGCGCCATCAGGAACTCGGCCTCCTCGGCGCTTTGCGCGACATGGTCGAAGCGGTAGTAACCGGTGGTCTGCAGCGCCGCGACCATGGCGCGGGTATAGGGATCGCTGCTGGTCGCCACCAGGGCCGCCGGCAGGCTCTTCGGGTCGTTGTTGATGGCGTAGCCGAACAGCACGAGCTGGATCAGCGGCACGCCCAGCATCATGGCGAAGGTGATGCGGTCGCGCCGCATCTGGATGAACTCCTTGATCAGCAGGGCGCCGAGCCTGGCTAAGGAAAAGACGCTGTTCATGCCATGTTGTCCTTCGATCCCGACATGAACTGGATGAAGACATCCTCCAGGCTGGTCTCGCCCGGCGTCACCGTTACGCCCTTGTGCTCCCTCTCGACGTCGGCAAGCGCGGCCTCGAGCTTCTCGCGGTCGGAACCGACGACGTGCAGCGTCGCGCCGAACGGCGCCACCTGGTCGACGCCGGGGCGGCCTTGCAGCGCTTGCGCCACCTCGTCGAGCTTTGGACCCTGCAGCACGAAGGTGGTCAGGCCTGCATTCTTCACCACCTCGGCGACGGTGCCGGTGGCCAGCATCCTGCCATAGGAGATGTAGCTGATGCGGTGGCAGCGCTCGGCCTCGTCCATGTAATGAGTGGAGACCAGCACGGTCAGCCCGCCGCTCGCCAGGCGATGGATCTCGTCCCAGAACTCGCGCCGCGCCTTCGGATCGACGCCGGCCGTCGGCTCGTCCAGCAGCAGCAGTTTCGGCTTGTGCATGATGCAGGCGGCCAGCGCCAGCCGCTGCTTCCAGCCGCCGGACAAGGTGCCGGCCAGCTGGTTGCGGCGCGTCGTCAGGCCGAGCTCCTCCAGCGTGCGCGAGACATAGTCCTCGACCGGCCGCAGCCGGTAGAGCCGCGCCACGAATTCGAGGTTCTCGCCGATCGTCAGATCCTCGTAGAAGGAGAATTTCTGCGTCATGTAGCCGACTTCGCGCTTGATCCTGAGGCTGTCGGTGCGGATGTTGAAGCCCAGCACCGTGCCTTCACCCTCGTCCGGCGTCAGCAGGCCGCACATGATGCGGATGGTGGTGGTCTTGCCCGAGCCGTTGGGGCCGAGGAAGCCGACGATCTCGCCCTCGGCGACCGACATCGTCACATGGTCGACGACGGTCTTGTCGCCGAAGCGCTTGACCAGGCCGTGAACGTCGATGGCGTTCATTTTCCCATATCCGCGAGATCGACATCGACGATCTGGCCGGGCTGCAGCGGCCCCGCATCGCCCTCCGGCCGCGCCTCGACGAGGTAGACCAGCTTCTGCCGGTTCTCCAGGGAGTAGATCACCGGCGGGGTGAATTCGGGATCGGGCGAGACATAGCTGACGCGCGCCTTCACCTCCGGGCCACAGCCGTCGCAATGGACGCTGAGCAGGCTGCCGACCTTGACCGAGGAGAAGGCGCTTTCCGGAATATAGACGCTGAGCTTCACCGCGCCGTCGGGAAGCACCGAGATGACCGGCGCGGTCGGACCCGCCGTGTCGCCGGGATTGCGGATGACGTCGTTGACGCGGCCGGGCGAAGGCGCCGCCAACACCCGTTTGGAGAGCCGCCATTGCGCCTGATCCAGCGCCGCCTGCGCCTGTTTGACCTGATTGTCGGCGGCCTTGATCGTCTCGGCGCGCGCCGGCAGCCCGCCGACCGCCAGGTTGGCCTCCGCCTGGCCGACCTGCGCATTGGCCGTCTCCAGCGTCGCGGAAGCCGTGTCGAAATCAGCCTGCGTGCCGGCGCCGCGTTTGAACAGGTCGCTGGCGCGGTCGAATTTTCGCTTGGCGTCGGCGGCCTGTGCCTTGGTCATGTCGACCTCGGCCTTCAGCACGGCGATCTCTTCCGGCCGCTTGCCGACCTGGAGATCGGCATACTGCGCCTGCGCCTGGGCCAGCGCCGCCTGCGCTTGCGCCACCGCGATCTTGGCGTCGGCATTTTCGAGTGTCACCACGGTGGCTCCCGGCGTGACGCGGTCGCCGCGCTTCACCGCCACCGTCTCGACCTGCGCCACCTCGATCGGCGCCAGGAGCACATAATCGCCCTCGACATAACCGACGGCGAGCGGTGCCGCCGGCGCGCAGGCACCGAACAATTGCGCGGCGAGCGGCAGCGAACACAGAAAGCTCATTGTTTTGATCCCTTCATCCCTGGTCCCTTGCGGGCGGCCAGTATGGCGCGGAGATTGTCCGTGGTGACCGCCACCACCTTGGCGGCCTCGGCGGCGCCGATGTCGCGCCAGCCCATGCGGCGCATGACGGCCTCGCGGCCGATGCGGAAATAGATGACCTGGCCGATCAACGTGAACACGGTGAGTCGGGTGCGTTCGCTCTCGGCCGGCTCGCCGGTGGCCTGCTCCCAGATCTGGCACAGCCGACGGTGCGTCGGCTCGAAGACGCCGTCATAGATGCGGTCGAGCGCCGCCGTCGGATGCGAGAGCTCGCGCAGCACGAATTGCACGATCTCTCCGGCCTGCGGCTGAGCCACGATGAAGCCGACCATCCGCTCGAGTGCCGTGAAGAGCTGCGCGCGCGCCGCCTCAGGATCGCTTGCCGCCGCCTGTCCATGGCCGAGCCCCTCGCCAGCGCCCAGTGCCTGCCCTGCGACGCCCTGGATGGTCTCGACGATGAAGTCGGCGGCAGCGGCGCGAAGACCTTCCTTGCCGCCGAAATGATAGGCGATCGAGCCGATATTGGCCCCTGCCTCGGCGGCAATTTCGCGCGTCGAGGTGCCGTCGAAGCCCTGCCGCCCGAACAGTTTCAACGCCGCCTGGACAAGCGCGGCGCGCGTCGGCTCTGCCGGGGAGGTCTCGCGGCGGGGTCTCTTGGCATCTGGCAATTTGATCATGCCAAAGACCTTAATCAATCGATTGATTAAGGTCAACTTGTGTGCGGCGCTGTCTTGCCATCGCGCGCGGCAACCGCTTTAGTGCGCGGCCATGGGCAAGGAAGTCGAGCGTAAGTTCCTGGTCTCCAGCACCGCATGGCGGGATCTGGCGGAAGCGGATATCCGCATTCTCCAGTTCTATCTCGCCACGGCACCCGGGCGAACCGTCCGCATCCGCATCAGTGATGGCGCCTCCGCCAAGCTGACGCTCAAATTCGGCAGCAGCGCGCGCGAGCGCGACGAATTCGAATACCCGATCCCGCTGGCGGAGGCGGTGGAGATGCTGGACTTCGCCATCGGACGTGTCATCGAGAAGACACGTCACCATGTTAGGCATCGCGGCTATCTCTATGAAGTCGATGTCTTTGGCGGTGCACTGGCGGGACTTGTGGTGGCCGAGCTCGAGACGCCGGAAGAGGTTCCGGACGAAATGCTGCCTGACTGGCTCGGCCGGGAAGTGACCGGCGAGCAGAAATTCTACAACGCGTCGCTCGCCCTCGGGGGGATACCGGAGATCGCCGCATGAGCTTTCGTATCGATCCGCGCCTGCCGCTGACCGGCGAGGTCAGGCGTATCCTTGCCGAGGAGATCGGTAAGGCCCTGCTGCATCTGGAGACGGCGCACACCCGGCCGGAACAGGGGCTGCACAAGTGCCGCAAGCGGCTGAAAAGCGCGCGTGCCTTGTTGCGCCTGGTTCGTTCCGGAAACGAAACATTCTGCACCACGGAAAACCAGTGCTATCGGAATGTCGCGGCGCTGCTTGCCGGTCCGCGTGAAGCCACGGCCCTGATCGAAACCATCGATCGGCTGGGGGCGGGCTTCGCCAGGGAAAGCGTCGATGGCGGGCTTGATGCCGTGCGCGACAGGTTGATCGCACGCCAGCATGATCTGCACGAAGGCGCCGGCCTGAAGGCGGCGATCGGGGCGGCCACCGCCGCCTGCGAAGACGGCCTGAAGCGCATCGAAACCCTTGCTTTGCCTGATCAGCCGGAACAGGCCGCCGACGTGCTTGCCGAAGGCGCCCGCGTCGCCTTGCGGCGCGCCAGGAAGGCGCTCGACAGGGCCGGCGCGCGCGGTGAAGCCGACGATTTCCATGACCTGCGCAAGGCGGCCAAGACGCATGGCATGCACCTGTCGCTGCTGGGCAGGCTGTGGCCGACCCCGATCAAGGCGCGGCGCAAGGCCGTGGATGAACTGGGCGAGCGGCTCGGCGAACTGCATGATGTGTTCGTCATGCGCGCGCTGCTCGAGGCGGACAGCGAGCCGCTGGGGCCGCCCGAGGACACAAAACTTCTCGGCAAGCTGCTCAAGCGCTCGGAAAAGAGCCTCAGGAAAGCCTGTCTCGCCGAGGCCGCCGAACTGTTCGGCGACAGCCCCAGGCACGCGACGAAAAAGCTCGCCCGCAAGGCACGCGACGATCTCGCCGGTGCCTCGTCCGCTGATGATCTTGCCGCCAGTGCCGGCTGATGGGCGGCGGACCTCGGCCGGTCTAAGCTGGTAGCGGCCGCCGGCCTTTCGCCGGGGAAGGCTGGTCCTCCATCCGCGCCCCGGCGTCGCGTGGATGCGGCCCGATCGGCATGATCGCCTCGAACGGCGTGGCGCCAAAGGCAAAGGTCCACTTGTAGCCGATCAACCCGTCCTCGGGCGTGGTGTGCTGGTCGTGATGGGCCAGCAGTCTCGCCCGGTCGGCCAGTTCCTCGGCCTCGCGCCGCACCATCTCCGCCGTCTCCGGACGCATTCGCCTGGAGAAGCTGACGAAGGTCGCCTCCTTCTCGATATGGGTGATGGCCCAGCCGATGAAATTCTTGTTGGTCATTTCGAACAGCGGCCTGAGCGGCCCCTCGAAATTCCACTGGATCGGCGTTTCGACCAGCAGTTTCGCCGACAGGCCACGGCCAAGCGCGATCAGGCCGAGTTGCTCGAGGTCGCGCAGATAGAGGAACATCGAGGCCTCGCTCAGGCCTTGCGAGCGCATGATGCCTTCAGGCGTGAATTTTTCCGACAGCATGACGAAGACGAACAGCAGCGCCGGCCGGCCGGCGAGCCGGCGCTCGATCTCGGGCGCGATGTGGTTGACCGGCCCCGGCCCGCGGTTCATCGAGCCGAGCACGTTTTCCAGTTCGACGCCGGCGGCCGCACAGATCTCCACCAGCCGGTCGAGCTTGCAGTTCTTCTCATGGAAGATGCGCTTCACCGTCGGCTCGGAAACGCCCATCCGTTCGCCGAGCTCACGATAGGTGACACCCTTGGCCTTCAGTGTCCGTTTCAGCGCCTCGAAGATCGGGCCGTTCATGGGATGCGCCTCTTGCCGGCGGTTTCGTATCGATATTCGATACTAGCTTCAATCCGCCTTCCCGAGAAGTATCGAAAATCCTAGCTGTTCACCGACATTCACAGGAGAGCAGCCATGAACATTGTCGTCACTTCCGCCGTCATCGCCGCCATCGGCATTGCCGCCGCCCAGGCCGCCCAGGCCGACGAGCTCTGGCGCGAAACGGGCCTCGAACAGCCTGAATCGGCGCTGTTCGACGCCGCCAACGGCCGCATCATCGTTTCCAACATCGTCGGCAATCCGGGCGACGCCGACGGCAACGGCTACCTCAGCCTGCTGTCAACGGATGGCAAGATGGTGAGCCAGCACTGGACCGACGGCATGGACGCGCCCAAGGGCATGGCCATATCGGGCGGCAAGCTCTATGTCGCCGACATCACCAAAATCCGTGTCGTCGACCTCGCCAGCGGCAAGCTCATCGCCAGCATCGTGGTCCCTAACGCGGTCTTCCTCAACGACATGACTGCGGATGCCTCGGGCAAGGTCTACGTCACCGACATGCTGGCGGATGCGATCTACCGCATCGACGGCGACAGGCCGGAACTGTTCGTCAAGGATCCGCTGCTGGCCTCGCCCAACGGCGTGATCGCCGATGGCGACAGGCTGATCGTGGCCTCCTGGGGCAAGGGCATCAAGGCCGACTTCAGCACGGCCGAGCCCGGCGGGCTGCTGGCGGTCGACATCGCCAGCAAGGCGGTGACGCCGCTGGCGGGCGCCCAAAACTTCGCCGACCTCGACGGCGTCATCGCCATTGGCGGCACCATCTATGCGACGGCCTACATGAGCGGCACGCTCTACCGATACAGGACCGGCGGCGGGCCGGAAGCGGTGGCGCATTTCAAGCCGAGCAGCGCCGATATCGGCACCGACGGCAAGTCGATCCTCTACGTGCCGCTGATGAACGAAGGCGAGGTCGCGGCGCTCAAGATCGAATGAGCGCCGTGACGAACGGCCCGGGGTGCCGGTCAGACCCGCAGCAATGTCTTGATGGCGCGCCGCTCGTCCATCGCTTTGTAGCCTTCGGCCACCTGTTCGAGCGGGAGGACCAGATCGAACACCTTGCCGGGATTGATCTTGCCTTCGGTGACGAGGGCTATCAGTTCGGGCAAATAGCGGCGCACCGGTGCCGGGCCGCCATGCAGGTGCACATGGGCGAAGAACAGCTGTTGCCCATCCAGTTGCACCTGGTGGGGTACGCCGACATAGGAGACGTAACCGCCCCTGCGGGTCGAACCGATCGCCTGCTTCATCGATTCCTGCGTGCCGACGCATTCCAGCACGGAGTCGGCGCCGATGCCGCCGGTCATGTCCAGAATGCGGGCGACGCCTTCCTCGCCGCGCTCGGTGACGATGTCGGTTGCACCGAACTCCAAGGCGAGCTTCTGGCGCGGCTCGTGCCGGCTCATGACGATGATGCGCTCGGCGCCCATCTGTTTGGCGGAAAGCGCGGCAAGCAGGCCGACCGCGCCATCCCCGACCACCGCGACCGTCGACCCTGCCTTTACGTTGGCGGCGTCGGCGGCAAACCAGCCGGTGCCCAGCACGTCGGAGGTGGCGAGCAGGCTCGGGAGCATGTCGGCCGAGGGCTGACCGGACAGGGCCACCAAAGTGCCGTCGGCCAGCGGCACGCGCAGGAACGGCGACTGGGCGCCGGTCATGAAGGTACGGTGCTGGCATGACGACTGGTAGCCATTGCGGCAGTTGGGGCAGGTGTTGTCGGAGGTCGCGAACGATCCGACCACGAACTGGCCGGGGCGGATGGCGCGGACCGCGCTGCCGACCTCCTCCACCACACCGCAATATTCGTGGCCCATATGGGCGGGCTCCGCGATCGGCTGCAGGCCGCGATAGGGCCAGAGATCCGATCCGCAGACGCAGGTCGCCGACAGCCGCACGATAGCGTCGGTGGGCAGCAGGATTTCGGGATCGGCCACTTCCTCGCAACGGATGTCGCCGGGGCTGTAAAGAACGGTGCCTCGCATGGGAACGTCTCCTATGAGTTGCTTTCGATTGCGTATGTCAGCGAATGGGCTCGATTCGCAGCGGGAAATTCCCGCGTGCCAGCAGAGGCTCGAAGCCGCCGTCGAAGCGCCCGAGCCGGATCAGCCCGGTGGACCAGCGGTAGCCGGCATAAAACAGCGCCAGATTGCCCCAGGGCGCGAAGTAGCAAAGGTCGCCGGGCCGTTCGTCGCCGAAGGGACCGCTGCCTTGCACGGTGAGCTTGCGCGGGAGATAGGCGATCTTCTCGTTGCCGGCGTAATTGTCGATCGTCAGATCCAGCGGCAGCATGGAGTAGAAATCCCGTGCCGAGGGATTGTCATACAGCGTGGCCGTCATCGTCTGCCCGTTGAAGCTTATCCTGATCTTCATGTCCGTGGGCTGCTGGCTTGCCGGGCCGGCGCCTTGCTGCCCGAAAGCCTGTCCGGGCAGGACCGCCGCCTGCGCGAGCGCGACTCGGAGCAGTGTGCGTCGGCTGAGCTGTCGTTTTGTCATGATTGGCGGCTCGTGGGTGTCGAGGTCGCCGCGGCGACGGCAAATAGCGTCGAGCCGAGGAGAAGCAGCGCCGCGAGCGCGAAGGGGCTCCACCAGCCGGCGGTGTCGAACAGCAAGCCGCCGGCGAACGCGCCGAAGGTGATGGCGAACTGAATCAGCGCGACCTGCAAGCCTCCACCCGCCTCGAGATCGTCGGGGATGACCTTGGCCATCCAGGTGCTCCAGGCCACCGGAATGGGCGAGGTGAACAATCCCCACAGCAAGAGCAGGACCGCGGCCGCGACCGCGACGGGCCCAAGCGCGATCAAGAGCAGCGCGATGACCGAAAGCATGGCCGGCAGGCCAATCAGCACGGCGCCCAGATGCGAGCGCAGGACGAAACCGACGAGGGACGTGCCGACGAGGCCCGCCAGCCCGAGCCCGAGCAGGACCATCGACAGCGTATTCACGTCGAGGCCGGTGATGCCTTCGAGGAACGGTCGCAAATAGGTGGAGAGCGAGAACTGGCCCATGAAGGCGAGCGTGGTCGCCGCCATGCCGATGGCGAAGGCGCGATTGCCGAGAAGGCCGACCATGCGGCCGGCCGAGACGGGCTCCTCGGCGGGCATGCTGGGCAGGACGGCGAGTTGCCAGACGATGGCGGCGAGCCCGATCGGCACCACGATGAAGAAGGCGCCGCGCCATCCGATCAGGCCGCCGAGAAAACTTCCAAGCGGCGCCGCGACGACCGTCGCGAACGCCGTCCCGCCCTGCAGCATGGCGATCGCCCTGGGCAGATCGTCACGCGAGACGATGCGGGCCAGAATGGCTGTCGACAGCGACCAGAAGCCGCCGATCGAAACGCCGATTAGGGCCCGGCCAAACATGAACACAGGATAGGTGGGCGCAAAAGTGATCGCCAGTCCGGAGACCACCAGCACGACGGTATAGAGAAGAACGACCGTGCGCCGGTCCAGCTTCGAGAGCAAGGCGTTGCCGAACAGGCTGGTGACGACGGCGAAGAATCCAGAAACGGAGATCGCTTGACCGGCCTGGCCCTCGGTGATGGCCAGGTCCCTGGCGAGGGGCGTGAGCAGGCTGACGGGCATGAACTCCGAGGCCACCAGAACGAAGGTGAGCAGGGAAAGACAGATCACCGCGCCCCAGGCGCTTGGTGTCTCGACCAGTTGGCTGTCGTAGGTGGCTTCCATGCGCTTTGGCCCGCCGAGGGCCCTCCGACGATTTCGTTGGCGCGTATATAAACAGCCGCGACCGCCTCGATTAGTCGTTGCAATTCGCATGGACTTATCCATCTTGGATATGAATAGGCGGATTTGAGGTCATGAACCGCGACGATCTGAACGACATGCTCTGGTTCCTGGCGGTGGCCGAAGAGCGCAGTTTCACCAAGGCGGCGGCCAGACTTGGAACGTCGCAGCCGACGCTCAGCCAAACCATCAAACAGCTCGAGGCGCGGCTCGGCCTGCGGCTTTTGACGCGGACCACCCGCCATGTGTCGCCGACCGAAGTCGGAGAGAGGCTGCTGCGGGCATTGGCGCCGCGCATCCAGGACATGGAGAGCGACATCGACGCGCTGATGGCGTTTCGCGACAAGCCTTCGGGCACGGTGCGGATCACGCTTTCCGACCATGCGCTGGACTGGATGGTCTGGCCGAAGCTGAAACCGGTGCTGCGGCATTACCGCGACATCCATGTCGAACTGAATATCGACAACGGCTTCCGCAACATCGTCGAGGAGCGGTTCGATGCCGGCGTGCGGCTTGGGGAAAGTGTCGACAAGGACATGATCGCCATTCGCATCAGCCCCGACTGGCGGCTGGTCGTCGTCGCATCCCCCGACTACCTCGCTCGGCATCCGGCGCCCGGTACGCCTCAGGACCTCGTCCAGCATGATTGCATCAACCACCGCCAGTCGCGGTCGGGCGGCCTTTACGCATGGGAATTCGCCAGGGACGGGCGAGAGCTAAGAGTGCGCGTCGACGGACAGCTGACCTTCAATTCGTCGGTCGCGATGATCGACGCGACGTTGAGCGGATTTGGAATCGGCTACGTGCCGGAGAATTTGGTGGCCGGCGACATCCGGTCGGGCCGGCTGGTGCTGATGCTCGATGAATGGTGCCCGCTATTCCCCGGCTATTATCTCTATTATCCGACCCGGCGGCAGAACTCGCCTGCCTTCGCGGTGATCGCCAATGCGTTGCGCCACACGGACGCCTAGACAGACATGACCATGATCGCTCCCCGTCCGCTCGCGCGAGAGGAGCTGCCGGACGATACGGCCGCGCTCGCCCGGTTTCTCCTAGGCAAGCTGGTGGTGCGCGACTTGCCCGAAGGCAGGGTCAGCGGCCGCATCGTCGAGACGGAAGCCTATGTCGTCGGTGATGCGGCCGGGCACGGCTTTCGAGGGATGACGCAGCGCAACCGGTCGCTGTTTCTCGAAGCCGGGCACGCCTATGTCTACCTCGCCTATGGCACCTCCTTCATGCTGAATGTCTCGAGCGAGACGAAAGGGGTCGGAACCGGCGTGCTGATCCGGGCGCTGGAACCGCTGGAAGGCGTCGCGATCATGCGGCTGAACCGAGGCGTCGAGCGCCTGCGCGACCTGGCGCGCGGGCCCGGGAGGCTGGCCGCGGCGTTGCGGATCGATCGTTCGCTCGACGGGATCGACCTGTGCCGGAAAGGCCCGCTGTGGCTCGCCCACGATGAATGTGAGCCCGGCGCGATCGGACGGGGCATCAGGATCGGCATTTCGAAGGACGCCGACCGCCTGCTGCGGTTCTACGTCAGGGAAAGTCCGTTCGTCAGCGGCCCGGCATCGCTCAATCGTTGAGAGACGGCTGCTTCGCCTCTTGTCTCCCCGCCAATTGGTCCCGCGCGTCGCGGATCGACGCGGCATAGGTCACCAGCGGCGGCTTGACGCCGTGATTGATCAGCATGCGCCGGATCTGCGGCGAGGCGCCCGAAATGATGAAGCGCACGCCAGCGCGCCCCGCCTTATGGGCCGCGCTTTCGATGACATTGGCCGCCGTCGAATCGAAAAGCGGCACGGCCGAACAGTCGAGCACGAAGTTGCGGCGCTGGTCGGCGATGCGGTCGAGCACGCTGCCGACAGTGGACGCGGCACCGAAGAAGAAGGCGCCCGAGATGCGGTAGACGACGGTGTCGGCGTCGCTTGCCTCCGCGGAATCATAGGTGCGGGCGCCGCCGACGCTGTCGGCGACATCGTCCTGCGCCAGGTCCGCCTCGACCGCGACGGACTTGGCCATGCGGTCGATGAACAGGATCGAGCCGAGCGCGAAGCCGACGACGATGCCCTCGGTCAGGTCGCGGAAGACGACGATGAGGAAGGTCGCCATCAGCACCAGCGCATCGCCGCGCGATGCCTTGAGCAGCGTGGCGAAGGCTTGTTTCTCGACCATGTTCCAGCAGACCACCGCCAGGACGCCGGCAAGGGCCGCGAGCGGGATGTAGCTGGCAAGCGGCGCCGCCACCAGCATCAGCACCAGCAGGATTCCCGAATGGACCATGCCCGAGACCGGACCGTGTGCGCCGGCCCGCACATTGGTGGCGGTGCGGGCTATGGTGCCGGTGGCGCAGATGCCGCCGAACAAAGCGGACACGACATTGGCGAAGCCCTGCGCCACCAACTCGCAATTCGAGCGGTGCCGCCGGCCCGTCATGCCGTCTGCGACGACGGCCGACAGCAGCGATTCGATGGCGCCGAGCAGCGCGAAGGCGATGGCGTCCGGCAAGACGTCGAGCATCCTGCCGAAGCTGACGGGTGGCATGCCAGGCCATTGCAGGCTGCGCGGAATGCCGCCATAGCGCGTGCCGATCGTCTCGGCCGGCAACGCCAACAGCGCCACGACCAGCGAGGCGAGCCCGATGGCGATCAACATGGCCGGCCATTTCGGCCGCCAGCGCTTCAGCAAGACGATGGTCGCGATGGTCAGCGCCGCCACGACGGTCGCCGCGAGGTTGATCGTGCCGGCTGCTTCGCCAAGCGCGATCAGCTTGGGCACGAACGGTCCGGGCTCCCTTCCCGGCAAGGTCAGCCCGAACAGTTCGACGATCTGGCCGGAGAAGATGATGACGGCAATGCCGGCGGTGAAGCCGACAGTGACCGGATAGGGAATGAACTTGATGTAGGTGCCGAGCCGGAGATAGCCGATGGCAATGAGGAACACACCGGCCATCATCGTCGCCAGCAGCAGGCCGTCGAGGCCGACGCGCGCCACCGTCGCCGCCACCAGCACGATGAAGGCGCCGGCCGGGCCGCCGATCTGGAAGCGGCTGCCGCCCAAGGCCGAGATGATGAAGCCGCCGACGATGGAAGTGTAGAGGCCACGCTCCGGCGTCACGCCCGAAGCGATCGCGATCGCCATCGACAGCGGCAGCGCGACGATGGCGACAGTCAGCCCGGCGATGACATCCGCCTTGAAATGCGGCAGCCGGTAGCCCTCCCGCCAGACCGTCACCAGCTTCGGCGTGAACAGCTCGGAGAATGTCGGCTTCACCGCCTGATGCACTGCCTGACGCGATTGATCCATGGACTGCCCCTGCAAAAGCGGCGGGATCGTCGGCAGGACTGTCGGCGGTCGCCGTCGCGACTTATTCCGGCCCGGCCTTGGGTTCCGGCGGCATGGCGGCCTTGAGGCGCACGCCCCTGCCGCCGCGCTCGCTGGCCTGGTTCTCGCCGATCAGTTCCACCCCGGCTTCGTCGAGAGCCTGGATGACCTTCATCAGCGTATCGACCACGCCCCTGACCACGCCGCCGCTCGCCTCCATGCGCTGGATGGTGGGAAGCGAGACGCCGGCGCGCTCGGCGAGCGTCCTCTGGTCGATGCCGGCCAGCGCCCTTGCGGCGCGCATCTGCGCGGCAGTGATCATCGGCCGGAATCCCCGTCTGAGCCTGCTAGCGTAACGTATAATACCATCATTATCATGTTTCAAGCATCATCATATCGGTTTTAGACGTAACCACACCTGATGCCCATTTTCTTCGATACCTGCCAGGGATTTCAGGTAGGGTGGCATGCATCAGACGCAGGGGGTACGCGGGTGAACGTTTTCAAGACCATGGTAATATCGGCAGGCTTGCTGTCGACGGTTCTGATACTGACGGGCTGCGGAGGGCACCTCATCAACAGGTTGATCTGACTCAGTCAGGCTCCTCGCTCACCGCCTTGCGCCGTTGCAGAAGCCTCGCCACCAACCAGCATAGCATCGCCCAGGCGAAGCCGGCACACCAGCCCGCCAGCACATCCGAGGGCCAGTGGACGCCGAGATAGATGCGGCTGACGCCGACCAGCACTGTCGTCAGCACCGCCAGGAACAGCACGTAGACCTTGGTTGTCCGGCCCGGCAGGAAGCGCGCCGCCAGCGAACCGAGCGTGAGGTAGGTCACCGCCGACAGCATGGCATGGCCGCTCGGGAAGGAAAGCGACGTCTCGTTGACGAGATGCGAAACCAGTTCCGGGCGCGGCCGGTCGACGCCGACTTTCAGCAGGCTCGACAGCACCTGGCCGCCCGCCACGGCAACGAACATGAGAAGCGCCGTCGCCGGGCGGCGGATCAACAGCAGATAGATGATCGTCGCCGCCGTGATCAGCACCAGAACACTGGAGCTGCCGAGGCTGGTGATGTCGCGCATCGCGCCTTCCAGCCATGGCGGACCGATCGGGATCGCCGGTTGACCGGCCTGGCGGAATGCAAGCAGGATTTCGGTATCGAAGGCGTGCGGCGTGGTGGCCCGTGCCACCTCCATCAATTCCTCGAACGCCCACAGCCCACCGGCGATGACCAGGCCGGCCAGCAGCACCGGGAATTCGACCCGGTTGAGCAGAGCTTTCGCGGCGTTCTTCATCGGCACCGTTACATCCGCCCTTGCAGATAGGGCCCAAGCGTGATCAGCGCCACGGCCGCGATTGCCAGCGCGATGCCGGCCGCCTGCAGCGCGTTGACGCGCTCGCCGAAGAACACCAGCGCAACGACATTGACCGAAACCAGCTGGATCACCGCCGAGAGGCTGAACGATACCGACATGCCGAACTCGCGGATCAACCGCAGCATGATCAGATTGCCCAGCGAATAGAGCGCCAGCGTCAGCAGGATCTTGCCCAGGCTGGGCGCCAGCCCCCATTGCTTGGCGGCGGTCGCCGCCAGCAGGAAGATCACCGTCGAAAAGCCGAGCTGCAGAAGTCCCGAAAAACTCAACGTCCCGTCCCCCTCGAAGCGCCTCTTGCCTGATATCGCCGACCTTGTTTCCGAAGCGTGCCGGAACGTCAAGCGACGTCGTTCAAAGGAGGGTCTTGGCAACGGCGAGACTGAAGCTCAATGTGCCGGAATCGCCCAGCCTGTCGATAGAAGGGCGGTCAGGGGTTCATGACTCGTATTTTTCAGAACTTGGCGCGGCGCTGGAGCGAGCTTTCCCTTGCCCTGCAATTCGTCGTTGCCGGCGGTTTTGGGCTGCTGGTCGTCATGGTGATCGTCGGGACCTGGGTGACGACGCAGATCCGGGACGGCGTCACTCGCAATTCGGCCGCCACGACGGCGCTCTATGTCGACAGCGTGATTGCGCCGCTGCTGCCCGACCTGCGCAAGAGCGAGGAGCTCAGCGCATCCGTCAAGCAGGCGCTCGACGAGACGCTCGGCCAGGGCGCGCTCGGCAAACGCCTGGCATCCTTCAGGCTCTGGCGCCGCGACGGCACGATCCTCTATGCGAAGGACTCGGCTTTGACGGGTCGCCGCTTCGACCTGAACGACAATCTGCGTTCTGCCTTCCAGGGCAGCGTCGTTGCCCAGTTCGATACGTTCGACGAGAACGAAGACAAGGAGCGGGCCGCGGGTGTGCCGTTGCTCGAGATCTACAATCCAGTGCGCGAGCCCTGGTCCGGCGAAGTGGTCGCCGTCACCGAATTCTACGAGGTCGCCAGCGATTTCAAGGCTACCCTGGCTTCCGCCCTGCTGTCGAGCTGGCTGGTCGTGGCCGGCACCACCTTGACAGCATTTCTGCTACTGTCGGGCATCGTCCTGCGCGGCAGCCGCATTATCGACGATCAGCGCGGGGCGCTGCGCCGCCAGGTGTCGGAGCTGCAGGGCCTGGTGACCCAGAACAACGCCTTGCGGCATCGTGTGCAGCGGGCGTCCCGCCGCGCCACCGCGCTCAACGAAAGATATCTGCGCCGGATCGGCGCCGACCTGCATGACGGCCCTGCCCAGCTCGTGGCGCTGGCCGCGCTGCGCATGGACAGTCCGGTGTTTACCGGCGACGGGCATGGCAGCGAAGGCCGCTCGACCGAAATCGCCATGATCCGCAAGACGCTGGAGGATGCGATGCGCGAGATACGCGGCATCTGCACCGGTCTGGTCCTGCCGCAGATAGAAACGGCGGCGGCGGCGGACGTGCTGCGGCTGGCCGTCGAGGAGCATGAGCGCCGGACGGGCACATCGGTGACGCTTACGATGCCGAGACATTTGCCGGAGCCCGGCGCTTCTGAGAAGATCAGCATCTATCGCTTCGTGCAGGAGGGGCTGAACAATGCCTACCGCCACGGACGGGGCAAGGATCAGGCGGTGCGTGCAGGCATGAAAAATGGTAGGCTTTTCGTTGAAGTATCGGACGGCGGACCGGGCTTCGATCCGGCGCGGGCCGAGGGGTTGGGCCTTGCCGGCCTCAGGGAGCGGGTTGAAAGCATTGGCGGCCAATTCGAAACACTCACAGGGCCGAAAGGCACGAAGCTGGTGATCCGTCTTTCGGTCGAGGAGCAAGCATGATCGGCACCATCCGCATTGCCATTGTCGACGATCATCCGCTGTTCCGCGAAGGCGTGACGCGCAGCCTGTCGGAGATCGGCGGCTTCGAGATGGTCGGCGAAGGTGCGACCGCGCAGGACGCGGAGCGCATCGCCTCGACCATGCAGCCCGACATATTGCTCATCGACATTTCAATGCCGGGCGGCGGCCTGGCCGCGGTTGCCAGCATCCTTGCCGACCATCCCGCCCAGAAGATCGTCATGCTGACCGTTTCAGAGGCGAATGCCGATGTGACCAAGGCCTTGAACGCCGGGGTGCTCGGCTATGTCCTCAAAGGCGTCGGATCGCGTGCGCTTGCCGATATCCTGCGCAACGTGGCGGCCGGCGAAAGCTATCTTTCGCCGATGCTGTCGGCCCGGCTGCTTTCCGACGTCCAGTCCTTGCAGCCCGCCAACGGCGTGGCGGACCGGCTGCGGCAACTCACCGGCCGGCAGACCGAAATCCTGCGGCTGGTGGCGGAGGGACTGAGCAACAAGGAAGTCGCCTTACGCCTGGAGCTGCAGGAGAAGACCGTCAAGCACCACATGACGGGGGTGCTGTCGAAACTCAACGTGCGAAATCGTACTGAAGCGGCCCTCATCATGCGCGAGTTTCGCGACCGCGACAGGGACCGTTCGTAGCCATCGTGGAACGCCGCGAAACGAGGTCACCTCCGCCGGGGGGCGGCGGAGGTGACGTGTGAAACTGGTCGTTGCCTGTTGACCAGCTTCACAAGGCGAAATTCATAGGGCCGAAATTCAAAGCGCCTTGAGACGGCTGGCGTCGGCCGGTGTGGCACGGCGATCGATGATCGTGCGGCCGAGCTTATCCTTCATGCTGAAACGGCCGTTCTCGATTTTCTCCGTCAAGCCATCCGGGTGCTGAACTGTAATCTTGTTCCCATCCACGTCGACCGTGTCGCCGGTCGTGGCGTTGACATGGCTTGTGCTCTGGTTGCCCTGGCCCTTACCCTTTCCGCTATTCCCGCCGCCGCTGTTACCGCTATTGCCGTTGCCGCTGTTTCCTCCATTGCCGCTGTTGCCGCCACCGCCACCACTGTTGCCGCCACCGCCGTTGCCGCCATTCCCACCGTTGCCACCACCGCCGTTGCCACCCTTGTCGGCATGTGCGGTCGCGGCATCGATTCCAGGCACGAAGCCATGGAAGACGACTCCATAGGGAGCGATGGTCAGCGCCAGGACGGCCGCCGATCTGAGAGCCAGACGGCAACAATGGGCCGTGATCGATCCACGCATACTGATCTCCGTCGATTGAGCCGGCGCGCCCACCCCAACGTTGCAGTGCAACAACATCGCCGAAAGACGTGGTGACCGGAAGCGACCTCCGACCGTTGCGTTTGTCCCCCAGGACCTTTGCAGGCGCAAGCTTGGACCAAAGTCCCAGGCGAGGCGTAAAAATCGGTCTCGTGAGCGAGCGGCAGCGGAGATACCATGTCACGAAAATGTGATCAGCCGACTGTAAGCCGGAAGCTCCAGCCAAAACCCACCAGAGGTTCCCATGACCGAACATCGCTCCCCCGACGCCCGATTCCGCACCAGCCTGCTCGAGGAAAACGAAGGCCCGGCCAACAATCCCAGCGAGAACCGCACCATGGGCGAGATCATCGCCGCGCGGTTCTCGCGCCGTGGCTTCCTCAAGGGTTCGCTTGCCGTTTCGGCGATCGCCGCCACCGTCAGCCCGCTGGCCATGATCGCCGCCGACGATGCCCGCGCCGCGGAAGGCTCAGCGTTCAAATTCGACGAGCTGGAGGCCGGTATCGACGATAAGCACCACGTCGCGCCGGGCTACGACGCCGACGTTTTGCTGCGCTGGGGCGATCCGCTGTTTGCCGATTCGCCGGAATTCGACCCGACGAAGCAGTCGGCGCAAGCCCAGGCCAAGCAGTTCGGCTACAACAACGACTATGTCGGTTACATCCCGCTCGATGGCTCGGCCGAGCATGGCTTGCTGGTGGTCAACCACGAATACACCAACCCGCATCTGATGTTCCCAGGCATCGTCAAGATCGTCGAGAAGGACGGCAAGAAGTCGGCCGAGGTGGCGCCGCTCTCGAAAGAGCAGGTCGATGTCGAGATGGCCGCCCATGGCGGCACCATCGTCGAGATCCGCAAGGATGGCGGCAAATGGCGGGTAATTCGCGACGGCAAGCTCAACCGCCGCATCACCGCCAACACCGAGATGGCGCTGTCGGGCCCGGTTGCCGGCCATGACCGCGTCAAGACCAATGCCGACCCGTCCGGCGTCAAGGTGTTCGGCACCATCAACAATTGCGCCGGCGGGGTCACGCCCTGGGGCACGTATGTGATGTCCGAGGAGAACATCCATGGCTATTTCTCCGGCGAGCTGCCGGAGGGCCACAAGGAGGCCGCCAACTACAAGCGCCTCGGCATTCCGGAAGGCGCCTATGAATGGGGCGCGCACTATGACCGCTTCAACCTGGCCAAGGAGCCGAACGAGCCCAACCGCTTCGGCTGGATCGTCGAGGTCGATGTCAACGACCCGGCCTCGGTGCCGCGCAAGCGCACCGCCATGGGCCGCTTCAAGCATGAGGGCGCCGAATCGATCGTCGCCAAGGATGGTCGAGTGGTCTTCTATCTCGGCGACGACGAGCGCTTCGACTATGTCTACAAGTTCGTCACCAAGGGCATGTTCAACGCCGGCGACCGCGCGGCCAACAAGGATCTGCTCGACGACGGCACGCTGCATGTCGCCAAATTCGCGGAGGACGGCTCGGTCGAATGGATGCCGATCGTGTTCGGCCAGGGGCCGCTGACGGCGGAAAACGGTTTTGCCGGCCAGGCCGACGTGCTGATCGAGACACGTCGCGCCGCCGACCTCCTTGGCGCCACCAAGATGGACCGGCCCGAAGACATCCAGCCCAATGCCAGCAACGGCAAGGTCTATGTCATGCTGACCAACAATTCCAAGCGCAAGGCCGATCAGGTCGACGCCGCCAACCCGCGTGCCGAAAACGCCTTCGGCCACATCATCGAAATCGTCGAGGACGAGGGCGATTTCGCCGCCACCAAGGGCAAGTGGGAAGTGCTGCTGAAATGCGGCGACCCGTCGGTGGCCGCCGTCGGCGCCACCTTCTCCACCGCGACGACGGCCAATGGCTGGTTCGGCATGCCCGACAATTGCGCGGTCGATTCGGCCGGGCGCCTGTGGGTCGCCACCGACGGCCAGGGCCCGAAGGCAACCGGCCGCACCGACGGCCTGTGGGCGGTGGACACGGAAGGATCGGCGCGGGCGACCTCGAAACTGTTCTTCCGGGTGCCGATCGGCGCCGAGATGTGCGGCCCGCTGTTTGCGCCGGACGACCAGACCGCCTTTGTCGCCGTCCAGCATCCGGGTGACGGCGGCGAGGATTGGGAAGCGTTCGGCCGGCCCTCCTATTATGAGGACCTGTCGACCCGCTGGCCCGATTTCAGGCCCGACATGCCGGTGCGGCCGGCGGTGGTCGCCATCACCAAACAGGGTGGCGGCAAGATCGCCGTCTGAGGTCGGGCGAGACAAAAATGAGAGGGGCTCCGGCGATCCGGGGCCTCTCTTTTGTGCGATATCATATTCAAGCCTCGGGAAAGATTGGCAATTTACACGTGGCGCCCTAGATCGTGATCAGGAGATCATCGCCATGCCCAAGTCGATCTACGACCGTGGCCTGCTCAAACCTGACGAAGTGGCCACCTTGCAACGTGTCTTCGACGAGGCCTGCCGCCGACGGCAAGCGCATCCCGAATCCGTCGAGGCGCGTGAATTGGCGCTCACCTTGCTGGCCCTCTACAATGCCGGCATGGTCGACGAGGAGATGCTGACCGAGGCTGTCGGTTTCCGGCGGCTGGAGCCGAAATCGGCGTGACGCCGACGGCAAATGTTGTCCTATGCGGTCGCTCAGCGTGAGGCGCCGGAGGGGCGGGATGAGCCGGCGATCCGCGCAGCTATCGCCTTGGCCAATATGCCGGCATTGGCAAAGCAGCCGCGGATGCTCGGCCGCATGCCGGTGAACCACAGGCCGGGCAGTTTCGGATCGGCCTGGCCGCCGTTGAAGAGCGGAACGCCCTTCTCGTCGAGCACGCCGAGATTGCCGACCATCCGCTCCAGCCCAGTGCGGTAGCCCGTCGCCGCAATGACGATGTCGGGAGCGATCAGGCTGCCATCGGCCAGGATGACGCCGTCGCGGGTGAACTCCCGTACACCGGGCACCACCACGATCCTGCCCGATTTGATGGCATCGACGGCGCCATCGTCGGCGGCGATCGCGGTATAGTCCGAGGTCAGGCGGCTGGCGCCGCCCGCGGGCGCGGGCGGCACGCCGAATTTGGTGAGATCGCCGAATACCAGGCGCTGCGTCACCGCCATCACCGCATCGGCGACGCGCAGCGGCAGGCGCGCCATGAGCGGCGAGAGGCGGTGCACGGCGATCTTGCCGACGCGCTTGGGCAAAAGGGCGGGGCCGTTGCGGGCCGACAGCCAGACAGCGGCGGTATCGACACCGGCCAGATGATTGAGTGCGTCGAAGCCCGAATTGCCGGCGCCCACAACCAGCACCTTCTTGCCCGCATAGGCCTGGGCATCGCCAAAATCCGCCGAGTGGATGATCCGGCCCGCGAACGCCTGCATGCCCGTCCACTGCGGCGTGAAGGGTTCCCGGTCGCGGCCGGTGGCGACAACGACATGGCGCGCCAGGCGCGAGCCGGCGCTGGTGCGCACGACCCAGTGATCGCCCCTGAACGTGATGGACTCGACGGAAACGCCAAACTCCACCGGCAAACGGTTCGCCTCATGGAAATCGTTCATATGGCGGATGACGACGTCCCGGTGCGGAAAGGCAGGGGTGCCCTTGGGATAGGCAAGGCCAGGCAGTGCCGAGAGATCGCGGTGGGTGTTGAGGTGCAGCTGCTCGTGGCGCCGGCGCCAGGGCTCGGCCAGCCGGCTTTCCTTCTCCAGGATCGCCGTCGCCACGCCGGCCTTCATCAAGGCCCTCGCGACGGCCAGCCCGGCGGCGCCGGCGCCAACGACGATCGCCGGCTCGACCGTCACCGCCTGCTCCACCATCGATCTGCTTGTCGTATCAGCCATTCACTCTCGAACCCCATTCGCGCTCGCGGCGGCCCCTGAAGGCTCGCAGGCCGCTGTAACAGTTTGATCGCGCGCAGGACCCGAACGGCAACTCGATGCCGATTTTCGATGGTCCCGCGCCGAGGCGGCTTCGCGTCTGGAGCATTTCCGCCCGGCCGAAACAGCCGGTCGCGGCACCGCGTCAAAACCACGACATGGAGCGCATTACCCGCTTCCGTCCGAATACATCCAGCCCTATATGGCATATCCGCGGCATCGGCGATAATCAGGTCGCGGCAAAGTGATTGATTCGAGGTCCGGGGGCTGGCGGATCTCGTCACGGACGCAGGCATTCGAAACCGGCAACCCGATTTCGGCTACCTTGCGAAAAATCAAGACGCCGTGGCGCGTCTTGCGTGTCGTCGGACACGTCGCGCCATGGACGGCACGCGGAATCTCGACCATGCCCTCCTTGCGGATCTATTTCGACAACCTCCTCGAGGGGGCCTCGCCCAAGGTCGAGCGCCGGGCGCTGACGCATGTCGAACGGCTGGCGCTGGTGCGCCGTCATGGCGACTTCTCGCTCGCCTATTCCACCGCCGTGCAAAGCAAGCTTTCCTATTTTGGCGATGCCGACGGTTACATCGCCTTCGGCACCAAGATGAGGCATCATTTCGCGCTCGGCGATCCGGTGGCGGCGCCGGATCGGCGGCCCGATTACATCAGACGCTTCGTCGAGAGCGCCGGCGGCCCGTGGTTCGTGCAGATCGGCGAACAGACCGCCCAGGTCCTTGCCGGCCTTGGCTACAAGATCAACCGGCTGGGCATCGACACGCGCCTCGTTCTGCCCGACCATGATTTTTCCGGCAAGCGCAACGAAACGGTGCGTTATTCCGAGCGCTGGCTGTTGAAGAAGGGCTTTTCGTTCGAGGAGGACAAACGCACGATCCACCTCGACGAGATCTCCCGGCTGTCTCAAAACTGGCGCGGCGACCGTATCGTCAAGCGATGGGAGATGGGTTTCCTCAACCGACCGTTTTACGATCAGCTCGGCACCGATATGCGCCGTTTCGTGCTGCACGGCCCCGACGGCGACCTCGTCGCCCTGCTCGATTTCGATCCGATGTTCGCCGACGGCAAGGTGATCGGCTACACCACCGCCTTCAAGCGCAAGCATATCGATGCCTCGCCGCATGCCGAGATCGGCCTGACCAAATTTGCCGTCGACCGCTTTCGCGAGGAAGGCATTTCGGTGGTGACGCTCGGCCTGTCGCCGCTGCTCGATGTCGGCCCGAGCGGATTTGCCGAAAGCGAGTTCTGGCGCAACGCCTTCCAGCGCGCCTACGACTCGCCCTGGGTCAACCGCCGCAGGTTCAACCTGCAGGGACAGGCGGCATTCAAGCGCCGCTTCCACGGCGCCGAGGAACCGGTCTATATCGCCTTTCGCGAGGGGACCTACATCGAGATGCTGGGGTTGCTGCGGCTGGTCAAGGCCATTTGAGGCCTCTCTCACGACTTTAGGGCCGCGTCAGTTCCTCAGCCGGTAGCCGGTCCGGAAGATCCAGGCGACGATCGCGATGCAGACGGCCAGGAACACCAGCGTCATGCCGAGGCTGACGACGACCGAGACATCAGCCTTGCCGTAGAAACTCCAGCGGAAGCCGCTGATCAGGTAGACCACCGGGTTGAACAGCGTGATCGTCTTCCAGATGCCTGGCAGCATGTGGATCGAATAGAAGCTGCCGCCGAGGAAGGTCAGCGGGGTGATGATCAGCAGCGGCACCAGCTGCAGCTGCTCGAAGCTTTTCGCCCAGATGCCGATGATGAAGCCGAACAGGCTGAAGGTCACCGCCGTCAGGATCAGGAAGGCGAGCATCCAGAACGGATGTTCGATGTGCAGCGGCACGAACAGCGAGGCGGTGGCCAGGATGATCAGACCGAGGATGATCGACTTGGTCGCGGCGCCGCCGACATAGGCGATGACGATCTCCAGGTAAGAGACCGGCGCCGACAAAAGCTCGTAGATCGAGCCGACGAATTTCGGGAAATAGATGGCGAAAGAGGCGTTGGAGATCGACTGCGTCAACAGCGACAGCATGATCAGTCCCGGCACGATGAAGGCGCCGTAGGCGATGCCGTCGATTTCGGTTATGCGCGAGCCGATGGCCGAGCCGAAGACGACGAAATAGAGCGACGTCGAGATGACTGGCGAGATGATGCTCTGCAGCACGGTGCGGAACGCACGCGCCATCTCGACCCGGTAGATCGCCCAGACCGCGCGAAAATTAGGGGCCGCACGCAGGTTCATGGCTCTTGCCTCAGGAGATTGACGAAGATCTCTTCGAGCGAGCTGTTCTTGGTATCGAGGTCGCGGAACTGGATGCCGGCCGCCTCGAGATCCCTGATCAGCGAGGCGACGCCCGGCCGGTCGCTCTGGTTGTCGTATGTGTAGGTGAGTTGCGTGCCATCCGGCGACAGTTCGAGCGCATAGCGCGAGAGCCCGTCGGGCACGCTGCCGAGCGGCGCGCGCAGCTCCAGCCTCATCTCCTTGCGGCCGAGTTTGCGCATCAGTTCGGCCTTGCCCTCGACCAGGATGATCTCGCCGCGGTTGATGACGCCGACGCGGTCGGCCATGGCCTCGGCTTCCTCGATATAGTGCGTGGTAAGGATGATGGTGACGCCGTCCTCGCGCAGCCGCCGGACCATCGCCCACATGTCCTGGCGCAGTTCGACGTCGACGCCGGCGGTCGGCTCGTCGAGGAACAGGATGCGTGGCTCGTGCGACAGCGCCTTGGCGATCATCAGCCGCCGCTTCATGCCCCCCGACAGCGTGATCGCCTTGGCGTCCTTCTTGTCCCACAGCGACAGGTCGCGCAGCACCTTCTCGACGAAGGCCGGATTGGCCGGCTTGCCGAACAGGCCGCGGCTGTAATTGACGGTCGCCCAGACGCTCTCGAACGCGTCGATGGTGAGTTCCTGCGGCACCAGCCCGATCAGGCTGCGCGCGGCGCGATAGTCCTTGTTGATGTCATGGCCATCGACGGTCACGGTGCCCGAAGAGCGGTTGACGATGCCGCAGACGATCGAGATCAGCGTCGTCTTGCCGGCGCCATTGGGGCCGAGCAGCGCGAAGATCTCGCCGCGCTGGATATCGAGGCTGACTTCCTTGAGCGCGGTGAAGCCGGTGGCGTAGGTCTTGGAGACCCCGGAAATGGACAACATGGAGGGCATGGTTGAAAACGGCTGCCTGAAAGAGGTGACTTGATATAGGCCTGTTGTCGCCCAGTGCAACCGCAAGTCAATGCCCTGCTGCCAGTTCTGGACATCGAAGCGCGGAGCTGGCTGGGAATGCGCCGCGTCCATCCGGTAAAATTGTCCTGTGGCGTTCAGCCTCGCGGCAGGAGGCCGCTTTGACCTGACCCCGCTTCGGGCCTATCCTTCGCGAGTATTTACAGCCGGAGCCCGCCATGGACCCGCTCATACTGTCGCGCATGCAGTTCGGCGCGAATATTTCGTTTCATATCCTGTTTCCGACAATCACCATTGCCCTTGGCTGGGTGCTGCTGTTCTTCAAGCTGCGCTACAACGCGACCAATGATTCCGCCTGGATGCGCGCCTATTTCACCTGGGTGAAGGTGTTCGCGCTGTCGTTTGCCATGGGCGTGGTCTCGGGCGTCACCATGAGCTTCCAGTTCGGCACCAACTGGCCGGGCTACATGCAGCATGTCGACAACATCGCCGGACCGCTGCTCGCCTACGAGATCCTCACCGCTTTCTTCCTCGAGGCGGCCTTTCTCGGCATCATGCTGTTCGGCTTCCGCCGCGTCTCCAACCGCATCCACACGCTGGCGACGGTGCTGGTCGCCGGCGGCACGACGCTGTCGGCGTTCTGGATCATCGCCCTCAATTCCTGGATGCAGACGCCGGCCGGCTTCGAGATGCGCGACAACGTCGCGCACGCCGTCGACTGGTGGGCCATCATCTTCAACCCGTCCATGCCCTACCGGCTGGTGCATATGCTGCTCGCCTCGGGGCTTACCGTATCGTTCCTGATCGCCGGCCTGTCGTCCCTGCGCTACCTCAACGGCGACCGCTCGGAATCGATGTGGAAGGCGCTGCGCACCGGCGTCTTCACCGCGGCGATCCTGATCCCGATCCAGATCCTGGCCGGCGACCAGCATGGGCTGAACACGCTGGAGCACCAGCCGCAGAAGATCGCCGCCATGGAAGCCAACTGGAACACCGGGCCCAACGTGCCGCTGGTTTTGTTCGCGCTGCCCGACGAGGCGGCCAGGGAAAACAAGTTCGAGGTCGCGATTCCGGACGGGGCCAGCCTTATCCTGCGGCACTCGACCGACGGTGTCGTGCCGGGGCTGAACGACTATCCCGGCAACCATCCGCCGGTCTTTCCGCTCTTCTGGAGCTTTCGCATCATGGTTGGCACCGGTCTTTTGATGCTCGCCGTCTCCTGGTCGGCGGCCTTCTTCCTCAAGCGCCGGCATACACTGCCGAGGCCGCTCGCCCTGCTGATGGTGCCGATGGCGCTGTCGGGCTGGCTGGCGACGCTGGCCGGCTGGTACACAACCGAGATCGGCCGCCAGCCATGGCTGGTGACCGGCGTGCTGAAGACCGCCGACGCCGTCGGGCCGGTGGCCGGCAGCCATGTGGCGCTGACGCTCGCCATCTATCTCCTGCTCTACGTGCTTTTGCTGATCGCCTATCTCGGCGTGCTGGTGCACCTGGCGCTGAAGGCGGCCAAGGACGGCGACACCTCGCCGCTGCCGGGTGTCCTCGACGCACCGCTGTCGCAGCCGGCCGCGGGGGAGTGAGCATGTTTTCATTGCAGGCCCGCGCCGCCCCTCACCTGCCTGCCGGCATCCTCTCCCCGTATAGGGACGGGGAGAGGGGCGCTGAGTCCTATGGTTTCGCCAATCGCCAACGTTGCATGGATGGCGCCGGCGTTGCGGCCAGCCCGCTTCTCCCCGTCCCTATACGGGGAGAAGTGCCCGGCAGGGCGATGAGGGGCTGCGCTAGCTTCGCAAACCGAAGTCAGGGCCTGAGGAGAGCAAGATGACCTATGACTGGCCGACCCTGCTCCCCCTCATCTTCGCCGGACTGATGGGCCTTGCCATCCTGATCTACGTCATTCTCGACGGCTTCGACCTCGGCATCGGCATCCTCTTCGCCGCCGCCGAGGACACCGAACAGGACACCATGATCGCGGCGATCGGCCCGTTCTGGGATGCCAACGAAACCTGGCTGGTGCTGGCCGTCGGCCTGCTGCTGGTCGCCTTTCCGCTGGCGCATGGCGTCATCCTGACGGCTCTCTACATTCCGGTCTTCGTCCTGCTGGTCGGCCTGATCCTGCGCGGCGTCGCCTTCGATTTCCGCGCCAAGGTGCCGGCGGGGAAGAAACATCGCTGGAACCGTATTTTCTTCCTTGGCTCGCTCATCGCCTCGCTGGCGCAAGGCTATATGCTGGGCGTCTACGTGCTCGGCCTCGATGTCGGGCCAGGCGGCATGGCTTTTGGCGTGCTGGTGGCGTTCTGCCTGGCGGCGGCCTACGCGGCGATGGGCTCCGCCTGGGTGATCTACAAGACCGAAGGCGCGCTGCAGAAGAAGGCGGTGCTCTGGCTGCGCACCGCGCTGGTGCTGACCGCGCTCGGAATGGCCGCCGTGTCGCTGGCGACGCCGTTCGCCAGCCCGCGCATCTTCGCCAAATGGTTCGTCTGGCCCGAGATGCTCTATCTGTCGCCGCTGCCGATCCTGTCGGCGCTGCTGTTTGCCTGGCTGTGGCGGCAGACCTTCCATCTGCCGAGGCCTGACGATCGCCATTCGCTGACACCGTTCCTGACGCTGGCCACCATCTTCGCGCTCGGCTTTGCCGGCCTGGCCTGGTCGTTCTATCCCTATGTGGTGCCCGATCGCCTGACCATCTGGCAGGCGGCGTCGGCGCCCGAAAGCCTGGCGATCATCCTGGCCGGCACCGTGGTGGTGCTGCCGGTCATCATCTTCTATTCGTTCTATGCCTACCGCGTGTTCGGCGGCAAGGCGACGGATCTGACGTATGATTGAGGCGCGATGACAGCGCCTTTCTCCCCGTATAATGACGGGAGAAAGGCCAGAATGGCGCGCCTCGCAATTTCAGTTGCTCGCCGACAGCACCAGCACCGGCTTTTCGCTGTAAAGCGCCGGGAACAGCGTCTTCAAATTCGCCACCTTGGGCAGGTCGTTGTAGACGATGTAGGGATAGGTCGGGTTCAGCGTCAAAAAGTCCTGGTGGTAGGTCTCGGCCGGATAGAAGGTCTTGCCGGTCTCCAGCGTGGTGACGATCGGCTCGCCGAACACTTTGGCCTTGTCGAGCTGCGCGATGTAGCTCTGCGCGATTTTCTTCTGGGCGTCGTTTTCGGCGAAGATCGTCGAGCGGTACTGGGTGCCCGAGTCCGGACCCTGGTAGTTGAGCTGGGTCGGGTTGTGGGCGACCGAGAAATAGACCTGCAGCAGCTGGCCGTAGGTCACCTTGGACGGATCATAGGTGATCTCGACGGACTCTGCGTGGCCGGTGCGGCCGGTGCCGACCGTCTCGTAGACGGCGTCGTCCTTGGCGCCGCCGGTATAGCCCGAGACCGCCTTGCTGACGCCCTTGACGTGCTGGAACACGCCCTGCACGCCCCAGAAGCAGCCGCCGGCGAAGATCGCCTTCTCCGTGCCGGTGGCCGCCTTTTCGTCGATCGCCGGCGGTGGGATCTTCACCGCATCCTCGGCGGAGATGGCTGGCGTCAGCCAGAAAGCAGCGCCCGCGACGGCAAGGGCGAGTGCGGCGAGCGCCCCCCGGACAAAGCCTGTCGAACGTTTGTTGATAGTGGTCATGGTTGCACTCCTCATGGCTTCCATTTGGGATCAGTCTATTGGATCAGCTACGGTGGCGCGATGCTGAGTTGCGGCGGAGGCTCACATTCGCGTGCGCCTCCGGACTTTCTGTTTCGACCCCGTTGCCGAAGCAAAACCGCTTCAAGCCTTTCCCGGGGCTGCTCCAGCAACTGTCCCCGGCTGGACAGGGAGCCCGCCAGGGACAGAAGGCCACGCACCAATCTCAATTGGCGGTGGCATCCGTTGCCGGCTTCATCGCATCGGTCGCCGGTTTCATCGCATCCGTGGCAGGCTTCATGGCGTTGGTCGCCATCGGGTCGGCCGGCTTCATCGCGTCGGTTGCCGGCTTCATGGCGTCCGCGGCCGGCGCCATGGCGTTGGCGGCGGGCTTCATTGCATTGATGGCATCGTCGGCGCGGGCGATGCCGCCGGCAAACAGCGCCGTGGAGCACAAAGCGAGGGCGAGAGCCGGCAGCGTCAAGCGGGAGAAAGTGGTCATGGTCGGTTCCTTGGGTTTACGGGTTGATGGCACGCCGGTTTGGGCGGCCGGGCTCTTGCACCGCTGCTCATGCGGCGGTGCAAATCTCTGTTTGGCAAATCTCTGCTCGAACGCGATCTAGTTGGCGGCGGCGGCCAGGATCGGTCCGCCGCCGGGCGACTGCACCAGCACGGCGGTGCTGAGGCCGCCCGAGGCCGCCGGCAGATCGAGCGTCTTGGCGTCGCCGCTCCAGCTGCCGAGTTTTGTCAGCGCATGCACGACATTGGCATGCGGCAAGGTGCGGCCGGTGTTCTCGCCGCGCCCCACGGGCACCTCGACGACACCCTTGGTGTAGCGCACCAGCCAGACATCGGCATGGCCGCCCGGAGCGGCGCCGGCGCCGATCGCGACCTTGCCGCCCTCGAGCGCCAGCGACGGACCGCCGGTCTTGGCCGTGGCCGCGATCAGATGTTCGATCTCGCCGGGTGCGGCGCCGACGACGTCGGCATGGCCGTTGACCACCACTTGCGGCGTGAATGGCCCGTCATGGCCGAGCGGCGGCTCATAGGACACCTGGCGCTGCGTGAATTCCTGCTTGCCGAACGTGTCCTTCCAGCCGAGGTAATCCCAGTAGGTGACGTTGAACGACAGCGCCAGCACGCCGGGCCGGTCCTTGACCTTGATGAGGTTGGCGTTGGCCGGCGGGCAGGACGAGCAGCCCTGGCTGGTGAATAGCTCGACCACGGTGAGCGGCTGGGCGAGGGCGTTGGCAAGCGATCCGGCGAGCGCCAGCGCGGCGAGGCCGGACAGTGCGAAAAACCTGCTTGATAGGACTGGCGACATCGGCTTGCTCCGTGGGGACGACGCCACGATGCGCCGCTCATGTCCCCACTTCGCCGCCACCGACCGCTTCGTTACAGCGCTCACCGGTTTGTGATTGAAGAGCGCTCTGCCCTGCGGGCCTCAGAGATTGGCGAACACGGTCGCCGCATCCAATCCCCCCGTGGGGGAGATCGTCCACGTCACTGCGTCAGTGCCGTCTCCGAGGGCCGCTTGTTGTAGTCGCATTTGCCGGTGACGTTGTAGAAGAAGTCGGCGTTGGCGGCCGGCGCCGGGACCGAGTTACCGCCGTCTTCCCAGGCCTGGTAGCTTGTCGCGCCGCAAGGCACGATGCTGAAGATATCGATGATCTGGCCGCTCGCGGTCTCAGTATAGTCAACCTTGTTGGTCTGCGGATTCATGACGCCGTTATAGAGCCGGTCCGAGGTGGCCGTATCATTCGTCTTAAGATACTGCGGATTACCTGATGGCACATACATCTGCAGAGAGAGGTTACCCATCTGGCTGACGTCGATGGATGCGCCTGTGCCATTGGCGGGGTACATCGTGTCGACACAGTAATATTTCGTGAGAAACTTGTCGGTCTGGATCACCGCACCAGCGGGCGTGTTGGCGTCGACGAGCTTGCAGACCTGCTTCTGAGCCACCGTGGTGACGGTCTTGCCGGTTGAATCGGTGGTAAGGACGCTGGTGGTAGTGGTGCCATAGCCCTTCGGGTCCCCGGTCTTGCCATAGACATAGTCGATCGTCATCAGCGGCTTGGCCGTCGTTGCCCCGAATTGCATGCCGTAGAGCGTCATCGTCTTGTTCCAGTAACCCGACACGCCGGTGACCTTGAAGGTGGCATTCACCAGCGCCGGCGGCTTGCTGACCGCCGAGGCGACGGCGATCGGTACGGTGTTGATCCTGGCAATCGACATGAAAACCGTCGGCATGGCGAAGCTTGCCGTGGCCTGCGCCGTGGTGGCGGTGGTGGCGGTGCCGGCCACGAAGCTGGTCAGCGTCGCGGTGCCTTGTCCACCGTTGGCTGCAAAGGAATCCTGCAGCAGCGTCTGGCGCTGCGCCAGCGTCGACGTGGTGTCCATGGTGGTGATCGTCAGGATCGCGGCATCCAGCGCCTGCTGCTGGTTGGATTTGGTCTGGACCGCGCCGGTATAGTCGACCGAGAAGCCGATCACCGCGATCAACGGCATCAGGCTCACCAGGAAGAGCGGCATCATCGACCCGCTGCGGGAGCGGGCAAAGCCGCGCAAAATCCTGAACATTTCAAACCCCCGACAGACATTAGCGAGCGTGCAATTACCACGAGCCGGCGAACCAAGCTCTAATGTGACCGATCAAAGTTTATGCATTCTTTGCCCGTAGGCCGGGTTTTTCGATTTTTTCGCCGATCTCACCGCTTTGTGAGCGGCAAGGCAGCCCTTGGGCGCCAAGCCTTGCCGCCGCTTGCCGCCCCTGCTAAAGCGCGCGGCATGAGCACGCCCCTCGACCACATCCGGAATTTTTCCATCGTCGCCCATATCGACCATGGCAAATCCACGCTTGCCGACCGCCTGATCCAGTCCACCGGCGGGCTGGAGCTGCGCGACATGAAGGAGCAGGTGCTGGACTCGATGGACATCGAGCGCGAGCGCGGCATCACCATCAAGGCGCAGACCGTGCGGCTGAAATACCGCGCCAACAATGGCGAGGACTATATCCTCAACCTCATCGACACGCCCGGCCATGTCGACTTCGCCTATGAAGTGTCGCGCTCGCTCGCCGCCTGCGAGGGTTCGCTGCTGGTGGTCGACGCTTCGCAAGGCGTCGAGGCGCAGACGCTGGCCAATGTCTACCAGGCCATCGACAACAACCACGAGATCGTCGTGGTGCTGAACAAGGTCGACCTGCCGGCCGCCGAGCCCGAGCGCATCCGCGAGCAGGTCGAGGAGGTGATCGGCATCGACGCCTCCAACGCCGTCCTGATCTCGGCCAAGACCGGCCTCGGCATTCCCGACGTGCTGGAAGCCATCGTCCACCAATTGCCGCCGCCGCGCGAGGGCGATGCCACGGCGCCGCTCAAAGCGATGCTGGTCGACAGCTGGTACGACGCCTATCTCGGCGTCATCGTGCTGGTGCGCGTCATCGACGGCGTGCTGAAGAAGGGCCAGACCATCCGCATGATGGGCACCGGCGCCAAGTACCTGGTCGAGCGCACCGGCGTGTTCACGCCCGCCCGCATCAATGTCGACGAGCTCGGCCCCGGCGAGTTCGGCTTCTTCACCGGCTCAATCAAGGAAGTGGCCGACACCCGCGTCGGCGACACCATCACCGAGGATAAGCGCCAGACCGCGCATGCGCTGCCCGGCTTCAAGCCGGCGCAGCCGGTGGTGTTCTGCGGCCTGTTCCCTGTCGACGCCGCCGATTTCGAGGATCTGCGCGCCGCCGTCGGCAAGCTGCGCCTCAACGACGCTTCCTTCTCTTATGAAATGGAAACCTCCGCCGCGCTCGGCTTCGGCTACCGCTGCGGCTTCCTTGGCCTGCTGCATCTCGAAATCATCCAGGAACGGCTGGAGCGCGAGTTCAACCTCGACCTGATCGCCACCGCGCCCTCGGTCGTCTACCGGCTGCTCCTCAATGACGGCTCGATGAAGGAACTGCACAACCCGGCCGACATGCCCGACGTCGTGAAGATCTCGGCCATCGAGGAGCCGTGGATCCGCGCCACCATATTGACGCCCGACGACTATCTCGGCGGCATATTGAAACTCTGCCAGGACCGGCGCGGCATCCAGGCCGACCTCTCCTATGTCGGCAAACGCGCCATGCTGATCTACGACCTGCCGCTCAACGAAGTCGTCTTCGACTTCTACGACCGGCTGAAGTCGATCTCGAAAGGCTACGCCTCGTTCGACTATCACCTGACCGACTACCGCGAGGGCGACCTGGTGAAGATGTCGATCCTGGTCAACGAGGAGCCGGTCGACGCGCTGTCGATGCTGGTGCACCGCACGGCGGCGGAAAAGCGCGGCCGCCAGATGGTCGAGAAGCTCAAGGAGCTGATCCCGCATCACCTCTTCAAGATCCCGATCCAGGCCGCCATCGGCGGCAAGGTCATCGCCCGCGAAACCATATCGGCGCTCCGCAAGGACGTCACCGCCAAGTGCTATGGCGGCGACGTCTCGCGCAAGCGCAAGCTGCTCGACAAGCAGAAAGAGGGCAAGAAGCGGATGCGCCAGTTCGGCAAGGTGGATATCCCGCAGGAGGCGTTTATCCAGGCGCTGAAGATGGGCGATTGAGAAGCCGGTTGGCGCGCAACGCGCGCCAAGCCATCGATCCAGTGAATCGATGGCAGGCTTCGAAAGCGGGGGAGCTGCGGAGGCAGCGGGCCCCCCGCCAGCGCGGCGGTGCGGTGGAGGCTATGCGCCCACAGTGCATGTCAGGAGTTCTCGGTGTCCCGGCCGTCCGGCACTTTCGCTACGCCTTTTAGCGGACCTTCCGTGGACTTGCGTTCCATGAATTGGCCGGTTCGCTCGTCGCGCTTTTGCCAGTCGTCCGTTCTTGTGCTGAAACTGCGTTCTGCCGGTTACCGAACCCCTGCGATAGTCGTCACCTCTGTTCTTTGCCATATCCGCCACATTCGAACAGAAAGTGAACATAGCGCGATTCGTCTTCTAGCGGTCTTTGCCTCTTGCAACGTCACTCATCAAAACCAGCCAAAATTTCAAAGTCAAACATTGGGCCATCGTCGTGAACGGTCCGGGCGAGGAACACGCCAGAAACGGCAGACCCAGGATATTGGTTCGAGAGCACGCGCTTTGCGGCTTTGAAGGAAGCACCACGAGTCAAAACATCATCGAAAACGACAAAATTGTATCTGCCTACCGGCAGGAGCGAGAAATCGGTGACCCAATTGTCGATTAGCACTTCTGGAGTGGGTCGCGCGTCAGAGTCATGTGCGGCAACTCGTTGAGCTAACTGGCTGAGCAACTCCACGATCTGAATTCGATTGCTATAAGCGCGATGCAGCAGACGGAGCAAACGATCATCATACTCCGGATTACCCACGGGACAACTTCCCGGAATAGGCACCCATATGGCCTTTGTAGCTTCCGACACGGGCATTGCGGAAGATAGCTGTCGAGCCCAATAATCAATTGCGCTGCCCTTATGCTTATAGCGATATGGAGCTTGCAGTCGAATACTCGGCTTCATTTTAAAGCTAATTATTCGATTATTGGTCTCGCTGTGACTATAGCCTTTTCTTGCAGTGAACTCGCCGATGAATGAACAATCATCGTTCTCATCGAGAAATCGATGCTGGCTCCTTGTCAGATTATCTATCTTGGTAAATCGAACTGACATTTGCGAAAATATCTTCGATATCAGAGACTCTTATAGCACCCAATTCTTCAAATCGATGCGGCCAAGTAATATCGTTTCGTAAGAAGCAGCTTTCAAGGATAAAGAGAGGGCGGCCTTGCTCAAGGGCGGCTTTGGCCTGAATCAAGGTTCCGGAGGTTTCGCCAGCCTCAACGATCACAGTCGCGTCAGTCAACGCGCTCATAGTAACGTTTCGCTCTGGAAAAAAGGTTCGGGTTTTTGAGAGAGGCATTGTTCGATATGCGACTACTGGAACCTGAGAAATAAGCAGATGCTCCCGGGCTATCTGATGTTGAAGATCAGCATTTTCTTTTGGGTAGGCGGACGAAATAGGGGTCCCAGCTACCGCTATTGTAGGAGACTTCAGATTGATCGCGGTTTGATGGACAGCAGTATCGATTCCTTTTGCAAGCCCTGATACCGGAATTATTTTGTGGGCAATGAGCGCCTCGACAATTCGGCGAGCCCTTGAAATTCCGTCGGAGCTTGGATTCCTGGTACCTACCACCGCTATAGAGGGGCGTTCAGATAGTGCCCAAAATCCTTGATAATACAGCAATTCGACTGGATGTTTGGCCACCCGTATTTTCTTAGGATACTCGCCAGCACCATGAATGCGAACACCGTAAGGGGTAGGACCGAAACTTCGTATTCGCTCGTCTGCCAGGTCCGCATATTTCAGCGCATCACGAGTTGGAACAAAGTCTGACGGTATTGAGTAAGGCGACGTGTCGAATTTTTCTGAAATGGACTTAAATGTCGCGCCCTGCTCAAGCCAAAGGGCTTCATATGCACCCATTTCGACCCATGGAGAAATGGGCTCTAAGGATCCAAAATCAAATTGTGCGACGGCGCTCATGGTATCGTATCTAGTACCTTTGTTCAGACATTCGTTAGGAATCTCGTCAAGGCTACTTTTTGGAACAAAACAGGAACATACACAGGCTATTTTAAATAGCAAGCAATAACAGCCCGTTACGCTTATCTCAAAACAGGCCACGCTTGAGATAACTAGGGGACAACTCGGAATAGAAAGCTCAAACAGAGGCATTGGTGTCCCCGCCTCCCGTTGCGATTGACCCTCCTCGCCCTGACGGATCCTCCCGCCTCCGAGGAGACCTCACATGCGCTCACCTCAGACACCATCGTCTCTCTCGGCCTCGCCATCGGCGGCATCTTCGGCCTTGCCGGCACCTTTGTCGCCAGCGATGCGCTGCGCGAAACGCTATGGGCGATCGACGGCGTGGCGCTCGTCATGGCGACGGCCTTGCCCACCATGAAATACCGGCGGCTGGGCAATGATTGCGTCGTGGCAGGGTTCCTGACCTTCCTCGCCGGCGAAAGCCTGCTTCTGTTCGGCAATGCGGCGGGACTACAGGCCAGCGTGCCCTGCCGGCGGCAGGCTATCCCTTCCTGGTGGCGACCTTCGCCGGCTGGATCTGGACTTTGCTAAGGGGTTCTCGGCACGCCTAGCGGCTCGGCTCCAGGCGCCGGCGCCGCCCCTCACCTGCCTGCCGGCATCCTCTCCCCGTATAGGGACGGGGAGAGGGGCGCTGTCATTGACACTTTCGCCAATCGCCATCGTTGCAAGAAAAGCGCCGGCGTTGCGGCCAGCTACTCTCGCCCCGTTTACGGGGAGTTGAGAAGTGGTCGCGCAGCGGACGAAAAGCCAATTGCTTGGGTTTTCGAACGACGAACGTCCGGCAGGACAGTGAGGGGCGGCGCCGACCTCGGCAATAGTAACGGTCCCCCCGAACCACGGCCGCCGTATTGACATCAGCTCCACACATGCGTCATTGGAGGCGGGCAATTGGGGGACTATCCGTGAAAAAGATCTATGCGAAGCCGACGCTGAGCAAGCGCGAGAGGCTTTCGGCCGTGACGGCTGTCGCGTGTCCAGTGTCGGTCTGCCCGCGCTAGAACGTTCCCGGGAAAGGGCAGGCCTGCTGCCGCCCATCGCTCTCCCGCGACAAATCCCACGGCAGGGTTGGTACGAATTCATACCAAGCATCCGCCTCGGTTGATCGCGCGGCGCGGGGCCGGTACACAAATCGGGCGGCGGACCTTTGTAAGGTCGCTAGTGGCCGGCGCGGGGCTCAGGCAATTGTCTCACCGGCATGCGCGCCGGCCATCTTCCCTGAATGATTTGAGTGTGGGCCAAAGGCGCTCCGCCCCGCCGGAATTCCCGGTGCTGACCTTCGCAGGTTGGTACCTTCCTCCGCCCGCGACAGGAAAGTCAGCGCCGACCTGCGATAGGCGCACGCTGGACTAGCCGCTATCCCCAAATCCCGACTCGATTTTGACTTTGCGGACGCCGTCCCCCACTCCGTCGCTGCTTCGCAGCGCCACCTCTTCCCTCCTCCGGAGGGAGAGGAACCACGACTGGCCAAAACCTCAACTTTCAATCCAAACCTTCTCAAAGTGCTGCTCCAGCGCCTGGTGCTGTTCGCAGCCTTCGATGCCCTTGCGGTAGGTCCGGTAGACCGAGCGCCAGTAGGGCTGGATGATGATGCCTGAATCGCGCAAATTCTGCTCGATCTTGGCCATAATCTCCTTGCGGGCCTTGGGGTCGGGCATGGCGAGCGCCTTGTCGAGCAGTTCGTCGAACTCCTTCGAGGCGTAGGCACTCTCGTTCCAGGCGGCGCCCGATTTATATGCCAGCGCCAGCACCTGGACGCCGAGCGGGCGGCCGAGCCATTCGGTGCAGGAATAGGGGAACTTGCTCCAGTCGTTCCAGAAGGTGGCGGCGGGCAGCACGGTGCGCTTGATCTTGAGGCCCGCCTCGCGCATCTGCGCGGCGATGGCGTCGCCGGTGCTCTTCTGCCATTCGACATCGACCGAGATCAGGTCGTATTCATGGTCCGCCTTGCCGCTCTCGGCGAGCAGCTTCTTGGCTGCCTCGACATCGCGCTTGGCCGGACCGATATCGGCATATTCGGGGTGCATCGGGCCGACATGGTGGTTGTCGGCGGGCTTGCCGCGGCCATCGAGGCCGAGCTTCAGCACGGCGGAATTGTCCACCGCGAGCTGTGCGGCGCGGCGTACCTTGACGTCGTCATAGGGCGCGTTGGCGACATTGAAGCGGGCGACGATGGTCGAGCCGGTGGCGATCTCGGAGTTCTTCAGCCCCATCTTGTCGGTCTGCGAGACGGCGTCGGAGGCGGTCTCGTGATCGGTGTCGATCTCGCCGGATTCGAAGGCCGACAGCATGGCGTTAGGGTCGGAGCCGTAGTCGATCCACTGGATGCCATCGAGGTAGAACTCGCCCTTCCACCAGGGCTTGTCCCTGCGCTTGACCTCCGCGGCCGTCTCGGCGTCCCATTTCACCAGCTCGCACGGCCCGGTGGTGATCGCGAGCGCCTTCATCGGGTCGCCGTCGCCCTCATAGGAGCGGTGCATGATCAACGCGGGATAATCGGCCATGCCGGCGATCAGCGAGATGTCCGGCTTCGGCAGGTTGAGCTTGATGGTGTAGTCGTCGACCTTCTCGATGCCGCCATCGACCACCTTCTTGGTGTCGGCATTGACCAGCGCGCCCATGCGCGCGGCGACCGAATTGCCGGCAACGCCGGCTTCGCACCAGCGGGTGAGATTGTGGACGACGTCGTCGGCGTTGAAGGCGTCGCCGTTCGACCAGGTGACGCCCTTGCGCACATGCAGCGTCAGCGTTTTGGCGTCGTCGCTCATCTCCCACTTTTCGAGCAGCCAGGGCTCGAAGGAGAAATCGGTGTTCCAGCGCACCAGATATTCGTTGCAGTGGCGCGCGATATTGGACATTTCGACGCCGTCGAAGGTGCGCGGGTCCTTGAATCCCTTGACGTTCATGGCGACGCGCAGCGTGCCGCCCTTCTTCGGCTCGGCGGCGCGGGCGGGCGTCGGGGCGATGCCGCCCAGCGCAAAAGCGCCGGCGGCGCTGACGCCGAGGCCGGCCATCAGCGCCAGATATTCGCGGCGGCTGATGCCGCCCGTCCTGAAATCGTCGGCGACAGGTTTGGCGCGCGGGTGAAGTTTGCGGTCGGTCAGCATGAATTTCATCGTCGTTCCCTCTTTTGTTGGTGCATGCCCAAAATTGCCCAGCGGTTTTGGGACGACGGCCTGCACGGAAACAGGCTCGCCCCGGCGGACAAGCCGACGCGGCGCGGCTGCGACCGCCGGGGCGCCATTGCCTGAGAGGGAATGATAGGGCTGGGTGACGCGGCGGAATGTTCTGGAATCCGCAGGACTTGTGCGATGCTCCGCAGGGGTGGACGGACCTGGGCGCACCACCTCTTGTCTGCTAGCCATCTCCCCCGCAGGGGATCGGTCGGATTGCGAGCAAGAGCGATGCGTTTGCCTGCGGCTTCGCGTTTCACCAGCGGCTTCCCCCACTCCGTCTCGGCTTCGCCGAGCCACCTCTCCCCCCTCCGGAGGGAGAGGAAGGAACGCGCTTGGCGAGGTCGCGCCTTTCCTCTACCCCGTCGATCGGGGGAGAGGTGTCGAGCGAAGCTCGACGGAGTGGGGGTCGACCCATGGCGCGATCGGTCAATCCACCAGAACAAAAAACCCGGCGCGAGGCCGGGTTTTTCAAGCGATGCCTGTCAGCCGAGGATCAGCTCACCTGGGTCTTGGAGGACGCGGCCTGGTCTTCGGCCAGCTTCTGCTGGAACATCTGCGCGAAGTCGATCGGGTCCAGCATCAGCGGCGGGAAGCCGCCATTGCGTGTCGCCTCGGCGATGATCTGGCGGGCGAAGGGGAACAGCAGGCGCGGGCATTCGATGAACAGGATCGGCAGCATGTGCTCCTGCGGGAAACCCGAAATGGCGAAGACGCCGCCATAGACCAGCTCGACGTTGAACAGCACTTCCTGGTCGAACGAGGCCTTGGCGTTCAGCGTCAGATTGACGTCGAACTGCTTGTCGGAGAGCGGGTTGGCGTTGACGTTGACGTTGATGGCGATGCCGGGCGCCTTGTCGCGGCCGCGCAGCGAGTTGGGCGCGCCGGGGCTTTCGAAGGACAGGTCCTTCACATACTGGGCCAGCACGTTGAGCGACGGCTGTGCCGCGTTGCCGTTGCCATTGGCGCCGACCGGCGCGTCATCATTGCTGGCCATGAGCCACTATCCTTTTCCCCTGGGCAGTCTCGCTCACCGAATTGAATCGGGGCTGACCGAATGAAATCGGGCGTTCGCTACCATGGCCGGCATGACAAGACAAGGTTTGCCGCCGTGTGACCGGAGCGGACCCAGACTGCATCGAGATTCAGGTCAGGCCGAGGCGAAAAGGGTGGTTTCCGAGAACCGGAGCGGAGCGTACTTGAAGTACGTGAGCACCGGAAGCGCAGGAAGCCGCCCTTTGCAGACCGGCATCACCTGAATATCGATGCAGTCTCAATCGTCCTTCAGCCGCCGCCACGGCGAATTGTGGTCGGGGCCGCGCTTGAGGTCGTCCTCGCGCGAATAGTCGCCGTCGTCGAGGTCGATGACCTTGTCGCGCTGCCGGCGGAAGCCGCCGGTGGAGAAATTGCTGGCCACGACGATGCGGCCCTTCAGCCTGCTCCAGGCAAGGTCGCGCACCGGCGGCAGGAACAGGAGCAGGCCGACAATGTCCGTGATGAAACCGGGAATGATCAGCAGCACCGCCGCGACCACGATCATGGCGCCGTGGGCGAGCTGGCCGCTGGGGTCGCGGCCGGCGGCCATCTCGGCGCGGATGCGGCTCATGACGCCGAAACCCTGGTGGCGCAGCAAAAGCACGCCGGCGAAGCTCGAGGCCAGCACCAGTCCGACCGTCGCCAGCGCGCCGACCTCACGGCCGACGACGACGAAACCGGCGATTTCCAGCAGCGGAAGCGCGAGGAGAAAGAGGGGAAGCAGCGAAATGCGCAAGTCTTTACCGATCATTCGATTGTTTTGTCCCGCTGGCGGCCAATCGCCGCTGGCACGGAGGCTGTTAGATAGGTATGCCTGCCTTTGATTTGAATGATTGCGCCTTGCGTTCTATATGCTTTGAATGGTGAACGCTATGCGACCGCGGCCTGCTGGGCTGGACGGTCCGGCCTAGAGGCAGGGATTGATTGGCGGAAAATATGGGCTTCTTCGACTTCGGCACGATTTTCTTCCTGATCGCGGCGGTGGTGATCTTCTTCCAGCTGCGCAACGTGCTGGGCCGCCGGACCGGTAGCGAGCGGCCGCCCTTCGACCCCTACACGGCGGCGCGCACCGACAAGGACGCCACGCAGAAGCCCGAGAATGTCGTTTCGCTGCCGCGCAAGCGGGCGCCCGGCGAGCCGGCGCCGGCCGACGCCTACACGGCCATCGACGCCTTCGCCAAGCCCGACACCGATCTCAACAAGGGCCTGCGCGCGATCAAGGACAATGACCCGTCCTTCGATCCCAAGGGGTTCGTCGACGGCGCCAAGATGGCTTACGAAATGATCGTCATGGCCTATGCCGACGGCGACCGCAAAACGCTGAAGAACCTTCTGTCGCGTGAGGTCTATGACGGCTTCGTCGCCGCGATCGGCGAGCGCGAGGCCAAGTCGGAAAAGATCCAGTCCTCCTTCGTCGGCATCGACAAGGCCGACATCGTCTCGGCCGAGATGAAGGGCGGCGAGGCGCATGTGACGCTGCGCATCATCAGCGAGCTGATCTCGGCGACGCGCGACCAGGCCGGTACGGTCATCGACGGCGATCCCGAGACGGTGGCCGAGGTCAAGGATGTCTGGACCTTCGCCCGCGACACACGCTCGCGCGATCCGAACTGGAAGCTCGTCGCCACCGAAGAAGAAGACTGAGTCCGGCAAAGGCAGGCTCCGGTGTCGCTGTCGCCTCTCCTTGTTGAAAGGTCCTTCGGCGACCTGCCCGGCTGGGGCGACGACGACCATCTGCCGGCTTTCGCCGCCTTTGCCCGGTCCGCCTTCCATGTGCCGGTAAAACCCTATCGCAGCGGCGCGCTGGGCGTCGACTTCGGCGCCTTCGCCGAGGCCTATGCGCAGGCCCGCGAAGCCCCCGCCGCCAGTTCGTCCGAAGCGCGCGCCTTCTTCGAGCGCCATTTTGTCCCCATGCTGGTCCGGCCCGAAACTGGCGCCGGCCTCGTCACCGGTTTCTACGAACCGCAAGTCGAGGCCTCGCCGGTGCGGACGGAGCGTTTCCGCGTGCCGCTCTTGTCGCGGCCGGCCGATCTCGTCGATGTCGACGACGCCAACCGGCCCGCCGGGATGGATTCTTACCTCGCCTTCGCGCGCCGGACCGCCGACGGCCTGGCCGAATATCCCGACCGTGGCGCGATCGAGCGTGGCGTGCTCGCCGGCCAGGGGCTGGAGATTGCCTGGCTGGCCGACAAGGTCGATGCCTTCTTCATCCATGTCCAAGGCGCGGGCCGGCTTGCCATGACGGACGGGCGGCTTTGCCGCGTCACCTACGCCGCCAAGTCAGGCCAGCGCTTTACGGGGCCCGGCAAAATCCTGGGCGGGCTCGGCGAAATCCCGCTGGCCGACGTGACGATGCAGTCGATCCGCGCCTGGTTCAAGACGCATCCTGGGCGGGTCGACGAGATCCTGTGGCAGAACCGCTCCTACATCTTCTTCCGCGAGGCTGCAGTGGATGATGCCGCGCTTGGCCCGATCGCGGCCGCCAAGGTGCCGCTGACGCCGGGCCGCTCGATGGCCGTCGACCGGCTGCTGCACACATTCGGCACGCCTTTTTACATCGACGCGCCGACGCTCACCGCCTTCGACAAAAACCCGTTCCGGCGGCTGATGATCGCGCAGGACACCGGCTCGGCCATAACAGGGCCGGCGCGTGGGGACCTGTTCGCCGGCTCGGGCGATGCCGCCGGCGAGATCGCCGGCGTGGTGCGCGACGCCGCCGATTTTTATGCGCTGGTGCCGCGAGCGCTGGCCGGGGGCGCGAGATGAGCAAGCGCGGCGATAAACTCAGCGACGACGACCGGGTGCTGTGGAACCTGGTGGCGCGCACCGCCAAGCCGCTCAAGGGCCGCGCCGCGGTCGACATTCCGGACATGGCCGTCGATGCCAGGCCGGCGCCGGCGCAGCCGGTCCAGCCCGCCGCCAACGCGACGGCTGTTGCAAAACCGAAAATCCAGCATGTCACGCACCGGCTCGACGAGCCGACGCTGGACAAGCTGCAAAAAGGCCGGCTGCCGATCGAGGGCCGCGTCGACCTGCACGGCATGACGCAGGACGAGGCCTATTCGCTGCTGTTCTCGTTCCTGCACCGGGCGCATGCCGGCGGCGTCCGCTATGTGCTGGTCATCACCGGCAAGGGGTCTTCCTCGGGCGGCGATGGCATCTTGCGGCGCGCCGTCCCGGCCTGGCTGTCGACACCGGCGTTCCGGCCGCTGGTCTCCAGCCACGACCATGCCGCCCGCAACCATGGCGGCTCGGGCGCGCTTTATATCAGGCTGCGGCGGGCGCGCTCATGACGCCGTTCGGCGAGCGGCTGCGGGCGCTGCGGGCCGAGCGCGGCGTCCGCCAGAAGGACATGGCGGCGGCGATCGGCGTCAGCGCCGCCTATCTCTCGGCGCTGGAGCACGGCCGGCGCGGCGCGCCGACCTGGACGCTGATCCAGAAGATCATCGGTTATTTCAACATCATCTGGGACGATGCCGAGGAGCTGGCGCGGCTGGCCGAAACCTCGCATCCGCGGGTGAAACTCGATACGTCAGGCCTGTCCCCCGCCGCCACCGAACTTGCCAATCTTCTGGCCGAAACCATCGAGAAACTCGACGAGGCCGAGCTTCTGCGCATCACCGCGTCGATCCGCGCCGCATTGGGCCGGCGATCGTAGAAGACAGTGCCCGCCGGCGAGCAGCCAGCGGGCAGCCGTGGTGCGATCAATTCTTGCCGGCCGTGCTGCCGCCATTGCCGCCGCGACCATGGTCGCCATGGCCCTGGCCGCCATTGCCACCGCCCAGGCAGTCCGACGCGCCGGCCTCGCCGCAACAGCGGCCGGCCCACAAATCGTTGAGGTTGCTGTTGGCGCAGCTTGGAATGGTCTGTCCGGCCAGAGCTGATCCGGTGAGCGCCGAAACGGCGGCGACGGCGAGAAGCGTGTTGCGCAGAAAAGCAGTCATTTGAAGTCTCCATGATTTGGTTTCTATCGTTCACGGCTATGTGTCGCCGGGCGAACGGAAATGGTTCACGGAGGGATGCGGAAATTTTCTGGAGGCCCCCAAGGGAGCCGTGGGTCAAGGCAGTGCGGCAATGGCAGAAGCCCCATAGATTGCGGAACCTCCACGGTTCATCATCCACGGGCAGAGCGGGAGCGAAGCGGACGCGCAGCCCCGAGGATCCATGCCGCGATCTGCGAGCTTCGCAACGTGCAGAATGTAACGGTATGGCAGCGCCGGGGTGGCGCCGCCTCAGGCAGGTGCCCCGCTATGGCCCTACTGCACCGAGCCGACCAGAACCTGCTGGCCGCCGCGGATCGAGACCCAGCGGCCGGTGTTGTCGATCGCCTGGCGCTTGAGGAAGCGGTAGCCGGTCTGGTCCCAGGACTTGACCTTGTCGGTCAAATTGTCCAGCACATAGTCGCCGCCGTCGGTGCGCACCGTCAGCACGGCGTGGCCTTCACCATCGGGCTTGCGGACCACGGTTATCAGGAGATCGGCGAGCGACATGCCCATGCGGGACAGCTGGCGCCGCTTCTCCAGCACATAGTCCTCGCAGTCGCCGACGCCCTTGTCCGGATAGGCCCAGACCTCGTCCTTGCCGTAGATGTCCATGTCGCTCATCGGCTTGACGGCGGCGTTGACCCTGGCGGTGACGTTGACCAGCTTGCGCATCAACCCGTCGGTCAGCACCGCCGGCGCGAGATTGGCCGGGCGGATCGAACATTCGCCCGGACGCTGCTTGCAGAAATCGTAGTGGCCGATCGGCTGCGAGGTGAGGCCCCCGGTCGCCATGGCGCCCGAAGCCCAGGCCGGTGCCATCCAGCCCCCCGTTAACGCCAGCCCTGCTGCCGCGCATACGCGCAGCCTTCGCATGGTTGAGGAATTCATTGTCCCCGCTCGCCCTGTTGTTAACGAAACGTTAAGGGCGATTTACACTCCGTGTCAATTACGACATCGGCCTGATTTGCAGCATGGTTACCCGCGGGGAGGCAGAGCGGCACTTGTGCAACAAAATCGGACCCGCGTCCGGTTCCGTTTCAAAACCGCCTACCGCTTGGCGGTGCGGACCAGCTTCGGCTTCACCGCGACGCGGTTCTGGCGGCCATAGCTGGTGATGAAGTCGACGATGCGCGGCACGATCTCGGAGCGGAAGCGCGAGCCGTTGAAGACGCCGTAATGGCCGACTGCCGGCTGCATGTAGTGGGCCTTCTTGTCGGCGGGAATGTTGACGCACAAATCCTGCGCCGCCTTGGTCTGGCCAAGACCCGAAATGTCGTCGTTCTCGCCCTCGACCGTGAACAGGGCAACGTTGCGTATGACGGACGGATCGATCCTGGTGCCGCGATGCGTCATCTCGCCCTTGGGCAGCGCATGGCGCACGAAGACCGTGTCCACCGTCTGCAGATAAAACTCCGCCGTCAGATCCATCACCGCCAGATATTCGTCATAGAAGTCGCGGTGTTTTTCGGCATTGTCGCCATCGTGCTTCACAAGGTTCATGAAGAATTCCTTGTGGGCGATGATGTGGCGGTCGAGGTTCATGCTCATGAAGCCCGAAAGCTGCAGGAAACCGGGATAGACCTCGCGGCCGAAGCCCGGCACTGGCCAGGGCGCGCGCATGACGACGTTGTCGCGGAACCAGTCGATGCCCTTTTCCTCGGCCAGCAGATTGACGGCGGTCGGGTTGCGGCGGGTGTCGATCGGCCCGCCCATCAGGGTCATCGTCGAAGGCACGAAGGGATCGCCCTTCGCCTCCATCAGCGCCACCGCCGCAAGCACCGGCACGGAAGGCTGGCACACGGCCATCACATGCGTGTCCGGACCCAGCGTGTGCAGCATGTCGATGACGTAGTCGATATAGTCGTCGAGATCGAAGCTGCCATCGGCCAGCGGCACCATGCGGGCGTCGACCCAGTCGGTGATATGGACATCGGCATAGGGCAGCATCGCCTCGACCGTGCCGCGCAGCAGCGTGGCATAATGGCCCGACATCGGCGCCACGATCAAAAGCTTCGGGTCGGCCTTGCGCCCGGGGGGAACGGCGCGCTCGAACCGGACGAGATTGCAGAACGGCTTCGACCAGACGGTCTTCTCGGTGACCGCGACGCTCTTCCAGTCGACCACCGTCTTGGCCAGGCCGAATCGCGGCTTGCCGTAGCGGCGCGTGGTGCGCTCGAACAGTTCGGCGCCGGCCGCGATCGAACGGCCCCAGGGCGTATGCGAAACGGGGTTGAGCGGGTTGGAGTAGAACAACCGGACCGCGTCGGCATAGAGCCGCGCCGGCTGCAGGGCCGCGTGGTTCATTTCGTAGAGCTGGTAGAACATACGTTACCCCGCGACCGAAGGGACGACGATCAGCGCCGAGCCCTAGATGTCTCGCGGGGAAGTTAACAACTAATTGCTGCGATGCAATACGTCACATGGCGTGACCAATGCTTCTTTCGCCGAAAGCCTTGAAAACCCGGCACGGCCGGCCCAGCCGGCTCAATGTGCAGTGCCGAAATGTGTAGGATATGTGTCAGGCTTTCGCGGCGACCTGACCATGATGGTCCTGCGGTCGGGAAGGGATCATGGTCAGGAGACGATCAGATCAGACGCGCGCCATGCAGACGGAGGTCTGCCCGGAGCCGATGAAGCCGAGCTGGCCGGCGGCGCCTTTCGACAGGTCGAGCACCCGGCCCTTGATGAAGGGACCGCGATCGTTGATGCGCACGACGACGCTGCGGCCGTTGTTCTTGTTGGTGACCCGCAATTTGGTGCCGAAAGGCAGCGTGCGGTGGGCGGCGGTCATCGCCGAGGGGTTCATACGCTCGCCCGATGCGGTCCTCGAGTGCAGCGCGTACCAGGAAGCGCGGCCACACTGGCCGGCGGCGGCGGTTGCCGAAGTGGCGGAGGCGCCGACCATCAGGCCAGCAGCGATCGTTACCGCGACAAGCGCGGTCTGTTTCGTGGTCTTCATATTTGGGGGATGGCTCCGTTTTTGACAGACCCAAGCCGTTAGGTGGGAAATAAGGCAGGAAATGCGGCAGTGATCTGGCGGTTCCATGGCAAGATCACACGTTTGGAGTCAGGGGGTAACAGTTTGTCAGGGATTTTCGGACCAGATTTCATCAGTTATCGATGATGTTCGTGCCGATATCCGAGATCCGTTTGACAAGATCCGGGATTAATCTCCAAGTAGAAACCGCTGGGATCGAGCCACTTCCTTTGGCTCTTTCATCGCGGCTGTGGCGCCGCTCTCGATCGACTGGGAAAGCGAGATCCGACAATGAGACTGACCAAAAATCTGCTGGCGTTGATTGTGCTGGCGATCGGTGCGTTGTGGTCGCTGCAAGGGATCGGCGTGGTCGGCGGCAGCTTCATGACCGGCCAATCGCAATGGCTCTATATCGGACTTTCCGCCATGCTGGTCGGCCTGGCCGGCCTGGTATGGGCGAACCGTGGGCATGGTTGATTTTCGAGCAAGCGCGCCCGCTGCTGAGCGCGCCGCCCGTGGCGACTGCGTTCACTGCGACCAGTACTGCCAGGCCCAGTAAAAACTCTCGTCGCGAGGTGGCAGGCGATCGCGCCCGGCGCGGAGATGGACCGGCGCCGGCGAGCGCGGGCTGTCGTCACTTGCCGCGTTCTCGTCGGACGCAAGGCCGAGCAGCCAGGCGCCGACATGGGCAAACAACACGGCGGTGGAATGGGTCATCGTCATTCTCCTTTTCCGATCATTCCCGCCCCGCCCATGGGACCAGCACGCGCTCGATGCGGCGGATGGTGAATTCGAGCACGAAGGCGATGGCGGCGATCACCAATATCCCCATGATCACCACGTCGGTGACGAGGAACTGGGCCGCCGACTGGATCATGAAGCCAAGCCCGCGCGTTGCCGCCACCAGCTCGGCCGCGACCAGTGTCGACCAGCCGGCGCCGAGCGCGATGCGCAGGCCGGTCAGGATCGAGGGCAGGGCGCTGGGCAGGATCACGTGGCGGACCACTTGGCGTCGAGTCGCACCAAGCGAACGCGCGGCGTTGACGCGCTCCCGCGAGACGCCGCGGACGCCCGAGGCGGTCGACAGCGCGACCGGCGCTAGCATGGCGATGGCGATCACCAGGATCTTCGACGGCTCGCCGATGCCGAACCAGATGATGACCAGCGGCAGGTAGGCCAGCGGCGGGATCGGCCGCAGGAATTCGAGCAGCGGATCGAAGATGCCGCGCCCCACCGTGCTGATGCCTATGGCGAGCCCCACCGGCACGCCGACCAGGATGGCGGCGACCAGCGCGGCAAAGACGCGGCCCAGACTGGCGACGACATGCTGCGGCAGCGTCGCGTCGACGAAGCCGTCGCTGATAACCACGATGAACTTGTTCCACACGGCAAGCGGCGAGGGCAGGAACACCGGCGACACCAGTTGCAGGCGGGCCGACAGTGTCCAGAGCGCGAGCACCGCCAGGATGGTGGCGGCGCTGACCATGCGGGCCGAAACGCCCGTCCGTTTCGCCCGTGGCCTCGACCAGGGCACCGACAGGCCGTCGGTTTCGTCTGTCCTTGAACCGGGCCGTTCGGTGTAGGAGGAAATTGTCATGCCGCCTCTCCCTCGAAGATCGCGTCGGTCAGTTCGCCGCGCGCCGCCGCGAAGGCCGGATCGGCCTTGATGGCGCGAATGGGCTCGCCTGCCGCGTAACGCCTGGAGAAGCTCGGCTCGAAGGTTCGCACCACGCGGCCCGGGCCGGGCGCCAGCACGACGATGCGGGTGGCGAGCACCAGCGCCTCCTCGATGCCGTGCGTCACCATCAGCACGCCGGCATGGCTTGCCGTCCAAAGGTCGAGCAGCGTCGTCTGCATGCGCTCGCGCGTCAGCGCGTCGAGCGCGCCGAGCGGCTCGTCGAGCAGCAGGAATTCGGGTTCGGCGGCGAGCGCCCGGGCAAGGCCGACACGCTGGCGCATGCCGCCGGACAGCTCCCAGATGCGTTTGTCGCCGGCTTCAGCGAGCTTGACCAGCGCCAACAGTTCATCGGCGCGGCGCGCCCGTTCGGCTGGCCTCGCTCCGCGCAGCCTGAGCGCGAAGGCGACGTTCTCGCGCGCCGTGAGCCACGGAAACAGCGCATCGTTCTGGAACACCACGGCCCGGTCCGAACCGGGCCCGGTGATCGGCTTGCCATTGACCGTGGCACTGCCGCGCGCCGGTATGACCAGGCCGGCGGCGACGTTGAGCAGCGAGGTCTTGCCGCAGCCGGAGCGGCCGACAAGGACGACGAAATCGTTCTTGGCAACGCCGATCGACACGTGCTCGACGGCGGGTGCCGGCTGGCCGTCATAGTGGATGGAGATCTTGTCGAGCACGAGATGCGGCATGGGCCCTCGCCGATTGGAAGAATATCCGCCGGCCCCAAAACCGCGCCTCGTCTGCGGCTTCGAGACAGGCAACACGCGGCGTCAGGGAAGGAGAGCCGCGTGTGCGAGGCGTCAGTTCGAGGCCAGCGCCTCGGTGACGTATTTCGAAGTGACGTATTTCGAATAGTCCGGCAGCACCGCGTCGACCTTGCCTTGCTCCTTGAGGAAGGCGGATGCCGCCGCGATCGCACTGACCGTACCGCCGCCGAGGAACTTCCCGGATGCCTGCTCTTCCAGGGTGGGGAAGACATAACCCTTGAGCAGCTCCGGCACCTCTTCCAGCTTGGCGCCGGTGAGCTTGGCGATCGCGACGGCCTGCGACGACGACACCGACCAGGCGTCGGGCTTGGCGAGATAGTCCGCATAGGCGGTGCCCGTCACCTTGACGAAGTCGCGCACGGCTTCCGGGTTCTTCTCGGCGAAGTCGGTGCGCACGATCCAGGCGTCGAAGGTTGGCGCGCCCCAGGCGGCGACCTGCGAGGAATCCAGCACCACCTTGCCGGATGTCTTGATCTGGCCCAGCGCTGGGTCCCAGACATAGGCGGCGTCGATGTCGCCGCGCGCGAAGGCGGCGGCGATTTCCGGCGGCCGCAGGTTGAGGATCTGGACCGATTTCGGATCGACATTCTCGTGCTTGAGCGCGGCAAGCAGGCTGTAATGCGTCGTCGACACGAACGGCACGGCGACCTTCTTGCCGGCGAGGTCTGCGACCTTCTCGATGCCGGCGCCGTTGCGGGCGACCAGCGCCTCGGATTGCCCGATCAGGCCGACGACGAAAATGGTCTGGATCGGCAGTTCGCGGCTGGCGGCGGCCGCCAGCGGGCTCGAGCCGACATAGCCGATATCGACCGAGCCAGAGGCGACCGCGGCGATGACATCGGCGCCGGAATCGAATTTGCGCCAGTCGATGCTGGCCTTGGTCGCCTTTTCATAGGCGCCGTCGGCCTGCGGCACTTTCGAGGGTTCGACCACCGTCTGGTAGCCGATGGTGATCTTCAGGTCTTCGGCGACCGCCGGGCTGAGGAAGGCGGCGCCGGCGAGGGCGGCCGACGACAGAAGGAGAATGCGTCGCGAAATGGTGGGCATCAAAGGGCTCCATGAAAAGGGAAAACCGGATTGCATGTCCATAGTTCGCTAATTCCATGGTTCTTGTAGAGTTAAATCCTTCCAAGGAAGGAGAGCTTGTTGGAAAAAAGCCACTGGCGGCGGGCCGCCACGGCGGAAGTGACGGTTGCCGTCGTCCAAGAGCGGCGAGCCCATCAACTTTGCCCGAGGGCTCGACCTCGACCGTTGCAGATACAGAGAGGTTCAAACCAGAATTCCGGGTTTTCCCGATCTCCAGCAACTAATGCTTCGAATGGCACGGAATTTAGAATGAGGTTCCACGTGCCGGCACTTAAGTATAGTAACCTTATGAACATAGGAGCGAGGTGCCGATGACAGGCCATCCCAAGCGTATGGTGGAGATCGCTGGCGTCGTCGGTTCCCAGCCGCGGGCCGTCATGCGAGCAACCCTGGCGTCTGTGTCCTCGAAATCACAAGGCGGGCCTAAAATCGCCGCAACGAGTTGAAAATCAAGCAAGATCAACCGCAATTGGCTTGTATATCATGTCACTGGAATTTATGTGTCATGGAGGCTTCGGCGCGGCGGGGAGGCACGCGAGGCGTTTCGCAACGGATGGCCTAAGGCCATCGCACGACAGAGAAACGTTCGGTTCATGCTCACCAAAAAAGGCAAGTACGGCCTCAAGGCGCTCGTCCATCTCGCGCACATGCCGGCCGGACGGCTCGCCTTCGTCGGCGATATCGCGACCGGCAACAACATCCCGAAGAAATTCCTCGACGCTATACTGGGCGAGCTGCGCAATGCCGGCTTCGTCCAGAGCCGGAAGGGCAAGGAGGGCGGCTATCGCCTGGCCCGGCCCGCCGACGAGATCAAGGTCGGCCACGTCGTGCGCGTCCTCGACGGGCCGCTGGCTCCGATCCCCTGCGCCAGCCGCACACAGTATCAGCGCTGTGAAGACTGCAACGAGGCGACATGCCAAGTCCGACATCTGATGCTGGAAGTCCGGCAGGCGATCGCCGAGGTGCTCGACCAGCGCAGCCTCGCCGAGATGCGCGACATTGCCGACGACCTCCCGGTCGCGAGGGACGACCTGCCGGTGGTGCGGAACGACCTGTCGGTCGCGGTGAAGGTCCAGGCCTGAAGCCGGCACTTCGCATGGGGCTCGCTTGCGCATGACCGGGCGAACCAACCCGACCCGTTCCATCATCATCGTCGGCGGCGGCGCCAGCGGCGTCGTGCTGGCCGCGCATCTGCTCAAATCGCCCAATCCGGACCTGCGCGTCACATTGATCGAAAAACGCCCGCATTTTGGCCAGGGCATTGCCTATTCGACGCTGCTGTCGGCGCATGTGCTGAATGTCAGCGCCGCAGGCATGAGCGCCTATGCCGACGATCCCGGCAATTTCTGGCGCTGGCTGCTGGAGCGGGGGCTTGCGACACCGGAACAGGCTCCGGTCTATGCGCCGCGCAGCCTCTATGCGCGTTATCTCAAGGAATTGCTCGACGACCTGGAAACGCGCGAGCGCGAGACCGGCCGGCTGCGCCTGATCCGCGAGGAGAGCCTGTCGATCACGCCGACGGCGTCCGGGGTCGAGGTGGCGCTCGCCAACGGCACCAGCGTGGTCGCCCATCTTGCCGTGCTCGCCACCGGCCATGACGAACAGCCCGCGCAGGGCCACGCGATCCGGATGGGCTCGGAAGCCGACACCGCGCTCGATCCAGACAGCCGGATCCTGGTGCTGGGCACGGGCTTGAGCATGGTCGATGCATTCCTTTCCCTGGAGCAGCGCGGCCATCGCGGCGACATCATCGCGGTGTCGCGGCGCGGCCTGCTGCCCTCGCCGCACCGCAAGGGCAATCCGATCAAGCTCGACGTCGCCGACATCCCGCTCGGCACCCAGCTCTCCTATTTCGTCGGCTGGTTCCGCGACCTCATCCGTCAGAACCAGAAGGCCGGCGTCGACTGGCGCGACGTGGTGGACGGCCTGCGCCCCTTCAACCAGAAGATCTGGCAGAACTGGCCGGCCTCGGCCAAGCGCCGCTTTGTCGAGCACACCAAGGCCTGGTGGGACATCCATCGTCACCGCATGGCACCGGAGGTCTACGCCAGGGTGACGGAGGCCGTGCAATCGGGCCGCATCCGGCCGCTCGCCGGGCGCGTCGTCGCCGTCACGCCGGGCGACGGTTTCGCGGTGGAGGTCCAGTCGCGCCACACCCAGCGCCTCGAAACATTCGGCGTCGCCCGCATCTATGATTGCTCCGGTATCGTGCGCGACATCTCGACCTCGTCGAACAGCGTGGTGCGCTCGCTGGTCGACCGCGGCCTGGCGCGGCCGGACCCGCTGCGCATCGGCCTCGACGTCTCGGCCAATTGCGAGATCATCGCCGCCGATGGCACCGTTTCGCGAAAAATTCTCGCCGTCGGCCCGCTGACGCGCGGCACCTTCTTCGAGATCGACGCCATTCCCGATATCCGAGTCCAGTGCGCCAGGCTGAGCAAGCGGTTGCTGGGGTAGACAATCCCAGGCGGCGATTGTCTTTGGCAAGTGGTGCCCGCCTTAAGCCGCGAGCGTCTTCCGTGATCGCACCATATTCGGCTGGGCGTAGTCTGGTATTCGTCCTGAGCGGCCCTATATCGGTCTGAACAACTTCCGTTCTTAACTATAAAACGGCAGGACTAAAGTCTTGCGCGCTAGCAGGCCTTGGTCCGAGGGGTCTTCGAACGTTCCGTGCTTGTCCATTGGACGTTCCATTACTTTAGTCAATCGAGATATACGTGGCTTGATATGGACCGCGGTAATGGGGATGCGAATCGGCCTGCCAAAAGGCGCGATCTTCCTTCCGTCGAGTGACCCAATGCCTCCTCAGCCCGGTTTCGAGCCAGTGCTTTCCTATGCCCTCGGACCAAAAGAATGGCCGGTGCGGGGATGCTTGGGTTGGAAGCAGATCGCACCGGCCATCGCGGGTTAGGCTTCGATTGGGATCGTCCCCCGCACGACCAAGCTACATATATATTAGCTATTGCTCAACTAAGACTGAAGTCCCTCCAGCTACCAGCCGGAGGGATGGCGTTCAGCCCAAATGCCTCACACACGGCGCGCGCGGTCTCGGCGCCGGAAAAATTCTGCTGGCCGGTGATCAGGTTGCGACGCCTTCGCTGGACCGGATCATGCCGCCGTCCAGTCCGACGGCTTGGCGCTGTCTCGCTGGCGTTTCGGTCGGCACCGCCTCGCCTCGCCTGGATGACGGCCCCATGGAATTTCATTCCCCGTCTGGCCACCGGATTGGCACGATCTATCTTCTTTCCAACTGCGATCGGCTGGAAAAGACGCTAGGGTTGACCCATGGAGGCTCCGACATGAGTGAGCATAGAAAAACCACGGCCGACAGTGCCTCCTCGGATAGGGCGCTCTCGCGCCTCCGGCCGCCCTATGCGTCGTTGCTCGATCTGATCGGGCAGACGCCCATCGTCGAGCTGACCAAGTTCGACACCGGAAAATGCCGGCTGTTCATCAAGCTCGAGAGCCAGAACCCTGGCGGCTCGATCAAGGACCGTATCGCGCTGTCGATGATCGCAGCGGCCGAAAAACAGGGCAAGCTGAAGCCCGGCGGCACCATCGTCGAGGCGACAGCCGGCAATACCGGCCTTGGCCTCGCCCAGGTCGGCATTCCCAAGGGTTACCGCATCATCCTGGTCGTGCCCGACAAGATGTCGCGCGAGAAAATCCAGCATCTGCGCGCGCTCGGCGCGGAAGTGCGCATGACGCGTTCCGATGTCGGCAAGGGCCATGCCGAATATTACCAGGACATGGCGGAAAAAATCGCCGCCGAACTGCCCGGCGCCTTCTACGCCAACCAGTTCGCCAATCCGGCCAACCCGCTGGCGCATCAGACGACCACCGGCCCGGAGATTTTCTCGCAGCTTGACGGGGATGTCGACGCGGTGGTGGTCGGCGTCGGCTCGGGCGGCACGCTGACCGGGCTTGGCCGCTACTTCGCCGAGGTGTCGCCGAAGACGGAGATGGTGCTGGCCGATCCGGTCGGCTCGGTGCTGGCGCCGCTGATCAAGACCGGCAAGATGGAAGAGGCGGGAAGCTGGACCGTGGAAGGTATCGGCGAGGATTTCGTGCCGCCCAATGCCGATCTGTCTTTGGTCAAGAAGGCCTATTCCATCACGGACAAGCAGAGCATGCTGGCGGTGCGGGATCTGTTGTCCCGGGAAGGCATCCTGGCCGGTTCTTCCTCCGGGACGCTGCTATCGGCGGCGCTGCGCTATTGCCGCGAACAGACGGTGCCCAAGCGCGTCGTCACCTTCGTCTGCGACAGCGGCAACAAGTACCTGTCAAAAGTGTTCGACGATTTCTGGCTGGCGGAACAGGGACTGGCCGAACACGAACAGCATGGCGACCTGCGTGACCTCGTGATGCGCACTCACCGTACCGGCGACACTGTCTATGTCGGGCCGGACGAGAGCCTGCTCAACGCCTATGGACGCATGCGCCGCTCCGATGTCTCGCAACTGCCGGTGCTCGACAACGGCAAACTCGTCGGCATCGTCGACGAGAGCGACATCCTTGCCCATGTCGACGGCCCCTATGACGGGCGCTGGGAGCGCTTCAACGGCCCGGTGCGCACAGCCATGACCTCGAACCTGCACACGCTGCAGGCCAGCCAGACGCTGGACGCGCTGCTGCCGGTGTTCGACCGCAACGAGGTTGCCATCATCTTCGACGGCGACGAGTTCGTCGGCCTGATTACCCGCATCGACCTGATCAACCATCTGAGGCGCGCACGATGACAACATCCGGAAAGAACCGCCTGGCGTTTTCGACGCGCACCATCCATGGCGGCCAGAGCCACGACCCGCTCACCGGTGCGGTGATGGTGCCGATCTACGCCACCTCGACCTATGGCCAGCAGTCGCCCGGCTTGCACAAGGGTTTCGAATATGCCCGCAGCCAGAACCCGACGCGCTTCGCCTTCGAGCGCGCCGTGGCCGATCTCGAAAGCGGCTCGGCGGCTTTCGCATTCGCTTCCGGCCTGGCGTCGATCGCCACGGTGCTCGAATTGCTCGATTCCGGCGCGCATATCGTCGCCACCGACGACATTTATGGCGGCTCGTTCCGGCTGATGGAGCGGGTGCGCAAGCGCTCGGCCAATCTGCGGATTTCTTTCGTCGATTTCACCAATCTGGCCGCGGTTGAAGCCGCGATCCGGCCGGAAACAAAAATGCTTTGGGTCGAGACGCCGACCAATCCATTGCTGCGCATCGTCGATCTCGAAGGCGTCGCGGCGTTGGCGAAGCGCAAGGGGATCTTGTCCGTCGCCGACAACACCTTCTGCAGCCCCTACATCCAGCGGCCGCTGGAGCTCGGCATCGACATCGTGGTCCATTCGACGACGAAATATCTGAACGGCCATTCCGACATGGTCGGCGGCGTCGCCGTGGTCGGCGACAACAAGGATCTGGCCGACCGGCTGAAATTCCTGCAGAACGCCATCGGCGCCATATCGGGCCCGTTCGACAGTTTTCTGGCGTTGCGCGGTTTGAAGACCCTGGCGCTGAGGATGGAGCGTCATTCCACCAACGGCCTGAAGATCGCGCAGTGGCTGGAAGCGCGAAAAGATGTGCGCCGCGTCATCTATCCCGGCCTCGCCAGCCATCCCCAGCACGCCATCGCGGTCCAGCAGATGCATGCCTTCGGCGGCATGATCACGGCTGTGCTCGATCGCGATCTTGCCGGCACCAAACGCTTTCTCGAACGCACGCAGCTGTTCACGCTGGCCGAAAGTCTTGGCGGGGTGGAGAGCCTGATCGAGCACCCGGCGCTGATGACGCATGGCTCCATTCCCGCCGAGAAGCGGGCGGAGATCGGCATATCGGATTCGCTGGTACGGCTGTCGGCGGGGATCGAGGATGGCGACGATCTGATCGCCGATCTGGATCGGGCGCTGGGGGGCTGAGTGCCTTTCGGCTGACCGAGGCCCGTGTTGCTCGCGGGCATGCGCTGCGTCGCGCCTTGCTCCGCCCACGACGATGAACTGTCGTCTCGCCGATCTGAACCGGATCAGGCGTCGTGTTTGTGGCGATGCTTTCCGCGATCCTTCTCGGCGTGGGACTCTCCGGAGCGCACCGGCTTGGCGTCGTCCTTGTCGCGGCGCCCTCGGTGCTGGTCGCCTATGGGAGATAGCGGCACGCCGTGGCGCGCGTTTTTCGTTTCGAGACGGGTGATGAAAATATCGAAGCGATTGGGCATCGTCCGGTCAGTGCTCCGTCGTGCTGTCGGGTTTGTTGTCGGAAAGCCTGACATCCGTCGGCAAGGCAATCGCGGCCTGCTTGGTCAGGCTGGTGTCGTCCCGGGCTGGCAGCCGCTTGTCCTGGCGTGCGGCAATTCGGCCGCGGCCGGCATAGTAGGGCTCGAAAGCGTCCTGTATCGTCAGGCTGTCCATCCTGTCCTCCCTTGGGAATCAGGGGCTAAATCTGCCAAAACCGGTTTCGTTCCCTACTGTGGCGAAGGAATGGCGACTGCCTTACATCGGTGTGAGTTTTGCAAGCCGGCGCCAGCCATGCCAAATGGGTTTGGCAGGCCAAACAGGGCTGAACGGAGACGGCATCGGTGACTGGCGAAACGGGCAAGCGCAGCTATGTGGTCGGGCAGACCGAGATCGCGGCCCGTCCGCTCGATCCGGCGCTCTATCTGGTGGCGACGCCTATCGGCAACCTCGCCGACATCACGCTGCGCGCGCTGGAGACGCTGGCCGCCGCCGACATCGTCGCCTGCGAGGACACGCGCGTGTCGCGCGTGCTGCTCGACCGCTACGGCATCCGCCGGCGCACCACGGCCTATCATGAACACAATGCGGGCGAGGCCGGGCCGAAGCTGATCGCCGCACTCGAAGCCGGCCAGAGCGTGGCGCTGATCTCGGATGCCGGCACGCCGCTGGTCTCCGATCCCGGCTACCGGCTGGTCGGCGAGGCGCTCGACCACGGCATCCGCGTCGTGCCGATCCCCGGCCCCTCGGCGCCGCTTGCCGCCCTGACGGCGTCGGGCCTGCCGTCGGACGCTTTCCTGTTCGCCGGCTTCCTGCCCGTTAAATCGGGACAACGGCTGGCCCGGCTGGAGGCCCTGAGAGCCGTGCCGGCGACGCTGATCTTCTTCGAATCGCCGCGCCGGCTGGCCGAGTCGCTCGGCGCCATGGTCGAGGCGCTCGGCGGCGAGCGCAAGGCCGCCATTGGCCGCGAATTGACCAAGACGTTCGAGGAGATGCGCACCGGCACGCTGCGGGCGCTCGCCGACCACTACGCGGGGGCCGATACGCCCAGGGGCGAGATCGTCGTCTGCGTCGGCGCCGCCGAGGCCAAGGCCGACGAACCTGAAGACATCGATCGCCTGCTCTTGTCGCTCGCCGCTGAAATGCCCGCCTCCAAGGCGGCGGCGGAAGCGGCGAAAATGACCGGCGGCCAGAAGCAGGCGCTATATCGGCGGCTGCTCGAGCTCAAGGACAGACCATGATCGCGAAAAGCGGAAACCGGTTTTCTCGGACAAACGGTTCCGTTTGTCCAAAAGTCATGGCCGAGCAACGAGAAACCAGCGGTGGCTGAGCGCCCGAGCGCCAGCCGCCAAAAGGCCTACCGGCGCGGCCATCGCGGCGAATGGCTGGCGGCGGCCGCGCTGATGTTGAAGGGCTACCGGATTCTCGCGCGCCGCCACCGCACCCGCTTCGGCGAGATCGACCTGATTGCGCGGCGCGGCGACCTCGTCCTGTTCGTCGAGGTCAAGGCGCGCCGCACGCTGATAGAGGCCATGGAGGCGATCGGTCACGAATCGGAGCGCCGCATCGAGGGTGCTGCCGATATTTGGCTGTCCCGCCAGCCCGACTATGGCAGGCTGTCGATGCGCTTCGACATGGTCGCCGTGCTGCCGTGGCGCTGGCCGGTGCATGTCCCGAATGCGTTTTACGGAAGGAGTTGACAGAAATCCGTGCGAGGCAGCCCCCTCATCCGGCCGCTAGGGGAGAGGTCGGGTTGCCCCGAATTGCCCCTCTCAATTCGGTTGGCAATCCCGGTGAGGGGCCTGCAACAACGCACGTTCAGCCCCAGATCATCAACGCCACCAGCCCGACGATCCCCACCACCAGGCGCCACCAGCCGAACAGCGAGTAGCCGTTGCGCGAGACGTAGTCGAGCAGGTAGCGCACCACGACCAAGGCCGTGACGAAAGCGGCGACGAAGCCGATGGCGATGATCGGCAGATCGGCCGAGGTCAGCACGTTGCGGTTCTTGAACAGGTCGAAGGCGAAGGCGCCGACCATGGTCGGGATGGCGAGGAAGAAGGAAAATTCCGCCGCCGCCCGCTTGTCTACACCCAGAAGCAGCGCGCCGACGATGGTCGAACCCGAACGCGACGTGCCGGGGATCAGCGACAGGCACTGGAACAGGCCGATCTGCAGGTAGAGTCTGGTCGGGAACCGCTCGACGTCGCGATAGACCGGCTTGAGGTTCATGCGGTCGACGACCAGCAGCACGACGCCGCCGATGATCAGCATGATGCAGATCAGTCGGGGTGATTCGAACAGCACCGTCTTGATGAAATCATGCGCCAGCGCGCCGATGATCGCCGCCGGCAGGAAGGCGATGAGGATGCCGATGACGAAATGCCGCGTCAGCCGGTCATGCGGCAGATCGAGCAGCATCTGCCACAGGCGCCGGAAATAGACGCTGAGGATGGCCAGGATGGCGCCGAGCTGGATCAGGATCTCGAAGGCCTTGCCGGTCGACTGGAACCCGAGGAAATGGCCGGCGAGCAGGATGTGGCCGGTCGAGGACACCGGGATGAATTCGGTCAATCCCTCCAGCAGGCCAAGCAGCAGGGCTTCGACGATGGTCTGGCTTTCCATTTCTACCTCGGCGTTGGCGTGACGGCTAACAGAATGGCTTGCTTGTCATGGCGCCGAAGTCCCCCTATAGGTCGCAACACCCCTGACGGCCCGCTAGCCGGGCGGCCAAGACTTACCGGTGCGCCCTGCGATTCGCCAGTGTGGCAATCCGGAATTCGCCATACCTGGAACGAGCGCGACGCGCGAATTCCGGATTCTGAACGACACCAGTGCGCTTTATCATCGCGGAACCATGCTGACGCTTTTCCACCATCCCATGTTCGCTACCTGCCGCTTCGTCCGCCTCGCCTTTGGCGAGTATGGCGAGGAGCTGGCGCTGATCGAGGAAAAGCCGTGGACGCGGCGCAAGGAGTTCTTGGCGCTGAACCCGGCCGGCACACTGCCGATCCTGCTGGCCGAAGGTGACGTGCCGATCATCGGCGCGACGGTGATTTCCGAATATCTCGACGAGACGCGCGGCGTGCTCAAGCGCGACAAGCGGCTGTTCGCCGAGGATCCGATGCAGCGCGCCGAAATCCGCCGGCTGATCGACTGGTATCTCAACAAGGCCGAAAGCGAAGTGACGCGCCATCTGGTGCGCGAACGCGTGCTGAAGCCGGTGATGCCGGAAACGGCGGGCGGCGGCTCGCCCGATTCAGGCGCCATCCGCGCCGCGCGCGCCAACATCCGCCAGCACATGAAATACACCAACTGGCTGGCGGGCACCCGTCATTGGCTGGCCGGCGGCAGGGTCACCTATGCCGATCTGGCGGCCGCCGCGACGCTGTCGGTGCTCGACTATCTCGGCGAGATCGACTGGCGCGAACACCCCGCCGCGCGCGAATGGTACACGCGGGTGAAGTCGCGGCCCTCCTTCCGGCCGCTCCTGACCGACCGCGTGCGCGGCCTGTCGCCGGTATCGCACTATGCGGATCTCGACTTCTGACGCGTCGAAACTGCGCGCGCTGATCGACGCGGAGGCGCGGCGCGCCGGCTTCGACGCGGTCGCCGTCACCACCCCGGATGCCATCCCGCTGGCGCCGGCGCGCCTGGCCGAATTCGTCGCCGACGGCTTTCACGGCTCGATGGACTGGATCGCCGAGACGATTGCGCGCCGCGGCGAGCCATCCACGCTGTGGCCCGACGTGCGCTCGATCATCGTGCTGGCGATGAATTACGGACCGGATCATGATCCGCGCGACGTGCTGGCCAGGCGCGATCGCGGCGCGATCTCGGTCTACGCGAAAAACCGCGATTATCACGAGGTCATGAAGGGCCGGCTGAAGGAGATCGCCGGCAAGATCGTCGCGCGCGCCGGCGGCGACGTGAAGGTCTTCGTCGACACGGCGCCCGTGATGGAAAAGCCGCTGGCGGAAGCAGCGGGGCTGGGCTGGCAAGGCAAGCACACCAACCTGGTCAGCCGCGAGCACGGCTCCTGGCTGTTCCTCGGCACCATCTTCACCACGGCCGAACTGGAACCGGACAAACCCGAGATCGACCATTGCGGCTCCTGCCGCGCCTGCCTCGACGCCTGCCCGACCGACGCGTTCCCCGCGCCCTACAGGCTCGATGCGCGGCGCTGCATCTCCTATCTCACCATCGAGAACAAGGGGCCGATCCCGCATGAATTTCGGGAAAAGATCGGCAACCGCATCTATGGCTGCGACGACTGCCTCGCCGCCTGTCCTTGGAACAAATTCGCCCGCACCGCGTCCGAGGCCAAGCTCGCCGCGCGCGACGATCTGCGCGAGCCGCCGCTCGCCGATCTCTTGGCCCTCGATGATGCTGGCTTCCGCGCCTTCTTCTCCGGTTCGCCGATCAAACGCATCGGCCGCGACCGTTTCGTCCGCAACGTGCTGATCGCCGCCGGCAATTCCGGCGATGGCGCGCTTGCCGGCGTCGTCCGGGACCTGCTCGGCGATGCTTCTCCCCTGGTGCGGGGCGCGGCAATATGGGCGCTGGCGCGGCTGGTGCCGGAAACCGAATATGCCGAACGGGCCGCGAACGGCTTGAACAGTGAGGACGACGCGGCGGTGCGCGAGGAATGGCGCCTGGCGCGGCCAAGCAGGGCACATGCATGAGCGGAAAACAGGTCTTCATTTTCGGTGCCGGTTATTCCGGAAAGGCATTTGCCCGCGCCAATAGGGGAACCGCCAGCATCTTCGGCACGACACGCTCCGAGGAAAAATTCGAAGCGCTGCGCCAGGCCGGCATCGTCCCACTGCTGTTCGACGGCAAGTTGACGAACGAAATCGGCGCTGCGCTGGAGAAAACCACGCATCTGGTGGTTTCGGTCGGTCCGGAAGAAGCCGGCGATCCGGTGTTGAATGCCGCTCGCCAGGCAATCGCAGGGATGCCGGCGCTGGAATGGATAGGCTATCTCTCGACCGTTGGCGTCTATGGGGATCATGGCGGCGCCTGGGTCGACGAGACGGCCGCCTGCCGGCCGGTGTCGAAGCGCTCGGTCATGCGGGTCGAGGCCGAGCGGGCCTGGCAGAGGCTTGGCGAGGACATCGGGCGCCCAGTGGCGATCCTGCGGCTGTCCGGCATTTACGGTCCCGGCCGCAACGCGCTGGTCAATCTGGAGAACGGCACTGCCAGGCGGCTGGTCAAGCCGGACCAGGTGTTCAACCGCATCCATTGCGACGACATATCAGGCGCGCTGTGGCATCTGATCAGCGGCAATAGAGGCGGCATCTTCAACGTCACCGACGATGAGCCGGCGCCGCCGCAGGATGTCGTCGCCTACGCCGCACATCTGATGAGCGTTGAGCCGCCGCCCGAAATTCCCTTCGACAGCGCCCAACTTTCGCCCATGGCGCGATCCTTCTATGGCGAGAACAAGCGGGTCGCCAATGCGGCGATCAAGGCGGCGGGCTATCGGTTTCGCTTTCCCGACTATCGCGCCGCTTTCGACCATATGTGGGCAAGCGGCGACTGGCGTGACGGTGCACCGCGCAGCCCGATGAGCGGCGTGAAGGGATAGGATGATCGAAGCGTGGCGCTTGGCGTGGTATGATTCGGCGATTGCAGGCACGGGGGTGCGGTTCATGAAATCATCGATGCGGCCGCTTGGCGCCAGAAATGCGGTATTGGCGGCAGCGCTGGCTCTGGCAGGCCTGGCCGCGCAGCCGGCAGCGGCCGAGGAACGGGCGAAAGACCTGTTCGGCGCCGAGAAGCTGCCGACGGCCACCGCCCCGCAATCCTTCGGCTTCTATTCCAAGGGCTGTTTTGCCGGCGGCGTCGCCATTCCCATGGATGGTCCGACCTGGCAGGTGATGCGGCCTTCGCGCAACCGCCGCTGGGGCCATCCGGCGATGATCGCGCTGATCGAGAGATTGTCGCGCGACGCCGTCGCCGACGGTTGGCCGGGCCTGTTGATCGGCGACATCGCGCAGCCACGCGGCGGCCCGATGCTATCAGGTCATGCCTCGCACCAGATCGGGCTCGACGCCGACATCTGGCTGACGCCGATGCCCGACCGCACCATGACCAGGGCGCAGCGCGAGACCATGAGCGCCACCTTGATGGTCGACGACAAGACGCATCTTGTGAAAGACGCGCTTTGGACGCCGGCGCACACGCGGCTTTTGAAGCGCGCGGCGAGCTATCCGGAGGTCGAGCGCATCCTGGTCAATCCCGGCATCAAGAAAAAGCTCTGCGACACGGTCAAGGGTGACCGCTCGTGGCTACGCAAGATCAGGCCGTTCTGGGGCCACGACTACCATTTCCACATGCGCATCGGCTGCCAGCCGGGCTCGCCCAATTGCAAGGCGCAGGAAGCAACGCCGGAGGATGATGGCTGCGGCAAGCCGCTGGCCTGGTGGTTCACGCAGGAGCCGTGGCGGCCGAACAAGAACCCGGATGCGCCCAAGGCACGTGACCTGATGACGATGGCCAACCTGCCCAAGGAATGCCGCGCGGTGCTCGACGCGCCGGGGCCTGCCTCGGCCGAGGCCGCGACCTATCACGGCGACGCCGTGCCGGTCGCGGTGGCGGTGCCTGAGCCGGAAGCGCCGTCGCTGCCCGCCGTCACGGCAAGCGGCACCGCCGGCCTGCCAAGCGCGGTGAACGCCTTCACCGCGACGCCCGAGGTCGGCGTACCGGTGCCGCGGCCACGGCCGCCAGCGAAGTGATTGGCGCGCCACCCGCAGGCTCAATCGGTTTAGCCCCCGTTTTCATGAAACAGTGGCCGTTTGGCCGCAGAACCTCTCCCTGCGCGCCACCAGGCCCGAAAACCGTTTCCCTTTTCAAACTCATGCGCTAGTCAACGCAGGAACGGCGAAACGCCGTCGCGGGCGCCGGGGACGGACGAGAGCATGCCAAGCACGGGCGATGACGAGACTTTGCTGCGGTTTCCGATCCTGATCGGCGATATCGGCGGCACCAATGCGCGGTTTTCGATCGTGCTCGACGCCAATTCCGAGGCCGGCGAGCCGATCATCGTCCAGACCGCCAATTACAACACCATCGACGAGGCGATCCAGGCGGCGGTGCTCGACCGCTCGTCGGTCCGGCCAAATTCGGCGGTGCTGGCCGTGGCCGGCCCGGTCGACGGCGATGAGATCGAGCTCACCAACTGTCCCTGGGTGGTCAAGCCGAGGCAGATGTTCGCCAATCTTGGGCTGAGCGACATCGTCGTGCTCAACGATTTCGAGGCGCAGGCGCTGGCCGTCGTGGCGCTTGGCGAAGAGCATATGGAAAAGATCGGCGGCGGCACGCCGGAGCCCAATGCCGGCCGCGTCGTGCTTGGCCCCGGGACCGGGCTCGGTGTCGCCGGGCTGGTCCACGCGCTGCATCACTGGATCCCGGTGCCCGGCGAAGGCGGCCATATGGACATCGGGCCGCGCACGCCGCGCGATTTCGAGGTCTTCCCGCATATCGAGAAGCTCGAGGGCCGCATTTCGGGCGAACAGATCCTGTGCGGACGCGGTCTCGTCAACGTCTACCGGGCGGTGGCCAGGGCGGATGGAAAGCCGTCGCCCTTCACCACGCCGGCCGAAGTCACCGGTGCGGCGCTGGCCAAGACCGATCCGGTGGCGCAGGAAGCCCTCGAGACCTTCGTCACCTGCCTCGGCCGCACCGCCGGCGACCTGGCGCTGGTGTTCATGAGCCGGGGCGGCGTGTTCCTAACCGGCGGCATCGCGCAAAAGATCGTGCCGGCGCTGAAGCAAGGCAATTTCCGCGCCGCCTTCGAGGACAAGGCGCCGCACAGCGCGCTGATGCGCACCATGCCGGTCTATGTCATCACCCATCCGCTGGCTGCCCTTCTCGGCCTTGCCGCCTATGCCAGGAACCCCTCGCTGTTCGGCGTCCAGACATCGGGCCGGCGCTGGCGCGACGAAGTTAGTCACCCCAAGGCATAGGCAAGCCGGCTGCTTGGCGGTAATAGGGGTGCCGAATTGCCCGGCCACGGGAAGCGAAACCGACAAAGCCCTCTGATTTGACACTTCAAACTCCAAACAAGCTGAAAGCCCGGCCCGGCGAGGTCACAGCGGTGCTGCGCCGCATTCTCGCTGAGAACAGCCACGACTATCGCTGGACTTATGTGATGGTCATCACCTGCTCGCTGATCGTTTCGGGCACGACCGCCTTCACGGCCTGGATCATGGCCCCGATGGTCAACCAGATCTTCTACGAACGGCGTGGCGACGCGATCGTGTGGATCTGCGCAGGCTTCATGGCGGCCTTCCTGCTGCGCGGCTTTGCCGGCTATGGCCAGGCGGTGGCGCTGGCCAAGATCGGCAACAATCTGGTGGCGCGCTACCAGAAGCGCATTTTCGATCACCTGATGAAGCTCGGCGTCGGCTTCTTCAATGATACACGCTCCGGCCGGCTGGCGGCGCAGGTCAACGAAAACGTCGGCGGCATCCGCGACCTCCTGTCGTTGACGCTGACCTCGATCACCCGCGACGCGGTGACGCTGATCGGCCTGCTCGGCGTCATGGTCTACCAGGATCCGGTCCTGTCGCTCAGTTCGCTGCTGATCGGACCGCCGCTGATCTGGGCCGTCGTCTACCTCACCCGTCGCGTGCGGCGCATTACCCGCGAATCCGTGCTGATCAATTCGCGCCTGATCGGCGCCGTGCAGGAAGCCACGCAAGGCATCGCCATCGTCAAGGCCTTCACCATGGAGGACGAACTGTCCAGCCGCATCGGCAAGCTCGCCAGCGACGCCGAACAGCGCTCGAACAAGATTGCCCGCGTCTCCGAACGGCTGTCGCCGATTTCCGACATGCTGGCCGGCTTCGCCGTCACCTCCGTCATCGCCTATTCCGGTTACCGGGCTCTGGTTCTCGGGCAGCCGCCTGGCGCGGTCTTCTCCTTCATCACGGCGCTGATCCTGGCCTATGATCCGGCGCGCCGCTTGGCACGCATGCAGGTCGGCATGGAACGGGCTCTGGTCAATGCACGCATGATCTACGAACTGCTCGACCTCGAGCCGAAGCAGGGCGACGCGCCTGGCGCTACCAAGGCAAACTTCACCACGGGCGAAGTGCGCTTCAACAACGTGTCCTTCCGCTATGTCGAAGAGACGCCTGTCCTTCAGGACCTCAGCTTTGTCGCCGCCGCCGGCAAGATGACCGCCGTCATCGGCGCCTCCGGTGCCGGCAAGACCACACTGGTGGCGCTGCTGCAGCGCTTCTACGACGTCGAGAGCGGTACGATCGAGATCGATGGCCAGGACATTTCCAAGGTCACCAAACAGTCGCTGCGCGGCTCGATAGCCTATGTCTCGCAGGCGCCCTATCTGTTCGAGGGCACCATCCGCGACAACATCCGCTATGGCCGCCCCTCGGCCACCGATGCCGAGATCGAGCAGGCCGCGCGACTGGCCGCGGCCGACGAGTTCATCCGCCAGCAGCCGCAAGGGTATGACACGCCGGTCGGCGAGAATGGCGCCACGCTTTCCGGCGGCCAGCGCCAGCGCGTGTCGATTGCCCGCGCCATTGTGCGCCAGGCGCCGATCCTGCTGCTCGACGAGGCGACATCGGCGCTCGACAACGAGGCCGAAGCGCGCGTCCAGCAGGCGCTCACCAAGGTCATGGAAGGGCGCACCACCATCGTCATTGCGCACCGCCTGTCCACCGTGGTCAATGCCGACCACATCATCGTGCTGGAACAGGGCCATCTGGTCGAAGAGGGCACGCATGCCTCGCTGATGGCCGACCCGCACAGCGTCTATGCCCGTTTCCACCGGATACAGGGCGTCAAGGGCCTGGGGCTTGTCGACGACAGCGCCCCGGCCGAGAGTTCGGTTCAGGAACTAGAGACCCAGGACATCGCCGGGAGCACGCCATGAGCGAGACCACATCAGGCGAGCCGGCCGGCGATATGGGCCTTGTGGTGGCCGGCGCGGCCGGCCGCATGGGCCAGACGCTGATCCGCGCCATCCACGCCATTCCGGGCGCCCGCGTCATCGGCGCGGTCGAGCGCCCGGATTCGCCTCACCTGGGCAAGGATGCGGGGGAACTCGCCGGCGTCGGCCGCATCGACGTGGCGATCGGCAGCGATCCGTTGCCGGTCTTCGCCAGGGCCGACGGCGTGCTCGATTTCACCACCCCGGCCTCGACGGTCGAGTTCGCCGGTTACGCGGCGCAGGCGCGCATCGTCCATGTCATCGGCACGACAGGCTGTTCGGCCGACGACAACGCGAAAATCGCTGCCGCCGCCCGCCACGCGACCATCGTCAAGTCGGGCAATATGAGCCTCGGCGTCAATCTGCTGGCGGTGCTGGTCGAACAGGCGGCACGCGCGCTCGACGCCGACGATTTCGACATCGAGATCCTCGAAATGCACCACAGGCACAAGGTCGACGCGCCTTCGGGCACGGCGCTTCTGCTCGGCGAAGCGGCCGCCGCCGGGCGCGGCATCGCGCTGGCCGGCAATGATGTGCGTTCGCGCGACGGCCATACGGGTGTGCGACAAACCGGCTCGATCGGTTTTGCCACGCTGCGCGGTGGCTCGGTGGTTGGCGACCACAGCGTGATCCTGGCCGGCACCGGCGAGCGCATCACGCTGTCGCACCATGCCGAGGACCGCGCCATCTTCGCCCGCGGTGCCGTCAAGGCCGCACTTTGGGCGCATGGCCAGAAGCCGGGACTGTATTCGATGCGGGACGTGCTTGGGCTTGCCTGAAACGACCCTGAACCATCTTCGTTCTTACGCAGGACGGAAAACCGCTACACACTTTTCCTGGAATGCTCAGACCCCAGAGGAGCAAAAATGTCGAGAACCCTCGTGCTCGTGCGCCACGGCCAGAGCGAATGGAACCTGAAGAACCTGTTCACCGGCTGGCGCGACGTCGACCTGACGGAGCAGGGCCATGCCGAGGCCAAGGCCGCCGGCCAAAAACTCAAGGCGCGCGGCCTGAAGTTCGATATCGCCTTCACCTCGGCGCTGACCCGGGCGCAAAAAACCTGCCAGCACATTCTCGACGCGGTCGGCCAGAGCGACTTGCAGACCGTTCGCGACCAAGCGCTGAACGAGCGCGACTATGGCGACCTCTCCGGCCTCAACAAGGACGACGCGCGCCAGAAATGGGGCGAGGAGCAGGTGCATGTCTGGCGCCGCTCCTATGATGTGCCGCCGCCCGCCGGCGAAAGCCTGAAGGACACCGGCGCCCGCGTCTGGCCCTATTACCTGCACGATCTGCAACCGCATGTGCTGCGCGGCGGCACGGTGCTGGTCGCCGCCCACGGCAATTCGCTGCGCGCGCTGATCATGGCGCTGGACGGCAAGTCGGGCGAGGAGATCGTCAAGCTGGAACTCGGCACCGGCGTGCCGGTGATCTACCAGCTCAACGCCGATTCGACCGTGGCTTCGAAGGAAGTGCTGGAAGGCTAAGCCGGCAAGCGAGCAGCGGGTTTAAAAAAGCGCGTTGACAGCAATCGCTTGCCCGCTTATTGAGCCCGCACCAGCCCAGATGGCGGAATTGGTAGACGCGCACGGTTCAGGTCCGTGTTCCGCAAGGAGTGGAGGTTCGAGTCCTCTTCTGGGCACCAAATTCCCGTTTTGAACCATTCGATCGGTTCAGAAACCCTGAGAAAAAGCCCGGTTCGTCCGGGCTTTTTTCTTGCCCGATGACCTGCCCTCCTGGCCAGTCCCCGAACAAACCGCTTCAAACCGCGCGCCCCCTTCGCTACGCTCGCGACCATGTCTCAATCCAGCACCGCGATCTTCGGCGCCCGCCGCGACCAGGCTTTTCCCGTCCTCGCCGAGGCGGACATCGAGCGCATGCGCCGGTTCGGCGAGGCCAGTGCCTATGCCGCCGGCGAGCACATTTTCGAGGCCGGCGATGTGTCCCCGGGACTGATCGTGGTGCTGGCGGGCAAGGTCGATATCACCCAGGACGGCAAATTTGGCCGGCGCGAGACGATCGTCACGCATGGCCCGGGCAGCTTCGCCGGCGAGCTGGCGCAGCTTTCGGCCCGTCCCTCGCTGGTCAATGCGCAGGCGGCCGAGCCGGTCGAGGCGTTCGTCATCCCGTCGCAGCGACTGCGCGACCTGATGGTGCAGGAGGCCAATCTCGGCGAGCGCATCATGCGGGCGCTGATCCTGCGCCGCGTCGGGCTGCTCGAGAGCGGCACGATCGGTCCCATCATCGTCGGACCTGCCGACAATGGCGACGTCCTTCGCCTGCAAGGCTTTCTCGCCCGCAGCGGCCAGCCCCACCGCGTGCTCGATTCCAAAACCGATCCTTGCGCGAAGACGCTGTTCGAGCACTTCCAGGTCGATCCCCACCACCTGCCGGTCGTGCTGTGCCCGAATGGCAGGCTGCTGCTCAATCCGGCGGAGAAAGACCTCGCCCGCTGCATTGGCCTGCTGCGGCCGGTCGACGCCAGCAAGGTCTATGACGTCGCCATAGTCGGCGCAGGACCGGCTGGTCTGGCGGCGGCGGTCTACGCGGCCTCCGAAGGGCTGTCGACCATCGTGCTCGATTGCCGTGCCTTCGGCGGCCAGGCCGGCGCCTCAGCGCGCATCGAGAACTATCTCGGCTTCCCCACCGGCATTACCGGCATGGCGCTGATGGCGCGCGCCTACAACCAGGCGCAGAAATTCGGCGTCGAGATGGTCATCCCCGACGAGGTGAAGCTGCTCGGTGCCGCCACCGACGGCGCGCGCTACCAGCTCGCGGTCGGCGACGGCGAGACGGTGCGCACGCGCTCGGTGGTGATCGCCAGCGGCGCGCGCTATCGCCGCCTCGATGTCGCCAATCTCGCCGAGTTCGAGGGCACCTGCGTGCATTATTGGGCCTCGCCCATCGAAGCACGGCTTTGCGGCGGCCAGGAAGTGGCGCTGGTCGGCGCCGGCAATTCGGCCGGCCAGGCGGCCGTCTACCTGGCCAGCCAGGTCAGGAAAGTAGCGCTGCTGGCGCGTGGCGGCAGCCTCGAGGCCTCGATGTCGCGTTACCTCGTCGAGCGCATCAGGGCGCAGCCGAACATCGAGGTGCTGACCGGCGCCGAAATCGAGGCGCTGGACGGCGAGGCAGGCAATCTCGCCACGGTACGCTGGCGCGACCGCTCGAGCGGCGCCTCGACGACGCGGCCGATCCGCCATCTCTTCCTGTTCATCGGCGCCGACCCGAACACCGATTGGCTCGCCCAATCCGACGTGGCGCTGGATGCCAGGGGTTTCATCCGCACCGGATCGGACATAGCATCGGCCCATGGCGTGATGGAGACCAGCCGCAGCGGCGTGTTCGCCATCGGCGACGTGCGCTCCGGCTCGGTCAAACGCGTCGCGGCGGCTGTCGGCGAGGGCGCCCAGGTGGTGGCGGCGCTGCATGCATTTCTTGCGCGGGACGGCAGCCAGGCCGGCGCGCCTCAAGTATGATCCCGAAAAGTGGGAAACCGGTTTTCGGAAAAGATCATGCTTCGAATGAGAGATAGGTCGGGAGAGTGTGATGGCGGATGAATGCAAGCACGCCGCTGGGATCAAGGACGTGACGCCGAGCGCGCTCGGCTGCGAGGAGTGCCTGAAGAGCGGCTCGTGGTGGGTGCATCTGCGGCTCTGCCGCACCTGCGGCCATGTCGGCTGCTGCGACGACTCCCCCAACCGCCACGCCACCAAGCATTTTCACGCCACCAGCCATCCCGTCATAGAGGGTTACGACCCGCCGGAAGGCTGGGGCTGGTGCTACGTCGACGAGGTTTTTCTGGACCTCGGCGACCGCACCACCCCGCAGAACGGCCCGATCCCGCGCTTCTATTGAATGCTGCGAAGAGCAGGGGGAAAGCGGGTTCGGCCTGATTTATCGCACCGAGCCCGTAACAGTTCGGTCGACATCCGGAACGGACTTGCGATCGTTGCCGGCAAGGGCAGCGATGAGCAGCAGGCTGGCCACGACCGGAACGAACAGCACGGCGATGCGGGCCTGTACATGAAGGATGGCGCGCCATTCGCTGCGCTTGTCGGGGCTGTCGCTCATCATACTCACTTTGCCATGGACCCCCCCGCGAGGTCACATAGCCGTCAACGGTTAAACAACTCCTTCCGACTTCGTTAACGCAGGGTTCGAGCACGAAATTCAGCCGAGCCCGATCCGCCTGGCGCCTTGCCGAAACAACGCCTCGGCATCGGGCTCGAAGCGGAACGTGGCGATGAAATCGTCGGCGCGGTAGTCCGGCAACGTCTTGCGGATGGCGGCGGCAAAGCCGCGCGCCTCTTCGAGCCGCCCCGCCAGCGCCAGGCAATGTGCCGCGATCGCCAGGATGATGGCGTGCGCGTTTGGCCGGGCGGCTGCCTTCAGCGCCCATCCGGCCGCCTCCTCGAACTGGCCGAGCCGGACGTGCGCCATGGCCCGCGCCCCCAGCATGCCGAACAGCAGCGGATCGAAAGGGCTCAGATGGCGCGAATGGTCGGAGGAGCCGATCGCCGCCCGCGGGTCGCCCGACTGCGAATGGACGAAGGACAGCGCATAATGGCCGAGCGCGAAATTGGGGCTGAGTTTGACCGCCTGTTCCAGTTCGCCGAGCGCGCCGTCCTGTTCGCCGCGCAGCCACAGCGCCCGCCCCATCGCCCAGTGCGCGGCCGGATTGTGGTCATCGACCAGCAAACTCTGCCCGGCACTCTCGAAGGCCAGCGCGCTTTCGCGATCGCGGTCGCCCCAGCGCTGGAAGGCGTTCTGCCAATGGGTGAAGGACAGGCCGGCATAGGCGCGGGCGAAGGTCGGATCAAGCCGCAGGGCGCTGGCAAAGAAGTGCCGCGCCGTTTCGTTCTCGGCCTGCGTGAAACGGTACATGTGCCAGAGGCCACGGTGGTAGGCCTCCCAGGCATTGAGCGAGTTGGGAGCCTTGAGCAGGGCGCGGTTGCGTTCGACCGTCTCGATCTCGGACGAGATCGACGACACGATGCTGTCGCCGATCTCGTCGAGCACGGTGAAGATATCGTCCGACCGCCGCTCGAAGGTTTCGGCCCAGACGATCCTGGCCGTGCGCACCTCGATCAGCTCGACGTTGACGACCAGCCTGCCGGTCAGGTTGCGCACCGCACCGGTGGCAACATAGTCGACATTCAGCCGGCGGCCCGCCTCCTCGGGCGCGATGGCTTCCTCGGCCAACGCAAACACCGACCCGCGCGCGATGACGAAGAAATCCCGCAGCTTGGCCAGCCGGGTGATGATGTCGTGTGTGAAACCGTCGGCCGGTCCACCGCGCGCCTCTCCGGCAAACGGCATCACCGCCAGCGAAGCGTGGCTCGGCTCGGCGGTCTCGGCGACGGTCGGCCCGGCCACCGGCTGCGACACCATGGACAAGCCGGCCGGCCGCTCGCGGATCGCTTGCCAGGCCGCGCGCAGCGGCGCGAAATCCAGTTCTTCCGACCCGAACAGCTGCTCGGCCGCCGCCAGATGTTGCTCGGCCGCGCCGACGGCGCCACGCCGCGCCAGACCGGCCAGCAGCGCCCGGTGCGCGCGCTCTTCGAACGGCGACAGTTCCAGCCATCTGTCGAGATGAGCGACCGCTTCGTCGCAATCCGCCGGCAGGGTTTCGACGAGTCTTTCCAGCACGGCCACGTGCCAGGCACCGAAGCGACGGCGTTGTGCCGTCAGCCAGCTGTTGAAAAGCGGGGTCCGCTCGAGCTCCAGGCCGTCAAGGAACTCGCCGGCGAACAATTTCGCCAGCGCCCGCAGGCGCTCGACACCAAGCGTTGCGATGCCTTCGAAGCCGGCGCGGCTGACCTCCAGCGCATCGACAGGGCAATCCTCGAGATCGAGCGCCACCGTATCGCCTTGTGTGACGACCCGACCCCGTTCCGGCCCGTCCAGAGCGGTGCGCAACTTACTCAGGCACCAGCGCAGCTCGCCACGCGGATCGTTGGGCACATCCCACAAAAGCTCGCACAGGCGGGAGCGGCCGACGGGGTGCGGCGCCAGCGCCAGATAACCCAACAGCGCCCGCAGCTTGCGCGAGCCCGGCAGGGTGGCTGGCACTTGGTCGCGTGTGATCGCCAGCGCTCCGAGCAGGCGCACGGACGGGGCCGTTGCCCTGCCGTCCCGCCTCGCCTGTGCGGTTTCCACGTCGGTTTCCACGCCTGTTCCCACGTTGGTCTGTCGGCCCTTACTCTATCACAGACCCGACACGGCGCATCCGGTGGCGATGCTTTCGCGCCCGATGTCACCTTTGCCGTATGAGCGGCACGTCATATCGCGGCAAGGTGTCGAAACCTCGCCGCCCAGGCCGCCGGTTTGTAACCGGCCCGTGAGAACACGATCGAGGAGATCGACGATGTTGAACAAACAACAAATCAGAACCACCGCGGGGCGCGGCCGATTGTTCGACAGCATCCTGGACACCGTCGGCGACACGCCGGTGGTGCGCATCAACAATCTCGCGCCGGCCCATGCGACCATCTACGTCAAGGCCGAGTTCTTCAACCCGGGCGCCTCGGTGAAGGATCGGCTGGCGCTCAACATCATCGAAGAGGGCGAACGCAGCGGCGCGCTGAAGCCCGGCCAGACCGTGGTCGAGGCGACCAGCGGCAACACCGGCATCGGGCTTGCCATGGTCTGCGCGCAGAAAGGCTATCCGCTGGTCGTCACCATGGCCGACAGCTTTTCCGTCGAGCGCCGCAAGCTCATGCGCATGCTGGGCGCCAAGGTGGTGCTGACGCCACGCGCCGAAAAAGGTTTTGGCATGTACAAGAAGGCGGTCGAGCTGGCCGAGGCCAATGGCTGGTTCCTCGCCCGCCAGTTCGAGACCGCCGCCAACGCCGCCATCCACGAGTCGACGACCGCGCGCGAAATTATAAACGATTTCGCCGGCTCGCGGCTCGACTGCTTCGTCACCGGCTATGGCACCGGCGGCACGGTCGTCGGCGTGGCGCGGGTCTTGCGCCGCGAACGGCCCGACACCCGCATCGTGCTCTCGGAACCGGCCAACGCGCAACTGATCGGCAGCGGCAAGGCGCAGCAGCGCGGTGCCGATGGCGCGCCAGCCGCCAGCCACCCGGCCTTCGAGCCGCATCCCGTCCAGGGCTGGACGCCGGACTTCATCCCCAACGTGCTGCAGGAGGCGATCGACGCCAGTCTCTATGACGAGGTGATGCCGATCGCCGGTCCGGAGGGCATCAAATGGGCGCGGGCGCTGGCGCGGAAGGAAGGCATCTTCACCGGCATTTCCGGCGGCGCCACCTTCGCCGTCGCGCGCCAGGTCGCCGAGAAGGCGGCGGCCGGATCGGTGATCCTGTGCATGCTGCCCGACACGGGCGAGCGCTACATGTCGACGCCGCTGTTCGACGGCGTCGAGGCTGAAATGGATGCCGATGAGCTGGCGCTCTCGCGCTCGACGCCCGGCTGCCAGTTCCCGGCTTGATAGGGGGATCGCCATGGACGTCGCGCGGGAATCTGCTGGCATGGTGGCCGAGGAAACGCTTGATCCGCCTGACTGGGCCGAAGTGCAGGCCCTGTCGCGCCGGGCCGTCGATGAAGCCGTCAACTATCTGCGCGACGTGCGAGACCGTCCGGTCTGGCGGGAAATGCCGGCGGATGTGAGAGGCATGTTCCGCGCGCCCTTGCCGCGCTCGCCGACGCCACTTGCCGCCGTTTATGGCGAGGTCTCCCGCACCGTGATGTCCTATCCGATGGGCAACATCCATCCACGCTTCTGGTCGTGGTATATGGGATCCAGCAACTTCACCGGCGCGCTCGGCGATTTCCTGGCGGCGATCCAGGGCTCCAACCTCGGCGGCGGCAACCATGCCGCCGGGCTGATGGACAGCCAGGTGGTGAACTGGTGCAAGGAGATGCTGGGCTTTCCGGCCTCGGCCTCCGGCACGCTGGTCAGCGGCGGCTCGATGGCCAACATCATCGGGCTGACGGTGGCGCGCAACGTCAAGGCGGGCGTCGACGTGCGCGAGCACGGCGTTTCAGCCATCGAGAAGCCGCTGCGCTTCTATGGCTCGGATCAGATCCACGCCTGCCACCGCAAGGCCATGGAGGCACTTGGCCTCGGCAATCGGGCGCTGCGCCGCATCCCGACAGATGCCGGGCTGCGGATCAATATCGACGCGTTGCGCGCGGCGATCGTCGAGGACCGGGCAGCCGGCTTCAAACCGGCCTGCGTCGTCGGCAATGCCGGCACGGTCAACACTGGGGCGATCGACGACCTGCGGGCGCTTGCCAAACTCGCTCACGAGGAAGGCCTCTGGTTCCATGTCGATGGCTGCATCGGCGCGCTGATCGCCATCGCCCCGCAAAACGCCCACCGCGTCGCCGGCATCGAATGGGCCGATTCGGTCGCGCTCGATCCCCACAAATGGCTGCATTCGCCGTTCGAGGTCGGCTGTGCCCTGGTCAGGGACGCCGCCGCGCACCGCCGGACCTTCGCGGTGACGCCGGAATATCTGGAATCGACGCCGCGCGGCCTCGCTTCCGGCGAATGGTTGCACGATTATGGTCTGCAGACGTCGCGCGGCTTTCGTGCCTTGAAAGTGTGGATGGCACTGAAGGAACATGGCGTCGAAAAATTCGGCCGCCTGATCGACCAGAACATCGCGCAGGTCTCCTATCTGGCCGGGCTGATCGAGGCCGAGCCTTCGCTGGAGCTTGCGGCGGCGCCGACCATCAACATCGTCTGCTTCCGCTATCAGCCCGGTTTGGCGGGCGAAGCGCTGAAGGCGCTCAACACCGAGATCATGTTGCGGCTGCAGGAGCAAGGCATCGCTGCACTCTCCGACACCACCGTGCATGGCGGGCACTGGCTGCGTGTGGCGATCACCAACCATCGCACCCGACGCGACGATCTCGATCTGCTGGTGCGTGAAGTGGTGAGGCTGGGACGTGAGATCACCGCGCAGGGCCACGTGTCTTCCTAGTTCCGGGCCGCCGTGCGAACCTGCCCGCGGTGATTCGGGGAGGTCGGCGGTGACGCTGTTTCGCATGCTTGCGCTGGCGGCACTGGTCCTGGCCAATTCGGCCGAGGCCGCCGACATGGCCTTTTTCGTCAAGAACCTGCGCAAGGAGGGGGTCGCGGTCGAGCTGTTCAGCCGCGATCGCGAGACCGTCTGGCCGGGCAACGACAAGGTGTTCCTTGTCGATCCGGGCTCGCGGAAATCAGTGCCGATCTCCTGCAATCAGGGCGAACGCATCTGCTATGGCGCCTGGGTCGATGGCAATGACAAGATTTCCGCCGGCGTCGGGCCAGACAACGACCAGCCTTGCGATACCTGCTGCTTCATCTGCGTGGAGCACACGACCGAAACCATCGACCTGGTGCCGTAGCGGCGCTTCGGTGCAGGAGCCACCCCGGCGCGTCAGTCGGGAAGGCCGGCCTTGCCAAAGCCATCGACGAAGTGCTCGCGCGTCGCGTCGTCGCGGAAGGGCTCCGTCCAGACCCAATGGCGGGTCGTGAAATGCGGATTGCCGACGAGGAACAGTTCCACCTCCGTGCGCGCCTCCTCGAGCCGGCCAAGTTGCGCAAGGCTTGCCGCCAGGAAGCGGCGTGAGCTGGTGCGGTAGGTCTCGTCCCGGCGCAGCGTCTCGACGGCGCCTGCGTAGTCGCGCGCCGCATATTGCGCCTGGCCGAGCGTCAGATAGTACCAGCTCGGTGGAAACGGGTTCAGCCGGAACGCCTTGCGGATTTGCTCCAGGGCCTCCTCGACCCGCCCGGCCAGGGTCGTTATGTCGGACAATGTCGCCCACGCATCGGCCTCGTTCGGGTCGAGTTCGAACGCCCTGGCGAATTCGGCCTCCGACTCGGCGAACTCATGCTCATAGGCAAGCAAATTGCCGAGCACCCAGTGGCACCCGGCATCGTTGGGATCGATCGCGACCGCCTTGCGCGCCAGCTCCAGGGCAATGCGGCGGTTAGGGTCGATAGGCTCGCCCCAATGCACCCATCCCATCCAGTGGTTCATGGCAAGCCAGCGATAGGCCTCCGCGTAGTGGGGATCGAGCGCAACCGCGCGCGTCAGCATCAGATGCGCTTCCCGTGCGGTCTGCGGCGAATCATCGATCAGCTTGCGCGCCCGCACGCACAGGTCGTAGGCGTCGAGATTGGTGGGCCGGTTGCGTGGCGGCGGTGCGCGCAGCCGGCCGAGCAGCGCCTCCACGATCTTGGCGGTCACCTCGTCCTGGACGGCAAAGATATCGTCCAGGCCGCGGTCGAAGCGTTCCGCCCATAGATGGTCGCCGCTCGCCGCGTCGACCAGCTGCGCGTTGATGCGCACCCGCCCCGCATCGCGCCGCGCGCTGCCCTCCAGCAGATAACGAACGCCGAGTTCCCTGGCGATCTCGCGCACGTCCATTGCCTTTCCCTTGTAGGCAAAAGTCGAATTGCGCGCGATGACGAACAGGCCGGAGATCCTGGACAGGTCGGTGATCAGGTCTTCGGTCAAGCCGTCGCAGAAAGAGTCCTGCCCGGCATCGTTGCCGAAATTGACGAAGGGCAGCACCGCTATCGAAGGCTTGTCCGGCAGCGGCAAGGGTTTTGGCTTGGCGCCGGCGAGCTGTTTCACGGCCCCCGTGAAACGATAGCCGACGCGCGGAACGGTCGTGATCCATTCCCCGCCCCCTTCACCCATAATGCCAGGCGGGCCGAGCAGCTTGCGCAGCTGCGCGATCTGGACGGTGAGGTTGCCTTCCTCGACGGCCGTGCCCGGCCACGCCGCGTCCATCAGTTCGGCCTTTCCCAAAATTTCGCCGGGTTTTGCCACGAGCGCCGCAAGCAGCTTCAGCCCGCGATAGCCAACGGCAACGGGATCGTCGTTCCGAAGCAGCGTTCCCGCACCCGGATCAAGCACGAACGGACCAAAGGCGAAGCGCTCTCCCTGCATTGGCGCATCTATAGACAATTCCGGGAAAAGTGCGAAGCGGTTTTGCCGGGAAACGCGTGGCTAGCCCTCCCGAGAGTGGCGTCAAAACAAAGAGTTAGCGCAAGTTTGGAACTTTTGAGAACTATTTGGGAGGGCTTAATTACGGCGCCGCTCGTATCCTGCAGAATTCAATCTCTTTCCGGGTGAGGTCCACGGTTCCCAACGGTGTGGGCCGCCAAACCCAATGGAGGTTGCCATGAACAATACAATCGCATCGGTCCAGCATCGGGCAGTGCGGCCGGGTGTGCCCGTCCAACGATCGTCGCATCCGCGCTCCCTGCGAAGCATGGTGGCAAGCTGGCGCGAGCGGACACGCTTTCGCTGGGACCTCAAGCGAATGTCCGAGGTCAGTCCGCATCTGATCGACGATATTGGCCTGACGCAATTGCAGGCCAAGGCTGAGATCGCCAAGCTGCCATTCTGGCAGCGCTAAGGCGAAATGCCGCGACAATCTGGAAACAATCGCCGGCATCATCCCTTTAGCGGCGGGCCGTGTCGTGCCATGATCCCCTATCGGCCGTGGGGGCCGATTCTACATCGGGGGTTTCCATGTCGTTCACATCCGTGCGCCGGCTCGCCGCCGCGTTTTCGCTTGCTGTCCTGTTTGTACCAGCCGCCCAGGCCGGCGACGTCACCTTCGCTGTCAAGAACAGCCATCCCAATGCCATGCGTCTGGAACTCTATAGCCAGGACCGCGACTATGTCTGGCCCGGCAGTGGCAAGGATTTCTATCTCGACGACGGCGAGACCAAGCAGCTGCCGATTTCCTGCAACGAAGGCGAATCGATCTGCTACGGGGCCTGGGTCGATGGCGACGAGGGTACATATTGGGGCGTCGGCCCCGGCAACAAGGAAAAATGCGAGGATTGCTGCTACACCTGCAGCGGCGGCGAGACCGAGGAGATCGACCTGGTCCCCTGACCGGTTTGCCAGCTTGACGGTTTTCCTGTTCGAGCCATAGCTTGGCCATGCATGCCGCCCAAAACCGGCTTCCGGTTTTGGCGCGACGACATGCGTCGAAACAAGACCATACCAAGGGCACGCCGCGCCTGTGCATTCAGGAGCGGCGTACTCCAGGCAACAGGAGCACCGCGATGGCCGGCACGGTCGAGGGCGAAAAAATCGACGTCGGGTTTTCCGGCAAGCGCTGCATCCATTCGCGCAATTGCGTGCTCGGCGACCCGCATGTCTTCGTGCCCAACGCGCCGGGCCAGTGGATCCATCCCGAGGCGGCCAGCGTCGAGAAGATCGTCGCACTGGCCGAGAACTGCCCCTCGGGCGCGATCACCTATGCGCGCAAGGATGGCGGCCCGCCGGAAAAGCCGCCCGTGGTCAACACCGTGCGGCTGCGCGAAAACGGCCCGCTGGCGGTGCATGCCGAGATCGTGCTTGGCGCCGAGACGTTTTTCCGCGCCACGCTTTGCCGCTGCGGCGCCTCCCAGAACAAGCCGTTCTGCGACAACAGCCATATCAAGGCGGGCTTTGCCGCCACCGGAGAACCGGCGCTGAAGGACACGCCGGCGCTGGAGGTCCGCGACGGACCGCTGCAGGCGACGCCGACCACGAACGGCCCGCTCAAGCTCGAAGGCAATGTCGAGATCGTCACCGGCACCGGCCACACGATCGACCGCACCACAAAGGTCTTCCTGTGCCGCTGCGGCCACTCGGCCAACAAGCCGTTCTGCGATGGCAGCCACAAGAAGGTTGGGTTTGTGGGATAGATGGGTAGCCGATCTCCCCCACGAGGGGGGAGATCGCTTGTGGCCTATCTCTCCCGGCTTTATCCGCAAGCCGGTATCGGCTAAGGGCAGGCAACCAAACAATCTGCCCGGACTTTCGCCCAAAATGACCGCCAAGACCAAGTCTGCCCCTCTCTTCCTCGGCATCGACACCGGCGGCACCTACACCGATGCCGTGTTGTGGTCCGAGACCGAGGGTCCGCGGGAGGGGCCGAACAAGGGCAAGGTGCTGGCCAAGGCCAAGGCGCTGACCACGCGGCATGATCTGGCCGTCGGCATTTCGGGCGCCGTCGATGCTGTGCTGGAAAAGGCGGGCACCAATCCGGCCGATATCAAACTGGTCTCGATGTCGACGACGCTCGCCACCAATGCGCTGGTCGAGGGCCAGGGCGGCCGCGTGGCGCTGGTCATGATCGGCTTTTCCGAGGCCGATCTTGCTCGCGATGGTTTGAAGACGGCACTCGGCACCGACCCGGTGGTGTTTTGCGCGGGCGGCCATGATGTGCATGGCAATGCCGCCAAGCTCGACCTGTCCGGGCTGGAGGCGATGCTGCCGGAACTCGGCGTGTCGGTGTCCGGCTTTGCCGTCTGTGCCTATTTTGCCACCCGCAATCCCGCGCACGAGATCGCCGCCCGCGAGCTGATCCGCGACAGGACCGGCCTCCCGGTTACGGCGAGCCATGAGCTGTCGGCCAAGCTCGGCGGTCCGCGCCGGGCGCTCACCACGCTGCTCAATGCAAGGCTGATCTCGATGATCGACCGGCTGGTGGCGGCGACCGAGGGGTTCCTTCAGGCCCGCAACATCGCCGCTCCGTTGATGGTGGTGCGCGGCGATGGCGCGCTGGTTTCGGCGGCGTTTGCCCGCCAGCGGCCGATCGAGACGATCCTCTCCGGCCCCGCCGCCAGCCTGGTCGGCGCCCGCCACATGACCGGGCTCGACAACGCGGTGGTCTCCGACATTGGCGGCACCACCACCGACGTTGCCGTGCTCGATGGCGGCCGGCCGCGGCTCGATCCGGAAGGCGCCACCGTCGGCGGTTTCCGCACCATGGTCGAGGCGGTCGCGATGCGCACTTTCGGCCTCGGCGGCGATTCCGAAGTGATGCTCGAGGACGGCGCGCTCAATCCGAAAATCCTGCTCGGGCCGCGCCGCCTGGTGCCGCTGGCGCTGTCCGGCATGGCGCATGGCGAGGCGGTGACCGCAGAACTCGAACGCCAGTTGCGCGCGCCCAACACAGGCCGCATGGATGGCCGCTTCGCGGTCCGCACCGGCGTGCCCGACAGGCTTGCCGCAGGGCTGACCGCCCCCGAGGCAAAGCTCTACGAAGCGATCGGCGCGACGCCGCTTGCCCTCGACAGGCTGCTGACCTCGAATGCCCAGAATGCCACGCTGAACCGGCTGGTCTCGCGCGGGCTGGTGCATATCTCGGGCTTCACCCCGTCGGACGCCGCGCACGTGCTTGGCAAACAGGCGAACTGGGATGCCGCCGCCGCCCGCCTTGGCGCCGAACTGTTCGCCCGCAGGCGCGACGGCCGTGGCCAGGCCATCGCGGCCTCCCCGGAAGCGATCTCTGAACGGGTGCTCTTGACCCTGACGCGCTGGTCGGCCGAATACATCCTGGAGACAGCCTTTGCCGAGGACGGGCTCGACGGCGCGGCGACGGTGGCGCATGCGCTGGTGCAGCGCGCCGTCGATGCCCACCCCGGCATCGCCCGCCTCAGCGTCGCGCTCGACCGGCCGGTCATCGGGCTCGGCGCTTCGGCGCCGCTGCACTATGCCGGCCTGGCGCCCTTGGTCGGCAATGACTGCGTCGTGCCCCGGGATACCGACGTCGCCAACGCGCTCGGCGCCGTCGTCGGCCAGGTCAGGGTTTCGGCGGAGGCCCGCGTCAGCCAGCCCAAGGAAGGCCTGTTCCGGCTTGCCTCGGGTGAGATGGTGCGCGATTTCCTCGACGAGGCGGCGGCGATCGCGGCCGCCGAGGCCGATGTCCGGGCCATTGTCGCCCAGCGGGCTCTCGATGCCGGTACCGACAGCGCCGAGATCGATGTGGCGACGGAGTTCCGGGTCTCGACTGTCGAAGCGCAGCGCATGTTCATCGAAGCGCATATCGTGGCGGTGGCCTCGGGCAGGCCGAGGATCGCGGTTTGAGGAAGAAGAGCCATCTCCGCCCTCCTCGGGGAGATTGGCCAACCGCCCAAAATGCCCCACCTACACCCTAAGCTGAATTGACCCTGCACCCCTGACATGCCAAACGCCCGCAAAGCCTTTCATCTGGAGTAGCCTGATGACCGATCGCATCGAGATCGCCGGATTGCGCATTGCCCGCGAGCTGCATGACTTCGTCGTCGACCAAGCTTTGCCCGGCCTCGACATCGAAGCGGCGCGTTTCTGGGACGGGTTCTCGGTCATCGTCCATGATCTGGCGCCCAAGAACCGGGCGCTGCTGGCAAAACGCGATGCCATGCAGGAAAAGCTCGATGGCTGGTATCGCGACAATGGCGCGCCCATCGACATGAACGCTTACAAGGCGTTCCTGAAGGAGATCGGTTATCTCGTGCCGGAAGGGCCGGCCTTCAGCGTCTCGACCGACAATGTCGACCCGGAAATCGCGGTCGTGGCCGGACCGCAGCTGGTGGTGCCGGTGATGAACGCGCGCTATGCGCTCAACGCCGCCAATGCACGCTGGGGCTCGCTCTATGACGCGCTCTATGGCACGGACGCCATCCCCGAAACGGATGGCGCTGAGAAGGGCAAGGGCTTCAACCCGGCGCGCGGCGCCAAGGTCATCGCCTGGGCCAAGGACTTTCTCGACCAGTCGGTGCCGCTCACCTCGGGCAAATGGGCAGGGGTCAACGGCCTGTCGATTGCCAACGCCGCCCTGAAGCTCAGCGCCGGCGCCGGCTCGACGACGCTGGCCGATCCCAGACAATTCGTCGGCTATCGCGGCGACGCCGCCAATCCGCAAGCCGTGCTCCTGGTGAAAAACGGGCTGCATGTCGAGATCGTCATCGACCGCGACAACCAGATCGGCCGCACCGATCCGGCTGGCATTGCCGACGTCATCCTGGAATCGGCGCTGACCACCATCCAGGACTGCGAGGATTCGGTAGCGGCCGTGGATGCCGAGGACAAGGTCGTCGTCTACCGCAATTGGCTCGGCCTGATGAAGGGCGACCTCGCCGAAGAAATCAGCAAGGGCGGCAAGAGTTTCGTCCGCAAGCTCAACCCCGACCGCGCCTACATCGCCCCTGCCGGCGGCACGGTGACCGTGCCTGGCCGCTCGTTGATGCTGGTGCGCAATGTCGGCCACCTGATGACCAATCCGGCAATCCTGGACCGCGACGGCAACGAGGTGCCGGAAGGCATCATGGACGCGGCGATGACGGCCCTGATCGCGCTGCACGATGTCGGGCCGAAGGGACGGCGGATGAACTCCCGCGCCGGCTCGATGTATGTCGTGAAACCCAAGATGCATGGCCCGGAGGAAGTCGCCTTCGCGGTCGAGATGTTCGACCGTGTCGAAGCCCTGCTCGGCATGGCCCGGAACACCATCAAGATGGGCATCATGGACGAGGAGCGGCGCACCACAATCAACCTCAAGGAGGCGATCCGCGCCGCGAGGGAGCGCGTGGTGTTCATCAACACCGGCTTCCTCGACCGCACCGGCGACGAGATCCACACCTCGATGGAAGCCGGCCCGATGATCCGCAAGGGTGACATGAAGCAGGCCGCCTGGATTTCCGCCTATGAGGCATGGAACGTCGACACGGGCTTGGAATGCGGGCTCGCCGGCCACGCCCAGATCGGCAAGGGCATGTGGGCGATGCCCGACTTGATGGCCGCGATGCTGGCCGAGAAGATCGCCCACCCCAAGGCCGGCGCCAACACCGCCTGGGTGCCATCGCCAACGGCGGCGACGCTGCACGCCACGCACTATCACAAGGTCGATGTCCATGCGGTCCAGGCGGCGCTGAAGAGCCGGCCCAAGGCCAAGCTCGACGACATATTGTCGGTGCCGGTGGCCGTGCGGCCGAACTGGACGCCCGACGAGATCCAGCGCGAACTCGACAACAACGCGCAAGGCATTCTGGGCTATGTCGTGCGCTGGATCGGCCAGGGCGTCGGCTGCTCCAAGGTTCCCGACATCAACGATGTCGGCCTGATGGAAGACCGCGCCACGCTGCGCATCTCCTCGCAGCACATTGCCAACTGGCTGCGCCACAAGGTCTGCTCGGAAATCCAGGTGATGGATTCCTTGCGGCGCATGGCGGCAATTGTCGATCTGCAGAATGTCGGCGACCCGCTCTACCGGCCGATGGCCGCCGACTTCGAAAAGTCGATCGCCTTCCAGGCCGCCTGCGACCTGGTGCTCAAGGGAACAAGCCAGCCCAACGGCTACACCGAGCCTGTGCTGCACAAGCGCAGGCTGGAGCTGAAGGCCAATCAAGGGTAGGACGATATCGCGTTGAAAGGGTTTGGAGCGCCGACTGGATGTCGCCGGTCCGCGCCGGCGAAGACGGCGGCGTCAGCCCAGCGGCAATGTCGTGCCGAAGGCGGCAGGCTCTTATGGCTGGATACGGTTCCTTTGCTTTTTTCAGTTAGTGCTGGCTGGAGGGCTCCGGAGCATTGGCATGGCCAACACGATGGCGATCGAAAAGAAACTGTTGAATTCCGTCCATGACCGGGCAGTTTTCCAGCGCCGCGTGCGCATCCTGTCCGACCGGCTGGCCGACGAACTGGGCCCGGCCGGCACCGTTCTCGATCTCGGCTGCGGCGACGGCTCCATCGCCAAGGCGATCATGGAAAAAAAGCCGGGGCTGACGTTTCGCGGCATCGACGTGCTGATCAGGCCGCAAACCCATATCCCGGTAGAACTGTTCGATGGCAGCACCATTCCCGCCGCGAATGGCTCCTATGACTGGGTGACGATTGTCGATGTGCTGCATCATGCCGACGACCCGGGTCATCTCGTGCGCGAGGCGGCCCGCGTGGCGCGCAAGGGCGTTGTCATCAAGGATCACTCGCGCGAAGGCTTCGCGGCCTACCAGACGCTTCGTTTCATGGATTGGGTGGGCAACAAGGGGCACAACGTGCGCCTGCCTTACAACTATCTCTCGAAGGCCGAGTGGGACGCCATTTTTGCCGCCGCGGGCATCACACCCCGCACCTGGCGTGAGAAGCTGTCGCTCTATCCGTTCCCGGCCAGCGTGTTTTTCGACCGTCGCCTGCATTTCATCGCGACCTTGCGATAGCTAACCGGAGCTGCGCGGAACGCGGCTACGCCGCCTGCGCCATGCGCTCCGAACTCATGCGATAGGAAATCGCCTCGGCCAGATGGATGCGGCCGACACATTCGCTGGCGTCGAGGTCGGCGAGCGTGCGCGCCACTTTGAGCACCCGGTGGTAGGCCCGCGCCGAAAAGGCGAGTTTTTCGCTGGCATCCTTGAGCAGCGACAGGCCTGCGGCGTCCGGCATGGCGATCGTCTCGATGATGGCAGGAGAACAATGCGCGTTGGTGGTGGCGCTGTTGACGCCGAGCCGCTCGAAACGCTCGCGCTGGATGGTGCGGGCACGCGCCACGCGCAACGCCACGTCGGCGCTCTTTTCCGCCCGGTCCGGCCGGATCAGGTCGCTGGCCGAGACCGCCGGCACTTCGATCCTGAAATCGATGCGGTCGAGCAGCGGACCTGAAATGCGCGCCTGGTAATCGGTGCGGCAACGATCGCCGCGCAGGCAGCGATAACCCGGTTCGCCGGCCATGCCGCAGCGGCACGGGTTCATCGCCGCCACCAGCTGGATGCGGGCCGGATAGGTGACGCGATGGTTGGCCCGTGCGATCATGCAGTCGCCGGTTTCAAGCGGCTGGCGCAGCGCATCGAGCGTCTGCGGCGTGAATTCGGGGAACTCGTCGAGGAACAGCACGCCGTGATGAGCGAGCGACACCTCGCCCGGCCGCGCGCGCAGGCCGCCGCCCACCATCGCCGCCATCGAGGCCGAATGGTGCGGGGCGCGGAACGGCCGCCGGTCGGTCAGCTTGCCTTCGCCGAGCTCGCCAGCCACCGAGGCGATCATCGAGACTTCGAGCAGTTCCTTCGGCGCCAGTGGCGGCAGGATCGACGGCAGGCGCTGCGCTAGCATCGATTTGCCTGAGCCTGGCGGACCGATCATCAGCAGATTGTGTCCGCCGGCGGCCGCCACTTCCAGCGCCCGCTTCGCCGTCTCCTGGCCCTTGATGTCGGCAAGGTCGGGCAGGTCGCGCGCCGCCGCGCGGATGCCGGCCTCCGGGCGCGACAGCACCTGTGTGCCGCGGAAATGATTGGCGATCGCAATCAGGCTGCGCGGCGCGAGAATGTCGAATTCCCGCCCCGCCCAGGCCGCTTCCGGCCCGCAAGCGAAGGGACAGATCAGCCCTTTGCCTTCGGCATTGGCGCCGATCGCCGCCGGCAAGGCACCGGCAACGGCGGTGATCGTACCGTCGAGCGACAGCTCGCCCAGCACGACATAGCCAGCCAGCATGTCGCCCGGAATGGCGCCAAGGGCTGCCATCAAGCCGAGCGCGATCGGCAGATCGTAGTGGCTGCCTTCCTTCGGCAGATCGGCGGGCGCCAGGTTGACGGTCACCTTCTTTGACGGCATCGACAGGCCCGACGCATGCAATGCCGCCTGCACCCGCTCGCGGCTTTCCGCCACCGCCTTGTCTGGCAGGCCGACGATATGCATGTTGACCTTGCCGGGCGCGATCATCACCTGCACGTCGACCGGCACTGCCTCGATGCCCTGGAAAGCGACCGTACGAACCCGCGCCACCATTGTCTGCCCCCGATGCCGGCTCGCCCTTGCCCCTTAATGGGCCGCGAGCGACGTCAACGCAAGACAACCACAGATTTCAGCCCAGGGCAAGAACATTACAGGAACAAGTGAGGTGAGCGCATGGAGCGACTACTGGCTGGTGCATTCCGAAAGCCCCCGCAACACGCCTAAGATCAAGCTGTTCCGAGATTGGGTCCCAGACGGCTGACGTCAGGGAGAGCGCGAACAGCGCCGGCTTTGAGGCGCCACCCTTGATCAAATCGGGAACATTGGCGCAACCGGTAGCCGCCCAGGTTGCGCGCCGGTTGTGCCCGGCTGCAAAAGCGGAACATGGTTAACACAAACTGAAAACAAATTATGTCCGCTTCCCCTCCACCGCGTCCCAGAACAGGCTGGCGATGTCGGCGCCGCCGAAACGCTTGACCTCGCGCACGCCGGTCGGCGAGGTGACGTTGATCTCGGTCATGTAGTCGCCGATGACGTCGATGCCGACCAGGATGAAGCCGCGCTCTTTCAGCGACGGCCCGATGCGGGCACAGATTTCGCGCTCGCGTGTCGTCAACTCGGTCTTCTCGGCGCGGCCGCCGACATGCATGTTGGAGCGGGAGTCGTGCTCGGCCGGCACCCGGTTGATGGCGCCGACCGGCTCGCCGTCGATCAGAATGATGCGTTTGTCGCCCTTGCGCACATCCTTCAGGTAACGCTGCACGATATAGGGCTCGCGAAACATCTGGCCGAACATTTCGAGCAGCGAGGCGAGATTGCGGTCGGCTTCCAGCATGTGGAAGATGCCGGCGCCGCCATTGCCGTAGAGCGGCTTGACGATGATGTCGCCGAATTCCTTGCGGAAGGCGGCGACTTCGAGCGGATCCTTGGTGATCAGCGTGTCCGGCATCAGGTCAGGGAACTCGGTGACGAAAATCTTTTCCGGGCTGTTGCGCACCCAGGCCGGGTCGTTGACGACCAGCGTCTTTGGATGGATGCGCTCGAGGATGTGGGTCGTGGTGATGTAGTTCATGTCGAAGGGCGGGTCCTGGCGCAGCAGGACGACGTCCATTTCGGACAAGTCGGTGCGCACCTTTTCGCCCAGCGAATAGTGGCTGCCCTTTTCGTCGCGCACCGTCATCTCCTCGACGCGGGCAAACACCTTGCCGTCGCGCATCGACAGCCGGTCGGGCGTGTAGTGGAACAGCTGGTGACCGCGCCGCTGCGCCTCCAGCGACAGGGCGAACGAGGTGTCGCCGGCGATCGACACGGTGGAGACATGGTCCATCTGGACGGCGATTTTCAACTTCATGGCAGGTCCCCAGCATAGTCGACGCAAGCGATATAAGCGTCGCGGCGCGTTCTGCCAATCGCGACCTTTTGAACATTGGGATCAGCAAGGCGCGCCTGCCGGTTGCAGACAAGACGAGGACTGACATCATCGCTTTCTTAAGCCTTGCCGTGCGACGGTAAGCTCCGAATGCAGCCGGCCGACCTGACGCAGCGCCGGGCACCCGATGGAACGACGATCATGAACGCGCTCACTGCCGTCCGCGCAGCCTCAACCCAGCAGCTCGAACTCACCATCCTGATGCCATGCCTCAACGAGGCCGAGACGCTCGCCGTCTGCATCGGCAAGGCCAAGGCCTTTCTCGACCAATCCGGCATAGCGGGCGAGGTGCTGATCGCAGACAATGGCAGCACCGACGGCTCGCGGGAGATCGCAGCGCAAGGCGGTGCTCGTGTCGTCCCGGTGGCGCAGAAGGGCTATGGCGCGGCCCTTCTGGGCGGCATCGCTGCCGCCAGGGGACGCTTCATCATCATGGGCGATGCCGATGACAGCTATGATTTCGGTGCACTGGAGGCATTCGTGGCGCGGCTGCGCGGCGGCGCCGACCTGGTCATGGGCAACCGCTTCCACGGCGGCATAGAGGCTGGCGCCATGCCGGCTCTGCATCGCTATCTCGGCAATCCGGTGCTGAGCTTCGTCGGCCGCCTGTTCTTCCGCATCAAGACCGGCGACTTCCACTGCGGCCTGCGCGGCTTCAACGCCGGCAGCATCAGGAAGCTCGATCTGCAGACCACCGGGATGGAATTCGCCAGCGAAATGGTGGTGCGCAGCGCGCTTGCCGGGCTGCGCATCGAGGAAGTGCCGACCACGCTCAAGCCCGACGGCCGCAGCAGGCCGCCGCATCTCAGGACCTGGCGCGACGGCTGGCGGCATCTCAAATTCCTGCTGGTCTACAATCCGCGCTGGATGTTCTTCATTCCAGGGGCGGTGCTTTCCGGCCTCGGCACGCTGTTCGCGGCGCTGCTGGTGTTCGGCCCCTTGCGGGTGGTCGACAATCTTTCGCTCGATCTCAACACCTTCGTCGCCGCCTGTTTCATGATCGTCACCGGCATCCAGCTCATCACCTTCGGTGCCATTTCGCGATACTACGCCGAAATTACCGGCATCCTGCCGCCAAGCCGCGGGTCGGACTGGCTGACCAGGACCATCAGCACCGACCGTCTCGCCGCCAATGCCGGCATCTGCTTTGCCGCCGGCTTCCTGTTCTGCCTCTATGCCGTGGCGCGCTGGGCCCATCTCGGCTTCGGTCCGCTGAACGATTCCGAAATTCCGCGCATCGTCGTGCTGGGCTTGAGCCTGATCGTCATTTCGTTCCAGGTCTTCTTTTCGGCATTCCTGCTCGGTGTGCTGGAGATACCTGTCAAGCGGCTGAAGGCCGGGCTGTCGCGGGAAACGACGGCACGCGAGCAACAATGACCGACGTGCTGCCGGCGCTTGTCCAGGCGCGCCCGTTCCGCTTCGTGGTGGTGGGCATCGGTGCGGCGGGATTGTTTTTCACGCTCTCCTGGCTGCTGGTTTCGCTGGGCGTTCCGCCGTTCGCCGGTAGTGCCATGGCTTATGCGACGGCGTTCGTCATTGCCTATCGGGCGCAACGGGGCTGGACGTTCGGTGCGGAACACGATCACAAGGTCGCATTCCCGCGCTATCTTACCCTGCAAGCCGGATGCGCCGCTTTTGCCGGCCTCGTCTCGCAGGTGGCGGTAACGCATTTCGGCCTGTCGCCCGTCGCGATGTCGGCGCTGACGATGGTCGTGACAAGCACCATCAGTTATCTGGTCTCGAGGCTTTGGGTGTTTCCGGCGCGCGGCCACAGCTATCCCGGGAAAATGACCGCTGGCCATGCCGCGATGCCTTCCAAGGAAACCGCCCGTCCCTCCTGGCGGGCGGACATGCTGGCGGCGCTGCTCGCGGCCCTGGTGCCGCTCACGGTCTATGCCGTGACCGGATTTCCGCAACTGGCCAACCCGGCGGGCGACAATGACAGCCTGCTGCAACTGGTCGAGGTCCGCGATCTTCTGGCCGGCCAGGGCTGGTTCGACCTGCACCAGTACAGGATGGGACTGGACGGCGGCTTCGTCATGCATTGGTCGCGGCTGCTCGACGCGCCACTGGCCCTTGGCGTCCTTGCCGTATCGGCCCTGACGGGCAACGTCGCCCTGGCTGAACAGGTCGTGCAGGTGGCCTGGCCTGCCCTGCTGTTCTGGCTGGCGGTCTTCTTCATTATCCGCGCCGCGCGCGCTTTCGCCGGCGGCCACGCTGTCCTGCCCGCCGCCGTCGTCGGTGGCGCCGCGCTCTATTACCTCGGCATTTTCTCCCCAGGTTCGCTGGATCATCACAATGTGCAGCTGATGCTGATCCTGGCGAGCCTTGCCTTGCTGCTCGAGGCTCCCTTGCTGCGGCCGGCCGCCTTGCTTTCGGGCATCTGCGCCACGCTGAGCGTGGCCATCGGCATGGAAAGCGCTCCCTACGCCGGAACCCTTGGCGCCGCTGTCGCGCTGCTGTTCCTTGGCAATGGTGCTCGGGAAAGGCTGACCGCGAGGGACTTTGGCCTGGGCGTCGCCGCTGTTTCGGCTCTCGTCTTCGTCGCCACCGTCCCGGCATCCGCATGGACCCAGGCACAGTGCGACACATTTTCGATTGTGCAGTTCGCCGTCGCCGGACTTGCCGGCGCGGGGCTGGCGGCCATCGCCTCGTGGAAGGCCGCCAGTGCCACCGTCGCCGGCCGCCTGGCCTCGCTCGGCCTGCTTGGGCTAGCTCTTGCGGCTGTGGTTGTATTCCTGTTCCCGCAATGCCTGGCCTCGCCCTATGCCAACCTCGATCCGCGCCTGAAGGAGATGTGGCTCAGCCATATCGACGAGGCGCAGCCGCTGTTCCAGATCGTCACCAATGATCCGGCCAGAGCGGTGGCACGGTTTGCCACGCCGTTGGTGGCCATCATCCTGATGGCGCTCCGCGTCGGCCATGGCTGGCGTCGGCAGGACAGCCTTGTCGGCTCGCTGCTGGTTATGGCGTTCCTGGTCAGCGCCTGGGAAGTTCGCGGCTCGACCTTCTCCATCGCCTTCGCGGTGATCCCGCTTGCGGTATGGATCGCCTGCTGGCGGCAGCGTGCGCAAACCAGTCCGTCCAACAGCGCCGCACTCAGGATGGCCGCGGCCTGGCTGATATCGGTAAATGCAATCTGGGCAGGCGCTGCCGGGGCGGCGTCGAGCGCTTTCCAAACCGACGCGGCTGCCACCGGTGCCAAGGCCGCAGACACGGCTTGCCTCGGCAAGGCATCGTTCGCGGCGCTCGGCCGGATGCCGGCCACAACCGTGCTTTCGCTCTCGAATCTTGGCTCGCCGATACTGGACTTTACCGGTCACCGCGTGCTGGCCGGACTCTACCACCGCAACGTCGCCGGAAATCTGGTCGCGCTCGATGCCTTGCTGGGCTCGGATGCCGACGCCAGAACCGTTGTCGAAAGGCATCATGTCGGCCTTGTCGCACTCTGCCGTGGCAATGCGGAAAGCCGCCTGCTCATGGCCAGGGCACCGGACGGTTTCCTGGCCAGGTTGATGAGCGGGGACGTGCCGGTCTGGCTGGAGCCGGTGGCGGAGACCAAGGGAAGACCCCTGGAACTGTATCGCGTCAAGCCAAACGGCTGAAAATCCAAGCGCTTGACGGATCCTATAGCCGGCTTCACGAAGCTATCCGGCTTCCTGTTTGGGCACGGCTCACGGCGAAAGCCGGACCCCTTTTCGGGATCATGCTCCGGCCACAAAAATCGGTCAGTGGGATACGTTTCCTAAAGGGTTTGCTGCCAGTCTGGAAAATAAATTCCGACGACAAAAGCAGGGACGAACAGGGACACCGATGCAAACTCCGTTTGGCACCGGTCAGGCAAACAGGGAAAGCACGGATCTGGCGTTCACCGATCCGTTGACCGGGCTTGGCAATCATCGCCGCTTCTTCGACAAGGTCGATCGCCTGATCAGCGACCGTTCCGACGATCCCGCGCCCTTCACGGTCGGCATTCTCGACCTCGATGGTTTCAAGCCGATCAACGACCTGTTCGGCCACAAGGCCGGCGACGACATCCTGATCCAGGTCGCGATGCGGCTGCGCGCCTCGATGGACGGCCATTCGACGGTCTGCCGCATCGGCGCCGACGAATTCGCCTTCCTCTACCCGCTGTTGTTCTCGGAGGAGGCGGCGGCGGAAAAATCCCGCATGCTGATCGAGATCCTGTCGGCGCCCTACGATGTCGGCGAACGCACCGCCAGGCTCTCGGCCTCGGTCGGCTGCTCATTGTTCTATTCCGGCGACGAGACCACCGAGATACTCATCAACAAGGCCGAAACGGCGCTCTACCATGCCAAGCGTTCCGGCCGCGGCCGCGTCGTCGTCTACACCCGCGAGATGGAGGAGGCCGCCAAGCGCGTCACCCGCATCGAACAGGCGCTGCGCCGCGCCGTCTCGGCCGGCGAGGTGGAGCCGCATTTCCAGCCGATCGTCGATCTCACCACGCGCCGCACCATCGGCTTCGAGACGCTGGCGCGCTGGACAGACCGCGACCTCGGCTCGGTGCCGCCGACCGTCTTCATCCCCATCGCCGAGGAGCGCGGCATTATCGGCCCGTTGTCGCAGCTTGTGCTGCGTAAGGCCACGGAGGCCGCCAGGAGCTGGCCGAAAGACCTGTTCCTGTCCTTCAACCTGTCGCCCTCGCAGCTCGTCGACCAGAACACCGGCCTGCACATACTGGCGATCCTCGACCGTACCGGCTTCGACCCGCGCCGGCTGGAGATCGAGATCACCGAGACCGGCCTGATGAACGACCCGGCCTCGGCCGCGCAGATCGTCGAGGATCTGCGCCGCGTCGGCATCCGTGTCTCGCTCGACGATTTCGGCACCGGCCAGTCCTCGCTCGGCCGCCTGCGCGAATTCCATTTCGACAAGCTCAAGATCGACCGCGCCTTCGTCTCCTCCATTCTCGACGACCGGCCGTCCGAACACATCATCCGCGCCATCCTCGCCATGTGCGAAGGGCTTGGCATGGACGTGGTCGCCGAAGGCATCGAAGAGGAGGCGCAGGCCGATCGCCTGGTCCAGTTCGGTTGCGCCGGCGGGCAGGGCTATCTGTTCGGCAAGCCGGCCGATGCCGACGCGACATTGGGCTACCTCCGTGATTCCTTCCGTGGCGCCTTGCGCGCCAAGGCGATCTGAGCGGCGGGTTTCGGCCCTGCCCGCGATGCGGCGATGCCGCTTGGCGGGTCGCGCAGGGGCGCGATCGCCTTTTTGTCAGACATAAGCCCCGAAATCGGTCTTTTCGCCCTTGCCCGCCGGACGTGTCTGGCTAGGATGCGCGCCGGTTGACCCGGGAGACGAAAAATCATGATGCCATCGGCGCGTTTTGTCGACCTCGAAGGCGCTTCGGTGCTGATCACCGGCGGCGGCTCCGGCATCGGCGCGGCATTGACCGAAGGGTTCATGCGCCAGGGCGCCAAGGTCGCCTTCATCGACATCGCCGACAAGCCCAGCATCGCACTCGCCGACCGTATCGAGGAAGAGCTCGGCCGTCGGCCGCTCTATCTCAGGACCGATCTGCGCGATATCGAAGCACTGCGGGCGTCCGCCGCGAAGGCGGCCGAAGCGCATGGCGACGTCACCGTGCTGGTCAACAACGCCGCCTGGGACGAACGCCACGCCGTCGAAGACGTGACGGTGGAGTTCTGGGACAATAACCAGGCGATCAACCTGCGGCCGCATTTCTTCACCGCGCAGGCGGTGGCGCCGGGCATGAAGCGCGCCGGCGGCGGCTCAATCATCAATTTCACCTCGACGTCCTATCTGATCAATCATCCCGACCTGCCGGCCTACACCGCCGCCAAGGCCGGCATCCTCGGCCTCACCAAGGGGTTGGCCGGCAAGCTCGGGCCCGACCGCATCCGCGTCAACGCCGTCGCGCCCGGCTGGGTGATCACCGAGCGGCAGCAGCAGCGCTGGGTCACCGAACAGGCGCTTGCCGCCCATGTCGCCAAGCAGTGCATCAGGGACGTCATGCGGCCGGACGACATGGTCGGCACGGTGCTGTTCCTGGCCTCGGATGCCTCGCGCATGCTGACCGCGCAGATGCTGATCGTCGATGGAGGTTTCCTGTGAGCCCGGGGTTTGCCAGCAGCGTGCCGGCAGTCGCGGCGCTCGATTGGGGCACGACCCGGCTTCGGGCCTGGCTGATCGATGGCGGCGGCAAGGTGCTTGCCGAGCGGCGCGGCGACGATGGCCTGATCACCGCGCGCGAAAAGGGCTTCGCCAACGTTCTGGAGGGCCATCTGGCAGCGATGGGCGCGCCGGAGGAATTGCCAGTCATCATCTGCGGCATGGCCGGCTCCCGCCAGGGCTGGCTGGAGGCGCCCTATGTCGGCGTTCCGTCGCCGCTCGGTGCCATTCTCGGCGGCGCCGCTAGGGTGCCCGGGCAGAAGCGCGACATCCGCATCATTCCCGGCCTTGCCCAGCGCCTGGCCGACGCGCCCGATGTCATGCGCGGCGAGGAGACGCAGCTTGCCGGCGCCGGCCTGCCCGCCAGGGGCCGCGAACTGGTCTGCATGCCCGGCACGCATTCGAAATGGGTGCTGGTGGAGGACGGCGCCGTCGCCGGCTTCGGCACCTGGCCGACGGGCGAGCTGTTTTCCGTGCTTGCCGCGCACTCGATCCTGCGCCATTCGCTGGGTGAACATCCAAGCCCGGTTGCTCCAGACAATCCGTTCTTCCGCCACTGGTGCGAAACAGCGCTAGGCGATGGCGGTGACGTCACCTCTCGGCTGTTTGCCATCCGCGCCGCCGGCCTGCTCCAGGACCTCGAGGCCGATGATGCCGCCGCCTGCCTGTCCGGCCTGCTGATCGGCGGCGAGATCGCATCGGCCCGGCGCCGGCATGGCGCCGGCGCGACATCGGTCGTGCTGATTGCCTCGGGCGCGCTGGCCGGGCTCTACCAGGCCGCCCTCGGCCTTGCCGGGCTTGGTGTGCGGACAGTCGACGCGGACGAGGCTGTACGCGCCGGTCTCATCGAGGCCGCGCGGGAGAATGGCATGATTGCCAGAAGTGGAGCCGCCATATGACCGAGACCGCACCCTTTCCAAAACTTAAGCGCGGTCTGGTCGCCATCCTGCGCGGCCTCAAGGCAAGCGAGGCGATCGCCATCGGCCAGGCGGTGTTCGATGCCGGCATTGAGGCTATCGAGGTGCCGCTCAATTCGCCCCAGCCGTTTTCGTCGATCGCCAGGCTTGTTCAAGTGCTGCCGAAGACAGCTTTGGTCGGCGCCGGCACGGTGCTGACCGCGGCCGACGTCGATAGTCTTCACGCGGCCGGCGGACGACTGCTGGTCAGCCCCAACATCGATGCCGAGGTGATGGGCCGCGCCGCGCACTACGGCATGGTCACCATGCCCGGCGTGTTCACCCCCACCGAGGCCTTCCAGGCGATCCGGCTCGGCGCCTCGGCGCTGAAATTCTTCCCCGCCAGCGTGCTCGGCGCATCGGGCATTTCCGCGATCCGGGCCGTGCTGCCGGCGCAGACTCTGGTCGGCGCGGTCGGTGGCGTTTCGGAAAAGGACTTTGCCGGCTACAAGGCGGTTGGCGTGACGGTCTTCGGGCTCGGCTCCAGCCTGTTCAAGCCAGGCATGAGCGTCGATGATGTGGCGGCGCGCGCCTACGCAGCCGTCGCTGCCTGGGATGCGGTATTCGGAGAAGCATGATGAGTGAACCGATCGTTTCCGTCTTTTCCGATCATGTCTGCCAACTCGGCGAAGGGCCAAGTTACGATCCCGGCACGGATGCGCTATTCTGGTTCGACATCGTCAACAGCCAGCTCCTGGAAAAGCCCTTGGCAGGCGGCGCGCTGAAAATCCACGAGCTTGGCCAGATGGCAAGCGCGATCGCCATCATCGATGACAAGCGACAGCTGATCGCCACCGAAACCGGGCTTTTTGTCCGCGACGTCGCCACCGGCGGAATGACGCTGCACACCGCCATCGAGGCCGACAACCCGGTCACCCGTTCCAACGATTCCCGCGTCCATCCCTGCGGTGCCTTGTGGGTCGGTACCATGGGCAAGGGCGAGGAGAAGGGCGCGGGCTCGATCTACTGGTTTTTCAAAGGCGAACTGCGCCGCCTGTTTTCGGATATCACCGTCTCGAACTCGATCTGCTTTTCATCAGACGGCACGCTTGCTTACTACACCGACACCTCGACCGGATTGCTGATGCGCGTTGCCTGCGATCCGGCGACCGGCCTGCCCGTCGGCGAGCCGAAGATCTTCGTCGATCACCGCTCGGCCAAGGGCTATATCGACGGTTCGGTGCTCGACCGCGACGGCATCCTGTGGAACGCCGTCTGGGGTGGCAGCGTCATCGAGGCCTATGGGCCGGACGGCGAGCTCGTCCGCACGGTCGCCATGCCGGTGACGCAGCCATCCTGCCCGGCCTTCGTCGGCAGGAATGCCGATCGGCTGGCCGTGACCTCGGCCTGGTCGGGCAAGAACGAAAAGCAGCGTCTGCTCGACCTGCAGGGCGGCATGACCTTCCTGCTCGACATTCCTGTCAATGGCCGCCTGGAACCGCGCGTGCTGATCGCCTGACATCGCCGGACGCGGACCCGGGCTACGGTCGCAATCCTGGCGCTGTCACACAGGCGCCCGGGGCGCGTCGATTTCGCGAAAGCCGATTGTGCGGACCGTGCGATGGTAGGTCATCGCACCGTCGGGAACCGCCACATCATGCCAACGCACAAGCCGAAACTGGTCCTTGTCCACGAGCCTGAAAAGGCTTGTTTCGACCGCTTGCTCGCCGACGGTCATGCATCGCGGCGTGCCGCCGAAATCTCGTCCTATCTGGCGCAGTCGACCGATCTCGCTCTCGAATTCGATGCGCTGGCCGCCGCCTGCGAGGCGCGCGGCCTGTCCTTTGCGCCGGTGGTGCTCGACGATGCGGCCAAGGTGCTCGACGGGGAGGATCCGCGAAGCGCGCTGGTCTGGACGCTGACCGACGGCGTCGCCTATTTCCGTGGCGGCGCGGCACCCGCTTTGGCAAGACTGAGCGGTTTCAACACCATCGGCGCCGACGATTCGCTGTTCGCGCTCTGCCAGGACAAGTTCCGCTCCGGCGCCGTGCTTGGCGCGCTCGACCTGCCGGTGCCGCAGGCCGGTCTCGCGCGGGATGGCAAATGGCTGGTCGAGGCGCCGGCCTCCGCCGCCGGCTGGTTCGTCAAGCCCAACCGCCTCGGCGCCAAGATCGGCATCTGGCCGGATTCGCGCGTAACCGATCTCGCTCACGCGCTGGAGCTTAGCCGGCGTGTTTTCGCCTGTTATCGCGACGATGTCGTCGTCCAGCCCTATGTCGCCGGCCGCAACGTCCGCGCCAGCTTCCTTGGGCTGATGCCGGATACCGGGGTCGAAGCGCTCGGCGTCGCCTTTGTCGAGTCGGGAGGTGATTTCCAGACCATGGAAGACAGTTTGGCGCTCTATGGCGAGACCGGCGAGGCGGCGAAGGCTGCCGGGCAATACGCCGAACCCGAACTCGCTGCGGTCGCGGACAGCCAGCCGGTGGCCGATGCGAGGATCAGGGGGATCGCCGAACGGCTGATCACCGGGCTCGGCCTGCGCGATGTGTTTTCCATGGACCTGCGCGTCGAGGCCGACGACACGGTTCACCTGATCGAATTCGAGGTCTGTCCCGGCCTGCCCTGCTTCGACTTCCGCGCCTATTGCCGCCAGCAATGGGGGTTGAGCTTGGCCGACGCGATGGCTGAAACCGCGGCGAACAGGCTTTTGCGCTAGATACCCTCGACCAAGACGATCTCGCCGTCGGCGACCTTCTGGCGGATGGCCACCGCGCGCTGATATTCCGGCGAGTGGTAGCAGTCATGCGCGGCGGCGAGCGATTCGAACTCGATGAGCACATTGCGCGCCCGCCCTGGGCCCTCGGCTTTCTCATGCTCGCCGCCGCGGGCCAGGAATTTCGCGCCGAAGCGCTCGAAAGCTGGTTTTGCCGCCGCGACGTAATCCTTGTAGCCTTCGGCGTCGCGCACATCGACGCGGGCGATCCAGTATCCCTTCGGCATTGTTCTCTCCCTTATTCTACGCGGAGCGCATTTCGTCGAGGATCGCCTGCGCTGCCGCGCGGCGGTCGTTTGCCGCGATGATCGGGCGGCCCACCACAAGATGGCTGGCGCCGTTGCGGACCGCTTGCGCCGGCGTCACCACGCGCTTCTGGTCGCCATGGTCGCTGCCGGGCGGCCGGATGCCCGGCGTCACCACCGCCATGTCAGGGCCGACGATGCGGCGCACCGCTTCGGCTTCCGCGGCCGAGCAGACGATGCCGCCCATGCCGGCATGCAGAGCCTGTTCGGACCGCCGCAGCACCAGCGTGTGCGGGTCGTATTCATAGCCGACATCGATCATGTCCTGCTCGTCCATCGAGGTCAGCACGCTGACGGCGAGCAGGCAAAGCTCGCTGCCGCGCGCGGCCTCCACCGCCGCCTGCATCGCCTTGGGATAGGCGTGGATGGTCAGCATGGTCATACCCATCCTGACGATGTTCTCGACGCCCTTGGCCACCGTGTGGTCGATGTCGAGCAGCTTCATGTCGAGGAAGATTTTCGTTCCGCCGCTGGCCAGCTCCCTGGCGAAGTCGAGGCCGCCGGCAAAAGCCAGCTGATAGCCGATCTTGTAGAAGGAGACGACGCCGTCGAGCTCGCGCACCGCCTGCTCGGCCTCTTTCACGGTCGGCACGTCGAGGCCGACGATCAATCGCTCCTGCATGGAATGAGGCTGCAGGGGTGCGGCGGTCACGCCTCGACCCTGGTCGACAGCATGCGCGAGGTTTCGATCAGCGTGCGGCATAGGTGCTCCATCGATTTGTGCAGTCTTTCGTCACGGAAATGGCCGTCCCCGTCGAAGGCGTCGCCACCCTCCGGCACCGAGCATTCCGGTGTCACCACTTCCATCTGGCAGCGCACCAGCACGGCACGCAAATGGTTGATGCAGCGGATGCCGGCGAAGTGCCCGTTGGAGGACGAGCAGAGGCCGGCGACCTTGCCGGCAAGCGGCCTGACCGACCGGCCGCCATCCCGTCGCACCCGGCTCACCCAGTCGATCGTGTTCTTGAGCAGCGGCGGGATCGAACCGTTATATTCGGGCGTGGCGATCAGCAGCCCGTCATGGGCTGATATCAGCCGCGCCAGCCTCTGGGCGTTTTCAGGAACGCCGTTTTCCTTTTCCAGGTCCTCGTCGAGGATCGGCAAGGGGTAATCGGCGAGCGAAATACGGGTCACCTCGGCACCTTGCACCGCAAGTTCCTTCTGCGCCAGGTCGGCGGTCCTGCCGCTATAGGCGCCGCTGCGCACCGAGCCGGCGAAGACGAGGATTTTCGGGATCACTGCCATTGGCCACCCTTGTTCTGGGACACGTACAGCCAAGGTTCGATCAAATCAACGGCTGGATGGGGGGAAAGGCAGTAGGGCAGTAGGGCAGTAGGGCAGTAGGGCAGTAGGGCAGTAGGGCAGTAGGAATGGTTCCCTGGCCAATCTTTTCCCCCTACTCCCCTACTGCCTTCTCTTCTAATGCGCCTCGCGCCGGTAGATCCACAGCTGCGTCGGCGGGATGTTGCGGAAGATGAAGTCGAAATGCTTCACCGTGTAGTCGCCGCGGCCGGCCGGGATCGGCGACATCGGACCATAGGTCAGCTGCACGATCGGCCTTCCGACCGGAATGCGGTCGAGCAGGCTCTCGATATAGGCGATGCGCTGGGCGACCGGGAAATTGAGCAGCGGCACGCCGGAAACGACGCTGTCGAAGATCATCCCGCTCCTCTCGCCAAGCGTGGCGTTGAGGTTGAAGGCATCGCCCTCGATGACGTTGACGCCGGGGTAGAGCTGGCGCAGGTGGCGCACGAAATCGGTGGAATATTCGATCGCGTAGAGGTTTTCGGGCCGCACGCCCTGGGCGAGGATGGCGCGGGTGATGACACCGGTGCCGGGGCCGACCTCGAGCACCGGCAGGCCGGACTTGGGATTGACGATCGAGGCCATCTTGCGCGCGGTGATCGAGCTGGTCGGAACGATCGAGCCGACCGTCTTCGGCTTGTCGATCCAGCCCTTGAAGAATTTGAGTTCATCGTCGAACTTCTCGGCAAACGCCTTCCGCAGTCCGTGACCACGTGCCATGCAAGCTCTCCTCAGCGCGCCCCTTGAAACTACTTAACATCTGGATGACGCAAGGCAAGGCGCGGCCTTGCCTATGGCGTGGATAAGATAGTTTTCGTCGCGTCTCAACGCTCGCCGAAAGACTCGAAAAAGTCCTTCATGCGGGCGAAAAAGCCGCTCGATTGGGGCGAATTGTCCTGCGAGGAAAGCTGTTCGAACTCTTCCAGCAATTCGCGCTGGCGACGCGACAGGTTCTGCGGCGTCTCGACCGCGGTCTGGATGTAGAGGTCGCCGACATTGGGCTGGCGCAGCACCGGCATGCCCTTGCCCTTGAGCCTGAACTGGCGTCCGTTCTGCGTACCTTCGGTCACCTTCACCTTGGTCTGCGTGCCGTCGAGCGTCGTCACCTCGAAGGAGCCGCCAAGGGCAGCGGTGGTCATCGAGATCGGCACCTTGCAATAAAGATCGGCGCCGTCGCGCTGGAAGAATTCGTGCGGCTTGACCGCCAGAAAGATATAGAGGTCGCCCGATGGCCCGCCGCGCAGCCCGGCCTCACCCTCATTGGCCAAGCGGATGCGGGTACCGTCCTCGATGCCGGCCGGGATGTTGACCGACAGCGAACGCTCCTCGGTGACACGGCCCTGGCCGGCGCATTTCGGGCAAGGATCCTTGATTGTCTGGCCGCGGCCCTGGCATTGCGGGCAGGTCCGCTCGATCGAGAAAAACCCTTGCGTGGCGCGCACCTTGCCGTGGCCGTTGCACATCGAGCAGGTGACCGGCTGGGTGCCCGGCTTGGCGCCGCTGCCGGAGCATTCCGTGCAGGAGATCGAAGCCGGCACGCGGATTTGCGCGGTCTTTCCCGCGAAGGCTTCCTCCAGCGAGATTTCCATGTTGTAGCGCAGGTCTGCGCCGCGCTCGCGGCCACCGGAAGAGCGGCGCTGGCGGCCGCCCATCATGTCGCCGAAAATGTCCTCGAAGATGTCGGCGAAGCCGCCGGCGCCAAAGCCCTGCGCGCCATTCATCCCACCCTGCTCGAAGGCGGCATGGCCGAAACGGTCATAGGCCGCGCGCTTCTGCGGGTCCTTCAGCGTCTCGTAGGCTTCGTTGATTTCCTTGAACTTGTGCTCGCAGGAATGATCGCCGGGGTTGCGGTCGGGATGGAATTGCATGGCCAGCTTGCGAAAAGCGCTCTTGAGCTCCTTCTCGTCGGCGCCCTTCTGCACGCCCAGCGTTTCGTAGAAATCAGCTTTCATTTTTTCCCGCAGTCCGGATATTCAACGTCTTGATGCAATGTTGCGTCGGTTGCCGGCACGTTGTTTCGATTTAGGAGCGGTGCTGCCCGTATGCTAGGGCCGGCGCGAACTTGTCCGTGGTTTTCAGTGATTTTTTCGGCAGTGCTCGCACTTTTTCAGCGAGGGTTGCAAAAAAGCCCGGCCTTGCGCCGGGCTTTTCGCATTATCTTGCCGTCAAGCCGCTCAGGCCGACTTCTTCTTGTCGTCGTCTTCGTCGATTTCTTCGAAATCGGCGTCGACCACGTCAGAGTCCTTGGCGGCATCCGCCTTGGCGTCGGCTTCCGCCGCTTCCTTCTGCGAGGCCTCGTACATGGCCTGGCCAAGCTTCATGGAAGCTTCGGCAAGCACCTGGCTCTTGGCCTCGATGTCGGCCGGATCGTCGCCCTCGGCAGCGGCCTTCAGCGCCGCGATCGCGTCCGAAATCGCCGTGCGCTCGGTCTCCGAGACCTTGTCGCCATATTCCTTCAGCGACTTCTCCGACGAATGCACCAGCGCTTCGGCCTGATTGCGGGCCTCGACCACGGCGCGACGCTTCTTGTCGGTATCGGCATTGGCCTCGGCATCCTTGACCATCTTCTCGATGTCGGCGTCGGAAAGTCCACCCGACGCCTGGATGCGGATCTGGTGCTCCTTGCCGGTGCCTTTGTCCTTGGCCGAGACGTTGACGATGCCGTTGGCGTCGATGTCGAACGTGACCTCGATCTGCGGCACGCCGCGCGGCGCCGGCGGAATGCCGACCAGGTCGAACTGACCAAGCGCCTTGTTGTCGGCGGCCATTTCGCGCTCGCCCTGGAAGACGCGGATGGTCACGGCGGACTGGCTGTCTTCGGCCGTCGAGAACACCTGGCTCTTCTTGGTCGGGATCGTCGTGTTGCGCTCGATCAGCCGGGTGAACACGCCGCCCAGCGTTTCGATGCCGAGCGAAAGCGGCGTCACGTCGAGCAACAGCACGTCCTTGACGTCGCCCTGCAGCACGCCGGCCTGGATGGCGGCACCGAGTGCGACGACCTCATCCGGGTTGACGCCCTTGTGCGGCTCCTTGCCGAAGAACTGCTTCACGATCTCCTGGATCTTGGGCATGCGGGTCATGCCGCCGACCAGGACCACTTCGTCGATCTCGCCAGCCTTCAGGCCGGCATCCTTGAGCGCCGCCTTGCAGGGCTCGATGGTGCGCTGGACGAGGTCTTCGACCAGGCTTTCGAACTTGGCGCGTGTCAGCTTCAGCGTCAGGTGCTTCGGTCCGGTCGCGTCGGCGGTGATGAAGGGCAGGTTGATTTCGGTCTGCGTCGTCGACGACAGCTCGATCTTGGCCTTTTCAGCCGCCTCCTTGAGGCGCTGCAGGGCGAGCTTGTCGTTCTTCAGGTCGATGCCCTGTTCCTTCTTGAACTCGGCCGCCAGATACTCGACCAGGCGCATGTCGAAGTCCTCGCCGCCGAGGAACGTGTCGCCATTGGTCGACTTCACCTCGAACACGCCGTCGCCGATTTCGAGCACCGAAATGTCGAAGGTGCCGCCGCCAAGGTCGTAGACGGCAATGGTCTTGCCTTCCTTCTTGTCGAGGCCATAGGCGAGCGCTGCCGCTGTCGGCTCGTTGATGATGCGCAGCACTTCCAGGCCGGCGATCTTGCCGGCGTCCTTGGTGGCCTGGCGCTGGGCGTCGTTGAAATAGGCCGGAACGGTGATGACCGCCTTCTCGACCTTCTCGCCGAGATAGGCTTCCGCCGTTTCCTTCATCTTCTGCAGGATCATGGCCGAGATCTGCGAGGGCGACTGCTTCTTGCCGCCGGCCTCGACCCAGGCATCGCCATTGTCGCCCTTGACGATCTTGTAGGGGACAAGCTTCTTGTCCTTCTCCGTCACCGGATCGTCATAGCGGCGGCCGATCAGGCGCTTGACCGCGAAGATGGTGTTTTCAGGATTGGTGACCGCCTGGCGCTTGGCCGGCTGGCCAACGAGACGTTCGCCGTCGCCCGAGATGGCGACGATGGAAGGCGTCGTGCGCGCGCCTTCCGCATTCTCGATTACCTTCGGCTCCTTGCCATCCATGATGGCGATGCACGAGTTGGTGGTGCCGAGATCGATACCGATTACTTTTGCCATTTTTCTAGTCTCTCCGCTAAGCAGGCTCTCAGGACCCGGTAAGGCGTTCCGACGAAAGCCCCTGTTCACAAGAAATACCGTCCGCCCACCGGTTCTCCGGCGCCGCACGGCTTGGCGCGTATATAAGAACAGGCGGCATCGCGCGCAAGCATTCTGCGCAACGCTTCCATGAACCTTTCCGCGCCGGCCCGCGACTGATGTCCAGGTGCCGCATGGTGCGGCCCCGGAAAGGAAGCCCCCCATGACCAGCAACCCAGAGACTCCATGGTCTCCGGGACCAACAGGAGCTCGGCGCGACCACCGCCTTCGGGACGGGGTCGATGCGCTGGGCTTCCCGCTGATTCCGTTGACCCTGCGCAGGAGCAGGCGTATCGTCACTATGAGGAAAGCAGACAATTCGATCAGGGAAGAACGAGCCGGACCACCGCGCCTTGCCCTGATTTGCGCGGCAAGTCCGGGCGTCTCTCCGCTGGACTACGGGGGTAGTGTCATGTCTCGCATCCGCGGCGCGTTCGTGCCTTTTCTTGAGTTCGACAACCGCTTGCGCGGTGCATTGCAGGCCGCCGGCCTGCTGGCTCTGGCGCTTGCCGCCAGCCAGTGGCTGGGCGCGGCCGCCCAAGCGCAGGAAACCCAGATCATCTATCCAGGCTCGATGGCGGTCACCGGCTTTCCCGGCACCATCATCCCCAATGTCGACGAGGGGTTGCCGCCCGGCGTCGATCCGGTCGACGAGACCTTCATCGACATCTCGCGCGCCACCTTGCGCGTCTTCGACGTTTCACACCTGGGTGGTCCGGCTTCGGGCCAGCTCGTCTTCACGCCGCCGCCTTTCGAGGTGACAGCAGGCCAGATCGGTGAGGTGTTCGGCCTCACCTATGATGACGGCGTGCGCGACGGTGTGCCGTCTGGCGTTCCCAACCTCTATGCCGCCGCCACCTCGCTGCATGGCATTGAGATCGTCACGCCGGACGCAGACAAGGACGGCAGGCCGGAGCGGCAGCGCCGCGGCACGGCGGGCGCCACCTTCATGGAGGGCCAGTTCGGCACCGAAAACGGCGGCGGGCCGGGCACCATCTGGAAGATCGACGGCATCACCGGCCAGGTCGCCAAATTCGCCGACATCGACACCAACAGCGGACCTGGCATCGGCAATATCACCTTCGATCCCGCCCACCGCCAGTTCTTTGCCTCCGATCCCGACACCGGCCTGATCCATCGCATCGACGCCGACGGCAGACTGGTCGACACGTTCGACCATGGCGGCGCCGGCCGGCCGGCGCATGGGCTGGCCCCGGTCGCCGACGATGGCGCGGTGATGGACGTACAGGGCGCGGCCTTCGATACCGAGGACCCCGACAGCTGGGGCTACACCCAGGACGAGCGCCGCGTCTGGGCCGTCTCCTATCATGGCGGCCGGCTCTATTATTCGGTTGGCGAAAAGTCGGAAATCTGGTCGGTGGGCATTGCCCGCGACGGCACCTTCGCCGGCGATCCCCGCTGGGAACTGACTGTGAGGGCCGACAAGGACTACGCCGTCACCGACATCGCCTTCGACAACAGCGGCTTCATGTATCTCGCCCAGCGCGGCCCGATCGAAAACCGCTATGATTACAGCCGCTTCGCCGATTCCGGCAAAGGCGAGGTCATCCGCTACTTCAGGGAAAATCCCGACGATCCCTCGACGGAATCGGTCTGGGTGGAAGCGCCGCAGGAATATGCGGTCGGCTTCCCGCAAGGCAACAGGCAGTCGGCCGGCGGCGTCGACCTGCAATATGGCTACGATGCCGACGGCAATCTCGACACCTCGGTCTGCACCCAGACCTTGGTCAACACAGGCGACAAACTGCGCGACAACCCCGAGTTCGCCGAAAAGCTCGCCGCGGGCGGGCCGCTTGCCGTGCACGGCGTGCAGATCACGCCCAAGGAGCTGGTCAAGCCGGCCAACGTGCCGCCCTTCGGCTCCTGGTTCGTCGATTTCGACGGCTATTTCGAGGATCCCGAAGTGGAAGGCCATGTCGGCGACGTCGCCGTCTGGCATCCCTGCGAGGGCCGGGCCGGCTATTATGAGGACATACCGGGCGGCTATGAGCCCCCCTTCTACCCGCCGGATTTCCTGCCGCCGGGCAATCTGCCTCCGTGTCTCGATGTCGAGGACGTGCAGTATTACTGCACGCCGCGCGGTCTCGAGGCCGATCTCTATCTCCATGACCATGCCGGCTTCGGCGGCGATTCGATCAAGGCCCAATCCAGGACGCCAGGCGTCGCGGTGACCTCACCTATGTCGCATGCACCGGGCAAGCCTTACACGATCGACATCACCGGCCACTATCCGGGCGACAGAGTGGATGTTGGACTTTGCTTCTACAGGAAGTCCGACAAGGACAAGGGTGGCTACTACCCTTGCTGCAAGATGACCTTGCCGCTCCGGACCCCAGCCGTCAGCTGCGAACGTTGAGGAGGCAAAGATGAACAGTCTTGCCCCATCCCCGCTCGCGGCCAAATCCCCAAAAGCCGTCATGGAGACGATCATGAAACCCCTGTCACTCGCCAGGCGCGGCGCGCGCTGGCTGATGGCGGCCGGGATCGCGGTCGCCCTTGCGCCCGCACTGCCGGCATCCGCCGCCCAGGCCGTCCAGGCTGTCACCAGCCAGGATGTGCAGCCGCTGCAGCTCGACAATCCGCGCATCATCAACCCGGAATCCGGACGTGTCGTGCCGTTCTTCACCAAGACCGGTGGCCAGCGCAGTTGCGACTATGTCTTCTATACCTTGACCTTCGGACTGCGCGGCAATCCGCAAGGCTTTGCCAATCCTGCCCTCGAGGCGGCGCTGAAGAAAGCCAAGCTCGACTTCAAGGACCAGCTTCCGCACGGTCTTTCGATCGTCAATGTGACAGTCTCCGGCGACGGCACCGATGCATCGGGTGGGGCCTTGCCGGGCGCTGTCGTAAGCAATTCGGCCGGCCCCAACGACACGGCAACGGTTTCCGATTTCCGGATTTCCGCCAGCGATCTCGATGGCTCGGGCGCACTGAACGAACGCGTCATCACCTTCCGCATCACCGCCAAGATCGACCACGCCGCGTTTCCAGCGCCGGTCAACGTCGACAACCAGGGCATGATAAAGGTCACCGGCGGCACCGGCACGGGCACCATCATCCCGTCGCAGGATCCGGGCAAGCCGGACGACGGCAACATCGCGACCGGGGAAAAGACCTCGATCCGGATCGACCTCACCAAATGCGACAAGCAACCTCCGCCTCCAACCGACCATGAGTGTTTCAAGGTCGAACGCGGCACGGTCGACTGCGTGCCCGGCGGCGGTGCCTTCATCTACCACATGCCTGTCGGCCCCGAGATGGGCGGCAAATGGGTGCAGGTGTCGACGACCTCGCCAGGCATCAGCATCATCCCCGACACCCAGAAGGTGCCGGCGGGCGGCGGCGTGCTCAACTGGAAGATCGTCGGCGCGTCACCCGGCGACGTCATCCACCTCATCGTCACCGGTATCGAGACCTATGCCGGACCGAAGGAGGGCTGGGGCCTGTGCTGCACGCAAACCATCGACATCGTCATCCCGCGTGACCAGAGGTGCCCACCCAGGGATAAGGAACCGGACCTCAAGGTCGAAAAGCATGCCGACGTCACACGCTGCACGATGGGCGGCGGCTGCGACTTCACTATCCGGGTCACCAATGTCGGCACAGCGCCTTACAACGGTAAGATCGTGCTCGACGAGGTGACGCTGCCGGCCGGCTCGACGCTGAGTTCAGGGCCCAATCCGCCCTGGGTCTGCGCGCCGGGAACCACCCCGATGACGTGCACCTACCCGGTGACCACGCTCGCTCCGGGAGCCTTTGTCGACCTCAAGCTCGGCTTCAAGCCGGCCGGAGGCTGGCAAGGCAGCGCGCTGCGCAACTGCGCCACCTACAATTACGGCGCCAGCGGCAAGCCGCTGTTCGGCAGCCAGGCCAATGACCGGGGCTGCGCGTCGATCCCGATCTGCCGGCGCGGCGACCGCAATCCGGATTGCCAGCCGCCGGTCGAGAAGAAGGTCGACCTGATCCTCAAGAAGCGTGCCCGCACCGAAGTCTGCACCGCCGATGGCGTCTGCACCTTCATCATCGACATCATCAACAACGGCACATCGACCTACAATGGGCCGCTGACGGTGATCGACAACTACCCCGGCGGCGCGCCGGCGTCCTCCACCTTCGGCCCGAGCCCGCCCTGGACATGCGGCCCTAACGGCCCCGGCCAGTTCCGCTGCGACAATGCCGGCATCTCGCTGCCCGCGGGCGCCTCGACACCGATCTTCGTCAAGGCGGTCATGCCGGCCGGCTACCGGTCCGACACGGTCGAGAACTGCGCCGAGGTGAAGGCCATCCCCGGTGAGGTCGATCTAACCAACAACAAGGCCTGCGCCAAGGAACGCATCCGCCATCCCAACAGCGGCCAGCCGGCCTTGCGCATCACCAAGGTGTGCAACGGTTCGCTGGCCGGCGCGGCGCTGGTGTCCTGCCGCATCACCGTCGCCAATGTCGGCACGGCTGCCCCCACCGGTCCGGTGCGGGTCAACGATGCCGCCACGCTGGTGTCGGGCGGAGCGCCTGTCCAGATCCAGACCGTAACCCCTGACGGCGCGGAATGGGCATGCGGACCGGTTCCGGCCAATGCGTTGTCGTGCCAGATACCGGGCGCCGTCATGACGCCCGGAACCTCCAGGCACTTCGACGTGACGGTTTCGGCCAATGGCGAATTCGAGAACTGCGCGCGCGGCTCCTATGGGCCGGCGCAGGGCGACGACGTCGTCTATCCGATCGGCCAAGCCTGCGCCAGGGGCGGCGGCTCCTCGACCATCCGTGTCGAGAAGACCGGCGACCGCGAATGCAGGCTGGGCCAGCCCTGCTCGTTCGACATTACCATCACCAATGACGGAACGAGCCCCTTCTCGGGCCCGGTCCGCATCGGCGATGCGATCGGCGTCGATGGGCTTGGCCGGCTGGAAGGCGTCGCGATCACTTCGATCGAGCCGCCCTTCGGCTGTTCGCCGGAACCGACGACCTTGCCGGCCTCCTGCATCGCCAACCTGACGCTCGGCGCCGGCGAAAGCCGCTCGCACCGTGTGACCGTGGTCATCCCCGACGATGGGCGTCTTGCCAACCTGCAGGGCAACGTCAACGGCCGGAACTGCGTTGGCGTGCTCTCTCCCGACACACGGGTGCAGGGCGGCGGCGACGTGCTGTCCAACGACGCGACCAACGTGCAGGGCGATCGCGGCAAGGCCTATGCGTGCCATCCCTTCGTCATCACGCATGAGGTGAAGAACCAGTGCTCGCCGGGCTTCGTCATGAACGATGCCGGCCGCTGCGTCTGCCCGGAAGGCACCACCTTCCGCAACGGGCAATGCACCAACCTTCTGCCGCTGCCACCTCCGCCGCGCTGCGTGCTGCTCGAAGGCCAGATCCGCACCGAGGACGGACGTTGCGTCTGCCCGCGCGGCACGGAGCTGGAGAACGGAAAATGCGTCGGGACCGACAAGCCCGAGCAGTGCACCATCCGTGGTCAGATCCACAATGCGGACGGGGACTGTGTCTGCCCGCAAGGCACCGAGGTGCGAGACCGGGCCTGCCGCCAGATCCGGCCAAAGCCGCAGCAGTGCCGCATTCCTGGCCAGGTCCGCAATGCCGATGGCGATTGCGTCTGCCCGCAAGGCACCGAGATGCGCAATGGCGCCTGCCGTCCGGTCCGGCCGAAGCCCGAGCAGTGCACCATCCGTGGCCAGGTCCACAATGCGGACGGGGACTGCGTCTGCCCGCAAGGCACAGAGGTGCGAGACCGAGCCTGCCGGCCGATCAGGCCGAAGCCTGACCAGTGCACCATCCGTGGCCAGGTCCATGACTCCGACGGCAATTGCGTTTGTCCGAGGGGTACCGAGGTGCAAGGCAATGCCTGCCGGCGCAAGCAGCCGCAGTTGGAGCAGTGCGACATACGCGGCCAGGTCCACAACAAGCGCGGCGAATGCGTCTGCCCGCGTGGGACCGAGGTGGTCGACGGCGCATGCCGCAAGCCCAGGCAAGAGAGCGAATGCGCGCCGGGCTCGCAGATGGTCAACGGCCAGTGCCAGCCGATCTTCAGGCGACACTGTCCGGAAGGCATGGTCGGGCGGTATCCGAACTGCCGGCCGATGCGCGGGCAGCCATCGCTGGAAATCGATCCGGGGCAGTTGCTGCAATTGCTGCCGCGGCGCAGGCAGCCGATCGACCAGCAGCAGGACCCGGTGCCAAACAGGGTGCTGAAGCTTCAGCAGCAATAGGCACCCGCGCGACGCCAGACGAAGACCCGCTGGAGCAATCCGGCGGGTCTTTCTTCATGATCCAGGCAGGCGGAGGTTGGCGGCGACGGGATCGGGAACGCCGAGACGTTACCCCTGCCTGTGGAACCGCTGTACTGGCGCCCTCGACAAGTCCGCGGGAGCGCTTTAGGCAGTCGGTACGCAGCGATCGTATCAAAAGGGCGCCCGGAAAGGCCGCGAGATGAGCAAAAAAACCTTGATCGCACCGTCGGTGCTGGCATCGGATTTCTCGAAGCTCGGTGACGAGGTCGAGGCGGTGGTGGCGGCCGGTGCCGACTGGATCCATCTCGATGTGATGGATGGGCATTTCGTGCCAAACATCACCTTCGGCCCGCCTGTCATCAAGGCGATCCGCAATCGCACCAAGGCCTTTTTCGACTGCCACCTGATGATCGCGCCAGCCGATCCCTACCTCGCCGCCTTTGCCGAAGCCGGCTGCGACGGCATGACGGTGCATGCCGAGGCCGGGCCGCATCTCGACCGCTCGCTGCAGACAATCAGGAACCTCGGCAAGAAGGCGGGCGTGTCGCTCAATCCGGCGACGCCGGAAACGGCGATCGAATATGTGCTCGACCGGCTCGACCTGATCCTGATCATGACCGTCAATCCGGGTTTCGGCGGGCAGGCCTTCATCCCGGCGATGGTCGACAAAGTGAGAAGGATCAAGGCGCTGATCGGTGACCGGCCGATCCGCATCGAGATCGACGGAGGCGTCTCGCCGGAAACCGCCCCCTTGGTCACCGCTGCCGGCGCCGACGTGCTGGTGGCCGGTGCTGCCATCTTCAGGGGTGGCAGTGTCGAGGCCTACCGCGCCAATATCGAAGCGATCAGGGCGGCGGCCGACAAGGCCGCCGGCTGACACAGCGCGGTCATTCCGGCACCAATTGCTACGGATCGGCGTCGTTGTACATCCGAATCAGGTTGCGCGACGATCTGATTCGGGCAGTCGTCCGCTGTCTTTGCGCGCGACAGAAAAGATGCTCGCATGGGAGCACAAGAAACAGATGATCCTGCGTGCATACAAAACACGTTAAACTTCTGCTGGTTGTAGAAATATTCGAATTCTCGCGATCGGCCCCGCGGATTGGGTATATTCCATTGTCCTAAAGTACAATAGCGCGATCTTCTGCTTGAGTGCCGGAAGCGTCACGCTATATGGTACGCGTACGGAGAGAGAATCTCGGACTCGAATTGCCCAGGACGACAGTAAGGGGACAAGGAGTCGCTTTTGACATACGGAGCTGCCAATCTGAACGACGACGGCACAGGAGCCAAGAGCACGCTTGCCAGCACGGTCTATCACCAATTGCGTGATGATCTTCTCAGCGGCGCTCTTGAAACCGAAAGCAAGCTGCGCGTCGAGTGGGTCGTTTCCAAGTATGGCGCCGGTGCCTCTCCGGTTCGTGAAGCCCTCAATCGCCTTGCCTCCGAAGGTCTCCTTGGCCGCCATGACCAGCGTGGCTTTTTCATCATGCCGGTCAGCGCGACGGAACTCGAGGAACTGACGCGCACGCGCTGCTGGCTCGAGGAGCGGGCGCTGCGCGAATCCATTGCCCACCGCACCGCCGAATGGGAAGAACAATTGGTGCTGGCGCTGCATCGCCTGGGGCGGGCCTCACGGCTTTCACCGCAAAGTAGCTCGTCGCTCAATCCGGAGTGGGAGAAAGTGCATCGCACTTTCCATCGGGTGCTGATCTCGGCGTGCCGGTCGCACTGGCTGGTTGGTTTCTGCGACCAGCTTTCCGATCACGCCTACCGCTACAGGCAAATGGCCAATGACGGGGAGAGCATCCAGCGCGACGATTTCGCCGAACACCGGCTGATTGCTGAAAATGCGCTGGACGGCAATGCGGATGGTGCCGTCCAGGCCCTGATCGATCACTACCAGCTGACCGCCGCCATGTGCATGGAACGCTTCAGGCAAGGCGAGGCACCCGCCGGTCCGGGTAAGCGCGCCCAGCGTTGACGGCTGTTTGGTCGGCGCTCTCTGCCGTCCCATCCCTCGAATCTTTTCAGTGGACGCCGGGCAGCCGGCTGCGGCCTTGACGGCAGGGCTGGGAAACGCGAACTCTTCGTCGCGTGCCGCCCAAGATCGCGGCCGGCGTCACCTGGGAAGATTTCATGAGCAATCATCTGTTCGATGCGTTCCGGTCCCGGATGCCGGCGCCTGGGCGCCTGTTGATGGAAACCGATGATGGACGCTCGCTCACCTATGGCGACATGCTGGCACGGTCGGCGCAGCTTGCGCATGCGCTCCTGCAAATGGATGTCGCGCCCGGCGACCGGGTTGCCGTGCAGGTCGAGAAGAGCCCGGAGATGGTTTTGCTCTATCTCGCCTGCTTGCGCGCCGGCGCCGTCTTCCTGCCGCTCAACACCGCCTATACGCTGGCCGAGCTCGGCTATTTCTTTGGGGATGCCGCACCTCGGGTGATCGTCTGCGATCCGGCACGGTCGGCGGACATCCGTGGGATGGTCGAGCCGTCCGGTGCCGTCGTGGTCACGCTCGACCGCGGTGGCCAGGGATCCCTCGCGGACCAGGCATCGCGTCAGTCTTCCGAGTTCCACGATGTGGAGCGCGGCGCGGACGACCTTGCGGCGATCCTCTACACGTCGGGAACGACCGGCCGTTCGAAAGGCGCCATGCTCAGCCATGAGAATCTCGCCTCGAACGCGCGGGTGCTGGTCGAGCAATGGCGTTTCACCAGGGATGACGTGCTGATCCACGCGCTGCCGATTTTCCACACCCACGGCCTGTTCGTCGCCACCAACGTCACCCTGATGGCCGGCGCCTCGATGCTGTTCGAGCAGAAATTCGACGCGAGCCGCATCGTCTCGCTGCTGCCGCGCGCCACCGCGCTGATGGGCGTGCCGACCTTCTATACCAGGCTGCTGCAGCAGGACGGGCTGGATCGCGAGGCGGCGAAAAACATCCGGCTGTTCGTGTCTGGTTCGGCGCCGCTGCTGGCCGAAACGCACAACGCCTGGCGCGAGCGCACCGGTCACGCCATCCTCGAGCGCTATGGCATGACCGAGACCAACATGAACACCTCCAACCCCTATGAGGGCGAGCGGCGCGCCGGCACGGTCGGCTTTCCCTTGCCCGGCGTGTCGCTGCGCATCGCCGATCCCGATTCCGGCAAGCCGCTCGCCCAGGGCGAGGTCGGCATGATCGAGGTCAAGGGTCCGAACGTGTTCGGCGGCTACTGGCGCATGCCGGAAAAAACCAAGGCGGAATTCCGCGCCGACGGCTTCTTCATCACCGGCGACCTCGGCATGATCGACGCCGACGGCTATGTCCACATTGTCGGTCGCGGCAAGGACCTGATCATCTCAGGCGGCTACAACGTCTATCCGAAGGAGCTCGAAAGCGAGATCGACGCGCTCGACGGCGTCCTGGAAAGCGCCGTCATCGGCCTTGCCCATCCGGACTTCGGCGAAGGCGTCACCGCGGTCGTCGTACGCTCGCCCGCGTCGCGGATCAGCGCGGCCGAGATTCTCGACGCCATCACCGGCCGCATGGCGAAGTACAAGCATCCCAAACGGGTGATCTTCGTCGACGACCTGCCGCGCAACACGATGGGCAAGGTGCAGAAGAACCTTTTGCGCGACAGCTACAAGGATCTCTACGTCTCAAATAAAGCCGGCTAAGCAGATGTCGCGCTCCGGCGCGCGAACGCTGGCTCAGGTCGGGTACAACAGTTCGGCGACATGGTCGGCGATCGCCAGGCTCGCCGTCAGACCGGGGCTCTCGATGCCGAACAGATTGACGATCCGGCCCACGCCGTGATCGGCCGGTCCCTGAATCACGAAGTCCGCCGCTGGCTGTCCGGGGCCCGAGAGCTTCGGCCGGATGCCGGCATAGGCCGGCTGCAGGGCGCCATCCGCGAGATCGGGCCAATAGCGGCGGATCGCCTCGTAGAAGACGGCGCTTCGGCTGGGATCGACAGTGTAATCCACGCTGTCGATCCATTCGACATCGGGGCCAAAGCGCGCATTGCCGGCGAGGTCGAGCGTCAGGTGGACGCCGAGGCCCCCTTCGACCGGAACCGGATAGATCAGCCGCGAAAACGGCGACCGCCCGGGAAGCGCGAAATAATTGCCACGCGCCAGCCACTGCCGGGGGATGAGATCCCTTGGGAAACCCTCGATCCGACTGGCCACCGCCTGCGCATCGAGGCCGGCTGTATTGACGAAAGCGCCTGCCTCCACGGCGAAGGTCTCGCCATTGGCGTCACGCGTGTCGATCCGGATCCCATCGGCTTCGATCGCCGCCCCGGCAACGCAGGTGAGGAAAGCGAAGGACGCGCCTGCGGCTTCAGCGTCACCGCGCAGCGACAGCATCAGCGCGTGGCTGTCGACAATGCCCGTCGATGGCGACAGCAGCGCGCCGGCGCATCTCAGCGCCGGCTCCAGGCTTTCGGCCTCGGCGCGTGTCAAAAGCTGGAGATTGTCGACCCCGCAGCGTTTCGCATTGACCTCGATCGCCCGCAGCCCGTGCGTCTGGCCGGGTTCGCTGGCGACGATCAGCTTGCCGGCGCGGCGATGGCCGACAGTGTGTTCGGCGCAGTATGCATAGAGCTGCCGGCGCCCTTCGACGCACAGCCGGGCCTTCAGGCTGCCGGGCGCATAATAGAGCCCGGCATGGATGACTTCGGAATTGCGCGAGCTGGTGACGGTGCCGATCGCGTCGGCCTTTTCGATCACCACCACCTCGCGGCCCGACAAGGCAAGTGCCCTGGCGACGGCAAGCCCGACGACGCCTGCTCCGGCGACGACACAATCGATTGTCTGCATGGCCTCGCTCTCAGCGCGGAGCGGCAGCCTCGAACACCTTGTCGCCGCCGATCCAGACGCTTCCTATGTCAAGATTGTCCGACAGCGCAACGATGTCCGCCGCCGTGCCATTGGCGAAGCGGCCAAGCCGGTGCGACTGGCCGATCGCCTGGGCCGGGTAGAGCGAGGCCATGCGCAAGACTTCGGACAGCTCGAGCCCGACAGTGCGGTGCATGAACCGGATGGCCGAGATCATGTCGAGGTCGGCACCGGCCAGCGTCCCGTCGGCAAGCCTGAGGCTGCCATCCCTGCGGTAGATGGTGCGGCCGTTGAGCGTGAACGAACTCATCTCGGTGCCGATCGTCGCCATCGCGTCGGTGACCAGCACGATCCTGCCCGGTCCCTGCTTGGCGTCGAGCGCGATCCGGATCGTGGCGGGGTGGACATGGATGCCGTCGGCGATCAGCCCCGCCGACAAGGCGCCGATGTCGATGGCGGCGCCCGCCAGCCCGGGCTCGCGGTTGCCGATCTGGCTCATCGCGTTGAACAGGTGCGTGACGACGCTGGCGCCGGCCTCGGCAAAGGCTTTAGCCGTGGCATGGCCAGTGTCGGAATGGCCGAGGCTGACGATGATCCCGGCCTTGGCCAAGGCCTTGACGCGGGCAGGATCGACGGATTCCGGCGCGATCGTGGTGAGCAGCACCGGCAGCTTCTGGCGCGCCGCGATCAGCATGGCCTGGTCGGCGTCCGTCATCGGCCGGATCAGCGCCGGATCATGCGCACCCTTGCGGGCAATCGACAGATGCGGACCTTCCAGGTGCAGGCCGAGGAAACCCGGCACTTTTTGCAGCGCTGCCGCTTCGCCGGCGGCGATCGCGGCGGCGGTGATTGCGGGCGTGTCGGTGATCAGCGTCGGCAGCAGCGCCGTCGTGCCGAATGGCGCGTGCGCGCGGCAGATGGTTTCGATCGAGGCGACATCGGGATGATCGTTGAGCATCACACCGCCGCCGCCATTGACCTGGATGTCGACGAAGCCCGGCACCAGCATGCCACCGCCGGTGTCGACGGCACGGATATCCCCGGGCAGCGCGCCTTGCGGCAGCATGGCCTCGACGAGGCCGTCGCGCACGACAAGGGCCGCGCCTTCGTGCCAGTCGTCGCCGTCGAAGATGCGGGCGCCGGTCAGGGCAAAACGGTCGCTCATACGGTCTCCGTCACCTTGCGAAGGTTGCGCGGCGCGTCCGGATCGAGGCCGCGATGGCGGGCAAAGGCCTCGACGAACATGTAGAAGGAGACGATCAGCGTCAGCGGATCGGTCAGCGGGTGACCGGTGGCGACATGCGGCAGGCGCGTGGCGCGGTTGGCGAGCGCCGAGGTGACGAAAACCGGCGCGCCCTTGGCCGCCAGGCTGTCGGCGGCGTCGGCGACCGAGGGCTCCGACGCGTCGCGAGCGGCCAGCGCCAGCACCGGAAAGTCGGGGCCGATCAGCGCCAGCGGGCCATGCATGACTTCGGCCGCGCTATAAGCCTCGGCATGCATGCCGCAGGTCTCCTTGAACTTCAGCGCCGCCTCGTTTGCCATCGCCGCCGACGGACCGCGGCCGAGAATGAACAGCGACTTCTGCTTCTCGATCGTCTCGGCCAGCACGCTCATCCAGTCGCAGGCGATCGCCTTGCCGAAATGCTCGGGCAGGCGGGCCAGGGCCGCGAGAAGCGCGTCGTCCCCGGTCGAATGCGCCATGAGGGCAAGACCGGCAACGGCGGAATTGATGAAGGTCTTGGTTGCCGCGACGCTGCGCTCCGGCCCGGCGAGTATGTCTATCGCATAGTCCGAGGCGCGCGCGAGCGGCGAATCGGCGGTGTTGGTGACGGCAATGGTCAGCGCGCCGCCGGCCCGTGCGGTTTCGGCCATCGCGACGATGTCGGGGCTCTTGCCCGACTGCGAGATCGCCAGGCAGGCCGAGCCGTCAAGCCGGAGCTTGCGACCATAGATCGAGGCGATCGACGGTCCGACCGAGGCGACGGCAAGGCCCGCGGTCAATTCGACGGCATATTTCATGAAGGTGGCGGCATGATCGGACGAGCCTCGCGCCACGGTGACGACGAAATGCGGGTCGCGCTCCTTGATGCCGCGCCCTGCTTCGGCCAGCACGGCACCGGAGCCGTCGAGCAGGCGGGCGACGGCTTGCGGGATCTCCTCGATCTCGCGCTGCATATGCGTGGTGTTGGCAATCATGATCGGCCCTCTTCGCTCGGCCCTGTCAGCCGCAGTTCGGCGACGAAATCATAGGCGTCGCCCCGGTAGATGGAGCGGGTGAACTCGATCACCTTGCCGCTCGCCAGGTAGGAAATACGCTCGATATGCAGGCCGGCAATGCCCGGCGGCACTTCGAGCAGGCGCGCATCGCCCTCGCCGAGATTGGCGGCGGAGATGCGCTGCACCGCACGCACCGGCCTGTTGCCGGTCAATTCCAGCGCCGCGTAGAGCGAGGAGCCAATTCCAGCCGGGTCCGGCAGCACGCTGGCCGACAGCGAAGCGCGTTCGATCGCCAGCGGCGTGTCGTTGGCGATGCGCAGGCGCGCCACGCGCGCCACCAGTTCGCTCGACGACAGGCCAAGCACCATCATCTCGTCGGGCGAGGGCGCGTAAAGGCCACGGTCGAGCCAGGCCGAGCGCACCGCCATGCCGCGCCGCGCCATGTCTTCGGTGAAGGAGGTCAGCCGCGACAGCGACTGCTCGACGCGCTCCATGCGCGGCGCCACGAAGGTGCCCGAGCCATGGCGCTGCACCAATATGCCACCCTTGACCAGATCTTGCACCGCCTTGCGCACGGTGACGCGCGAAATGTCGGCCTTGGTGGCGATGTCGCGCTCGGAAGGCAGCGCGTCGCCCGGGCCGATCAGGCCGCGATTGACGGCGTCCTCGATGCTTTTCCTGAGCTGCAGGTAAAGCGGCGCGCCGCTTTGCGAGGATTGTTTGAGCGTGGCGAAGATCTGGTCGGCGGCATCGCTCATCGCGCGGCCTCCGCGCGTCCAGCGAAAAGGCGTGCCGCCATCTGCACGGCACCGCCTAGCGCATCGTCGAGCGGTTCCTTCAGCAGGGCGCGGTAGCGCGCCGACAGGCGCGGCGCATAGAGCGGCGCCAGCCCGCCGAGCAGGCAGAGCGGTGCTCCGGCGGCGAGGTCGAGCGCGCCGAGCGAGGCCTCGACATCGGCGACCGCCTTGTCGAGGATCCAGTTGGCGACAATGTCACCTTTTTGCGCGTGCTCGAACACTTTCGGCGCGAAGCCGCCGAAATCGCCGGGCTTGGCGTTGGTGGTGAACTCGACGACGTCCTCGGGATTGTTGCGGAAAACGGCCATCATGCTGTCGGTCAGCGGCGAGGCCTGGCGCACGCCATCATGCGCGAGCAGGGTCTGCTCCAGCAGGTCGCGGCCGATGCGGGCGCCGCTGCCCTGGTCGCCGACCTGGAATCCCCAGCCGCCGATGGCGCGCGATTTGCCATCCTTGCGCGCCATATAGGCGGTGCCGGTGCCCAGGATCGCCATCGCGCCGTCACCGGAACCGACCGCGCCTTCGAGCGCGATCTCCGCATCGGTCTCCACGCGGCTGGTGCTGAACGGCAGGATCGCCTCGAGCTGCTGCCGGTAAGTGCCGACATTGGCGCCGGCAAGGCCGAGGATGGCGGGTGTTTGCGGGATCAGGTCCGGATCTTGCCCGGCGGCGATGAAAGCTTGCCGCGCCGCATCGACGATGTTCGAGCGGGCGCCAGTGAGGTCGGTGCGGATGTTGGCGGCGCCGCTTTTGGCGCGGCCGACAACAGCGCCGTCCGCCGTTGCCAGTGCGGCCCTGCAGCTGGTGCCGCCGCCATCGATACCGAGCACGAATTTCACGCGATTTTCTCCTCCGGCAGGATAATACCAATAAAATACCAATAGCCAAGAGTTAATTTCCGTTTCAAAAAGATTAAGCCGTATTTTATTGAAAAGCTTCCGCAATTCGTCGGCTTAGCGATTTCCTGACTGCGAATTCGTTAATGCATGTGGACAAGTGGTATTTTTTTGGTATTGTTTTGTGGATCGGAGGAACTGGGATGGCCGAAACGCGCACCGAAGCGCTGCATGGGAATGCCGAGGGGCTGGATATCCAGGCTCCCGAAGTCATCCTTGCTTCGCTGGCCGATGCGCAGGTCGAGGCCGCCAAAGCGGTCCGCAACGCCATTCCCTCCATCGCCAGGGCAGCCGAGATCATTGCCGGCCGCCTGAGCGGCGGCGGCAAGCTTGCCTATGCCGCAGCCGGCAGCTCCGGCCTGATGGCGCTGGCCGATGCGCTGGAATTGCCGGGCACGTTCGGCATCCAGCGCGACCGCATCGCCATCCTGATCGCCGGCGGCGACGACGCCTTGAGGACACTGGCCGGCGGGCCCGAGGACGACGCCGAGGAGGCCACGACGGCGGTTGCCAATGCGGGTGTCGGCGTGGGCGATTGCCTGATCGCCCTCTCCGCCAGCGGCACGACGCCCTATGCGGTGGGCGCCATCGAGGAGGCGCGGCGCCGGGGAGCCGCCACCATCGGCATCGCCAACAACAGGGGTTCGGCTCTGCTCCAGCAGGCCGACACCGCCATCCTGCTCGAGACACCGCCGGAAGTGATCGCCGGTTCGACCCGCATGGGCGCCGGAACGGCGCAGAAGATCGCGCTCAACATGCTGTCGACGCTGACCGCCGTTCATCTTGGCCATGTCCATGACGGCTATATGGTCAACCTCCTGGCCGACAATATGAAGCTGCGCGACCGGGCGGCGCGCATCGTCGCCGCCGTCAGCGGCCGCGGCCAGGAAGAGGCCGCCAGCCTGCTCGAAAAGAGCGGCGGCGCGGTCAAGACAGCCATTCTGCTCGCCGCAGGCGCCGACAGCGCCGATGCGGCGCGGAAGATACTGGAACGGACAGGCCAGAAGCTGCGGCCAGCCCTTTCCGCGCTGGGGCACGATCCCGAAAAGTGGAAACCGCTTTTCGGAAAAGATCACGCTCGAACAAAGAAATAGGCCAGTTTCATCCCGATTCCCATCGGGGTGAAATGGGCTTGCGAGGGGAACAAGGGCTCCAAAGCCTGGGTTCTCATCAAAACCGAACCTGAAAAAGGTCAACAGGGAGACTGAGCATGACAACGAAACTACTGACGGCACTGCTTCTGGGCACCAGCATTCTCGGCTCGGCCGGATTGGCTCACGCCGAGGACGTAACGCTCAACATCGAAAGCTGGCGCGGCGACGACCTTGCCATCTGGAAGGATAAGCTGATCCCGGCCTTCGAAGCCAAGAACCCCGGCATCAAGGTGGTGTTCGCCCCATCGGCCCCGACCGAATATGACGCCGCCCTCGGCGCCAAGCTCGCCGCCGGTTCGGCGGGCGACCTGATCACCTGCCGCCCGTTCGACAAGTCGCTCGAACTGTTCAAGAAGGGCAACCTTGCCGACCTCTCGGCGCTGCCCGGCATGGAAAACTTCTCGCCGGTCGCAAAGTCCGCCTGGCAGACCGATGACGGCAAGGCGAGCTTCTGCGTGCCGATGGCATCCGTCATCCATGGCTTCATCTACAACAAGGACGCCTTCGACAAGCTTGGCATCAAGGTGCCTCAGACCCGAGACGAATTCTTCGCCGCGCTCGACAAGATCAAGGCCGACGGCACCTATATCCCGATGGCGATGGGCACCAAGGACCTCTGGGAAGCCGCGACCATGGGCTACCAGAACATCGGCCCCAACTACTGGAAGGGCGAGGACGGCCGCAAGGCGCTGATCAAGGGCGATCAGAAGCTGACCGACAAGGACTGGGTCGCGCCGTATGAGGAACTGGCCAAGTGGAAGCCTTACCTGGGCGACGGCTTCGAGGCCCAGACCTATCCGGACAGCCAGAACCTGTTCACGCTCGGCCGCGCCGCCATCTACCCGGCCGGCTCGTGGGAAATCGGCCTGTTCAACACCCAGGCCCAGTTCAAGATGGGCGCCTTCCCGCCGCCGGTCGAGAAGGCCGGCGACACCTGCTACATCTCCGACCATACCGATATCGGCATGGGCCTGAACGCAGCCTCCAAGCACGCGGACGCGGCCAAGACCTTCCTGTCCTGGGTGGCTTCGCCTGACTTCGCCACCATCTACGCCAACGCGCTGCCGGGCTTCTTCAGCCTGAACTCCTCGCCGGTGAAGATGGAAGACCCGCTGGCGCAGGAATTCGTCTCCTGGCGCGGCAAGTGCAAGTCGACGATCCGCTCGACCTACCAGATCCTGTCGCGCGGTACGCCGAACCTCGAAAACGAGACCTGGGTTGAATCGGCCAACGTCATCAACGGCACCGATACGCCCGAAGCCGCGGCCAAGAAGCTGCAGACCGGTCTCGACAGCTGGTATAAGCCGGCCAAGTAAGAGCTCAGGCAGCGGAGCCGGCTGGGCGCATGCCCGGCCGGTTCCGGATTACCCTGTCTTCATATTGCGATTGTCGGCTCTGCCTCACGGCCTTACCCTTGCTGTTGTTGGGGAAGGCTGGCTGATCAGTCGCAGGCCTTTGTCTTGCCGCACCGGGCAAGGTTGGGCCATGCATCGAGGCATCATCTAGCATCACATCGTCTGGAACCGAGAGACGGCGGGGACCGAACTCATGGCCGCACAAACACGACCCAAAAGACCATTCCGCTGGCATATCGCCGTCTTCCTGGCGCCGGCGGTGCTCGTCTATACGGCGATCATGATCCTGCCGCTCGCCGGCACGCTGCAGCTCTCGCTGTTCCGCAATGTCGACCAGTCCCAGATCTTCGTCGGCCTGGACAATTTCCGCACCCTGTTCGGCGATCCCAACTGGTCGGTCAATTTCTGGAATGCGTTGCGCAACAATGTCTGGTTCTTCATCATCCACATGCTGGTGCAGAACCCGGTCGGCGTGCTGTTGGCGGCAATTCTCTCCAGCCCCAGGCTGCGGTTCGCCGCCTTCTACCGCACCGCGATCTTCGTGCCGACCATCCTGTCCTTCGTCATCGTCGGCTTTGCCTGGAAGCTGATCCTGTCGCCGCTATGGGGCGTGGCGCCGCATCTGCTCGACTTCGTCGGCCTGAAAAGCCTGTTCACGCCCTGGCTCGGCAAGGAGCAATATGCGCTGACCGCGCTCAGCCTGATCTCGGTGTGGCAATTCATCGGCATTCCGATGATGCTGATCTATGCCGCGCTGCTGTCGATCCCCGAAGAGGTGATCGAGGCGGCCGAATGCGATGGCATCACCGGCCTGTCGCAGTTCTGGAAGATCAAGCTGCCGCTGATCCTGCCGTCGATCGGCATCATCTCGATCCTCACCTTCGTCGGCAATTTCAACGCCTTCGACCTGATCTACACCGCGCAAGGCGCGCTCGCCGGGCCGAACTATTCGACCGATATTCTCGGCACCTTCCTCTACCGCGCCTTCTTCGGCTTCCAGCTGCAGGTCGGCGATCCCAACATGGGCGCGACCATCGCCACGATCATGTTCCTGATCATCCTGGGCGGTGTCTGCGTCTACCTCTTCCTCATCCAGACGCGCCTGCGTCGCTACCAGTTCTGAGGGGACGGAGATGAGCATCGCCACCCGTTCATTGCCCCGCACCATCGGCGCCCACGCGATCCTGTTGACCTACACGGCGATCGCACTGTTTCCGGTGATCCTGGTCATCATGAATTCGTTCAAGTCCCGTGCCGGCATCTTCGGCGCGCCGCTGACGCCGCCGACGCCAAAGACTTTCGACCTGATCGGCTACACCACGGTGATCGGCCAGGGCGACTTCATCCACTATTTCCAGAACAGTCTCGTCGTCACCGTCGGCTCGCTGTTCTTCGTGCTTCTGTTCGGCGCCATGGCTGCGTTCGCGCTGTCGGAATATCGCTTTCGCGGCAACACGATGATGGGGCTGTATTTGGCGCTCGGCATCATGATCCCGATCCGGCTCGCCACCGTCGCCATTCTGCAGTTGATGGTGGCGAGCGGGCTGGTCAACACGCTGACGGCGCTGATCCTGGTCTACACCGCGCAAGGCCTGCCGCTCGCCGTCTTCATCCTGTCCGAATTCATGAAGCAGGTGTCCGACGATCTGAAGAACGCCGGCCGCATCGACGGCCTGTCGGAATACACCATCTTCTTCCGCCTGGTCGTGCCGCTGGTGCGGCCGTCGATGGCAACCGTCGCCGTCTTCACCATGATCCCGATCTGGAACGATCTGTGGTTCCCGCTGATCCTGGCGCCGTCGGAAGAGACCAAGACGGTGACGCTCGGCGCCCAGCTTTTCCTCGGCCAGTTCGTCACCAACTGGAACGCCATCCTGGCGGCACTGTCGCTGGCGATCCTGCCGGTGCTGATCCTCTACGTCATCTTCTCGCGGCAACTGATCCGCGGCATTACTTCCGGAGCCGTCAAGTGAGTTCAGAAAGACCCCTTCGCGTTGTCGTCGCCGGCCTAGGCAATATGGGCCGCAGCCATGCGCTGGCCTATCACACCAATCCAGGTTTTCAGATCGCCGCGCTGGTCAACCGCTCCGACGTGCCTTTGCCTGGGGGGCTGTCCGGCTATGGCATCAGGCGTTCGTTCGATGACGCCCTGCGCGACGAAAAGCCCGACGTCGCCTGCGTCGCCACCTATTCCGACAGCCATGCCGATTATGCGGTGAAAGCGTTCGAGGCCGGCTGCCATGTCTTCGTCGAAAAGCCGCTGGCAACGACGGTGGCCGACGCCAGGCGTGTCGTCGCGGCAGCCAAGGCCAACGGCCGAAAGCTGGTGATCGGCTATATCCTGCGCCACCACCCGTCCTGGATCCGGTTGATCGCCGAAGCGCGCAAGCTCGGCGGTCCCTACGTGTTCCGCATGAACCTCAACCAGCAATCCTCGGGCCATACCTGGGAGACGCACAAGCAGCTGATGCAGACGACATCGCCGATCGTCGATTGCGGCGTACATTATCTCGACGTCATGCTGCAGATCACCGATGCCAAGCCGGTCGAGGTGCGCGGGATGGGCGTGCGGCTGACCGAGGAAGTCGCGCCCTCCATGTACAATTATGGCCATCTGCAGGTGCTGTTCGATGACGGTTCGGTCGGCTGGTACGAGGCCGGCTGGGGCCCGATGATTTCGGAAACCGCCTTCTTCGTGAAGGACGTGATTTCGCCCAAGGGCTGCGTGTCGATCGTCATGAAGGAGGGCGTGAAGTCCGACGACATCGACACCCACACCAGGACCTCGACCATCCGCCTGCACAGCGCCGCGACCGGCACGGACGGCAAGTTCCTAAAGACGGACGAGATGTTGTCGATGGAAGGCGAACCCGGCCATCAGGATCTCTGCGATCTCGAACAGGCATTTGTCCTCAAGGCGATCCGCGAGGATATCGATCTCACCAGACATATGGACGACGCGGTGCGGTCGCTCGCCGTCTGCCTTGCCGCCGACGAGAGCGTGCGCGGCGGAAAGGCGGTGCGACTGTGATCAGGCTGCCGTCGTCCGCGCCGTACAGGGGCCGCTTGGCGCCCACCCATCAATTTGGAGGACTGCCGTGGGCTCGCTGAAAATCGAGAACGTGAAAAAGGCCTTTGGGCCGGTCGAGGTGCTGAAGGGCATCGACCTCGAAGTGACGGATGGCGAGTTCGTCGTCTTTGTCGGCCCTTCGGGCTGCGGCAAGTCGACATTGCTCCGGGTCATCGCCGGTCTGGAGGATTCGACCTCGGGCCGGGTGCTGATCGATGGCGAGGATGTCTCGGTCACCCCGCCGGCGAAACGCGGCATTGCCATGGTGTTCCAGACCTATGCGCTCTATCCGCATCTGACGGTGAAGAACAATATGGGCCTCGGCCTCAAGCAGGCGAACACGCCGGCGCCGGAAATCGATCGCCGCATCGGCATCGCCTCGTCCATGCTGTCGCTGGAGCCCTATCTCGAAAGACGACCTGCGGAACTTTCCGGCGGCCAGCGCCAGCGCGTCGCCATCGGCCGCGCCGTGGTGCGCGAGCCGAAACTGTTCCTGTTCGACGAGCCGCTGTCGAACCTCGACGCGGCGCTGCGCGTCAACACGCGGCTGGAGATCGCGCAGCTGCATCGCCGGCTGAAGGCGACGATGATCTACGTCACCCACGACCAGGTCGAGGCGATGACGCTGGCCGACAAGATCGTGGTGCTCAATGCCGGAAAAATCGAGCAGATCGGCGGCCCGATGGAGCTCTACAATTCGCCGGCAAACGAGTTCGTCGCCGGCTTCATCGGCTCGCCGAAGATGAATTTCGTCGACGGCGCCCGGCTCGGCGAGACAGCCAGGACCATCGGCGTGCGGCCGGAGCACCTGACCGTCGATCCGAAATCCGGCGCCTGGAAGGGCACGGTCGTCCACGCCGAACATCTCGGTGCCGACACCAATCTCTATCTGGATTGCGAGAAGGCCGGCCTGATCACCGTGCGGATTTTCGGCGTGTACGACGCGGAGCCCGGCGCCACGCTTTACGCGACGCCCGATGCGGCCAAGACCTATAGGTTTGGCGCTGATGGGAAGACGATAAAGTAATAGCTGGAGAGGGGCCGGCGCTGCCCCTCATCCGCCTGCCGGCACCTTCTCCCCGTATAGTGACGGGGAGAAGGAATGGCCGCAACGCTGGCGCTCTCTCTCTCCCCGTTCGTCACGGGGAGAGGGTTAGGGTGAGGGGCGGCGCTAACCTATCAGGCTTACACGTCAGCCTTGAACGTCTGCTTCTGCTGCCCCAATCCCTCGATCCCCAGCTCCACGACATCGCCGGCCTTCAAGAACACCGGCGGCTTCATGCCGAGGCCGACGCCGGGCGGGGTGCCGGTCGAAATAATGTCGCCGGGGTGCAGCGACATGAACTGGCTGAGGTAGGAAACGAGATAGGCAACGCCATAGACCATGGTCTTGGTCGAGCCGTCCTGCATCGTCTTGCCGTTGACCGTCAGCCACATCTTCAGGTTCTGCGGGTCTGATACTTCGTCCTTGGTCACCAGCCACGGTCCGGTCGGGCCGAACGTGTCGCAGCTCTTGCCCTTGGTCCACTGGCCCTGGCGCTCGGCCTGGAAGGCGCGTTCGGACACGTCATGGGAGACGCAATAGCCGGCGACATGGTCGAGCGCGTCGGCTTCGCTGACATATTTGGCGGTTTTGCCGATAACCACGCCGAGCTCGACTTCCCAGTCGGTCTTCTCGGAGCCGCGCGGGATCAGCACGTCGTCGTCCGGGCCGACGATGGCCGAGCTTGCCTTCATGAAGATGATCGGCTCCGGCGGCACGGTGGCCCCGGTCTCGGCGGCATGGTCGGAATAGTTGAGGCCGATGCAAATGAACTTGCCGGTGCCGGCGACGCAGGCGCCGAGGCGCGGCTTGCCGGAAACCGCCGGCAGCGACTTCGCATCGAGCTTCGAAAGCATGTCCAGCGAGGCCGGATGAAGTGTCGTGCCGGCAATATCGGCAACATGGGCGGAGAGATCGCGGATCGTTCCATCCGCATCGAGCAGGCCGGGCCGTTCGCTTCCCACCTCGCCATAGCGCAGCAGTTTCATGCATCTTCTCCTGATTGCGGCCTCGTGGCCGTTCTACAAACTCTCCGCCGGGGCGGCCGTCTCTGGAACCGGGCGGACCCTAGCCATCGGCCTGCTTCACGACAAGCGCGAACAGCCTGTATTGGCGGCCGGCGACCCGATGTCCGGTTGTCTCAAGGCAGCGCTCAGATCGACCAGCCGCCGTCGATATTATAGGCCTGCCCGGACGTGTAGGTGGCACCGGCCAGGTAGACGGCGAGATCGGCGATCTCCTCGGGCGTGCCGAGCCGGCCCATCGGCTGGCGGGCGATGAAGGCGGCGCGGGCGGCGTCATAATCGCCCTGGGCGTGCATGCGGTCCTGCAGCGACGGGCTCTCGACCGTGCCGGGGCAGATGGCGTTGCAGCGTATGCCCTTGCCGACATAGTCGGCCGCGACCGCCTTGGTCAGCCCGATGACGGCGGCCTTGGTGACGCCATAGGCGAAGCGGTTCGGCACGCCCTTGGTCGAACTGGCCAGCGAAGCCATGTTGATGATCGACCCGTCGCCACGCTCCAGCATGCCGGGCAGCACCGCCCGGATGGTTCGGATCATGGCGCGCACGTTGAGATTGAAAGCGAAATCGAGATCACTGTCCTTCATCTCCAGGATCGAGCCCGAATGGACGAAACCGGCGCAATTGAACAGCACGTCGACGGCGCCGATCTCTGCAAAGGCGGCATTGACCGCGTCGTCGTTGAGAACGTCGACCTTGCGGGTCTTGATCCCTGATGTCTTGGCGAGTTCCGCCAGCAGCGTCTCGTTGATGTCGGTGGCATGGACGGTAGCGCCTGCCTTGGCGAAGGCCAGCGCGCTCGCCTTGCCGATGCCTTGCGCCGCTGCCGTTATGACAACGACCTTGCCCGCCAGTTCCGCCATGCTTTGTTCCTCGCCTGCTTGGGTCAAAAAGCTTTTATCGGCGGCTGGCGAAAGCGTCATGTGCCAGTCAGGCGCGATTGTGCGGCCTGTGCCAGTTCACAGATAAAGATGTTTTTTCTGGTTAAAGAACATATGGCCAGGCGTCAAGCCCGATCGCGATCCCTGTGGTGACATGCCCTAGAGCCGGATGATTTCAGGTCAAGTCGACCTGAAATCTGGATCCGTCTCTAAATCAAAGAGATAGAGCATGATGTCGTCCGAAAACCGCTTCACACTTTTCGGCATCATGCTCTAGTCGCCGTAAGGCACCCAGACATTCTTCACCTCGGTGGCACGGCGCAGAAAAACGTCGCCGGCGGCTTCTTCCGAGGCCCAGTCGAGGCTGCGGCCGTTGCCGCTCCAGACGCGTTTGAGGTTGCCGATGGACTCGGCTTCCGCCTTGGCGCAGGTATCCGCGTCGGCGAACAGCCAGAGCCCGTCGACGTCGTCATGCTTGGCCAGCACGCCGGCAAGCTCTGCGGTGCGTCCGGTGACGATGTTGATCGCGCCGGCCGGCACATCAGAATATTCGATGACCTGATAGAGATCGGTGGCCAGCAACGGATACCGTTCCGATGGCACGGCGACCACCGTGTTGCCCATGGCCAGCGCCGGCGCGACCAGCGATATGAAGCCGAGCAGGGGCTGATTGTCCGGCGCGACAATGCCGACGACGCCGACCGGCTCGTGCAGCGCCAGCGTCACGGCACGCGCCGGCGGCTGGTGCACGCGCCCCTCGAACTTGTCGGCGAGGCCGGCATAGAGGAACAGCCGTTCGATCGAGAGCTCCACCTCGTCCCGTGCGGCCTTGCCGTTGGCTCCGGTCAGTTCGGTGAGCCGGGCGGCAAATTCTTCCGCGCGGCCGGAAAGGTTCTCGGCCAGGTAATAAAGCACCTGCGACCTGTTATAAGCGGTCGCCTCCGGCCAGCTTTTGCAGGCGCGGGCAGCCGAAACCGCATCACGGATATCCTTGCGGCTGCCGAGCCCGACTTCGCCGGCGAGCTTGCCCTTGGCGGTGCCGACGGCAAGCGAGTAATTGCCGTCCGGCCGCACCTGCTTGCCGCCGATGAACAGCTTCGCCGTGCGGTCGATAGCGACGCCGTCCGCCTGTTCCACGGGCTGCGCCGAAGATGGCGCCGGCTTGATGACCGGGCCGAGCGGCAGTTTTGCCGAGAGATATTCGAACATGCCCTCGCGCCCGCCCTCGCGGCCGAAACCGCTCTCGCGATAGCCGCCGAAGCCGCAGGCGGCGTCGAACATGTTGGTGCCGTTGACCCAGACCACGCCAGCCTTCAATTGCGGCGCGACATGGAGCGCCAGGTTGACGTTCTCGCTCCACACCGAGGCTGCGAGGCCATAGCGCGTGTTGTTGGCGAGTTCGATCGCTTCCTCGGTGTTGCGGAAGGTCATGGTGGCGAGCACCGGCCCGAACACCTCTTCCTGCGCCAGAACATTAGCCGGCGAAACACCGGTAGCGAGCGTCGGCAGGTGATAGTAGCCGGAAGACGGCAGCGTTGCATCCGGCTGCCAGCAGACGGCGCCCTGCCGGGCACCTTCGGCGATCAGTCCCTTGACCCGGTCGAGCTGGGTCAGATCGACCAGCGGGCCGATATCGGTGTTCTTGTCGAGCGGGCTGCCGACACGCAGCCGGCTCATGCGCGTCTTGACCTTGGCGATCAAGGCGTCCGCGATGCCTTCCTGCACCAGAAGCCGCGACCCGGCGCAGCAGACCTGGCCCTGGTTGAACCAGATGCCGTCGACCAGGCCCTCGACGGCGCTGTCGAGATCGGCGTCCTCGAAGACGATGAAAGCCGACTTGCCGCCAAGCTCCAGCGACAGTTTTTTCCCTGACCCGGCGGTGGCCTTGCGGATGATCTTGCCGACTTCGGAAGAGCCGGTGAAGGCGATCTTCTGGATGCCGGGGTGGTTGACGATCGCCGCGCCCGCATCCGGGCCGCCCTGCACGATGTTGACGACGCCTTTCGGCACGCCGGCGCGTTCGCAGATCTCGGCGAACAGAATGGCGGTGAGCGGCGTGAACTCGGCCGGCTTCAGCACCACGGTACAGCCCGCCGCGAGCGCCGGCGCGATCTTCCAGGCCAGCATCAGCAGGGGAAAATTCCACGGGATGATCTGGCCGACGACGCCGACCCCCTTTTGGCCGGGAAAATCCCTGTCCAGCGCCTGCGCCCAGCCGGCGTGGTGAATGAAATGGCGGATCGCCAGCGGCACGTCGATGTCGCGGCTTTCGCGGATCGGCTTGCCGTTGTCGATCGTCTCAAGCACCGCGAACAGCCGCTGGTGGCGCTGCATGGCGCGGCCGATGGCGTAGAGCACTTTCGCGCGCTGGTATCCGGAACTGGCGCTCCATTTCGGCAGCGCCTTTGCGGCGGCCGCAACCGCCGCGTCGATGTCGGCGGCATTGGCATCGGACACCTTGGCCAGCAGCTTGCCGGAAGACGGCTCGCTGGTGTCGAAGGTCTTGCCGCCGCCGGCCGCTTTCCAGTCGCCACCGATGAACAGCGCTTTGGAGAAATCGCGCCCGGCCAGCCATGCATCGGCCTGGTTGCGAGCCTCCGGCGCCGGGCCGTATTCCATGGCGTGATAGCGTTCAAGGACGTTCATCAGGTTCCTCCTTCACCCTCCCCCTTGTGGGGAGGGTCGATCGGCAAAGCCGATCGGGGTGGGGGTGCTCAAGCCATCGCGTGGCGGTGATTGGCCGAATAATGCCCGGTCAGATGATGCTCGAGCTGACGTTCGATATCGGTCAGCAGGCTCGATGCGCCAAAGCGGAACAGCTCCGGCTCCAGCCATGGACGGCCGAGCTCTTCCTTCATCAGCACCAGCCAGTCGAGCGAGACTTTCGCGGTCGAAATGCCGCCGGCCGGCTTGAAGCCGATGAGATAGCCTGTCTCCTCGAAATAGGCCCTGATGGCGCGCACCATGGCGAGGCCGACAGGCAGTGTGGCATTGACGCTTTCCTTGCCGGTCGACGTCTTGATGAAATCGGCGCCCGCCATCATCGCCACCATCGAGGCCAGCATGACGTTGCGCAGCGTGGCGAGGTCGCCGGTGCCCAAGATGACCTTGAGATGCGCGTCGCCGCAGGCGGCCCGCATCGAGACGATTTCATTATAAAGCTCGCGCCACTTGGCGCCGAACACCAGGCCGCGCGGGATGACGACATCGATCTCGTCGGCGCCGTCCTTCACCGAGGCCTCGATCTCCTGCAACCGGGTCGACAGCGGCGCCAGCCCATGCGGAAAGGCGGTGGAGACCGCGGCGACATGGATGCCGGTGCCGCGCACCGCGTCCACGGCCGTGGCGACGAAGGGATGGTAGACGCAGACGGCGGCGGGCCGGATGGTCTCGCCCGCAATGCCGAGGCCTTCCATGATGTCGCGGCGCAGCGGGTTGATCGCCTTGGCGCAGAGCCGGCGCACGCGCTCCTCGGTGTCGTTGGAGTTGAGCGTCGTCAGGTCCATGCAGGCGATCGCCCGCAGCAGCCAGGCTGCCTGGTGGTCGGCCTTGATCGAGCGCCGCTTGGTCAGGCTGGCGACGCGGCGTTCCAGCGCGGAGCGGTTGACGCTGCGTACCGATTCCAGAAAACCGAGGTCGAGTTTCAGGCCGGGATTGCGGGCGATGTGATGGTCCAGCGGCACCGGCGTGTTGGCGGCGGCGCGCGCGGGCAGCGGCGTCACCTTGGTGCCAAGATCGGCTTCGCGGATTGTGCTGCTCATCTCCTGCCCTTTCCTTCAGCGGCGTGCGCTTGATATCTCACGCGCGCACCCTTCTCCCAAAGCCGTCGACAGTTTTGGGCGACACGACGAAGATAGCCCGCGAAGTCACGCTTCACGAGTCCTCAAGCGAGGGATAGCTGAAAAAGGCCGCGAAAGCAGCTGATTTTTGACCGGAAGGTCAAAACCCAGCTTTCTGGGAGACGCGATGGCCTCAGCCGACGAAGGCGCGTTCGACGACGAAGCTCGAGGGATGGCTGAGCGAACCTTCCTGGAAGCCGAGGCTTTCGGCCAGCTCCTTGACGTCCTTCAGCATGTGCATCGAGCCGCAGATCATGATGCGGTCGGTTTCGGGATTGAGCTTTTCGATGCCGAGGTCGCTGTAGAACTTGCCGGAGCCGATCAGCGCGGTGATGCGGCCCATGCGTGCCGACTCTTCGCGGGTCGTCGAATTGTACAGCGTCACGCGCCCAGTGGTCAGCTCGCCGATCAGCGGGTCGCTTTCGAGCGCCGCCACCAGCTCCTGGCCGTAGATCAGCTCGGCATTGTCGCGGCAGGTGTGGGTCAGGATCAGCTGGTCGAACTTCTCGTAAGTGTCGGGATCGCGCAGCAGGCTGGCAAAGGGCGCGATGCCGGTGCCGGTCGAGATCATGAACAGGCGCTTGGCGGGGGTCAGCGCGTCGACGACCAGCGTGCCGGTCGATTTCTGGCGCATGATGACGGTATCGCCGACCTGGATCTTCTGCAGTTCCGAGGTCAGCGGGCCATCCGGCACCTTGATCGAGAAGAATTCCAGCTCTTCGTCCCAGGCCGGGCTGGCGACGGAGTAGGCGCGATACACCGGCTTCTCGGCATTGGGCAGGCCGATCATGACGAATTCGCCCGAGCGGAAGCGCAGCGACTGCGGCCGGGTGATGCGGAACGAGAACAGCCGGTCGGTATAGTGTTTCACCGAGACGACGGTCTCGGCATAGACATTGGCCGGAATCGGAAACTGTAGCGGACGGGCTTCAGCGGTGTTGAACGCGGGCGTGGTGTTCATCGATTCCAACCTTCTCGCCCAATGAGAGACGCGGGCGCCAAACCTTCCCGTGCGCGCCCGAACCATTCAGGTTCCGGCATGCCATGCACGCTACCGAAGCGGTAAGCTCTTGTGTCCGGAATTTATTAGTATACAAACGATATTTGCGTCAAGATGCCGCCGTAAAACACCTTTCCAAACTGCGGCATATCCGTAGTCCCAGCATTTCGGGTTTCGACAATGAAAGAGAATTTTTCGGTGCAGCCGCCGGATTCCCTGGGCAGCGTCGTCGCCGGCATCGATGTCGGCGGAACCTTCACCGACCTGCTCCTGATCGACGGCAAGGACGGTGGCAAGGTGTATCTGGCCAAGACCCCGACCACTGTCGACAACCAGGCCTTTGGCGTGGTTTCGGCGCTTGGCGCCACCGGCTTTCCGATCGAGGGAATCGACCTCATCGTGCATGGCACGACCACCACCACCAATGCGGTGCTGGAGCGCCGGCTGGCCAAGACCGGCATGATCACCACGCGCGGCTTTCGCGACGTGATCGAACTCGGCCGGCGAACGCGGCCGCAACCCTATGGCATGACCGGAACCTTCGTCCCAATCATTCCGCGCAACCTGCGCCTCGAAGTGTCGGAGCGCGTCGAGGCGTCGGGTGCGGTGCGCACGCCGCTCGATGAAGCCGAGATGCGCGAGGCGGTACAGGCGCTCATCGCGGCCGGCTGCGAATCCCTCGTCATCCATTTCCTCCACTCTTACGCCAACCCCACGCATGAGCGGCGCGCCGCCGAGATCGCCGCCGAATCCTGGCCGAACGGCTACATCACGTCAGGTCATGCGCTGCTGTCGGAGGCGCGCGAATTCGAGCGCGGGGTGACGGCCTCGGTCAACGCCTCGGTGCAGCCGATCCTGGAGCGCTACGTCGAGCGGCTGCGCAAGGAATTGGCCGACAAGGGCTATGCCCGCGACTTCCTGATCATGAACGGCAATGGCGGCATGATCTCGGCCCGCTTCGTCACACGTGAATCGGCCAAGACGGTCATGTCGGGCCCCGCCTCCGGCGTTATCGCCGCCGCCTATACGGGCAAGCGCGCAGGCTTCGAAAACCTTGTCACCTACGACATGGGCGGCACCTCGACCGACGTGGCGCTGATCCGCAACGCCGAACCGGCGGTCTCGAACGAGATCGAGATCGAATATGCCATGCCCATCCATGTGCCGATGGTGGCGGTGCACACGGTGGGCGCCGGCGGCGGCTCGATCGCCCGCGTCGATGCGGCCGGCCTGATCCAGATCGGCCCGGAAAGTGCCGGCGCCAATCCCGGCCCGATCTGCTATGGGCGCGGCGGCACCGAGCCGACGATCACCGACGCCAACCTGGTGCTCGGCCGGCTGGCGCCGAAGAAGTTGCTCGCCGTCGAAAACCCGGTCACATCGGAGCGCGTCACCAGGATTTTCGAGGACAGGATCGGCAAGGCAACCGGCCTGTCGGGTGTCGAGGCGGCGGGCGCTGTGCTCAGGCTCGGCAACATGAAGATGGCCGGCGCCATCCGCATGGTGTCGGTGTCGCGCGGCCATGATCCCCGCGATTTCGCGCTGTTCGCCTTCGGCGGCGCCGGGCCGCTGCATGCGACGGCGCTCGCCCGCGAACTCGGCCTGCCCAAAGTGCTGGTGCCGGCGCGGCCCGGCATCACCAACGCGCTCGGCTGCGTCGTCGCCGATCTGCGCCATGACTTCGTCAACACCATCAACCAGCCCGTGGCCGTGCTGGACGAAAGCCAGCTTCACCAAGTACTGGAACGGCACCGGAACGAAGGCGAAGAGCTGATCGCCAAGGAAGCGGTGAAGCCGGAAACGATCCGCGTCACCCACTCCGCCGACATGCAGTTCGTCGGCCAGACCCACATCATCAACGTGCCGCTGCCGTCCGCGTCGGTGACCCGAAGCCAATTGCAGGCGTTGTTCGAGAAAGCCTATTTCGCCCGCTTCAAGGTCGAGCTGCCGGAAATCCGCGCCAACCTCGTCAACCTCAACACCTCGGTCACCGGCGTGCGGCCGGCGATCGACCTGTCGCGGCTGATCGACCCGTCCGGGCGGGCAAGGACGCTCGACGGGGCGCGGCGCGAGATCCGACCGGTCTGGTACGCCGGGCGCTGGCACGACACGTCGGTTTACAGCAGGGAAAAGCTGCCACTCGATGCGGTCATCGAAGGGCCGGCGATCCTCGAACAGATGGATGCGACCACCGTGCTCGAACCCGGCGACCGCGCGCGCTCGGATGCAGACGGCAACATCATCATCGACATTGGCGAGGCCTGACATGTCAGTGGATAGCGCAAAGCTCGACGCCATCACGCTTTCGGTGCTCCAGGCCGCTTTGCAGCAGGTCTGCGACGAGATGGACCTGACCTTTTCCCGCGCCGCCTTCTCGCCTGTGATCGCCGAGGCCAACGACCGCTCGGACGGCATCTATTCCGCCGTCGACGGCTCGCTGATCGCGCAGGGCAGTGAGGGCCTGCCGGTGTTTGTCGGCGTCATGCAATATTCGACCAGGACGGTGATCGAGATGATTGCCGACGGCCGCTGCCTGGCCCCGGAGCCGGGCGACATCTACATCGTCAACGATCCCTATCTCGGCGGCACGCATCTGATGGACGTGCGCTTCGCCATGCCGGTCTACCGCGGCGGAAAGATCTTCTGCTGGCTGTCGAACACCGGCCATTGGCCCGACATTGGCGGCTCCGTGCCCGGCGGCTTCTCCGCGTCCGCGACCGCTGTCGAGCAGGAGGGTCTGCGGCTGCCGCCGGTAAAACTGTTCAAGAAGGGCGTGCTCGACCCTGAAATCTACGCCATCATCTGCTCCAACATCAGGGTCGCCGACCAGCGCATCGGCGACATCCGGGCGCAGGCCGCCGCGCTGCTGATCGGCCAGGACAGGCTCAATGGAATCCTGGATCGTTACGGAGACGAAACCGTCGTCGAGGCGATCGCCGAATTGCGCCGCCGCGCCGCCGAGCAGATGCGCGCCAATATAGCGGCCATTCCCGATGGCACCTACCGCTCCAAGGCTTTTGTCGATTCCGACGGGGTGGTCAACGAACCGCTGACCATAGCGCTCGCAGTCGAAAAGAAGGGCGACACGCTGACCTTCGATTTTTCAGGTTCGTCAAAGCCTTGTGCGGGACCGATGAACAGCGTGCTGGCGACGACCCTGTCCTCGGTCTATCTCGCCATGCGCCATATCTTCCCGGACGTGCCGATCAGCGCTGGTGCCTTCGAGCCGCTCGAGGTCAAGCGGCCGGAAGGCACTTTCCTCGACGCAAAGTATCCGCGCCCGGTCTCCGGGTGCGCCGCTGAGGTCTCGCAGCGCATCGCCGAGGCGGTGTTCGCGGCGATGGTGCAGGCGCTGCCCGACAAGGTGACCGCGGCGCCAGCCGGCTCCAGCGGCAATTTCGCGCTCGGCGGCAACGATCCGGCGCGCGGCCGCGACTACGTCATGTACCAGATATCCGGCGGCGGCTATGGCGGCAATTCGGGGCATGACGGCCTGACCAATGGCTGCTCGACCATCGGCATTTCGAAGTCGCCGCCGGTCGAGATCATGGAGCAGGCCTTTCCGGTGCTCTATCGCCACTATGCCTTGCGCGAAGGCTCGGGCGGCGCCGGCAAGCATCGTGGTGGTTTTGGCCTCGCCTATGAGGTCGAGATCCTGCGCGGCGAGGCGCGCGCCTCCTTTGTCATGGACCATGGCCGTTTCGGTCCGCAGGGCGCCCTTGGCGGTCGGGATGGCGAGCCCAACAGCGTGACCGTGTTCCGCAACGGCGAGGAGCATGTGCCGCCGCACCTCTCCAAGGAGCAGGACATCCCACTGAAGGCCGGCGACCGCGTGCGCGTCGGCACTCCGGGTGGCGGCGGCTATGGCGATCCGCGTGAGCGCGATCCGGAACTGGTCGCACGGGACGTCCAGCTTGGTTATTATACGACGGAGCAAGCCAGGGATCTGTTCGGGGCCGACGCACAAGGAACCTGACCGGACGCGGACTGCCCCGCGCCGCGATCGCCGCGGCACATGTCGTTTCCGTCTCCGCCGGGAGCATGAAAGCCCGTAGACTTCGCCGGTCAACGGAGATCTGGACCATGCGTCTTTTCGGTCGTTTCGTGCTTGCCGCTTCCGTAGCTTTTGCGCTCGCAACCGGTGCTGCTTCCGCCCAGGAGAAAAAGCTGAGGCTCGGTACCGAGGGTGCCTACCCGCCCTTCAACCACGCCAATGCCGACGGCACGCTGGGCGGTTTCGACATCGATCTCGGCAAGGCGCTGTGCGCGCAGATGAAAGTTGAATGCGAGTTCACCGTACAGGATTTCGACGGCTCCATTCCGGCGCTGCAGGCCGGCAAGTTCGATGCCATCATCAACATCACCATCACGCCCGAGCGGGCTGAAAAGGTCGAGTTCACCCACAAATACTACCAGACGCCGCCGGCGATCGCGGTGCCGAAGGACTCGACCATCGCGGGCACCTCGCCGGACGATCTGAAAGGCAAGGTGCTGGGCGTGCAGAGCGCCACCATCCACCAGAATTTCGCCGAGCAGAAATATTCGGGCTCGACCGTCAAGGCCTACCCGACCGGCGACGACGCCCGCACCGACATGGCCAATGGCCGCCTCGACGCGATGATGGACGGCTCGATCATCCTCACCGAATGGCTGAAGAAGCCCGACGGCGCCTGCTGCAAGCTGCTCGGCACGCTGACGGCCGATCCGGCCATTCACGGCCCGGGGGTCGGCATTGCGCTGCAGAAGGGCAACAAGGAACTGGCCGACAAGTTCAACGCGGCAATCGACGCGCTGCGCGCCAACGGAAAGTACAAGGAAATCAACGACAAGTATTTTTCATTCGACGTCTACGGGAGTTGATCCCGGTACCAATCGAGCTCGGCGGCGCCACCCGGCGCTGCCGATTTTTTATGAATGATGGAGATTTTCGTGGCTGAGCGGCGCTCCCCTTTCTACAGCAGCATCGTCGGGCTGGGTGCGGCCATGGGTCGGGTCGGCGGCGATTTCATCTCGGCCAAATATTACTCCGGCATCGCCGACGAACATTTGAATACGCGTAAAAATGCCGGCGTGCAGGACCTCAGCACCATGGGCAAGATGGACATCAAGGGTGCCGACGCCGAGGCGCTGGTCAACCATGTCATTGTCAATGACGCCGCGGCGATGAAGCCGGGCCAAGTACGCTATTCCACCGTCTGTCGGGAGGACGGCGGCATCATGGACGACCTCACCGTGTTCCGGCTGGGCGCGGAGCATTTCATGCTGGTCACCGGTTCGGTCAACCGCCTCAAGATGCTGCCCTGGCTCCAGCATCATGCGCAAGGGCGCAGGGCCTATGTCACCGACATCACGGCCGCCGTCGCCTTCCCGACCATCCAGGGCCCACGCTCGCGCGATCTCTTGAAGGCGATGATTTCGGACGCTGATCTCGACGGATTGAAGCGCTGGGCCTTCACATCAGGCCATATCAACGGAACGCGGGTCCTGATCTCCCGTACAGGCGTGACCGGCGAACTCGGCTTCGAGCTGTTCGTGCCGGCCGACGAGGCGACCTCGGTTTGGGACGCGCTGATGCGCACTGGCCAAGCTTTCGGCTTGAAACCCTATGGCGTGCTGGCCATGTTCACGCTCGGCCTGGAAAAGGCCTATCCGGCGCACGGCATCGACATGGACGAGACGCGCACGCCGTTCCATGTCGGCCTCGACCGCTGGATCAAGTTCGATAAGGGCGATTTCATCGGCCGGGACGCGTTGCTCAAGGTGCGCGACGAGAGCCTCGACGAGCGCTGGACCGGGCTGATCCTCGACGGCGACAAGCCGTCCGCGACGGATGCACGGGTGATGGCCGACGGCGAGGACGCCGGCGTGGTCACCTACAGCGACCACGGCTATTCCTTGGGCAAGGTGCTGGCGACAGCGCATTTGCGGTTGCCGTTCACGGGCGTTGGAACAAAGCTCAGCATCGCTATCGACGGCAAACCGACCCGCGCGGTGGTGGTGCCGATGCCGTTCTTCGACCCGGAAGGGGCGAGGCTGAGGGGCTAGCGCGGAAATGATTTTGGTTCCGCTTTGGGGTCCATGATATGGCTCGCGGATGAAGTCTCCTGGTTCAAGAATCGGTCGTTCAGCGAAGGCTAGTCATTTCGTGCTGACGAGCGCGCGTGGCGAGAAAATCAGGGCTGTCGAAGGCATGAAGCTGTCGCCCCGCATGGCCAAGATACTCAACCATGGCGTTAGGCAAGGACTGACGGTGACGAGCGCCGCTCGCTCGTCAAGGAAGAAGTCCATAGGAACAGCCTACAGTGTCATAGCAATTGCTGATGATGGCGAGCGATAGGCGCTGCCCCTCACCTGCCTGCCGGCATCCTCTCCCCGTATAGTGACGGGGAGAGGGGCGCTCCATATCGACGAATTCGCCAATCATCAGCGTTGCTTGGAGAATGCCGGCGTCCAGGGCTAGCCCCTCTCTCCCCGTTCCACGGGGAGAGATGTCCGGCAGGACAGTGAGGGGCAGCGCTGACGTTTGATGAGAAGGTCACGGCCACCCGGATGTTCAGCCGGCTCACTATCCCCGCCGATCCAGCCTCGCCACCAGCCGGTCACCCACCCACTGGATGCCGCAGACCAGGATGATCAGCACGATCACCACGGCGACCATCACCGACGTCTCGAAGCGCTGGTAGCCGTAACGGATGGCAAGGTCGCCGAGGCCGCCGGCACCGATGGCGCCTGCCATCGCCGAGGCGCCGACCAGCGTCACCAGCGTCACGGTGAAGCCGGCAACGATGCCGGGGAGCGCCTCGGGCACCAGCACTTCGCGGATGATCGTCCAGCGATTGCCGCCCATGGCGCGCGCCGCCTCGATCAGTCCGTGGTCGACCTCGCGCAATGACACTTCGGCGATCCGCGCATAGTAGGGCGTGGCGGCGATCGACAGCGGCACGATGGCCGCCCATGTGCCGATCGATGTGCCGACGATCAGCCGCGTCACCGGGATCAGCGCCACCAGAAGGATGATGAACGGCACCGAGCGGAAGCCGTTGATCACGGCGCCGAGCACGCGGTTCACCCAAGGGTTTTCGGCGATGCCGCCGCGTTCGGTGGCAATCAGGGCCAGCCCGAGCGGCAGGCCGAACACCAGCGAGATCAGGCCGGAGGCGGCCGTCATCAGCACCGTCTCCCAGATCGATCGCAACAGAAGCTCAAACAGGACCGGCGACATGGCCAAGCACCTCCACCCGCGCCTGGCGGGATTTCAGGAATGTGATGATTTCTGCGAGATGGTTCGCATCGCTGCCGGGAACGGAAATGAACAGCGTTCCGACCGGCTGCCGCTGGATGTGGTCGATGCCACCATGGACGAGGCGGAAGGGACCGGGCACGGCGGCCGCAAGGTCGGACAGCAGCGGCTCGCGCGCCGCCTCGCCCGCCACGTCGACGCGCAGGACCGTTTCGGTGCCAGCTCCCGGCAGCAGCCGCGCCGCCAGCTCCGGCGGAAGTTGCGGCCGGATGGTCCCGAGCAGGCGTCTTGTGACGTCCGATTGCGGATCGGCAAACACCGACCAGACCGGCCCTTCCTCGACGATGCGTCCGGTGTCGATCACCGCCACGCGGTCGGCGATCGAGCGGATCACCTCCATCTCGTGGGTGATCAAAAGGATGGTCAGGCCAAGCTGGCGGTTGATATCCTTCAGCAGGGCGAGAATGGAGCGCGTCGTCTCCGGGTCGAGTGCCGAGGTCGCCTCGTCCGACAGAAGCAGCGCTGGCCGCGCGGCAAGCGCTCGGGCGATGCCAACGCGCTGTTTCTGCCCGCCGGACAGCGACGCCGGATAGGCTTTTGCCTTCTCCGACAGGCCGACGAGATCGAGCATCTCCGCCGCCCGCTTCAGCCGCTCCGCCTTCGGCCGGCCCTCGATTTTGAGCGGCAACGCCACATTGTCCTCGACGGTCTTGGCCGACAGCAGGTTGAAATGCTGGAAGATCATGCCGATGCGCCGTCGCAGCGGCTGCAACTCGCGCTCGCCAAGTCGGCTGATCTCGCGACCTTCGATGAACACCTCGCCGGTGTCAGGCCGCTCCAATCCGTTCAGGCAGCGGATCAGGGTGGACTTGCCGGCACCGCTGCGGCCGATGATGCCGAGAACCTCGCCCTTGCGCACCGTCAAGGAAATGCCGTCGAGCGCCGCCGTCTGGCCGAAGCGGCGCTTCAGGTCGACAAGGCGCACCACGTCCTGCGTGGCGGCCTGATCCGCGGCCTCGGTGGTTGCGATAAAATGCTGGTTCATGGGCAGGTCCCGAAACGCGATCGCGGCCCGCGCATCGCGCGGACCGCTTAAGCTGTCAAAGGCACGTCGGTGCCCGCATAACTCAATAGGCGCTGAGGCCGGTGCCCTTGTAGACCTTGTCGAACTCGGCCTTCACAGCCTCGTTCTGGTAGGACGCGACCAGCGTCTTCACCCAGGCCTCGTTTTCATTGCCGACCTTGACCGCGATGAAGTTGCGGTACGGATTGTCCGCGATCGGCTCCTGAGCGATGCGGTTCTCCGGCGTCAGGCCGCTCTTCAGCGCCCAGTCGGTGTTGACCACGGCGGCGTCGAGATCCTCGACCGAGCGGCCGACGATGCCGGCATCCAACTCCTTGATCTCGACCTTTTTCGCATTTTCGGCGATGTCGGCGGTGGTGGCGAGAATGCCGGTGCCATCCCTGAGCTTGATCACGCCCTCATTCTGCAGCACGCGCAGCGCCCGGCCTTCGTTGGACGGGTCGTTCGGCACGCCGATCACCGCGCCCTCCGGCAGATCGGCAACCTTGGTGTACTTCTTGGAGTAGAGGCCGATCGGCCACACGCCGGTATAGCCGACACGCACGATGTGGTAGCCCTGCGTCTTGATCTGATTGTCGAGATAGGGCTGGTGCTGAAAGGCGTTGGCGTCGATCTCGCCGCGCTCCAGCGCCTCGTTGGGCTGGGTGTAGTCGTTGAACACCACGGTCTCGATGCTGAGGCCCTTTTCGGCTGCTTGCGCGACGACGACACGCCAGACATCCTCGTCCTCGCCGCTGATGATGCCGACCTTGATCGCCTTCTTGTCCTCGGCCAAGGACGCATGCGGCGCCATCAGGCTGCCGATCGCGACGGCCGACGCGAACAGCAGAGCGAGGCCGCTGCGGCGTGTGAGGGGTGACCATGGGGAAAAGGGCAAAGTGTTGTTGGGATCGGACATGATTGATCTCTGCGGTTGTGAAGTCATGGCAGCAAGGCGGATTGCCGAGGCTTGTTCACATCGTCAGAAATTCTACTGATTTTATCAAAGAACGTGTTTCGCCGTTCTCGGCAAAGCCGGGAATATTCTCTCAAAAAACTCAGGGATGTGAGCACAGGACGCCGCCGGGTCGACCATGACGGCGCCGCGCCGCCATCCGGAGATGTCGGGAAGGCAGTCAAGTTTTCAACGAGCCCGCCTCTGCCGACCGGCTGTGCAAATATCTCATGCTTTCGATTTGAGCTTCGAGGACGTCGCCCGAAAATGATGGACGGCCCTCGTTGGCTGCCGGGTTCATCCAGGCGAAGTCAAAAAGCTTTGCGGCTTGCTCAGCCACTTTTTCGTGAAGCTGCGCGGGTTGATCCGACCGTCGGCTTGCCTAGGTAGAAAGGGCGGCCGGGCGCCACGCGATCTCAATAATCGGTATGACATTTTCCTGCATTCGAAAGCTTGCCCTTTCTGGCCTCCTCGTCGTCATCCAGTCCTCCTGCGTCGTTCCCGACGACACGTCGCGCATCGCCAAGGTCGATCCCACGGCGGCCGCGGCACGCAAGGAGATGGTCGGCCTCAGCGAAGCCGATGTTCGAATGTGCGCGGGATTTCCGACCGCCACAGCGGATGTCGGCCAGTCCGGGCAGATCTGGACCTATAAGCGCGTCGTCCAGCGCGGCAATCTCAGCGTCGTCGTTCCTGCCTTGGCCGTGGGGGCGATCCCGACGGTCGGCGGTTCCGTCAATGTCGCTCCCGGCAGTTACTGCGACACGCAGGTCCGCATGGTCGGCGGCCGTGTCGCCGAAGTCGCCTACGCCGGCGACAACAACCTGCCGAACAAGCGCGACGCGCTTTGTGTCAGCACCGTGGATGCCTGCGTGACCTATGCCCGCCAACACAGGCCGGCGGCCAAATAGCGGCAGCGGATTTCGCGGGACCGGCGATGGCCGGACACTCGGTGTTTGACGCGGATGGCGTTGAGGGCTTGACTGACCCGCCGGACCGAATACGCTAGGGCAAAATACCGGCTCTGATCGCCGGGCGGCAAATATGCCTCGTATGCCTCGCCCTTGCGGCGCTGGCTGCGGGGCATTGTCATTTTGGGGATCGGTTTGAAACGGCGCATCGAGATCGGCATCCTCTATTCCCGCTCGGGAAGCTATCAGCTCGTCTCCGACGCGTGCCGGATGGGCGCCATGCGCGCGATCGCCGACATCAACGCCGACAGGAGCTCAGGCATCGAACTGGTGCCGGTCGAGCGCGACCCGCAAAGCAATGCCGACCGTTACGCAACGCTGTGCGAAGACATCTTCAGGACCAGCGGTGCACGCCATGTCGTCGGCTGCGTCACTTCCTGGAGCCGCAAGGAGACCATCCCTGTGTTGGAGAAGGCGGGCGGCATGCTCTGGTATGCCTGCCCCTATGAGGGCTTCGAGGCCAATGAGCATGTCGTCTATATGCATGCTTGCCCCAACCAGCATCTGGTGCCGCTTATGGCCCATGTCGTGCCGCGCTTCGGCGCCAACGGTTTCCTGCTCGGGTCGAACTACATCTGGGGCTGGGAGATGAACCGCGTTGCGCGCGACCTGATCGCCGATGCCGGCGGCAAGGTGCTGGGCGAGCGCTATCTGCGCATCGGCGAGACCGACGTGTCGCGGCTGATCGCCGAGATCCGCGCGACGCGGCCGAACTTCATCCTCAACAACCTGATCGGCACCTCGTCCTATGCCTTCCTGGCGGCCTATCGCGATCTGGCGGGCGAGGATGCGGCTTTCAGTCCTGAATCTTGCCCAGTGATCTCCTGCAACCTGACCGAAGGCGAACTGCCGGCGATCGGCGAAACAGGCAAGGGTCACCTGTCGGTCGGACCGTATTTCGCGCCGCGGCCGGCCGCCTTCGCCTCGTCCTTCGAAGCCTCCGCTTATGCCTCGGTGCAGGTAATGGCCGACGTGCTGTCGCGCGATCCAGATGCCGGCCCGGCGGAATTTTCCAAGGCCTTCGCCGAGCGGCGCTTCTCCACGCGGCTTGGCCCGATCGCCATCGACGCCCATTCCCAGCACGCCACGCTGCCTGTCATCATCGGCCGGATCGCGGATGGCTATTTCGAAGTCGTCAGCCGGCAGCACGAGGTCGCGCCGGACCCGTACCTGTCGCGCTACGACCCCGCAAAGACATTCGGCCGGCCACGCTTGCGGGTGGTGTCGTGACCAGAACCCCGCGCATCCCCAATCTCGGCGGCGCCAGGGCCTTTGTCCTGCATCGCCCGCACCCGACGGTGCAGGCGATCACCAGGCAATTGTCGGCCATCGGCCTTGTCACCGTGGATTGCTGGCCGGAACTGGCACCTGAGGCGCTGGCCGCCGACTTCGTCTTCTTCGACGCCGACCTCGGCTTTGACGAGCAATTCCCCTGGAAGCCGGGCGAGGCGCCGATGCCGCTTGTGGCGCTGATCGGTTCCGAAGCGCCGGGCCGCATCGAATGGGCGCTGTCGCACAAGGCCGACGCCCAGCTCCTGAAGCCGGTCGGCAATGCCGGCGTCTACAGCGCGCTGCTGATCGCGCGCCAGAGTTTCGAGGCGAGAAAACATTTAGCCGGCGAAATTGCCGCATTGCGCCAGCGGGTCGCCGAACGCCAGACCGTCGTGCGGGCTGTCTCGGCTTTGTCGAAGGGCGGCGACGACGACCGTGCCTATGCGCAGCTGCGCTCGCTGGCCATGAGCTGGCAGATCAGCGTCGAGGACGCCGCGCGCCGGATCGTGGCGATGATGGAGGAGGCCAACAGCGGGGAAGCCAGGATCGGGGAAGCCCAGATCGGGGAAGAGAGCGGCGATGACCAGCCCCATCGCGCCTGATCTCACGGCAGGGCGCATGCCGGCCAAGCCGCGCGCCGGTGTCTGGCGCCGGCTGGTCAAGCGCCGCCTGGCGCTGCTCGGCCTGGTCATCGTCGCCATCGTCGTTGCCGGTGCGATCCTGGCGCCATGGCTGACCGGCTACGACCCCAACGAACAGATGTTCGACGGTCTCACCATCGAGGGCTCGCCTCTGCCGCCGAGCGCGAAATTCTGGCTGGGCACCGACCTGCTCGGGCGTGACCTGTTGACCCGCATCCTCTACGGCGCGCGCACCTCGCTGATCATCGGCATCGTCGCCAACGGCGTCGCGCTTTTGATCGGCACGCTGGTCGGCGTCACCGCCGGCTATTTCCGCGGCTGGATCGGCGGCGCGCTGATGCGCTTCACCGATTTGATGATGGCGTTTCCGGCGCTGCTGCTCGCCATCTGCCTGGCGGCGGTGTTCCAGCCGAGCCTGTGGATCGTCGCCATGGTCATCGCGCTGGTCAACTGGGTGCAGACCGCCCGCGTCGTCTACACCGAGACCTCGTCACTCGCCGAACGCGAGTTCATCGATGCCGAACGCACCATCGGGGCCGGCGCGCCGCGCATCCTGTTTCGCCACATCCTGCCGCATCTCCTGCCGACCACCATCGTCTGGGGCACGCTCGGCATCTCGACCACGGTGCTGCTCGAGGCCACGCTCTCCTTCCTCGGCATCGGCGTGCAGCCGCCGACGGCGTCATGGGGCAATATCATCTTCGAGAACCAGACCTATTTCCAGGCGGCACCCTGGCTGGTGTTCTTCCCCGGCGCCGCGATCCTAGCCCTGGCGCTGGCCTTCAACCTGATCGGCGACGCGCTGCGCGACATTCTCGATCCGACGCAAAGGGGCCGGGCATGATCGCCTATCTCGGCCGCCGGCTGATCCAGTCGCTGCTCATCCTGCTCGGCGTCTCGCTGATCACCTTCGCGCTGCTCTATCTCCTGCCCGCCGACCCGGTGCGCCAGATCGCCGGCCGCAGCGCCACGCCGCAGACGGTCGAGAACATCCGCCAGCAGCTCGGCCTCGACCAGCCCTTCGTCGTCCAGTACTGGCATTATCTGACGAGGCTCGTCAGCGGCGATCTCGGCCGCTCCTACATCCAGCGCTCGGAGGTGACCGAACTCATCGTCTCGCGGCTGCCGGCGAGCCTGCTGCTGATGGTCGGCGCCATCCTGTGCGAGCTGCTGATCGGCCTCTCGATGGGCCTGATCGCCGCCGTCAAGCGCGGCACCGCCACCGACCAGACCCTGATGGTCGCCTCCTTCATCGGCGTCTCGGCGCCGCAATTCGTCGTCGGCCTGCTGCTGCTCTATGTCTTCGCGGTCAGGCTGAGCTGGTTCCCGATCGGCGGCTATGGCACATGGCGCCATCTCGTGCTGCCGTCGCTCACCATGGGCATCCTCGGCGCCGGCTGGTACGCGCGCATGATGCGCTCGTCGATGATCGACGTGCTGCGCCAGGATTATGTCCGCACCGCGCGTGCCAAGGGCCTGGCTCGGGGCGCCATCATTTTCCGCCATGCGCTGCCCAACGCCATCCTGCCGGTCGTCGCCATGATCGGCATCGACATCGGCATCTTCATGGGCGGCATCGTCGTGGTCGAAAGCGTGTTCGGCTGGCCCGGCATCGGCCAGCTCGCCTGGCAAGCCATCCAGCGCGTCGACATCCCGATCATCATGGGCGTCACGCTGGTCTCGGCCTTCGCCATCGTGCTCGGCAATCTCCTGGCCGACATCATCGCGCCCTTCATAGATCCCCGCATCAAGCTCAGATGAAACCAGAAAACAAACAGAGAAAGGGAACAGGACAATGAAGAAATTTCTCGCATCGACCGTCGCGGCATCGGCGCTGGCGCTGATGCTCGGCATGACAAGCGCCCGCGCCGAGGACACCGTCGACCCGAACGCCAAACAGGGCGGCGCCATCACCATCACCTACAAGGACGACGTCGCGACCCTCGACCCGGCCATCGGCTATGACTGGCAGAACTGGTCGATGATCAAGAGCCTGTTCGACGGCTTGATGGACTACGAGCCCGGCACCACCAACCTCAAGCCCGACCTCGCCGAGAGCTACGAGATTTCGCCCGACGGTAAGACCTTCACCTTCAAGCTGCGCCATGGCGTGAAGTTCCACAATGGCCGCGAGATGACCGCCGAAGACGTGAAATATTCGCTCGACCGCGTCACCAATCCGAAGACGCAGAGCCCCGGCGCCGGCTTCTTCGGCTCGATCAAGGGCTATGACGATGTCGCCGCCGGCAAGGCCGAGACGCTTTCCGGCGTCACCGTCGTCGACCCCTACACTGTCAAGTTCGAGCTGACCCGCCCGGACGCCACCTTCCTGCATGTCATGGCCATCAACTTTTCCCATGTCGTGCCGAAGGAAGAGGTCGAGAAATACGGTGCCGATTTCGGCAAGCATCCGGTCGGGACCGGCGCCTTCAAGCTCGCGGAATGGACCCTTGGCCAGCGCATCGTCTTCGAACGCAACGCGGACTATTGGCACAAGGGCCTGCCGCATCTCGACAAGATCACCTTCGAGATCGGCCAGGAGCCGATCGTGGCGCTTCTGCGCCTGCAGAAGGGCGAGATCGACGTGCCTGGCGACGGCATTCCGCCGGCCAAATTCCAGGAGGTGATGGCCGATCCCGAGCAGAAGGCGCGTGTCGTCGAAGGAGGCCAACTGCACACCGGCTATGTGACCATGAACACAACCATGGCGCCGTTCGACAATGTGAAGGTGCGACAGGCCGTCAACATGGCGCTCAACAAGGCGCGCATCATCCAGATCATCAACGGCCGCGCCGTGCCGGCCAACCAGCCGCTGCCGCCGTCGATGCCCGGCTACGACAAGGCGTACAAGGGCTACCACTATGACGTCGCCAAGGCCAAGGCGCTGCTGGCCGAGGCCGGTCATCCCGACGGTTTCGACACGCAATTGTTCGCCATGAACACCGACCCCAACCCGCGCATCGCCCAGGCGATCCAGCAGGACCTGGCGGCTATCGGCATCAAGGCCAGCATCCAGTCGCTGGCCCAGGCCAACGTCATCGCCGCCGGCGGCGACAAGGCCGGCGCGCCGATGATCTGGTCGGGCGGCATGGCCTGGATCGCCGACTTCCCGGATCCGTCCAACTTCTACGGCCCGATCCTCGGCTGCGCCGGTGCGGTACCGGGCGGCTGGAACTGGTCGTGGTATTGCAACAAGGATCTCGACGCCAAGGCGGCCGAGGCCGATTCGGTGGTCGACCCGGCCAAGGCCGCCGAGCGCGACAAGATGTGGAGCGCCATCTACGACAAGGTGATGGAGGACGCCCCCTGGGCGCCGGTCTTCAACGAACAGCGCTTCACCATGAAATCGGCGCGCATGGGCGGCGCCGACAACCTCTATGTCGACCCGGTCCATATCCCGATCAACTATGACAATGTGTACGTAAAAGATGTGCAATAACTGCGACTACACCATCCACGGGCGCCATCACCATTTCGGCTGGGACAATTCGTTTGTCCCGGCTGAGCGGGTGGCGCCCGGCTCGACCATCGAGTTCCAGTGCCTGGATTCCTCGGGCGGCCAGTTGCAGCCCGGCAGCACCGTCGCCGACATCGCCAAGCTCGATTTCGACCGGATCAATCCGGTCACCGGACCGATCTTCGTCGAGGGCGCCGAGCCGGGTGACGCGCTGAAGGTGACGATCGAGATGTTCAAACCGTCCGGCTTCGGCTGGACGGCGAACATTCCCGGTTTCGGCCTGCTCGCCGACGAATTCCAGGAGCCGGCGCTCAACATCTGGAAATACGATGCCGCCTCGCTCGAGCCGGCATTGTTCGGCAAAAACGCCCGCGTGCCGCTAAAACCGTTCGCCGGCACCATCGGCAACGCGCCGGCCGAAATGGGCCATCACTCGGTGGTGCCGCCGCGCCGCGTCGGCGGCAATCTCGACATCCGCGACCTTGCCGCCGGCACCACGCTCTACCTGCCGGTCGAGGTGGCGGGCGCGCTGTTCTCGGTCGGCGACACGCACGCCGCGCAAGGCGACGGCGAGGTCTGCGGCACGGCGATCGAAAGCCCGATGAACGTGGTGCTGAAACTCGACCTGGTGAAAGATGCGCGGCTGAAAACGCCGCGCTTCACCACGCCAGGTCCGGTGACACGCCATCTCGACGCCAAGGGCTACGAGGTGACGACCGGCATCGGGCCGGACCTGATGTCGGGCGCGAAGGAGGCCGTGGCGCAGATGGTCGACCTGCTCGCCGGCCGCTACCAGATCGACCCGGTCGAAGCCTACATGCTGGCCTCGGTCTGCGGCGATCTCCGCATCAGCGAGATCGTCGACATGCCCAACTGGGTGGTGTCGTTCTACTTCCCGCGCTGCGTGTTTGAATGACAGGTCAGCGTCTAGGCACCCCCCTCTGGCCTGCCGGCCATCTCCCCCGCAAGGGGGGAGATCGGATCGCGCTTGGGCTTTCGCCAATCGTCACCGCTGGAAGAGAGGCGGGGCGTGGGAACTGCCAATCTCCCCCCTTGCGGGGGAGATGCCCGGCAGGGCAGAGGGGCCGGACTAAATCCCTTTCCGGGCTGCCTTCCCAATGACCTCAACTCCCGAAACCATCCTCACCATCGCCAACCTCTGCGTCTCGGTACGCGGCGAGGAGGGCTCCCGCGAGGTCGTCTCCAACCTATCCCTGACGCTCTCCCGCGGAGAGACGCTCTGCATCGCCGGCGAATCCGGCTCCGGTAAATCCATGACCGCGCTGGCCATCATGCAGCTCCTGCCGCGGCCCGCCGCGCGTATCTCGGCCGGCACCATCCACCTTGGCGCCACCGAGCTGACCGCCCTCGACGAACGCCGGATGCGCCATATCCGCGGCGACCGCATCGCCATGATCTTCCAGGAGCCGATGACCTCGCTCAACCCGGTGCTGTCGATCGGCCGGCAATTGACCGAATCCATCGAGGCGCACACCAGCCTGTCGCGGGACGAGGCCCGCCAGCGCGCCATCGAGGCGTTGAAGGCGGTGCGCATTTCGGAGGCCGAAAGCCGGCTAAGGCAATTTCCGCACGAGCTCTCCGGCGGCATGCGCCAGCGGGTGATGATCGCCATGGCGCTGGCGCTGGAACCCGACGTGCTGATCGCCGACGAGCCGACCACGGCGCTTGACGTCACCGTGCAGGGCGAGGTGCTGGAGCTGCTGCGCGACCTGCAGCAAAAGCACGGCACCAGCGTCATCCTGATCACCCACGACATGGGCGTTGTCGCCGAAATGGCCGATCGCGTCATCATCATGCGGCATGGACGCATGGTCGAGGAAGGCAAGACGTCGGACATTTTCGCCCGTCCGCAAGCCGATTACACGCGCGAGCTGCTCGCCGCCGTGCCGCGCATCGGCAAGCGACGGGATCCGGACTCGGCGCTGGCCCCCTCACCCAACCTCCGCTCCGCTCGGCTGACCTCTCCCCCAGGGGAGAGGAGACCTTCGGAGTCCGCGCCAGTCTCTTCTCCCCCGCGCGGAGAAGGCCCGCAGGGCCGGATGAGGGGGCCTTCCACCGAGGATTCAAACGCCGTCGCCCACGTCACCGATCTGCACGTACGCTTCGATCTGCGCGGCGGCGTCTTCGGCCGGGTCACCCGCCGCGTTCACGCCGTCGAGGGCGTCAGCTTTTCGATCGCACCCAACGAGACGCTGGCGCTGGTCGGCGAATCCGGCTGCGGCAAGTCGACCACCGCCAAGGCGCTGGCCGGGCTGGTGCCGTATAGCGGCGACATCGTCGTCGGCGGCCGCAATTTGTCCGGCCTCGGCCGCGACGAGCGCAAGGCGGTGCGCCGCGACGTGCAGATGATCTTCCAGGATCCCTACGCCTCGCTCGACCCGCGCATGCGCGTCAGCGACCTCGTCGCCGAGCCGCTGCTGATCCACGGCATCGCCTCGAAGGAAGAGCGCCGCGAGCGCGTCGCCGCGCTGTTCGACCGCGTCGGCCTGTCATCGGACCAGATGGAACTCTACCCCCACGAATTCTCCGGCGGCCAGCGCCAGCGCGTCTGCATCGCGCGTGCGCTGGCGCTGAGGCCAAAGCTGATCATCGCCGACGAAAGCGTCTCGGCGCTCGACGTCTCGGTGCAGGCGCGCGTGCTGGACCTCCTGAAGGAATTGCAGCGCGAATTCGGCGTCGCCTATCTCTTCATCTCGCACGACATGGCGGTGGTCGAGAATATCTCCGACCGTGTCGCCGTCATGTATCTCGGCCAGATCGTCGAGATGGGCACACGCGACCAGGTTTTTTCCAACCCCCGCCATCCCTACACCAGGCGCCTGATCGAAGCCGTGCCGGTGCCGGATCCGGCGCGGCGCCGAAGCCGTTTTGCCCGTCTCGACCAGGAAATCCCCAGCGCCACCCGCCGGATCGGCGAGGCGCCGCCGAAATTGGCGCTCAGCGATGTCGGCAACGGCCATCTCGTCGCCGCCGAGGGCTGAAGCCGTCCGGGCCCAGACAAGCTCGGCGTGCGCAGGTCGAGCTTCACATAGTCGTGTCACACGCCATGGGCCGGCCTCGCCGTCATGAAATCCGGGGCCGCCCCTTGCCCTTCCGCCTCATTTTCCTAATGTTGCATAGTGCTTGCGGATGACGATCGTAGGGGGCGGATTCATCCACATTGGGAGGAAGTAAACTCATGAAGCTACGCCATGTCGTTTCCGCCGCGCTTCTCGCGGCCACCACTATCCCGGCCTCGGCCGCCGAGATTTCCGATGGCAAGGTCAAGATCGGCATCCTCAACGACCAATCCGGCGTCTACGCCGATTTCGGCGGCAAATGGTCGGTCGAGGCGGCCAAGATGGCGGTCGAGGATTTCGGCGGCAAGGTGCAGGGAGCGCCGGTCGAGATCATCAGCGCCGACCACCAGAACAAGCCCGACATCGCCTCCAACATCGCACGCCAGTGGTATGACACCGAACAGGTCGATGTAATCATGGAGCTGACGACCTCTTCGGTCGCGCTCGCCGTGCAGGGGATTTCCAAGGAAAAGAAGAAGATCGACATCGTCACCGGTGCGGCGACCACCGACCTCACCGGCAAGCAGTGCTCGCCCTACGGCTTCCACTGGGCCTATGACACCCACTCGCAGGCGGTGGGCACCGGCGGCTCCCTCGTCCAGCAGGGCGGCGACAGCTGGTTCTTCGTCACCGTCGACTATGCGTTCGGCTATTCGCTGAAGGAGCAGACCGCCAAGTTCGTCGAGAGCCATGGCGGCAAGGTGCTGGGCGAGGTGCGTTATCCGCTCGGCGCGACCGACTATTCGTCCTTCCTGCTGCAGGCGCAATCGTCGGGCGCCAAGGTCATCGGGCTGGCCAATGCCGGCCTCGACACCTCCAATTCCATCAAGCAGGCGGCCGAATTCGGCATCGTCCAGGGCGGCCAGCGCCTGGCGGCGCTCCTGTTCACGCTGGCCGAGGTGCATGGGCTCGGGCTGCAGGCGGCGCAGGGCGTGGTGCTGACCGAGGGCTATTACTGGGACCGCGACGACAAAAGCCGCGAATTCGGGCAGCGCTTCTTCAAGCGCACCAACCGCATGCCGAACATGATCCAGGCCGCGACCTATTCGGCGGTGACGCAGTATTTGAAGGCGATCGACAAGGCCGGCACGGATGAGACCGAAGCGGTCGCCAAGCAACTCCATTCGCTGCCGGTGGATGATGCCGTCATCACCGGCGGCAAGGTCCAGGCCGACGGCAACATGATCCACGACATGTATCTCTACCAGGTCAAGGCGCCCAGCGAGAGCAGCAAGGATTGGGACTATTACAAATACCTCGCCACCATTCCCGGCAAGGAGGCGTTCCTGAGCGAGAAGGACAGCGGCTGCGCGACGGCCGCCCAGTGACCGGCGCGGCCACGGTGCCGCCTGATCTGAACGCGGAAGAGCCGCGGGTGGTGCTTTCCGCCCGCGGCCTGCGGCGCGACTTTGCCGGCTTCGTCGCCGTCAGGAATGTCGACCTCGATGTCCGCCATGGCAACATCCATGCGCTGATCGGCCCCAACGGCGCCGGCAAGACGACCGTTTTCAACCTGCTGACCAAATTCCTGGCGCCGACCAGCGGCAGGATCGACCTGCTCGGCCACGACATCACCCGCACCTCGCCGGCCAGGGTGGCGCGGATGGGGCTGGTGCGCTCGTTCCAGATATCGGCGATCTTTCCGCATCTCAGCGTGCTCGACAATGTGCGCGTCGCACTGCAGCGGCCGGCCGGGCTCGGCATCCAGTTCTGGCGCTCGCTGGCGGCGCTCGACCGGTTGACGCCGCGTGCCATGGAACTGCTGCGGTCCGTCGGCCTCGACGATGCCGCGAACAGGCTGGCCGGCGATCTTTCCTATGGTAGGAAACGCGTGCTCGAGATCGCCACGACGCTGGCGCTGGATCCCAAAGTGCTGCTGCTGGACGAGCCGATGGCCGGCATGGGCCACGAGGACGTGGCCACGGTGTCCGCCCTTATCCGCTCGGTGGCGAGTGACCGCGCGGTTCTGATGGTCGAGCACAATCTCACCGTGGTGGCCGATCTCTGCGACTGGATAACCGTGATGCAGCGCGGCGAGGTGCTCGCGGCCGGCGACTACGCCACCGTCAGCCGCGACGAGCGCGTCAAGGTGGCCTATATGGGCACCGCCGATGACTAGTGCTGCGCCTCTGCTCGCGGTCCGCGGCCTCAACGCCTGGTATGGCGAGGGCCATGCGCTGCACGGCGTCGACCTCGAAGTGTTTGCCGGCGAGACGGTCACATTGCTCGGCCGCAACGGCGTCGGCAAGACGACGACGCTGCGCGCCATCATGGGCCTGATCCGCCGGCGCACCGGCAAGGTCGTTTTCGACGGCGCCGACCTGATGCGGCTGCCGCTGCACCGCACCGCGCACCAGGGCATCGGCTTCGTGCCGGAGGAGCGCGGCATCTTCTCGACGCTGACCGTCGACGAGAACCTGGTGCTGCCGCCGGTCGTCGCCCCGGGCGGCATGAGCGTCGAGGAAATCTTCGATCTGTTCCCCAATCTGAAGGAGCGGCGCAACAGTCCCGGCACGCGGCTGTCGGGCGGCGAACAGCAGATGCTGGCGATCGCGCGCATGCTGCGGACCGGCGTCAAGATGCTGCTCTTGGACGAACCGACCGAGGGCCTCGCGCCTGTCATCGTCCAGCGCATCGGCGAGCTGCTGGCGACGCTGAAGCAGCGCGGCATGACCATCCTGCTGGTCGAGCAGAATTTCCGCTTCGCCAGCCGTGTCGCCGACCGTTTCTACCTGATGGAGCACGGCAAGGTCGTGGCCGGGTTTCCCACCGGCGAACTGGCGGACCGCATGACGCTGCTCCACGAAATCCTGGGTGTATGATGGCGCCATGACGATGATCTTCGGCATCCCCGTCCAGGCATTGCTCGGCCAATTGCTGGTCGGGCTGATCAACGGCTCCTTCTACGCCACGCTGAGCCTTGGTCTGGCCGTGATTTTCGGCCTGCTGCGCGTCATCAACTTCGCCCATGGCGCCCAGTATATGCTGGGCGCCTTCATTGGCTATCTCCTGCTCACCCATCTCGGCATCGGCTATTGGCCGGCGCTGGTCCTGGCGCCGCTGATTGTCGGCATCTTCGGCGTCGTGGTCGAGCGCCTGGCGCTGTCGCGGCTCTACGACACCGATCCGCTCTACGGCCTGCTCTTCACTTTCGGCCTCGCGCTCGTGCTCGAAGGCATCTTCCGCTACTATTACGGCGTGTCGGGAAACCCCTACGCCGTGCCGCCGCTGCTGGCCGGCGGCACCAATCTCGGCTTCATGTTCCTGCCCATTTATCGCGGCTGGGTCGTGGTCGCCTCGCTGATCGTCTGCTTCGGCACCTGGGCGCTGATCGAGAAGACCAGGCTCGGTTCCTATCTGCGCGCCGCGACCGAGAATCCCCGCCTCGTCCAGGCCTTCGGCGTCAACGTGCCGTTGCTTTTGACCCTCACCTACGGCCTCGGCTCGGCGCTGGCCGGGCTCGCCGGCATCTTGGCCGCGCCGATCTACCAGGTCAGCCCGCTGATGGGATCGGATCTCATCATCGTCGTCTTCGCGGTCGTCGTGGTCGGCGGCATGGGCTCGATCCTCGGCGCCATCGTCACCGGCTACATGCTTGGCCTCGCCGAGGGCCTGACCAAGGTTTTTTACCCCGAGGCCTCCAACCTGGTGGTCTTCGTCATCATGGCGATCGTGCTTTTGGTCCGGCCGGCCGGCCTGTTCGGAAAGGACGCCTGAGATGGCGGAGGAGACATCCGACACGGCCGGGCTTTCGCTGCGCGAGGCATCGGCCAAACCCTCGCCAAGGCTCGAATGGGTGCTGGTCGGGCTCGGCATAGCGGCGCTGCTGGCGGCCCCGTTCTTCGTCTACCCGATCTTCCTGATGAAGATGCTGTGCTTCGCGCTGTTTGCTTGCGCCTTCAATCTCCTGCTCGGCTACACCGGCCTGTTGTCCTTCGGCCACGCCACCTTCTTCGGTGGCGCCGCCTATTTCACCGCGCACGCCGTCAAGGTCTGGGGCTGGCCGCCGGAAGCCGGCATCCTGCTCGGCATGGCGGGCGCCGCACTGCTCGGCCTCGTCATGGGTTTCTTCGCCATTCGCCGGCAAGGCATCTATTTCGCCATGATCACGCTGGCGCTGTCGCAGATGTTCTTCTTCTTTTGCGTGCAGGCGCCGTTCACGCAAGGCGAGGACGGCATCCAGGGCGTGCCGCGGGGCGTCCTGTTCGGTGTCCTCGACCTCAACGCCCCGATGAACATCTATTATTTCGTGCTTGTCGTGGTCCTTCTCGGCATCTTCGCCATCTGGCGCATCGTCAATTCGCCCTTCGGCATGATCCTGCGCTCGATCCGCGAAAACGAGAACCGCGCCATTTCGCTGGGCTATTCCGTAGCCGGCTACAAGCTCGCCGCCTTCGTTATGTCGGCGGCGCTGGCCGGGCTCGCCGGTTCGCTGAAGGCGATCGTCTTCCAGTTCGCCACCCTCACCGACGTCACCTGGCAGATGTCGGGCGAGGTCATCCTGATGACCCTGCTCGGCGGCATCGGCACCATGGTCGGCCCCATCATCGGCGCCAGCCTCGTCGTCGGCCTGGAAAACACGCTCGCCACGTCAGGTTTCCCCGTGACCATCGCCACCGGGCTGATCTTCATGGTCTGCGTGCTGGTGTTTCGGCGCGGGATCGTCGGGGAGGTTTATGCGCGGGTGCTGGGGCGGGCGGGGAAGGGGTGACTTAGGGTTTGCATCGCTACTGGCGATCCTTTACCGCCTGCCTATCACCGAATTGATGATCGCACGATCTCGTCGACATAGGTCTGCAGTGCCTTCTTCACGGTTTCACGCGGGCCGGTCATCGCTGTTTCTACCGGAGTGAGTCTGTTTGATTGGCCGTCTCGTTCGCCTGTTGCCTCACTGCATCCATCAGGTCTCGTGTCGCCTGGGCGACCTTGGCAACGGGTAGTCGATGAACGCAGTACACGCCGCCCGGATTGCCGGGCTTGCACAAATCGGGCGCAATGCACTGGCAAGGCAACGGCGGCTCAACGGTGCGGTGAAGCACCCCAAGAGGTCCCCAGATGTCGGGTGGCGTGAGGCCATAAAGGCCCACAACCGGGGTTCCGACTGACGCAGCCAGGTGCATTGGGCCGCTCTCGTTTCCCAGAAAGATAAATGCATCCGCAAGCAAAGCAGTTAATGTCTCAAGCGAGATCTTACCAACAACGCTCGCCAATGGTGACGCTGCCATGTCCAAGATTGTCTGCGCGGTTGAGCCTTCATTAGGTCCACCAACCAGTAGTGACCGCAGGCCCGTCGCGGCATAAACCTCGTCGATTATTGCAGCGAACCGTTCAGGTTGCCAACACCGCCCTTCGAACCTTGCTCCAGCGTGCACAGCGACGAAAGCTTTTACAGCCAGCTTGCTTTGCGCCAGAACCTGGGTAGACGCGCTTCGCCCAACCGGTGTGGGTTCAAGCCTCGGCGTCACTTCGCGTAATTCTATCCCAAGGGCTTCAAGCGGGGACAAATACCGGTACAAATAGTGCGCGCCTCCATGACCAAAGGGTTTAGCAAATATATTAGCAGGCTGACCTTCCCAAAACTTCAGGGGCTTTTCCGGGGGGTTGTACCCAACGCGCAGCGGAGCGCCGATTGACCTGTGCAATATCCTTGACGTCTTCGAGTCAGTTACATCAATGGTGAGATCGAATTTTCGGCGACGGAGGTCAGCTACCAAGCTTGAATATTCCTTCACCCGCTGAAGCAGACTTCTACCAGCACTTCTACCGTCGAACCCGATGGCCAGGTCCGCGATATTCTGGCTGATTACGAAGTCTCGCAGGCCAGGAGCGCAGAGCATGGCTATCGCAGCGTTTGGGTAAGCGAGGCGCAGATTTCGCACGAGCACCGAAGTTAGAATGATGTCCCCGATGTACTTCGTCTGAATAACGAGAATGGACTTGACAGTCTGCCGATCAACCATCGAGATATTCAGCACACCAACCTCCTGAAGGGCGGGTAATGTTGGTCATTGGTCGGTTCGCATCTCCGAGAAATGGATATCTCTTTTCACCACCGGAGCTAGATCATCTTTGCTATAGCGTTCGGGACAGCCCATGTTGCAAGCTTCCCTAAGAAGCACTCGTCATGGCATCTGTCCCCGCCACAAGGGCAATCCAGTTTCCGCAGCGAAGTCCCTATCCTCTGCGTAGATTGGCTCGCCTCTACTCACTACCAGGCGAAGCAAATCCGCATCTTCGTCGGCATGATATCGAAAGGCATTTCGGGTGTCGTATCCATGCCCAGCCTGGGACAGGGAAAACCCGCTGACTACAACAGGGGCGAAACCGGCGAAACGCGTCAACATGATCGCGAAGGCTCCGGTGGAGATTTTCCGGTGCCAGCCGCGGGACACATGATATTTGCCGCTAAGCCGCCAGACGATGTTGGCAAGTTGCCATTTGGTGAGCGCCTGCAAGGTATCAAAACCATAATTGAAGGTGCGACAACCAGCTTTCAGCTTGCCTTCAACGTCCGGCCAAACCGGTACGATCAGATGTTTCGCCTGCCGTCCCTTTAACAAATCGCGCTTGTAGAAGTCCTGTTCGCTCGCGCCGACCAAAATGCCGCGGCGGATGACTGCGATATCAGGAAGGCGGAGGCCGAACGTTTCCGCCAAAAGCTGGGAAGCATTGACGGTCACAAGTGCCCAATCGACACCATGTCCCTCCGGGAGGCGAAAATTCGGCGCCGACCCCATCACCAAGGCGGGACCAGTGGCCCTGGGCAACCGAAGAGTTGGCTTTGAGAAGATTGGCAAGAAATCCAAAAGCGGAGTTTTCATGCGGGAACCTGAACGGCATGTTCCTCAAACGCGCGCAGAATTCTCTCTTCTCGCCTCCACAATTCGTCCCATTGCGTGGTGCCGGACCAGCCCGCAAACCAAGGGCCGCCGAGCGTGTAGTGCGCCAGCGAGACATCGGCGGGATGGAGTTCGGAAGCCGAAGCTCCTACGAGGTAGTTCCATGCCAGAGGCAATTCCCCGATCTCGTGGTCCTCAAGCCATTTGAAGGCGTGGAGGTCACGTCCAGGCCACGTATTGAGCATTTCGCTGGTCAGCCGTTTGTTGGAGGGATGATCTAGATTCCACAAAACGACCGACGACCAGTTTTTGCGGCGATAGAACGTCTGCATTTGTCCGTCCATCTTGACCGCTTCGGATTCGCGTTGCTGGTGCTTAACCGCCATAATCGCGTAGGAAGGATCAACTAGATCGAGCAGCTTGGCTGGATCCTTCAGAAACAGGACATCACAATCGCAGAACATGGCCCAGCCGCCTTGCCTTATAAACGGAACGGCAAAGCGCGATATGGCAAACTCTGTCGCCATCGGCGCCTCGGAAATCGGGCACCAGAGCTTACCATCCCGTACCACCATCGGTCGCTTCATAATTCCTTGGGCTTCAAGGTCTTTGAGCACCAATGGTAGTATCTGCAACGGCCTGCTTGTCCGCCGATAAGCGCTCCATCGCGCTACGTCTAGAACGCGGGATTCCCGTGGATCATAGCCGATGTAGATTGGTATCATGCCGCAACCCTATAATTGTGCAAATTTCCTCGAATTAAGCAGGGAAGCACTGCAAGCGGAAGACCGAAGTACAGCGGATCACTTGGTCACGATGGCGAGCGTGCACGGTGATCGGCACCAAATGCGCTATTGGAAAAGATCTCGGGAGAAGCGGCCCACGGCCTCTTCCCCGTCCTTGGCGTACCAAGGGTAAATCGTAGTCTCGGCATTGCGCGTTCCTTTCAATCTGAAGTCAGCGTTCGTTCCTACCTTCTGAAGTAGGTCGCCAACTGTTTTTCTCCACCTTGCGGAAAAAAGTCGGCAGAAGCAGCTATCCACTCCGCGTCGGAGCGCAAATATCTTGACAGAACCCGGCCGCGGCTTGGCCGAGCCCGATCGTGTCTACCGGCTGTGGAACCTTGGCCCTGCAACGCTTTACAAGCGGGAACTAAGGACAAGTCGACATCACATATGGGTCACGGCTAGGTACGGTCCTGGCGCACCCGTCACGTCTGATGCGTCGTCACCAACGCCCGCTTTTTGGCGGCGGCACAGCTGACTTCGATAATCGAGATGAGGCGCAAAGCGGCCGTCCAACCGGTAGAGTTATGGACGTCTCTCTCCGGTCATTCGGGACGGCAGGCACTAACTGATGTCGGTTTCCTATTCACCCATAACACCCCCGCTCCACCGCCAGCCTCTTCACCAACGCCAGCACCCCATCGATCGCCGGCGTCGGCTTGCCCGTCAGTCGCCCAAGCTCCTGCACGGCGCCTACCAGCGCGTCGATCTCCATGGGCCTGCCGCGTTCCAGGTCCTGCAGCATCGAGGTCTTGTGTTCGCCGACATCGCCGGCGCCCTTGATGCGGCGGTCGACGTCTATGGGGAAGCGCACGCCGAGGCTTTCGCCGATCGCTTGCGCTTCCAGCATCATGACGCGGGCGAGCGCGCGGGTGCCTTCGTCGGCTACGATGGCGGCCAGCGTCGAGCCGGTCAGCGCGGAGATCGGGTTGAAGGAGAGATTGCCCCACAATTTTATCCAGATCTCTGCGCGTATGTCGTCGCGCACCGGCGCCTGCAGCCCGGCCTTGACCATCTCCCCGGCCAGGAGCGTGACCCTTTCGCTCTTCTCGCCCGAGGGTTCGCCGAGCGAGAAGCGTTTTCCTTCGACATGGCGGATCAGGCCGGGCGCATCGACCTCGACGGCGGGGTAGACCACCGAGCCGATGACACGCCGCGGGCCGAGCCGGTCCCAGATCGTGCCGCCGGGGTCGACCTGCTGCAGTCTGGTGCCTTCGAGCGCGCCGCCGTTTTTGTGGAAATACCACCAGGGAACGCCGTTCTGCATGGCGACGACCGCTGTGTGGTCCCCAAGCAGCGGGGCAATCTGGTCGAGCGCGGGCGCGACGGAATGCGCCTTCAGCGCCAATACGACATAGTCCTGTTCGCCAAGCTCTTCCGCCTTTGCGGCGGTCCTGACTGGGGCGGTCGTTTCCTGTCCTTCCTCTATCAGGCGCAGGCCATTGGCCTTGATCGCGTCGAGATGCGCGCCGCGGGCGACGATCGACAGCTCGGTGCGGCCGGCAATCGCCAGCTTGGCCGCGAGGTAGCCGCCGATGGCGCCGGCGCCTAAGATGGTGATCTTCATCATCAGAGCCCGAGCTTGGCGGCGAGCCCGATGCGCTGCAGCTTGCCGGTCGCGCCTTTGGGGATCTCCTCCAGGATCAGCACCTTGCGCGGCACCTTGAAGTCGGCGAGCCGCATCGCGGCATGGGCGCGGATATCGCCCTCGCTGGCGCTCATGCCTTCGCGCAGCACCACGGCCGCGGCCACCTCCTCGCCGAGCTTGTCATGCGGCATGGCGAAGGTGACGACCTGCGCCACCGCCGGATGGTCCATCAGCACATTGTCGACTTCGAGCGGCGAGATCTTCTCGCCGCCGCGGTTGATGATTTCCTTCAGCCGGCCGGTTACCCTGAGGTAGCCGTCATCGTCGAGCACGCCCTGGTCGCCGGTGTGGAACCAGCCATGCGCGAAGGCCGTGGCGTTGGCGTCCGGGTTCTTCTCGTAGCCTGAGGTGACATTGGGGCCGCGAATGACGATCTCGCCCGTCTCGCCGGCCTGCATCAGCCGGCCGTCCGGCGCCATCACGGCGACTTCGGGTCCGCCGGCCGCACCGACGCTGCCCGGCTTGCGCAGGCCGGGCGGCAGCCGGTTCGACGCCATCTGGTGCGCGGCCTCGGTCATCCCATAGGCTTCGATGACCGGGCAGCCGAAAGTCGCCTCGAGCTCGGCCATCACCTGCGCCGGCAGCGAGGCCGAGGACGAGCGGATGAAACGCAGGCGCGCCGCCGCCAATGCTTCCGGGTTACGCGCCGCGCGCGCCAGGATCGCCTGGTGCATGGTCGGCACGGCCGTGTACCAGCTCGGCTTCGCGTCACTCAGCCACTGGAAGAAGCGCAGCGCGTTGAAGCCTGGCGTGCAGTAGATGCTGCCGCCCGATGCCAGCGACGACAGCACCGCCGCGATCAGCCCATGGATATGGAACAGCGGCATGATGTTGAGGCAGCGATCGCTAGCCGTCAGGCCGAGCGTCGCGCCGATATGGCGGGCGGAGGCCGCGACATTGGCATGGCTGAGCGGCACCAGCTTGGGCCGCGACGTCGTGCCGGAGGTGTGCAGCAAAAGCGCGATGTCATCATCTCCAGCCATGGCGGGAGCCGCTTGCGGTCCGACCGCCGCGCCTTCGATGGTGAAGCTGCCGGCCGGCGCGTCCGGCGGCGCGATGAGCCGCAGCACGCCGATGCCAAGGCGCTCGGCCACAGTCACGGCAGGGCCAGTCTCGGTCTCGGCGACCAGGATCGCCTTGGCGCCGATGTCGGTCAGGTAGAAATCGAGCTCGTCCGCCCGGTAGGCGGGGTTGAGCGGCGCCGTCGAGGCTGTGGCGGCGACAGCGATGAAGGCCGTCGCCATCTCCGGCCCGTTGGGCAGCACGATCGCCACCCGGTCGCCTCGGCCGATGCCGCGTGCATGGAGCTGCGTGGCGGTGGTGGCGATCAGCGCGCGCAGCCTGCCATGGGTCAGCGTCGGCCTGTCGGGCGCCAGGATCGCCGGCGCGTCGTCGGCGCCGGCGACGAGGCGGTGGGAAAGGTCTGTGTGGATTTGGGTCATGGTCACCAGCTATGTTTCAAGACTATGGCTTGCGAAAGTCCATCTGATGTCAGCGCCGCCCCTCATTGCCCTGCCGGGCATTTCTCCCCGTATAGGGACGGGGAGAAAGGGGCAGTTTCGGTCTCGGCGCCTGTTCAGCGTGGGCGATTGGCGAAACTGTCGATGACAGTGTCCCCTCTCCCCGTCACTATACGGGGAGAGGATGCCGGCAGGCAGGTGAGGGGCAGCGCCCGCGCCCGGTAGTTCCTCAATACCCCAGCGCCATCCCGTCCTTGCGCGGATCGGATGCCCCCGTCAGCGTTCCCTTTTCCCAGTCGATCAGCACCGCCTGGCCGCCGCCGAGCGGATGGTGCGGCTCGGTGATGGCGTGGCCGCGCCGCCGCAGGCCTTCGACCGCCTCGGCGGGCACGTTGCGCTCCGCCTCCACCATACCGTCATTGTAGAACACGCGCGGCGCGTCGAGCGCTTGCTGCGGGTCCATGCCGAAATCGATCATGTTGGTCAGAAGATGGACATGGCCGAAGGGCTGGTAGCCGCCGCCCATGACGCCGAACGGCATCACCACGCGGCCGTTTTTGGTCGCCATGCCGGGCATGATCGTGTGCATCGGCCGCTTGCTGGGCGCGATGGCGTTGGGGTGGGCCGGATCGAGGCGGAAGCTCGAGCCGCGGTTCTGCAGCACGACGCCGGTCTTGGGACCGACGACGCCGCTGCCGAACGAATAATAGGTCGAGTTGATGAAGGAGACCGCGTTGCGGTCGCGGTCGACGATCGAGATATAGACCGTGTCGCTGCCCGGCAGCTGCACGTCGGGCAAATGGGTCATGGCGCGCTCGCGGTCGATCTCGGCGCGCAGCCGGTCGGCATAGGCGGCCGAGAGAAGCTGCCTCACCGGCACCGGGACATGGTCCTGGTCGCCGACGAAACGGTCGCGGTCGCGATAGGCCAGCCGCCCGGCCTCGATCTCCAGGTGCAGGCGCTCGGCGCCGTTAGGGTCGAGCCCATCGAGCTTGAAGCCCGATAGCACGTTCAGCATCAAAAGCGCCGTCAGCCCCTGGTTGTTCGGCGGCATCTGGTGGATCTCGTGGCCGCCATAGCTGACGCTCACCGGCGCCACATAGTCGCCCCTGGTCGCGGCGAAATCGTCCGCCGTGTGCAGCCCGCCCAGCTCCTTGAGCCGGCGCACCATGTCGTCGGCGACCGCGCCTTCGTAGAACCCGGCGCGGCCCTGTTTGGCGATCACCCGGAGAGTGGCGGCCAACGCGGGCTGCTTGTGCACGTCGCCGGCCTTCGGCGCCATGCCGCCCGGCAGGAAGATGCGCGCGGCATGCTCGTCGGCGGAAAGATCGGTTTCGGGTTCGGCCCAGTCGAAGGCGACGCGGTCGTGCACGACATAGCCGTTCTCGGCGTAGTGGATCGCCGGCGCCAGCACCTCGGCCAGGCTCTTGCTGCCATGGTCCTCCAGCAGCCGGCACCAGGCGTCGATGGCGCCCGGCACGGTCACCGCATGCGGCCCCTGTTTGGGAAGCTCGCTAAAACCCTTGTCGCGATACCAGTCGACGGTCGCGGCCGCCGGCGCACGCCCCGAGCCGTTGAAAGCCAGCACTTCGCTTTGCCCCTTGGGGCAGTAGAGGACAAAGCAATCGCCGCCTATCCCCGTCGATTGCGGCTCGACCACGCCCTGCACGGCGGCGGCGCAGATGGCGGCATCCATGGCATTGCCGCCGGCGCGCAGTATCTCGATGGCCGCAAGCGTCGAGAGCGGATGCGATGTCGCGGCAATCGCTTCCGTGGCACGAACCGGCGAGCGGCCGGGAAACTGGAAATCACGCATCTGGTCTGGGTATCCCCCGGTGTCTTGAAGAAAATGGGCACTTGAAGCGAATGGGTCCGATGAAATCAATGCCGGCGGCCGAAGATCTGCGCCAGCGATAACAGCAGGACAGACAGCGCGATCAGGCAGGTCGAGATGGCGGCGATGGTCGGGTCGATCTGGTCGCGCAGCGCGTTGAACATGCGGCGTGTCAGTGTCGTGGTCTCCCCGCCCGAGATGAACAGCGAGACGACAACTTCGTCGAAGGAGGTGATGAAGGCAAACAGCGCACCCGAGACGATCGAGAAGCGGATCTGCGGCATCGTCACTTGCCAGAAGGCGGCGATGCGCCCCGCACCCAGGCTGCGCGCCACCCGCTCCTGGTTCATGTCGTAGGAGCGCAGGCCCGACAGCACCGTCAGCACCACCAGCGGCAGCGCCTGCACCGTATGCGCGATGACCAGGCCGGTCAGCGTGTTGTTGAGGCCGATGCGCGCATAGAGGAAGAAGGTGCCGATGCCGACCAGGATCACCGGGATGATCAGCGACGCCGTGAGCAGCGCGTTGATGGTGCCGTTGAAGCGCAGCGTGCCCCGGTTGATCGCATAGGCGGCGGCAGTGCCGAGCGGCGTCGCCACCAGCGCGGTCATGACCGCGACCTTCACCGACACGATGGTGGCATCGCGCCATTCCAGCGACTGGAAATAGCTTTCATACCAGCGCAGCGACCATTGCCGCGGCGGGAACTGCAGCAGCGTCGAATCCGAAAACGACATGATGACGATGATGACCGACGGCGCGATCAGGAACAGCAGCACGAGGCCGCCGAAGGCGTAGAGCCACAGGCGTTGCCGGTGCGAGATCGGCAATCCGATATCTTCACTCATCGCGAACTCCATACGCCGGTGGCGCGCGCGCCGAGCAGCCACTGGAACAGGCCGAGAAGCGCCAGCGTGACCACCAGCAGCACCACGCCGAGTGCCGCACCGGCGCCCCAGTTGGAATAGAGGCTGGTGGTCTGTTCCATGCGCATCGCCCACATCACCACCTTGCCGCCACCCATCAGCGCCGGCGTCACGAAGAAACCGAGGCACAGCACGAAGACGATGACCACGCCGGAGGCGAGGCCCGGCACCGACAGCGGAAAGAAGATCTGCCGGAAGGTGGCGGCCGGGCCGGCGCCGAGGTTCATGCCGGCGCGCAGGCAGTCGGTGTCGATCGTCTTCATCGAGGCATAGAGCGGCAAAACCAGAAACGGCAGCAATATATGCGTCATGCCGATGACGACGCCCGAAAAATTGTTGGCCAGCGACAGCGGCTGGCCGATCACGCCGAGATCGATCAGCCAGCTGTTGATCAGGCCCTTGCGCTGCAGGATCACCAGCCAGGCATAGGTGCGCACCAGCACCGACGTCCAGAACGGCAGGATGACGAAGATCAGGCAGATCGATGCGGCCCGGCGCGGCAGCTGCGACAACATGTAGGCCAGGGGATAGCCTGTTAGCACGCAGGCGCCGGTGACGATGAAGGCGACCTCGAAGGTGGTGATGAAGGTCCTGATGTAGGAGGCCTGCTCGAAGAAACGCGCATAGTTGGCGGCGCTCAAGGCGCCGGTCTCGTCGAACAGCGACAGCCAGAACAGCCAGCCGATCGGCACGATGATGATCGCGCAGACAAGGAACAGGCTCGGCGCCAGCAGCGCCAGCAGCCGCAATGACTCGCGCCGCGCGTCGGCGCGCAGGGCCTGCGCGTTCAGGTCCTGCCCCGCCGGACTGGCGGTCTCCGTCAGGAAGGCGGACTGCGCGCTCATCCCTCGGCCGCCACCAGGATCGTGTCCTTGGCATCGAGGCCGAGCGTGATCGGCTGGCCGGGCGCCGGCAGCCTTGCCAGCACATCGCTGCGGCAACAGTCGCGCAGCGTCAGCTGGCGGCCGTCGCGCAGGCTGGCATAGCAGACGAAACTGTCGCCCTGGTAGATGATGTCGCTGACCGTCGCATCGAGCACATTGACGCCGGTCGACGGGTCGGATGCCGTGACCAGCCGCAGCTTCTCCGGCCGCACCACCATCAGATGCGGACCGGCCGGCGGCGTCGGTGCGCCGGTCTGGATCAGCCTGTCCTCATACCAGACCGAGCCATTGCGGCTTTCGACCGGGATGAAGTTCGATTCGCCGATGAAGCCGGCTACGAATTGCGTCTTCGGCGCGGCATAAAGCGTTTCGGGCCTGTCGAGCTGTTCGATGCGGCCACCGTTCATCACCGCGATACGGTCCGACATGGTGATGGCTTCGCGCTGGTCGTGCGTGACATAGACCGTGGTCATGCCGAGACGGCGATGAAGCGCACGCAATTCGATCTGCATATGCTCGCGCAGGCCCTTGTCGAGCGCCGACAGCGGTTCGTCCATCAAGACGATGCGCGGCTCGAAGACGATGGCGCGCGCCAGGGCCACGCGCTGGCGCTGGCCGCCGGAAAGCTGGTCCACCCGGCGCTCGCCCAGGCCATGCAGCTTCACCAGCTCCAGCGCCTTCTCCACCCGCTGCGCTGTCTCTGTCACACCGACGCCGCGCTGCTTCAGCGGAAAGGCGATGTTGTGGAAGACGTTCATATGCGGAAACAGCGCATAGTTCTGGAACACCATGCCGATATTGCGCCGGTGCGGCGGCGTGGTGATGATCTCGTCGCCGCCGACCTTGATCGATCCGCCATTGGCTCGCACGAAACCGGCCAGGATCATCAGCAGCGTCGTCTTCCCCGAGCCCGAAGGCCCAAGCAGCGTCAGGAACTCGCCGGCCTCGACATCGAGGTTCAGGTCGCGCAGCACCGGCACGCTGCCAAATCGTTTCTCGATCGCGCGCATGCCGATCGGCAGCGCGGATGGTGCAATGGACAAGATCGTTATCTCCGAGGCAGAGACTGAAGCAGCGGGGCGGCGCTGGTGCCGTCCCGCAATGTCAGGATTCCGGCTATTGCTGGATCAGGTTATTGAACTTTTCCGTCGCCTCGACGAGGTTGTCGCGCCAGAACTCGGCATCCTGCAACACCTGCTTCTTGACGTTTTCGGGCGCCGAGTTGATGTCCTTGATCCGCTCCGGCGGGATCTTGCCGGTCTCGAAGGCCTTCTCGTTCACCGGCCCATTGTCGACATAGAGCGGCAGGTTGGCCTGCAGTTGCGGGCTGACGAACATGGCCAGCGCCTTCATCGCCGCGTCCTTGTTCTTGGCGCCCTTGGGGATGACCATGCAATCGGCGGTGAGCACGCCCTGGTCGAAGGAGAAGCTGACCGGCGCGCCTTCCTTCTTCAAAGTGCCGGCGCGGCCGTTCCAGATGCTCGCCATGTCGACTTCGCCATCCTTCACCAGTTGCATGGCCTGGGCGCCGGAGGTCCACCAGGCATCGACATGGCCGCGGATCTTGTCGACCGATTTCAGCGCGCCGTCGATGTCGACGGGATAGACCTTGTCGATCGGCAGGCCGGAGGCGAGCGCTGCGACGCTCAGCGTCTCCGTCGCCTGGCTGCTGCTCAGCGCGCGCCGTCCCGGAAACTTTTCCACGTTCCAGAAGTCGGCCCATGTCTTCGGGCCCTTGTCGCCGAAGACATCGGTCCGATAGATCAGCACGACGGACGTATAGGAAATGCCGACCCAGTCGTCATGCACCAGCTTGGGGTTGATGCCGCTCTTGTCGATGATGCCGTAATCCAGCTTTTCGAACAGCCCTTCCTTCGAGCCGCGCGCGCATTCGTCGGCGCCGAGTTCGGTGATGTCCCATTTCACCGCATTGCCGGTGACCTGCAGGCGTACGTCATCGAGGCCGTTGGTCGTGTCTTCCTTGATGGTGATGCCGAGCGCATCGGCGGTCGGCTTGAAGAAGGCCTTGGTCTGTGCCTCCTGATAGGTGCCGCCCCATGAGGCGACGGTGATCGTGTCGGCGGCGACGGCGGGCACTGCCACGGAGGCAATGAGCCCGGCTATCGCTAGACTTCTAAAGCTGATGGTCCTGTTCATTTCGGTTCTCCGACCGGTGTTCCCATTTGTTTTTTTATTTGGCATGCGATTTTGTATACAATTTAGAATGTAACCGAGAGATCGGTGTTGTCAACTGCGGCGGGCGCGATCGATTGGATGGTGGGAACGGCGCCGCGGGGCGTGGCAAATTACGCCGACTGCGACTACAAACGAGGCGATGTCCGGCTAAAGCGGCCGGAGAACTGGAAATGGAACTTGGCCAAGGAACCAAAAAACACGCTGCGCGACTCGGTCTATTCCGCGCTCAAGGCGATGATCGTGACCGGCCAGATTCCGCCGGGCGCGCGCGTCACCGAAAGCGACATCGCGGCGAAACTCAATGTCAGCCGCACCCCCGTGCGCGAAGCCTTCAATCGCCTTGAGCGCGACGGGCTGGTCACCGGCCGGCCGCGCCAGGGCTATGCCGTCACCGAGTTCGACATCAACATGTTCCGCGAGGCCTTCGCAATCCGCGAATTGCTCGACGGCCATGCGACGGAATTGGCGGCGGCCGCCGCGACCGAGAAGGACAAGGCGCGACTGCGCGCCATGCTGGCCGAGTGCGAGCGGTTGGCCGCCATTCCCGATCGCACGACGCGCGAAAAATTCCAGGAACTGGAGGTCGGCATCGATCTCCACCGCGTCATTGCCGAGATCAGCGGCAATGTCATGCTGCATGGCATGCTGTGCGGCATCCTCGACAAGTGCCAGCATTATGTCTGGACCGAACTCTTGTGGCTCGATGAATGGAAGATCGCCCGCGACGAACACGCCGAGATCGTCGAGGCGATCTGCGCAAATGATATCAGCCGCGCCGGCGCGCTGGCCCGCGCGCATGTGCGCGGTTCGCGCGAGAACGTGCTGCGCCTGCTGCAGGCGAAATCGGATTATCAGAGCTTCCTGGCCAAGGCGTCCTGAGCGGACAGCCATTCATCCTACCAGGTCCAGGCGCCCTTTCCGAGCGTGGCCACCGCGTCGACGATCCGGGTGAAGCTCGCGCGGGCGCGGCCAACGGCATGCCGGGCCCTGAGATAGCCGTGCACCAGGCCGGGCTCCTCGAACCAGGCGGCGCGCCCGCCCGCCGCGACGATGCGGTCGCGATAAGCCTCGCCATCGGATGACAGCGGGTCGCACTGGGCGGTAATCAGCACGGTCGGCGGCAGATTGGCGAAATCGGCATCGGCCAGTGGATAAAGCGTGATGTCACCGGTCTGGTCCACGCCTCCGGTACGGACGTGTTTGTAGAATTCAAGGTCGCGCACCGTCAGCATCGGCGCTTCGGCATGCGTCACATAGGAGCCGCGCGCGCGATCGCCGCCGAGACCGGGATAGATCAGCACCTGGCCGATCGGCTTTTTCGCGTGGCCACGTGTCGCGTGCGCAACGGCGGCGCAAAGATTGCCGCCGGCGCTGTCGCCGCACAGCAAGACCGGGCGGTCGTAGGTCCCGGCGGCCCATTCGATGGCGCTCATCGCATCGTCGAAAGCGGCCGGATGCAGATGCTCCGGCGCCAGCCGGTAGTCGACCGAGACCACCTCATAACCGGTGCGGCCGCAAAGCTCGGCGCAGACGTCGTCATGGCTGTCCAGCCCGCCGAGGATGAAGCCCCCGCCATGGAGGTAGAGCACCATGGCGGCACGGTCCGGCTTTGCGTTGCGGTAGATGCGGATCGGGATATCGCATGCCGGCCCGGCAATAGCGGTGGTCTCCGCAGTCACCCCTTCGGGGTAGCCGGCAAAGAACTCGCGGCACATGCGATGGTAGATCTCGCGCTGCTGCGCGATGGTGTAATCGATCGTGTCGGGCGGATAATAGGAATTCGTCCGCTCGATGAAAGCCCAGGTCTCGGCGTCGATCAGGGTTTTGTAGTCGGTCATGCCGGCTCAACCGACTTCGAAGGTCGAGCCCAGGCACCCCCCTCTGGCCTGCCGGCCATCTCCCCCGCAAGGGGGGAGATTGGCAGCTTCGCCTGCGGTGCTTTTGTCGCAGCGCTGGCGATTGGCGAAGGCGGAAACGTCATCCGATCTCCCCCCTTGCGGGGGAGATGCCCGGCAGGCCAGAGGGGGGTGGCAGGCGCCGTCATCTCTGAATTATTTCCCCTTCCAAACCGGCTCCCGCTTCTCCGCAAACGCGCGGAAACCTTCCATATTGTCCTCCGACCCGTAGAGCGCATCGACCGTCGGCAACTGCCGGCGCGTCACCTTGTTCATCGCCTCCTGGAAGGTGAGCGATTCCGCCACCCGCGCGGTCTCCTTGATCGCTGCGAACACCAGCGGCGGGCCGCTGGCGAGCAGACGGGCGATCTCCCAGACGCGGTCCTCAAGCTTTTCCTTGGGCAGCACCTCGTTGACCAGGCCCCAGCGATGCGCCTCGGCGACATCCATCCAGCGGCCGGTGAGCAAAAGGTCCATGGCGACATGATAGGGGATGCGCTTCGGCAGCTTGATCGTCGCCGCGTCGGCCAGCGTGCCGGCGCGGATTTCGGGCAGCGCGAAGGAGGAATGATCGGAGGCGTAGATGAGATCGCAGGACAGCGCCAGCTCGAAGCCGCCGCCCACCGCCATGCCGTTGACGCAGGCGATGACCGGCTTGTTCAGGTCGCGCAGTTCCTGCAGACCGGCGAAACCGCCGACGCCATAGTCGCCGTCGACCGCGTCGCCGCTCGCGGCGGCCTTGAGGTCCCAGCCGGCGCTGAAGAACTTGTCGCCGGCGGTCTTGACGATGGCGACGCGCAGATCGGGATCGTCGCGGAACGCCTTGAAGGTTTCGCCCATCAGCCGCGATGTTTTCAGATCGATGGCATTGGCCTTGGGGCGGTCGAGCGTGACCTCGAGGATCAAGCCTTCGCGGCGGGTCGAAATGACGTCAGGCATTCTTGTTTTCTCCCAGCACCAGCAGCGCATCGGCGATCCAGGCACCCTTGCCCTCGGAGCAGACGATCAGTGGATTGATGTCGAGTTCCTCGATCTCGCCGGCATTCTCCTGCACGAAGCCGGCAATGCCCGCGATGGCGTCGATGGCGGCCGCGAGATCGGCCTTCGGCCGACCGCGATAGCCTTCGAGCAGCGGGAACAGTTTCAGGCCGCGCAGTGCGGCCTCGATGTCGTCGCGCGTTGCCGGCAGCATCAGCGTGACGCTGTCGCGCAGCAATTCGACCAGCACGCCGCCAGTGCCCAGCGTCATCACGGCGCCGAACATCGGATCGCGGGTGAAGCCGACGATCAGTTCGGCGACGCCGTCGCGCACCATGCGCTCGACATAGAGCCCGGTGCCGAGCGGCAACAGGTCATGCGCCGCCGTGCTGACCGATTCGGCATCCTTGAGGTTCAGCCTGACGGCGCCCACCTCGGACTTGTGGGTGACGCCAAGCGCCTTCAGGGCGACGGGGAAGCCGAGCGCCATGGACGAGATCACCGCTTCGACCGCATTGCCGGCTCGTTCGCCTTTTGGCACCGGAAGCCCGGCCTTGATCAGCCGCGCCTTGGCTTGCGCCTCGTCGGGCGTAACATGATCGCCACCGGCCGCGCCCGACGCCGATGTATCCACCGGCTGCGCCTGCGGCTCGCGCCAGGCCCAGCCGATGAAGGCCGCCGCCTGGGCGGCGTCCATCGCTTCGGAAATGCCGAAAAGCGGCACCATGCCGCGCGCCATCAGCTCGGCGGTGTATTCCTCCGGCAGGTTCTCCGGCAGCGAGGAGACGATGGCGCCACGCGCCTTGTTGGTCTTCAGCGCCGATTCGAAAGCGCGCAGCGTCGCCCACCAGTCGGTCACCGAGCAGCGATCGGGACGCGGGAAGTCGAGCACCAGCATGTTGAGATCGAAGCCGCCCGACACCATGGCGGTGAAGGTGGCGGTCATCGCCGGCTCGTTGTTCCAGATGAAGGTGTGATAGTCCAGGGGATTGGCCACCGCGACCAGCGGCCCGAGCGTCGATTTGACATGGGCGCGATGGGTGTCGTTCAGGACCGGGAAGTTGACCCATCGGCCTTCGGCGCTGTCGGCCATGACCGATGCCTCGCCGCCCGAACAACTCATCGACGACAAGGTATAGCCAGGCAGCGGGCCGGTGATGTGCAGCAGCTTCAGCGCCTCGATGAAGGAGGGGATGGAATCGACGCGAGCGATGCCAAGCCGCTTCAGGAAGGCGCCGGAAGCAGCGTCCGAGCCGGCAAGCGAAGCGGTGTGCGAGACGGTTGCCTGCCGCGCTTGTTCGGAGCGACCGACCTTCATGGCGATGATCGGCTTCTTGAGCTCACGTGCCCTTGCCGCCAGGCGCTCGAAGCCGGCTACCGAATCGAACGCCTCGATGTGCAGGCCAAGCGCGGTGACGCGCTCGTCCTCGATCAGGCCGAGCGCCATTTCGGACAGGCCGGTCTGCGCCTGGTTGCCTGCGGTCATCAGGAAGGCGATCGGTAGGCCGCGCTTCTGCATCGTCATGTTGATGGCGATGTTGGACGACTGGGTGATGATGGCGACACCCTTGCCGCCCTCTTCCAACCTGATGCCGCCATGCTGGTCTGGCCACAAAAGCGCGCCGTCGGCATAGTTGATCAGGCCGTAGCAGTTCGGTCCGATGATCGGCATCTGGCCGGCGGCGGCCACCAGTTCGGCCTGCAGCCGCTCGCCGTCCTCGTCATAGGCCTCGGTCTCGAGGAAGCCGGCGGCAAAGCAGACGGCGCCGCCGGCGCCGCGTTCGGCCAGCGCCTTGACCACCTCGATGGTGAGGTGCCGGTTGACGCCGACAAAGGCGGCGTCCGGCGCGCCGGGCAGATCGGCGACGGATCGGTAGGCCTTGCGTCCGGCCACTTCGTCCTTGGTTGGGTGCACCGGCCAGATCTCGCCGGCAAAGCCCATCTTGATCGATTGCGCCACGACGGCGGCGGCCTGCACGCCGCCGAACACGGCGATCGACTTGGGGCGCAGGAGGCGTTCAAGTTTATGCATCGATCAAGCCCCGAACGGGCGCAGCAGCGCCCGCGAAATAATATGTCGCTGAATCTCCGACGTGCCTTCCCAGATGCGCTCGACGCGGGCGTCGCGCCAGATGCGCTCCAGCGGCAGGTCATCCATCAGCCCCATGCCGCCATGGATCTGGATGGCCTCGTCGGCAACGAAGGCGAGCATTTCGGTGGCCTTCAGCTTGGCCATGGCCATGTCCTGGTCGGTGACGGTGCCCTGATCGTACTTCCAGCCCGCTTCGAACACCATCAGGTCGGCGGCTTTCAGTTCCGTCGCCATGTCGGCGAGCTTGAACGACACGCCCTGGAACTTGCCGATCTGCTGGCCGAACTGCTGGCGCTGCGCGGCATATTCGACCGCATGGCCGAGCGCTCGCTCGGCACGGCCGAGGCAGGTGGCGCCGACCTGCAGCCGCGTGGCGCCGAGCCAGGAATTGGCGACGTCGAAGCCCTTGTGCACCTCGCCCAGAACCTGGGATGCCGGCAGGCGGCAATCGTCGAATTCGAGGATGGCGTTGGTGTAGCCGCGATGCGAGACATTGCGATAGCCGTCGCGCACCGTGAATCCCTTGGTGCCCTTGTCGACGAAGAAGGCGGTGATCTTCTTGCGCTTTCCGCGCGGTGAATCCTCTTCGCCCGAGGCCATGAAGACGATGGCGAAATCGGCGAGATCGGCGTGGGAGATAAAATGCTTGGTGCCGTTCAGCACCCAGTAGTCGCCATCCTGCACGGCGGTCGCCTTCATGCCGCGCAGGTCGGAGCCGGCGCCCGGCTCGGTCATCGCCAGGCAGTCCCATTTCTCGCCGCGGATGCAGGGGAAAAGATACTTTTCGCGCTGCTCCGGCGTGCCGGCGAGCAGGATGTTGGAAGGGCGCGCCACGCAGGTCCAGTGCAGCGCGTAATTGGCGCGGCCGAGTTCCTTCTCGTAGAGCAGCCAGGTCACCGTATCGAGCCCCGCGCCGCCGACATCGGCAGGCATGTTGGCGGCATAGAGGCCCGCCTCGATCGCCTTCGCCTTGATCTCCTCGATCAGCTCGCGGCGCAGCACGCCGGTGCGCTCGACCTCGCGCTCGTGCGGATAAAGCTCGTTCTCGACGAAGGCGCGCGTCGTCTCGACAATGAGTTTCTGCTCTTCCGAAAGACCGAAATCCATGGTCTCAGCCCTTCTTCTTTTTCTTCGGCTTTTCGGCTTTCTTCACTGGCTTGGCGGCCCTGGCCCTTTCCGCTGCCTTTGAGGCCACGGGCTTCTTCGCCGCCAGCTTGGCGAGCTGTCTTGTGTAATCCTTGTGCAGCGCGCCGGCGCCCCAGCCCTTGCCCTTGTTCTGCTTCGACAGCGCATCCATGATCGCGACCAGATTGTCGTCGCGGATCTTTTCCAGTTCGCGGATCGACAGGCCGTGCGCCTGGTCGTCAGACTGGGTGGCGATCAGGTCGACCAGCTCATCGTTGAACTCCGGCACGTCCATCAGCTTGGTCCACGGCCATTTCAGGCAGGGCCCGAACTGCGCCATGAAGTGGCGCATGCCGGCCTCGCCGCCGGCAACGCGATAGACCTGGAACATGCCCATCTGCGCCCAGCGCAGGCCGAAGCCGTAGCGCATGATGTCGTCGAGTTCCTCGACCGTGCAGATGCCGTCCTTGATCAGCCACAGCGCCTCGCGCCAGGCGGCTTCGAGCAGGCGGTCGCCGACGAAAGCCTCGATCTCCTTGCGGATGACGACCGGCTTCATGCCGATCGAGGCATAGATTTCCTTGGCGACTTCGATGGCTTCCGGGAAAGTCTGGTCGCCGCCGACGATCTCGACCAGCGGCAGCAGATAGACCGGATTGAACGGATGGCCGACGACCAGCCGTTCCGGGTGCTTCTTCATCGCCACCTGCATGTCGGTCGGCTTGATGCCCGAGGTGGACGAACCGACGATGGCGTTGGCCGGCGCGTGGGTGTCGATCTCGGCCAGCACCTTGTGCTTGAGGTCGAGCCGTTCCGGCACGCTTTCCTGGACGAAGTCGGCATCCGCGACCGCCTCGGCGATCGTCTTGGCGAAGGTCAGCTTGCCCTCTTTCGGCAGGCCGCCGGGCACCATCTGCTTGTAGGCGCGGCGCGCGCCCTTCATCACTTCCGAGACCTTGCGCGAAGCTTCGGGATCGGGATCGAAGATCGACACGTCGATGCCGTTGAGCAGGAGCCGCGCCACCCAGCCGGCGCCGATGACCCCGCCGCCGATGGCGGCCGCCTTGTTGATGATGCTCATTGAGAGGCTCCGGTTCTTGTCCTGGCGGTTTCGGGATCGGTGAGAGGCACGCGCTCGCCGGCGCGGATGACCGATGGGTCGTAGGCTTTGCGGGCGAAGACTTCGAGCACGAACGGCCGGAAGAAGTCGATCGGTAGCGTCTCATAGTCAGGGTCGAAGCTCGACTGGTCCCAGCGTTCGCAAAACTGGTCGCAATCGTCGAAATAGGCATGGCCGGCGAAACGGTCGCGCGCATGGCGATCGCCGCCGAGATGGTGGGCGTAATAGAGGCGCTGGAAGTCGCCATGCTTTTCCACCACCCAGGTGCATTGCTCGCGCACGAAAGGTTTAAGGATCGAAGCGGCGTATTCGTCGTGATTGTAGGGCGCGTAGATGTCGCCGATGTCGTGCAGCACGGCGCAGGCGATCCAGTCGGTGTCGGCGCCGTCGCGCCAGGCCCGCGTCGCCGCCTGCAGCGAATGGCCGAGCCGGGTGATCTTGTAGCCGGACAGGCCTTCGTCGAGCTGCACCAGCGCGTCGAGCAGCCGCTCGCCGGTCCTGGCCGCGTAGTCGATCTCGTGCGCGGTCAGGAACTCGTAGTCTTGCCTGTCGCCATCCTTCATGGCGGTGAATTTTACAGTAGCCATATCGACCCTCCCTGCGAATAATTTTATGCCGCGATCGGCGCTCGCTTGGTCAGGTTGAGCTTCTTGCGCACTTCTTCCGGCCCCAGGATCCGGGCGCCGAGATTGGTGACGATCGAGGCGGCACGCTCGACCAATTGCGCATTGGTCGCCAGCACCCCCTTGTCCAGCCACAGATTGTCCTCGAGGCCGACGCGGACGTTGCCGCCGGCGAGCACGGCGGCAGCGGCGTAGGCCATCTGGTTGCGGCCGATGGCGAAAGCCGACCAGTTCCATGTCGACGGCACATTGTTGACCATCGCCATGAAGGTGTTGAGGTCGTCGGGCGCCCCCCACGGCACGCCCATGCAGAGCTGCACCAGCGCGTCCGGATCGAGCACCTTTTCCTCGACCAGTTGCTTGGCGAACCAGAGATGTCCGGTGTCGAAGGCCTCGATTTCCGGCTTGACGCCGAGCGCCGTCATCATGCCGCCCATGGCGCGCAGCATGCCGGGCGTGTTGGTCATGACATAGTCGGCCTCGGCGAAATTCATGGTGCCGCAGTCGAGCGTGCAGATTTCCGGCAGGCACTGGCGCACATGTTCCATGCGGTTGGTGGCGCCGCCCATGTCGGTGCCTTTTTCGTTGAGCGGCAGCGGCGCTTCGGGCGAGCCGAACACCATGTCTCCGCCCATGCCGGCGGTGAGGTTCAGGATGACGTCGACATCCGCCGCGCGGATGCGCTCGGTCACCTCGCGGTAGAGATGCACGTCGCGCCTGGGCTTGCCGGTTTCGGGGTCGCGCACATGGCAATGGACGATGGCAGCGCCGGCCTTGGCCGCGTCGATCGCCGAATCGGCGATCTGCTTGGGCGAGCGCGGCACGTGGGGTGAGCGATCCTGCGAGCCGCCGGACCCGGTCACGGCACAGGTAATGAAGACCTCACGGTTCATCGCGAGCGGCATCGAAACTCTCCTCCCATTCGAAACAGCCCCTACCATCGCTCGACTTGATCAAAGCTGCTTTGCGTTTTACGAAGGCGACATGATCAAAAGCGAAAAATCTGTCTTTCGCGCCGAACGTGAGACCCTCAAGGTAACGTTCCTGGTGTTTTCCGGCTCCTCGATCATGTGCGTCGCCTCCGCCGTCGACCCGCTGCGGGCCGCCAATCGCATTTCCGGCGAAACCCTGTTCGATTTCAAGCTGGTCTCGGTGACAGGCGAGGCGCCGGTTACCACCTGCGGCCTGCCGGTGGCGGTCAGCGGCCGTTTCGACGCCAAGGAGACGACCGACGTTCTCGTCGTCGTCGCCGGTTTCGGCACCCAGAATTACGCGACGTCGGCTCTGCTTTCAGGCTTGCGGAGGGCGGCGCGGGCGGCCCGCGCGTGCGGCGGCGTCGAGGCCGGCACCTGGCTGGTGGCGCGCGCCGGCCTGCTGGAGGGCCGCAGCGCAACCACCCATTGGGAAGACATGGAGGATTTTTCGTCGGCTTTTCCCGGCGTCGATGTCCGGCCGGACCGCTATGTAATCGATGGGCCGGTGTTCACCTCGGGCGGCGCCTCGCCGACCTTCGACCTGATGCTGCACTTGATTCGCACACGACTCGGCATGGCGGTGGCGCTCGATGTCGCCAGCGTCTTCATCTACGACCAGGCGCGTGCCGCGACTGATGCCCAGCCGCTGGTCTCGCTCGGCCGGCTCGACGGCTACGATCCGCGCCTGGCGCAAGCGATCCGCTTGATGGAAGCGCATGTCGACCAGCCGCTGACCATCGACGCGGTGGCCAGGCGCGCCGGGGTGACGGCGCGCACCCTGGAAAGCATCTTTCGCAAGTCGATCGGCGAGACGCCGGGCGCCTACTATCTCAGGCTGCGCCTGGGCGCCGCGCGCCGGCTCGTTGTCGACACCCGGATCGCCATGGCGGACATCGCCGGGCGGACGGGGTTCTCGTCTGCCGCGGCCTTTTCGAGAGCATTTTCAAGGGCTTTTGGCGAAGCCCCTGTCAGGCTTCGCCGAGGTTGAATCCAGGCGGCTCAGGCGGCGTTTTGCCGGTCGCTGCCGCCATCGATCTGCGAGCGCATCTGTCTAGCCAGATGGGTCTCGAAACGGCTGGCAACAGCACGATCCCATTCGTTGGACCGGCGCGCGCCATCCCTGGGATGCGGCATTGCCATCAGCCGGTCGATGATCGATCCGGCCTCGCCAGGTGAGAGCAGGGCGTCGATTTCACGTTCGTTCTGCATATCGGTTCGCCTCCTTCTTCCTCTCCCGCCACCAGCCATACCTATACGAGATTCGTGACGGCAGTTTGAAGGCAAGAGCGAGGTCATTGAGAGGCGGCAAGGGGCAAAACCTTGTCGTCGATTTCAGCATGGCGCGCAGAAAGTTTCCGCGCGCCAAGCTTTCGAATCGCATAGTGCGCCGGCTTGGATTGCCGACGGTCAGGCAGCGTCAGACGTAGCGGTTGACGATGTTTTCGAGCAGTTCCTGGCGACCGGAGCGCGGTTGCGGCTCGATCTTCTTCTTCACCACGCGCTCGGCGATCTCTTCCAGCGTCCGCTTGCCCGACAGCATCGCCTTGGCCTCGGCGCTGTTCCAGCCGGCATAGCGCTCGGCGAGCGGACCCGACAGCGCCTTGTCCTCTACCATCTTCGCTGCCGCCTTGAGGCCGCGCGCGCAGGAATCCATGCCGCCGATATGGCCGATCAGCAGGTCCTGCGGGTCGAGCGACTGGCGGCGCAGCTTGGCGTCGAAATTGGTGCCGCCGGTCTTGAAACCGCCGGCCTGGAGCACCTGGTAATATGCCAGCGCCATTTCCGGCACGTTGTTGGGGAACTGGTCGGTGTCCCAGCCCGACTGGTAGTCGTTGCGGTTCATGTCGATCGAGCCGAAGACGCCGAGTGCATTGGCCAGCGCCAGTTCGTGCTCGAAGGAGTGGCCTGCCAGGATGGCGTGGCCCTGCTCGATGTTGAGCTTGACCTCCTTCTCCAGGCCGAAGCGCTTGAGGAAGCCGTAGACGGTCGCGACGTCGTAGTCATACTGGTGTTTTGTCGGCTCCTGCGGCTTCGGCTCGATCAGGATCGTGCCCTTGAAGCCGATCTTGTGCTTGTAGTCGACGACGAGGTTCAGGAAACGGCCGGCCTGCTCCTGCTCGCGGGCAAGGTCGGTGTTGAGCAACGTCTCATAACCCTCGCGCCCGCCCCACAGCACGTAGTTCTCGCCCTTCAGCCGCTTGGTGACGTCGATGCAGCTCTTCACCGTCGCGGCCGCGTAGGCGAACACATCCGGATCGGGATTGGTCGCCGCGCCCGACATGAAGCGGCGGTTGGAGAACAGGTTCGCCGTGCCCCACAAAAGCTTGACGCCGGTCTGCTTCATCTTGCCGGCGAAATAATCGGCGATCTCATCGAGGCGGGCCGCACTTTCGGAGAAATCCTTGCCCTCGGGCCGCACATCGGCGTCGTGGAAGCAGAAATAGGGAGCGCCGAGCAGCGAGAACATCTCGAAGGCGACATCGGCTTTGAGTTTCGCCAGTTCCATCGTGTCGATCCCGCCGGCCTTGGGGAACCAGGGACGGTCGAAGGTCTGGCCGCCGAACGGGTCGCCGCCCGGCCAAGCGAAGGAATGCCAGTAGGCGACGGCAAAGCGCAGATGGTCTTCCAGCCGCTTGCCGGCCACCACTTCGTCGGGATTGTAGAAACGGTAGGCCAGCGGATTGGTCGAATCCGGTCCTTCATATTTGATTGTCTGGATATCGCCGAAAAAGCCGCTGCTCATGGTTCTCTTCCTCTCCAAGATAGGTTTGCCCGATTACCTCAGGCGTAATTGGTTTCACGCCGAGGCTGGTCGAAAACGGTCCTGTCAAAACCGTCAAACGAAGGAGACAGACCATGACCGACCTCGACACGATCGCCCTGAACTACATCACCGCCTGGAACGAAAGCGATGCCGACCGCCGGGCGGCCTTGCTCAAGGCTGTCTTCACCGAGGACGTCAGCTATCGCGATCCGCTCATGCAGGGCGACGGCCATGAAGGCGTCGCGGCGCTGATCGGCGGCGTCCAGCAGCGCTTTGCCGGCTTCCGCTTCTCGCTGAAGGGCACGCCGGACGGCTTTGCCGACAAGATCCGATTTTCGTGGAATCTCGGGCCCGAGGGCACTGCTTCCGTCATCGAAGGCACCGATATCGGCATCATCGAGAACGGCCGCCTGAAGAGCGTCACCGGCTTCCTCGACAAGGTGCCGGCGCAGTGAGGTCTTGCTGGCAAGTTGAGTGGCTCCCACGCTTACAGTAGTTGCTTGTCCAATCTGTAGAGGGGACCGCTTGGCGAAGTCGGCGCCGCCCCTCATCGCCCTGCCGGGCACTTCTCCCCGTATAGTGACGGGGAGAAGGGGGCCGGCGGCAATCTCGACGCCTTTCCTGCGACGTTGGTGATTGGCGAAACCAGCAATGACAGCGCCCCTCTCCCCGTCTCTATACGGGGAGAGGATGCCGGCAGGCAGGTGAGGGGCAGCGCCAGCGCCCGGACGAAAGGAATGGGACAAGCGCCAACTCACGCGGTTACGGCCTTGATCGCCGGATAGAGCGCGCGGTAGCGGTGATAGGCATCGGCGAAGGCGCCGCCAAGAGCTGCATCCGGCTCGATCGTGGCATCTGTCCTCGGCGCGGAGCACACGGCCAGCGGATCGGCGCCGGTCGCGGCGATCAGGCCAAGTCTGGCCGCTCCAAACGCAGCGCCGAAATCGCCATCAGCCGGAATATCCACCGGCAATTGCAGCGCGGTGGCGATCGCCTTCAGCCAGTAGCGCGAGCGCGAGCCGCCGCCGATCGCGGTCACGCGCGTCAAGGTCGTGCCGGCGGTTTTCAATGCCTCCAGGCTGTCGCGGAAGGCAAAGGCGACGCCTTCGAGCACGGCCTGTGTCAGCACTGCGCGGCCCGATTCATGCGCCAGGCCTGTGAACGAACCGCGAATGGCGGAATCATTGTGTGGCGTCCGCTCGCCCGAGAGATAGGGCAGGAAGGATACGCCGGTCGGCGCCTTCAGCGTCTCGCCGAGTTCCGATGTCAGTTCGCCCGCGCCCTTGCCCGTGATCTCCGACAGCCAGTTGAGCGAATCGGTTGCCGACAGGATGACGCCCATCTGGTGCCAGGTGTTGGGCAGCGCATGGCAGAAGGTGTGCACCGCGCTGGCCGGGTTGGGCAGATAGGCGGCGTTGGCGGCAAACAGCACACCCGATGTGCCGAGCGAGACAAAAGCGTGGCCGGCGCCGACCGTGCCCATGCCGCAGGCGGAAGCCGCATTGTCGCCGGCCCCGCCAGCCACCGGAGTGCCGGCCGCGATGCCCCACCGCGACGCGAGTTCGGCGCGCAGGGCGCCGGCTTTTTCCGTGCCCTCGACCAGCGACGGCATCTGCTTTTCCTCAAGCGAGGTCGCAGCGAGCAACTCGGAAGACCAGCGCCGCTTGCCGACATCGAGCCAGGATGTGCCGGCCGAATCCGACATTTCCGACATGTAGTCGCCGGTCAGCCAGAGCCGCAGGAAATCCTTGGGCAAAAGCACCTTTGCCACCTTGGCGAAGACAGCGGGTTCGTTGTTCTTCACCCAGGCGAGCTTGGGCGCGGTGAAGCCGGGAAAGACGATGTTGCCGGTGAGCGCGCGGAAGCGCGGATCGGCGTCCAGTGCCGCCGCCTCGACATGGCTGCGCGTATCGTTCCACAGGATGCAGGGGCGCAACACCTGATCGGCCGCATCGAGCAAGGTCGCGCCATGCATCTGGCCCGACAGGCCGATGCCCTTGACTGCCGCGAACTGCCCGGGATGTGCCGCCTTCAGGTCGGCGATCGCATCTTCGCAGGCGCGTATCCAGTGCAGGGGATCCTGCTCGGACCAGCCCGGATGAGGGCGAGAAACATCAAGCGTGCCATGGCCGGAGCCGATGACGCCCTGTCCGGCATCGATCAGCAGCGCCTTGACGCCCGATGTGCCCAGGTCGAGGCCGAGATACATGGTTTCCTCCCACGTTCTTATTTTTTTCGGAACCCGAAAAATATGTTTGGGCCAGTTTTTAAGGCAAGATCCGCTCCGGGTCAATTCTCTGACAAATCGGCGGCACGTCTCGAAAACAGCGCCGACAGCGGACTGTCCGGGCGTACGGTCGAGCGCTCCGTCGTCAGCGCCCTGGCCAGTGCACCGTCGCCGGCACGCAAGGCGGCTTCTATCAGCGTCAGATCGATGACGTCGCGCTGCGCGTGGCTGCCGCCAAAGCGATGGGCGATGGTCCGGATCGGCCGGATCAGTCGGATGGTTTCGGCGTAGTTGCCCTCTCCGAACGCCTTGATCGCAAGCGTCAGGGGATGACCCACATCCCGCGTGAAAGCGGCATTGTCGTCACCGCCCCGCATCGCCTCGCGCTGTGCCTCGAGCAAGGTCCGGGCCGGAGCATCGAGCCCGGCGCCGACAAAGGCCATCATCGCGTGGGCGTCGTTGAAGGCATAGTTGGAGGCAGCGGCCTTGGGCACCCAATTGGCGGCCAGCGTCGTCCAGCGGTCGCCGACGTCGACGCCGCCGAGGTGAAGCCGCCACAGGATCGCCGATGCATCGACCATGTTGAGCGCCAGCGTCGATCTGCTGCCATAGATCGGCCCGTCATAGAGCGCCAGCACCTCGCCGGTCTCGCCGAGATCGTAGTGGAACAGCGCCAGGTGCCACCAATTGTGGACCTGGAGGAAGCTCTCCTTCGTCCAGGCTTCGGGATCGGTACGCATCCAGGCGATGCCGTCCCTTTGCCGGCTTTGCATCTCCATCACATGCGCGACCGCATGTTGCGCCCAGCCATCGCGCGGTTCGATCTCGACCGCCGTACGGCCGAGCCTTTCGGCCTGCGCATACTCAGCCATCTCTTCGAGCCCGAAGGCCTGCATGCCAAGAATGGCGTGATACCCCGGCATGTCCGCCTGCCATGACGGCAGGGCGCGGGCGATGCGGTCGCGCAGCATGCGGGCGTTGCCGGTGAAGAAATCGACCTGGTGTCCGACCTGGAGCGCCACGGCGTCGAGCGGAAAATCGATCGCTATGTCCCGCAGAATGCCGGAGGCCTGATGCCAGCGCCCGTTGGCGAGGTGGCCGAGGGCCGAGACATGCGCCCGCTCACGCGTTGTCGCGGCAAGCGGCAGCGCCGCCTCGTGGCAGATCCTGGCCACGGCCGTCGCCCCCGGTTCGGTGGCAAGGCCGAAAAGGTAGCCCTTGAAGACATGCGCCATGACAAAACCGGGGTCCTGCGCGATGGCGCGATCGACGGATTTCACGGGATCGCCAATGAAACACTGCAATTCGCGCACGGCCTGGCCGTAGGGCGCGAATCCAGCTTCCGTCGCGCCCGAAAATGCCAGGCCAAATGCGTCCCTGATGGCCATGCGAGAGTCCCCGGTCGAGGCCCGATGGGCATGATGCCCACGGTCCAGCGTGATCTTAAAGCATAGGCCACGGCTACGCCATTTCACGAGTCGCGCCGCGGCATGTCAGACATTTTTGCAGTTCATCAACCATGGGAGACAGAATAGGCTTTGTAAAACTGGACGAATTGTGGCTTGATTGCGGCGCGGGTAAGGGGCTTGAAATCGCGATCTGAGAGGGGACGCGATGCGGCATTTTGAAATACAGGTTCCGAACAGCGGTTCGGAGCACATTGGCAGGGCTGTTTCTTTGCCGCAGCGAAAGCCCAGGCGGATCAATGCTGGGTTTATTAGCTTACTTGCAACTACGACCCTTATGTTGCTGCCGAACTCCGCGGCCCGGCGGCATGCCTGCTGGTTCCGTCTCCGGGCAATGACGTCTTCACTTGCGATAGTGGCGATTCGGGCGGCAGCCTCAACGACACCATCGGCAACAACACGCTGAACTTTCCCGCCGGCGGCACCGGCCAGGTGAGCGGTAACGTCACCTTCGGCCCGGGCACGGACCGCATCAACATGCAGTCAGGCACCATCACCGGCACGGTCGATCAGGGCGACGGCACGGATTTCTTCACCATCGGCGGCGGCACCGTCGCCGGCAATGTCCAGCAGGGCGCCGGCATCGACGACTTCAACATGAGCGGCGGCCAGGTCGGTTCGCTGAACCAGGGCGACGGGCTGGACACCTTCACCATGACCGGCGGGCGCATCGTCGATTTCTTCGACGACGGCGACCGTGCCGTGATGACCGACGGCCGCATCGGCCGCGTCAACATGAAGCTCGACAGGAACTATTTCAACATGTCGCGCGGCATCATCGACCGCAACCTGGTCACCGGCTTCGACCAGGACACCATCATTCTCTCCGGCGGCACGATCGGCGGCAACATCAGCGTCAGCGGCGGCAACGACAGCGTGACGATCACGGGCGGCACCGTCGGCGGCGATGTGCTGATGAGCTTCGGCGCGGACAATTTCGTGTGGAATGGCGGCGGCATCATCTATGGCGCCGTCGATCTCGGCGGCGACAACGATACGGCAAAGCTGAGCAACCTGACCAAAGCCAATCTCGGCGGCTCCGACGCGCTGAATGGCGGTCTCGGCACCGATACGCTGACCTTCGATAACGTCAAGCTCGACGGCATCAGCCGGATCCAAAACTGGGAGACCGTCGACGCCACCAACGACACCCAGCTCACGCTGGACGGCAATCTCGTGCTGGGAGACAGCGGGACCGGCACGGGATCGCTCAATGTCGATGCCGCGAGCACGCTCTATGGCGGCGGCTTCAACGCATCGATCCAGGCCTTGACGTCGGGCCAGCTTGCGGACGTCGTCAATGCAGGCCGCATCGACCTGACCAATGGCAGTACCGGCGCGACGGACCGGCTGATGATTTCGGGCAATTACACCGGGCTCGGCGGCCTGCTGCTCATCCAGACCGAGCTCGGCGATGATTCGTCGGCGTCGGACAGGCTGGTGCTTTCGGGCGGCACGGCTTCCGGCTCGACCGGCATCGCGGTGGTCAATGTCGGCGGCGCGGGGGCCGAAACGATGCAGGACGGCATCATGGTCGTCCAGGCGGTCAACGGCGCCACCTCCACCTCAAGCGCCTTCGCGCTCGACGTGCCGGTCGCGGCAGGCGCCTTCGAATATTATCTGTTCAAGGGTGGCGTCACCGCAGGCAGCGCGGAGAACTGGTATCTGCGCTCGTCGCTGATAACGCCGACATCGCCGGCCGCGGCGCCGCCGGCGGCAGAACCAACACCCGCGCCGGAACCGGTGCCGCCCGAGACCGAACCTCCGCCGCCGCCATCCGCGCTGCCGCCGGTGCCGGCGCCGACCGAGGGCGATATCAACACTCCGCCGGCCGACCCGACGCCGCCGGTGCAGGCTAGCGATCCGGTGCCCGTGCCGCCGCCACTGCCGCCGCCGGCGCCGGCGGCTGATCCACCGCCACCGCCCCCGCCGGTCCCGACCGCCGTGCCCGATCTTCCGATGCCCGCGGCAGGGGAGGAAATCCTGCTCTATCGCGTCGAGGTGCCGGTCTATTCCGCGGTGCCGCCTGTGGCCGAGCATCTGGCGATGACGACACTTGGCACCTTCCATGAGCGGCGCGGCGAACAGAGCCTGTTGTCGAACACGGAGCTGTCGCCGGTCTGGGGCCGCATCTACGGCCAGGACGCGAAGATGGGCTGGTCGGGAACGGTGTCGCCGTCCTTCGACGGCACCTTGTTCGGCCTGCAGGCGGGCTTCGACGTCTTCGGACGCGAAACCGCGTCGGGCGGGATCGATCGCGCCGGCCTGTTCGTCGCCTATGCCAGCATGAAGGGCGATGTGCGCGGCCAGGCGCTGGGGCAGAATGATCTGTCCGTCGGCGGCATCGATGTCAGCGGCACCAGCGTCGGCGGTTACTGGACCCGCATCGGCCAAGGCGGCTGGTACCTCGACGGCGTCCTCATGGCCACCTTCTTCGGCGGCGACGCGACGTCGTCGCGCGATGTCGGCATCGACATTGGCGGAACAGGTGTCACCGCCTCGCTGGAGGGCGGCTATCCCATTGCGCTGGCGCAGGGCTGGACGCTCGAACCGCAGGCGCAACTGATCTGGCAGCATCTGTCGCTCGACGATGCCAAGGATCGTTTCTCGTCGGTTTCCTTCGATAGCGAGGGCAGCGTCACCGGCCGGATCGGGGCTCGGCTGCAGGGCGAGTCCGTTGTCAATGGCATAGCGCTGCAGCCCTACCTCAAGGCCAATATCTGGCATGATTTTGGCGGCACCGATCGTGTCAGTTTCGACACCACCGACATCTCGACGGAGGGCAGGTCGACCTCGTTCGAGTTCGGCGGCGGTATCGTCGCCAAGGTGACCGACAAGGTCAGCATCTTCGCCACCGGCGACTACACCACCAATCTCGGCGGCGACAAACGCCGCATCCTCGAGGGCAATCTGGGCTTCAGCGTAAAATGGTGAGGCCCTCCGGGCCTCACCCGCGTCGGGACATCAATTGCCGGAACGCATCGCCACCGTGGCGATGCCGGCGCCGACCAGGAGCGTGCCGCCGGTACGGTTGAAGATGCGGATCGCCTTGGGATTGCGGACCACGTTGCGGGCGCGTGCCGCGATCAGCGCGTAACCGAAAGCGTTGGCGAAGGCGAGCGCCAGGAAGGTCGTCTCGAAGATCAGCATCTGCGTCCGGAAGTCGGCGTGCCGGTCGAGGAACTGCGGCAGGAAGGCGACGAAGAAGGTGATGCTTTTCGGGTTGAGCGCGGTGACCAGCCAGGCATGCGCCATCATCTTGGCCGACGACACCGCGTCGGTGCGTGGTTCGGCCTTCAGCGTGCCGCCGGCGCGGAACAGTTTCACGCCGAGATAAATCAGATAGCCGGCGCCGATCAGTTTCAGGATGGTGAAAACACCAGCCGAAGCGGCAAGCAGCGCGCCGATGCCCAGCATCGACAAGGTCATGGCGGTGAAGTCGCCGAGCGCCACGCCGACGGCCATCGGCAAAGCGGTGCGCCAGCCCTGGCCCAGCGCATAGGAGACGACCAGAAGGATTGTCGGGCCCGGGATGATGAGGAGGATGGTCGACGCGGCAGTGAAGGCGGCCCAGTTTTCGAAGGACATGCTCGTCTCCTTTGAGCTCAAAGAAGAGGATAAATCCTTGGCTCCCGAAGAATGTAAAGGGACCGAATCCTTGTTTTTGCGTATTCCGGCCGGGCAACCGGCACGACTCTTACGGGACCGCGACGTCAATTGCGCCAGCGGCAAAAAGCTTGATGACGGTTTCAACGTCTTGCAGATGTTTAATGGCGACCGCGCGGGAGGGCGGAGCGGCGCCTCGGCAAGGCGCAAACGCAAGCAGCGCAAGGCATTCACGCTTTATCAACCATGAATGATGAAAATGCCCACTATCCGGCCGGACCGTGCTTCCCGCCGACAGCGTAGGATTTGGGTATATGCGTGAGTTGCCGCAAGGTCCGACGCCGCCACGAAACGGCGACGCAGTCGAAACCGATCTTCTTCTTTCCCGCCGCGCCGTCCTGTCCGGGGCGGGCGCTTTGGCATTGCTCGGCGTCGCCGGCTGCTCGACCTCGGGTGGTGGCGATCTGCCGGCGCTGCAGCTCGACGATACGGTCACCGGTTCGGTGCCGATCCGGCCCTCGATCAGCGTCGACAAGAACATCACCAGCCCCGACGTCATGTATGCCTCCTTGACGGATAACGGCTTCAACGTGCCCGAGGTGCCCTATCTCAAGGTCAAGCCGGAGTTCCGCCGCCAGATCGTCGTCGATACGACCGGCGAGGCGCCCGGCACCATCGTCGTGCATCTCAAGGAACGCATGCTCTATCTCGTCCAGCCGGGTGGCGACGCCATCCGCTACGGCGTCGGCATCGGCAAGGACGGTTTCCGCTGGTCCGGCCGCGCCAACATCCAGTATGGCAGGGAGTGGCCGACCTGGACGCCGCCGCCCGAAATGATCCAGCGCAAGCCGGAACTGGTGAAGTGGCAGGGCGGCCAGCCCGGCGGCCTGACCAATCCGCTCGGGGCGCGTGCGCTCTACATCTACCAGGACGGCAAGGACACCGGCTACCGCATCCATGGCTCGCCGGAATGGTGGAGCATCGGCCAGGCGATGTCGTCGGGCTGCGTGCGCCTGATCAACCAGGACATTATCGACCTCTACAGCCGGGTTTCGAAGAAAAACCCCGTCGTCGTCATGTGATCGTCCAGCCCTCCGTTTCTCCCGTTGCGCGATGCGGCAAGACAGGCCAAGGTGACCTGAAAACCATCGCCTAGAGCCGGATGATTTCAGGTTCGTTCGATCTGAAATCCGAATCCGTCTCTTTCGGCGTCATGCTCCAGGGAGACATCAAGCATGGCCGGAACTTTCGTCATCGCGCAGGGCGGCGGCCCGACCGCCGTCATCAACCAGACGGTCGTGGGCGCCGCGCTGGAGATCCGCAGGCGCCATCCCGGTGCCAAGGTGCTGGGCTCCTTGCACGGTGTGCGTGGCATCCGTGACGGCAACTATGTCGACCTCTCCGCCATCCCCGAGGACCGGCTGCGGCTGATCGCCGGGACGCCGAGCGCTGCCCTCGGGTCGACGCGCGACAAGCCGGATGCCGCCTATTGCGAGGTCATCCTGAAGGGCCTGCAGAAGGCGGGCGCCGACGCCTTCATCTATATCGGCGGCAACGACACCTCGGGCACGCAGCAGATCCTGACCGATGCCGCCGGCGGCAAGATCGCTTTCGTCCATGCGCCGAAGACCATCGACAACGATCTCGAGGAAAACGACCATACGCCGGGCTTCATGTCCGCGGCCGAATTCGTCGCTGGCGCCTTCCTGTCCGTCGATCTCGATTTTCGCGCGCTTCCTGGCATCTATGTCGGCATCGTCATGGGCCGCCATGCCGGCTTCCTGACCGCGGCGTCGGCGGCCTGGCAGCTCGATTCCGACAGCGGCCCGCATCTGGTCTACGTCCCGGAGCGGCCGTTCTCCGCCGCCGGTTTCATCGACGACGTGCGCGCCACCCTCGACCGCCACAAGCGCTGCATCGTCGCCGTGTCGGAAGGCGTCAGCACCGCCGACGGCAAGGCACTGGTCGAAAGCCTGGTGCCGGCGGACAAGCTCGAGCGCGACCAGCACGGCAACGTCAAACTCTCGGGCAGCGACCTGCCGGCGGCGCTCGAACGGGCATTGGCCGAGGGGCTGCCGGGCAAGCGTGCCCGCGTCGACGCACTCGGCTACATGCCGCGCGGCTATGTCGGCTCCATCAGCCCGGTCGATGCGCAGGAGGCCTTCGATGCCGGCGCCTTTGCCGTCGGCGTCGCCGAACAGGGCGGCGGCTCGGTGGCGTTGCAATATGATGGCAGCAAGATAGTGCTGAAGAAGGTGCCGCTGAAGAACGTCGCCGGCAAGACCCGTCACATGCCCGACGATTTCATGAAGCCCGACGCCAACCAGCTGTCCGAGGCCGGCATGGCCTATCTCAAGCGGCTGGTGCCGGAAAAATACAAGGTCGGAAAGCCGTTCGTCTGATGCCGGGTTCGCTTGATGCCCGGCTCACACTTGATGCCCAGGCTCATCCTGATGGATAACTGGTTCTCCAGGCGCATCGTCGACGGCAGGACGACGATGCTGACCGAGCCGTTCGTGCACGACTATGTGCGCGCCAATATCTGGCATTTCACCGGCCGCGACGCCGACCTTCTGGTCGACACCGGGATGGGCATCTGTCCGCTGGCGCCGGAGATAAAGACGGCCGAAGGCAAGCCGCTTCTGGTCGTCGCCACCCATATCCACCTTGACCATGTCGGCTCGCTGCACGAATTTCCGCTGCGGGCCGGGCCAAGGATGAGCGCAGCGCAATTCGAGAGCATGGATGAGGCCGCGACTTACGCCTACATGTTCCACGATCTCGAGGGGGCCGTTTCGAAATTGCCGGCGCCTGGCTGGAAGTCGGCCGACTATGCGATAGCGCCGGCACCGTTGACGCGTATGCTCGACGAAGGCGACGTGGTCGATCTAGGCGACCGCCGGTTTCGGGTGCTGCATCTCCCCGGACATTCGCCGGATTCGATCGCGCTTTTCGATGAGACCGACGGCCTGTTTTTCAGCGGCGACGCCATCTATGACGACACGCTGATCGACGATTTGCCGGATTCCGACCGGGAGGCCTATCGCAACACGATGCGCCGGCTGCTCGACCTGCCGATCAGGATCGGCCATGGCGGCCACGGCCCGAGCTTCGACGGCGGGCGCATGCGCGAAATCGCGTCGGCCTATCTGCGATCCGTAAGCGCACTCTGAATTAAATCTTCGTAAGGTCGGGCTAAAACCCTAAATCGCGCGGATCGGCGCCCTAGATAGTTGTTGTCGATCCGGCCGGCTGCCATGCGTGGCGAGGCAGGCAACCCGGGCCGTCGGCACGCTGACGGGCACTTCTCCCAGGAAGACCCGCGGCGCGGATCAACCCCTCGCCCGGACAGAACGACCATGTCAAACCTGAGCATTCTTCGTAGGCATCGCGTCGCCGCCCTGCTGGGCGCCGCGCTGCTGGTTTCTCCCTTTGTCGTCTCATTCGCCGACAGCGCGAACGGCGTCGGCACGGGCAACACGGTTGCAACGACGCAGACCCCCGTTGCCGGAACCACGGCCCCAAGGGGTTCGTTGGCACCGATCGTGGCCACGACCAAGCCGGCCGTCGTGACCGTGACCACGGTCATGAAAGGACAGCCGGAAGCAATGAACGAAGCGTCGCCCTTCGATGGCGCCTCGCCCTTCGACGATTATTTCCGCCAGTTCTTCGGCGATCAGGGCATGCCCGCTCCCAAGACGCCTCCGCAACAGCGGTTGCCGCGGGCCGAAGCGCTCGGTTCGGGCTTCATCGTCGGTGCCGACGGCACCATCGTCACCAACAACCATGTCGTCGACGGCGCTTCCTCGATAAAGGTCACGCTCGACGACGGCACGGAGCTCCCGGCCAAGCTGGTCGGTCACGATGCCAAGAACGACCTCGCCGTGCTGAAGATCAACGCCGGCAAGTCGTTGCCAACCGTGAAGTGGGGCGACTCCGACAAGCTCATGACAGGCGACCAGGTGCTGGCGATCGGCAATCCGTTCGGCATCGGCACCACGGTAACAGCCGGTATCGTCTCGGCGCGTGGCCGCGACCTGCATAGCGGGCCCTTCGACGATTTCATCCAGATCGACGCGCCGATCAATCACGGCAATTCCGGCGGCCCGCTGGTGGACGTCAATGGGAATGTCGTCGGCATCAACACGGCGATCTATTCGCCCAATGGCGGCAGCGTCGGTGTCGGTTTCGCCATTCCGTCTGACCAGGCTGAGAAGGTGGTCGCCAAGCTGATGAAGGGCGGCAACATCGAATACGGCTATCTCGGCGTCGAGATCCAGCCCGTCACCCCGGATGTGGCAAGCGCCATCGGGCTGGACCATCCCAGCGGTGCCTTGGTCTCGCAGGTCAATGACGGCTCGCCCGCGGCCAAGGCCGGCGTCGAGACCGGCGACGTCATCACCGGCTTCGCCGGGCAGGACGTCAAGGATCCCAAGGACCTGTCACGAGCCGTCGCCGACGTCGCGCCGGGTGCCAAGGAGAGACTGGATGTCTGGCGCAAGGGCAAGGCCATGCAGATCTCGGTGGAGGTCGGACGCAACAGCGACGATGTGAAAACGGCGTCGACGGACGACTCCAGCGCGCCGGGCACCGAACAGGGTTCCCGCGTGCCGGCCGTCGGCCTTGGCTTGATGGATATCACGCCGGACATCCGCCAGCAGATGAACCTGCCCGAGAACGAGCACGGCGCGGTGGTTGCGAGCGTCAATCCCGACAAGCCGGCAGCGACTGCCGGCATCCAGCCGGGCGATGTCATCGTCGCCGTCAACCAGGCTCCGGTGAAGAGCGCCAGGCAGGTGACCCAAGCGATTGCCCAAGCCGGCAAATCCGGACGCAAATCGGTGCTGCTTCTGGTGGAGCGCGGCGACACCCAGATCTATGTCGCCGTGCCGTTCGCCAATGGCTGACACATAAACAGCGGCGTGGCGGGCTTGTGGAGCGCCCGCCACGCCCAGTCTATCGGCTACAACTTGCGCAGCGCCACCTCCTCGATCAGGTGGTCGGCGCCCTTGCGCAGGATCAAGTCGGCGCGGGCACGCGTCGGCAGGATGTTTTCGCGCAGGTTCTTCAGGTTGATGTTGGTCCACAGGCCCTCGGCGATCGCCTTGGCCGCATCCTCCGACAGCTGCGAATAGCGGTGGAAGAAGGAGTCCGGATCGCGGAAGGCGGTTTCGCGCAGCCGCATGAAGCGGGAAATATACCAATTGTGGATCAGCTTCTCGTCGGCATCGATGTAGATGGCGAAGTCGAAGAAGTCCGACAGGAAGGGCACGATCTTGCCGTCCTGCGGCAGCTTGCCCGGCTGCAGCACGTTGATGCCTTCGAAGATCAGGATGTCGGGCCGGTCGATGGTGACGAACTCGCCGGGGATGACGTCATAGGTAAGGTGCGAATAGACCGGCGCGCGGACATCGGGCAACGCCGACTTGATACCCGAGAGGAAACGCAGCAGCGCGCCGACATCGTAGCTGTCGGGGAAACCCTTGCGCTCCATCAGGTTTTCGCGGCGCAGCACCTCGTTGGGCAGCAGGAAGCCGTCCGTGGTGATGAGGTCGACCTTGGGGCTCGACGGCCATCGCGCCAGCAATTCCTTCAGCACGCGCGCCGTGGTCGATTTGCCGACCGCGACAGAACCGGCAATGCCGATGATGAAAGGCGTTTTGGCCACGTCGGCGGCGTTGAAGAAAGCCTGGCGCTGCCGGAACAGAAGCTGGCTCGCCTCGACATGCGCCGACAAAAGCCGCGACAAGGACAGATAGATGCGCTTGACCTCTTCGAGGTCGACCGGGTCGTTGAGCGAACGCAGGCGGCGGAACTCGTCCTCGCTCAGCGTCAGCGGCGTATCGGCGCGGAACCGCGACCATTGCTCGGCCGAGAAGAAGCGAAACGGAGAGTATTTCTCGGTTGGCGCGAGCTGATCCATCGAGATACCTGCCCTTCCTCCCGATCAGCCCTTGGGCCGCGACGCCTTCTCGGCGATGCCCGAACGCCCGGTACGGGCTTCAAGCTCCTTGAGCACGTCGTTCAACGGGACACCCGAGATGCCGAGAACGACAAGCCAATGATATATAAGATCGGCGCTTTCGGAAACGAGGCCCTGTTTGTCGCCCTTGACTGCGGCGATCACGGTCTCGACCGCCTCCTCGCCGAGCTTTTGCGCCGCCTTGTCGATGCCCCGGGCGTAAAGCTTGGCCGTCCACGAATCCGGATCGCCGGAATGGGCGCGGTCGCTGACGATTTTTTCCAGGTCGGAGAGCGAAAACTCGGCCATGTCGATCTATCTTCTTGTTTAAGCCGGGTTTTTCCCGAAAGCCGGCTTCGGGAGCATGCTCTAGGACCTGTTGCCCAGCGAGTCCAGCCGCATCGGCAGGCCGGCCTTGGCCATATGCGCCTTGGCTTCGGCGATGGTGTAGGTGCCGAAATGGAAAATGGACGCCGCCAGCACGGCACCCGCATGGCCGTCGCGAATGCCTTCGACCATGTGGTCGAGCGTGCCGACGCCACCCGAAGCGATGACCGGCGCGCGCACCGCGTCCGACACCGCGCGGGTCAGCGCGATGTCATAGCCGGCCTTGGTGCCGTCGCGGTCCATCGAGGTCAACAGGATCTCGCCGGCGCCGCGATCGACCATTTTCCGCGCGAATTCCACGGCGTCGATGCCGGTCTTCTCGCGCCCGCCATGGGTGAAGATCTCCCAGCGGTCGGCCTCGCCGGGGCCGGAGATTTTCTTGGCGTCGATGGCGACGACGACGCATTGGTTGCCGAACTTGTCGGCGGCTTCGGCGACGAAATCCGGGTTCTTCACCGCCGCCGTGTTGATCGAGACCTTGTCGGCCCCGGCCAGCAGCAATCTTCGGATGTCGGCCACCTGGCGCACGCCGCCGCCGACGGTCAGCGGCATAAAGCATTGTTCCGCGGTGCGGGCGATGACGTCGAAGATGGTCTCGCGATTGTCCGACGAAGCGGTGATGTCGAGAAAGCAGAGTTCGTCGGCGCCGGCGGCATCATAGGCCTTGGCGGCCTCCACCGGATCGCCGGCGTCGATGAGGTCGACGAAATTGACGCCCTTGACGACACGGCCGTCCTTGACGTCGAGGCAAGGGATGACGCGGGCCTTCAGCATCAGCGGCCCTCTATCGTGGCAAGCAGATCGTTGAGCATCTGGCCGACCAGCGGCGGCACATCGGCCTGGGCATCGAAGGCGGGATCGTAAGCGGAAACGGTGATGCCGACGACCGGCACAGCAAGCGCCATGGCGCAGGCCGCGTCGCGCAGCTGCTCCGGGTTCGGTCCGCCCGATGTGACGTAGCGGTTGGCCTGCAGCGCCTTGGGGTCGTGCACGTCGAGATCGAGATGCATGTGCACGCTGTTGGCGCCGGCGGCCTTCAGTTTTTCCGTCGCTTGCGCCACGCCTGGACATTCCGTCCGGATGACAGGCAATGTTTCGAGAAGGTTTTCCTCCGCCGGATCGAGATCGCGGGCGTTGAGGAGCACGCAGCGCGCGGGATCGATCGGCCTGAAGCCGGGAATGGCGGCCGCCATCGGACGCCAGCACAGGCCGAGCACCGTCGACAGCGCCATGCCGTCGAGAAAGCCGTAGACGGACGTCTCGGGCGTGTTGAGGTCGCCATGCTGGTCTGCCCAGATGATCGCGTCGGCGCCTTCGCCGGCGACCGCGCCGGCTGAAGTCAGGCAGTTTCCGGCCAGCACGATGGGGAACCGGCCCCTGTCGCGGGCCATGCGGACCTCGCCCGAGACGGCGTTGCAGACGGCAAAACCCGTGGCGATCTCGCGCTCCTGGCCGTCGCCGACCCTGCCGATATCCTCGACCGTGACGTCGTGGCCGGCAAGGGTCAGGGCATCGACAAGCCCGCCCGATATCAGCGCGTCGGGCCCCTGGCCCATGCCGCCATGATAGTGGCCGCTGTCATAGGAGGCCAGGATGAGCGAAACTTTCACGACCGCGCCTCCATCGCCGGCCGGCCCCGCAGGATCGCCAGCGCCTCTGTGGGATCGATGCGGCCGTCATAGAGGGCACGGCCCGAGATTGCGCCTTCGAGTTTTTTCGCATCGGGCATGGTCATGCGCACGATGTCGGCGATCGAGGCCAGTCCGCCCGAGGCGATGACCGGGATCGACACGGCGTCGGCAAGGTCGATGGTGGCGTCCCAGTTGATGCCGGTCAGCACGCCGTCGCGGTCGATGTCGGTATAGATGATGGCGGCGACGCCGGCGCCCTCGAATTTCCTGGCCAGTTCGATGACGCCGAGGCTCGAGGCTTCGGCCCAGCCTTCGACCGCCACCTTGCCACCCTTGGCGTCGATGCCGACCGCGACCTTGCCCGGAAATGCCTTGCAGGCCTGCCTGACCAGATCGGGATCGCGCACCGCCACCGTGCCGAGGATGACGCGGGCCAGCCCACGGTCGAGCCAGTCCTCGATCTGCTCCAGCGTGCGAATGCCGCCGCCGAGCTGCACCGGGTTCTTCGTCGCCTTCAGGATGGCCCCTACCGCGGCGCTGTTGACGCTCTGGCCCTGGAAGGCGCCGTTGAGGTCGACGACATGAAGCCACTCGAAGCCCTGCTCTTCAAAGGCTTTTGCCTGCGCGGCGGGGTCATCATTGTAGATCGTCGCGGTCGCCATATCGCCGTGCTTCAGCCGCACGCATTGGCCGTCCTTGAGGTCGATGGCTGGAAACAGGATCACTCAGGCACCCTCGACGATCGCGAAATGTCCGGTCGAAGCCGCCAGCCTGTTCTGCAACGCTGTCTGGTAGGCTGGCGATCGATAGCAGCTGAGCGCGGTTTCGTAAGAGTCGAACTCGACCACCACCTGCCTGTCAAATTCCGACCCTTCGGGATTGGTCACTTGTCCGCCGCGCACGAGATAGCGGCCTCCGAAAGACGAAACCGCGTCGCCGATGGCGTCGCGGTAACGCTGATATCCTTCCGGGTCTGTCACCGTCAGCATTACCAGCCAATAGCCCTTCTTGCTCATGGTTCAGGGCCTCCAGCGCAGGAAATTGGTGATCAGCGCCAGGCCCAGCGCCTGGCTCTTCTCAGGATGGAACTGCGTGCCGGCGAGATTGTCACGCGCGACCGTGGCCGTCACCGGGCCCCCATAGTCGGCGACCGCGAGGATCTCGTCCGACTTTTTTGCGTCGAGATGGTAGGAGTGGACGAAATAGGCATGCAGTCCGGCCGCGCCGGTCGGAATGCCGGAGAACAATGGGTGCTTATGCCTCAATTCGATCGTGTTCCAGCCGATCTGCGGGATCTTCAGCGCCGGATCGGAAGGCGTGATCTCCTTGACGTCGCCCGATATCCAGCCGAACCCGTTGGTGACGGTCTTTTCGAGGCCGCGCTCGGACATCAGCTGCATGCCGACGCAAATTCCCAGGAAAGGCCGGCCCTTGGCGATGGCGACGTCCTCGACCGCCTCCCACATGCCGTCCACGGCACGCAGGCCGGCCGCGCAATCGGCGTAAGCGCCGACGCCGGGCAGGACGATGCGGTCGGCCGTCCGCACCCGGTCGGCATCGGCCGTCAGGTCGATCTCGGCCGCGATGCCGGCCTCGCGCGCGGCGCGCTCGAAGGCCTTGGTGGCCGAGCGCAGATTGCCCGAACCGTAATCGATGATCGCAACCCGCATCTCAGCGCCGTCCCGGAATGTGGGTCAGCGCCAGCGCCATGCCTGGCTGTGCCGGGCGCGCCAAAGCGGCATCTGGGACGATGCGCGGCGCGGGTGCCGCTTCATCCGAAAGCCCTTCGACCTCAAGGGCATAGCGCATGTCGGCGTCGGCGAGCCAGCCGGCCTCGACGACGCCCCACTCATGCCAACCGCGGCGGCGCAGTGCCGCGATGCGCAAGCCCTGTCCTTCCAGTCCGACATAGAGCGAGACGAGCAGCGACAAAAGCGAGCCGGCCACACCGAGCCCAAGTCTCTCGCCAAGCATCGACAGCACGCCCATGACGACAAAGGCGAGCGCCGCTTCGACCCACATCCGGTGCCAGGCAAGCCACAGCGGCGGCACAAGCAGGCCGAGCCAGGTGAAGCCGTCGCGGACTAAGGTCGTCGTGTCGACTTTCTCGCTGCGGCCAGGTGGCTCCATCACGACATAGGCGGTCATGAGGCTATCCCTTCAAAGAACCCTTGGTGGAGGGAACCGCGTCAGGCTGGCGCGGATCGCGCTCGAGCGCGGCGCGCAGCGCGCGCGCCACCGCCTTGAAGCAGGTCTCGGCGATATGATGGTTGTTGGCGCCATAATGGTTGGTGACATGCAGCGTGATGCCGGCGTTCTGCGCCAGCGCCTGGAAGAATTCGCGCACCAGTTCGGTGTCGAAGGTGCCGATCTTGGGCGACGAGAACGACACGTTCCAGACCAGGAAGGGGCGGCCCGACACGTCGATCGCGGCGCGGGTCAGCGTCTCGTCCATGGCAAGGTCGATCGAGGCGTAGCGCATGATGCCGCGCCGCTCGCCCAACGCCTTGGTCAAGGCCTGCCCGAGCGCGATGCCGGTGTCCTCGACCGTGTGGTGGTCGTCTATATGCAGGTCGCCCGTTGCTCTGACGGTCATGTCGATCAGGGAATGGCGGGAAAGCTGGTCCAGCATATGGTCGAAGAAGCCGACGCCGGTGGCGATGTCCGATTTGCCAAAGCCGTCGACATGGATCGACACCGAGATGTCGGTTTCCCCAGTCTTGCGGCTTGCATCGGCGGAACGAGGCGCCATCACTCTATCCTTGTGCCAGTGGTTCAGATCGTGACCGGTTCACGGGCCTCAAGCGCTCGCTGGCTTGAAAACGAGAGCCTTCTAGCAGCATGATCCGGCGATTGCCAGTTGCGATCCCGGCCGCTATCGAGCGGTTTGCAATCATTGGCCCCGTGCATACATATGGCCGATCAAGTCACTCGTACCGCGCCAAATCGCCTTTTGAAGGGATGGTGCGAATCGGAGCCAAGAAATGTCCAATGAATTGACCATGCACGCCACGACCATCGTGACGGTGCGCAAGGGCAACAAGGTGGTGATCGCCGGCGACGGCCAGGTCAGCCTGGGCCAGACCATCATGAAGGGCAATGCCCGCAAGGTGCGCCGCATCGGCAAGGGCGGCAATGTGATTGCCGGTTTCGCGGGCGCCACCGCCGACGCCTTCACGCTGCTGGAACGCCTCGAAGCCAAGCTCGAACAATATCCCGACCAACTGACGCGCGCCTGTGTCGAGCTCGCCAAGGACTGGCGCACCGACCGCTATCTGCGCCGGCTGGAGGCGATGATGCTGGTCGCCGACAAGTCGGTCTCGCTGGCGCTGACCGGCAATGGCGATGTGCTGGAACCAGAACATGGCGTCATGGCCATCGGTTCGGGCGGCAATTATGCGCTGGCCGCGGCGCGCGCGCTGATGGATACGGACAAGGATGCCGAGGAGATCGCCCGCAGGGCGATGCAGATCGCGTCCGATATCTGCGTCTACACCAACAACAATTTCGTCGTCGAAACGCTCGATGCCGCCTGAACCAGACCATGACCCCGCAAGGTGGGAACCGGTTTTCGGAAAAGATCATGGTCAAACAAGAAAGTAGCTACGATTTTCGGCCGGTGACCAAAAAGGACCTGCCGATGATCGCCGGCTGGCTCGCCGAGCCGCATGTTGCAGAATGGTGGGATGATCCTGAGACGGAAATCGCGGAGATTGCCGATCACATAGACTCGATTTCCGTCGAGCCGCTGATCGTTGAGCTCGACGGAAAGCCGATCGCCTATCTGCAGAGCTATGACCCGCACATGGAAGACGGCCATCCCTATGCCGATCAGCCGTTCGGCACGCTGGGCATCGATGTCTCGATCGGCCGGCCGGAACTGATCGGCATCGGCCATGGCTCGGCCATCGTGCGTCAGTTCGTCGAAGACCTGTTCGAGGAAGGCGTGCCGCGTGTCATCATCGATCCCGACCCCGCCAATCTCAGGGCCATCCGCGCCTATGAAAAGGCGGGTTTCCGGGCCATTGATCGCAGGCAGTCAATCTATGGCGACGTCGTGCTGATGGCGATCGATGCCGAAGACGCGCAAGAGGGGTAATCCAGGGCATGGTCATATCCAGCGGGGACAAGGGCCTTTCGGCCTACGAGGACAGCTGGCGGATGGGGCTGCTGATCGTCGTCGGCCTGCTCGCCGCCCAGGCTGTCACGCTCTATCTGATGGGCCATCCGCCGATCTGCACCTGCGGCTATGTCAAGCTGTGGCATGGCGTGGTGAACAGTTCGGAGAACTCCCAGCACATTTCGGACTGGTACACTTTCTCGCACATCATCCACGGCTTCCTGTTCTATGCGCTGGCCCGGTTCCTGTTCCCGCGCTCGCCGATCGGCTTGCGGCTGGCATTCGCCGTCCTCGTCGAGGGCGGCTGGGAAATCCTCGAAAACAGCCCGTTCATCATCGAGCGCTACCGCGCCGGCACCATTTCGCTCGATTATTACGGCGATTCGATCATCAATTCGGTGTCCGACACACTGGCCATGGTGCTGGGATTTGTGATGGCGCGAAGGCTACCTATATGGGTGATCGTCAGCCTCGCCATCCTCTTCGAACTGGGTACCGGCTATCTTATCCGGGACAATCTTACACTCAACGTGATCATGCTGCTGCATCCGTTCGAGGCCATCAAGCAGTGGCAAAGTGGAATTTAGTGATATGAGCACATTTTCTCCCCGCGAAATAGTTTCGGAACTCGACCGCTTCATCATCGGCCAGAAGGACGCCAAGCGCGCCGTGGCCATTGCCTTGCGCAACCGCTGGCGCCGCCAGCAGCTCGAAGGCCAGATGCGCGAAGAGGTGATGCCGAAGAACATCCTGATGATCGGCCCGACCGGCGTCGGCAAGACCGAGATCTCGCGCCGCCTGGCCCGGCTGGCCGGCGCGCCTTTCGTCAAGGTCGAGGCGACCAAGTTCACCGAAGTCGGCTATGTCGGCCGCGACGTCGAGCAGATCATCCGTGACCTGGTCGAAATCGCCATCGGGCTGGTGCGCGAAAAGATGCGCGAGGACGTGAAGGCACGCGCCCATGTCAACGCCGAGGAACGCGTGCTGGAAGCGTTGGTCGGCAAGACGGCGAGCCCGGCGACGCGCGATAGTTTCCGCAAGAAGCTGCGCGACGGCGAACTCGACGACAAGGAAATCGAAATCGAGGTGGCCGACACCGGCAATGGCGGCATGCCCGGCTTCGAAATTCCCGGCATGCCGGGCGCCAATATCGGCGTGCTCAACATCAACGACATGCTGTCGAAGGCAATGGGCGGCAAGAAGACCAAGCTGCGCAAGACGACGGTGAAGGAATCCTACGACCTGCTGGTCAGCGACGAGTCCGACAAGTTGCTCGACCAGGACGAGGTGGTGCGCCGGGCTCTGGACGCAGCGGAAAATGACGGCATCGTCTTCCTCGACGAGATCGACAAGATTGCCGCCAGGTCGGATATTTCGGGCGGCCCGTCGCGCGAAGGCGTGCAGCGCGACCTGCTGCCGCTGGTCGAGGGCACCACGGTGGCGACCAAATACGGGCCGTTGAAGACGGACCATATCCTGTTCATCGCCTCGGGCGCGTTTCACGTCTCGAAACCGTCGGACCTGTTGCCGGAATTGCAGGGCCGCCTGCCAATCCGCGTCGAACTGCGTGCGCTGGAGAAGGACGATTTCGTCCGCATCCTGACCGAGACCGAGGCGAGCCTGATCAAGCAGTATATCGCGCTGATGAAAACCGAGGGCGTCGAGCTGACCTTCACCGACGACGCCATCGATTCGCTGGCCGGCGTCGCCGTCGACCTCAATGCCAGCATCGAGAATATCGGCGCGCGGCGGCTGCAGACGGTGATGGAGCGGGTGCTGGACGAGATCTCCTACGATGCGCCCGACCGCAACGGCACGGCCGTCACCATCGACGCCGCCTATGTGCAGAAGCATGTCGGAGACCTCTCCAGAAACACCGATCTGTCGCGGTTCATCCTCTGAACGAAGACGCCGGAGCAGTCCGGCGCGGCATCGAGTAACAACTCCGGCAGGAGCCATGTGTGGCCAGATGGTACCATCTGGCCACCTTTCGTCTCGCCGGATGAAGAGGCGCTCTCGACTCGACCAGGTGCTTTACCTAGTTTGCGCGGCAATTCTCTAGGCGGCGGCGCATGAAAAAACTCATCCTGGTCATTCTCGGCTTGACGCTGGCGGCGACGCTGTTCGCCGCCGACGCGGCGACATTGGTGCCGCCGGGAAACCGCAATGCCGAGCAGCCCGACATTCCCGGCGCCTCCAGCCGCCGCACCCAGGCGACCAACACCAGCTTCCAGGCGAAGTATCGCAAGGTCTACGCGCTGTTGCAGAACGACCCCGACCTGCGCGGCAAGATCAAGAAGGCGGCAAGCGCCTATGGCATCGACCCGATGCACATCGTCGGCGCCATCGTTGGCGAGCACACCTACAATGTCGACGCCTATGACCGGCTGCAGACCTATTATGTCAAGGCGATCTCCTACCTCTCGAGCAAGCTCTCCTTCGCCTATGATGGCGAGGACATTACCGATTTCGTGCAGCGGCCGGAATTCAGGAAGTGCGCCGCGATTTCGGACAGCTACGATCTGTGGGAATGCCGTGAACAGGTTTGGAACCGCTCGTTTCGCGGCAAGACCGTCGGCGGCGAGGATTTCCCCGACAACCGGTTCGGCGCCACCTTCTTCCAGCCCTATTATGCCGGCCAGACCTTCGGCCTCGGCCAGCTCAACCCGCTGACCGCCCTGCAGATGAGCGATCTCGTGCACAAGGTGTCGGGCTTGCCGAAGCTCGACGTCTCCGATCCCAATTCGGTCTACAAGACCATCATGGATCCGGACCTGACGCTTCCTTACGTCGCCGCGACGATCAGGAAGTCGATCGACGCCTATAAGAGCATCGCCGGCTTCGACATTTCGGGCAATCCGGGCCTGACCGCCACGCTCTACAATGTCGGCAATCCGGAACAGCGCGCCTATGCGCTGAAGGCGGAAAACGAAAAACGCCGCGCCACCGGCGAGCCGGAGAAGCTGCCGGAAGAGAATTATTACGGCTGGCTGGTCAACGACAAATTGCCGGAGCTGAAGGCGCTGTTTTAGGGCGGACCCGGCGCGCTGACGTTGATTTGCCAAAGCCGCGCCGCCCCTCATTGTCCTGCCGGACATTTCTCCCCGTGTAGTGACGGGGAGAAAGACGCTGTCATCAATGATTTCGCCAATCGGTGCATGAATTGCGGCGAGGTTGCCATAGCCCCCTTCTCCCCGTTCTACGGGGAGAAGATGCCGGCAGGCAGATGAGGGGCGGCGCCGACATCCACAAGGTGCACGACCCCTATGCCGCCAGCAACGCCTTCAGCTTGACTTCAGGCGATCCCAGCGCGTCCGCCGACGGTTTTGCCCGCTTCGCGATCAGCATCTCGGCCAGCCTGATGTCGCGCGCCACCGCATTGCCCGGGCCGATGCCGCTGGCCGCCACCAGCCTGCCGTCCTCGGCCAGATGAAAGAGGATGAAGGCGCCGTCACCGAGATCGCGGCGCACGGTGCTACGGCCTTCGTCGGATAATCCCGCGATCTGCAGGGACAGGCCATACTGATCCGACCAGAACCACGGCACCGCGGCATGCGGCTCGCCGGCGCCCAGCATGTTCCTGGCCGCCAGTGCGCCCTGTTCCTGCGCGTTGCGCCAGGCTTCCAGCCGCACGCGGCGGCCGCCATAGATGGCAAGCGGGAACGAGCAGCAGTCGCCGGCGGCGAAGATGTCGGGATCGCTGCTGCGCAGTTCTGCGTCGACCGCGATGCCGTTTTCGATGGCCAGGCCGGCCCCCGCCGCCAGTCCGGTCACCGGCACGGCGCCGATGCCGATCACGGCGAGGTCGGCAATGATCTCCCGGCCGCCGGCGAGCGTCACCCGCACCTCCTTGCCGTCGTCGGCGACGGCGGAGATGCCTTCCCCACAGATCACGTCGACACCCTCGGCGACATGCGCGTCATGGGTGATTTCGGCGATCTCGGCCGGAACGCCGCGCATCAGGATGCGCGACTGCGCCTCGATGACGGTGACATCTGCGCCGAGCTTGCGCGCCGCCGCGGCAAGCTCGAGGCCGATGAAGCCGCCGCCGATGACGGCGATGCGATTGCCGGCGCTGAGATGAGCGCGGATGGCCAGCGCATCGGCGAAGGTCCTGAGATAGACGCAGCGCCCGCCAAGGCCAGGCATCGGCAGCTTGCGTGGGGTCGAGCCAGTGGCCAGCAGCAGCTTGTCGTAGGGCAGCACCGAGCCGTCGGACAGGCGCACCGTGTGCGCCGCGCGATCGATCGCGATCGCCTGAACGGAATGGATATGCCGGATCGCTTTTCCCGCCAGGATTTCGTCGCTGGCAATCGCCTTGATTGCAGGCGCGTCGCTGGCCATCGCCTCCTTGGACAGAGGTGGCCTCTCATAGGGCAGATGCGGCTCGTCGCCGACCAGCGTCACCGGCCCGTCATAGCCGAGATCGCGCAGCGTCAGTGCTGCCCGTCCGCCGCATTCGCCGGCCCCGATGATCACCATTCCCGGCGTCATGCCCTTTACCCGATCTGAACCAGCACTTTGCCGGCGTCGACCTTGACCGGATAGGTCCTTAGGTTGACGCAGACCGGCGCGCCCCTGGCCGCGCCCGTCTTGTAGTTGAAGCGGCCATTGTGCTTGGGGCATTCGATGATGTCGTCCATCACCAGCCCGTCGGCGAGATGCACCTTCTCATGCGTGCAAAGTCCGTCGGTGGCGAAATAATCGTCGTCAGGGCTGCGATAGATGGCGAAGGTACGCCCGCCATGATCGAAGCGCATCACATCTTCTTCGTCGATGTCACCGGCGGCACAGGCCTCGACCCAATCGCTCATTCAGTCCTCCCCTGGAGTTGTCGGATGTCATTCCGCCGCCGCGGCGACGATGTCGTTGTGGAATTCCTCGCGGTACGGCCTGGCGGTCGGCGGCAGCTCGCGCTTGAGGAAATAATCCTCGTTGCGCAGCTGGCGGCGGAAGGCCGGGATCATCTCGCGGTAACCGGCCAGGATCGAGGGCGTCGGCGCCGGCAAATCGTGCTTGATCAGCGCGTGCAGCCTGGGCAGCGCATGGTAGGGCACCATCGGGAACATGTGATGCTCGACATGGTAATTCATGTTCCAGTAGATGAAGCGGCTGATCGGGTTCATGTAGACGGTACGGCTGTTCAGCCGATGATCGGTGACGTTGTCGGCAAGGCCGCCATGCTGCAGCAGGCCGACCATCACATGATGCCAGGCGCCGTAGAGCCGGGGCAGGCCGACCAGCATCAAGGGCAGGAACGAGCCGGTATAGAGTGCCAGCGCGATAGTCGCTGCATAGATCGCCGTCCAGATGCGGGCAATATGGATCGCCTTGGGCTGCTCCTGTTCGGGAATGAAGGTTTTTTCCGCAGCGCTGATGTTGCCTGCGGCGTTGCGCAGCATGTCCGACATCGCGTGCCAGGCGTCGAGCACGCCGACAAAACCGAGGACGAGGCGCGCCAGGTCCGGCGGCCGCATCACCGAGATCTCGGGATCGCGGCCGACGATGATGGTGTCGGTGTGATGGCGCGTGTGGCTCCAGCGCCAGGTCACCGGGTTGCGCATGATCATGAAGCAGGCGATCTGATAGACCGCGTCATTCATCCACTGCGTGCGAAACGCGGTTCCATGGCCGCATTCGTGCCAGCGTGAATCGGTCGACGAGCCGTAGAGCACGCCATAGACGAAGAAGAACGGCACGCACCACCAGCTGCCCCAGAACCAGGCACCGCCGGCGCCGCTGACGATGAGGGCGGTCAGCCAGATCGCGGTGTCGCGGATCGCCGGGCCATCGGAGCGCTGCATCAGCTCCTTCATCTGCTTGCGGGGAATGTCGGTGTGATACCACTCGGCGGCCGACAGGCCGTTCTCGACGGCAAGCCGGGCGTCGCGGCCGATCAGGCTGTAGTCACGCCGGGACGGCGCTGCGGTCATGATTGCCTCCCAAGGCAACGGGCTCGATACCCAGAAATAACGCCGCGCCATGATAGACTCAACATCACAAAGATAGTTTCTATCATTTCCTATCAAAGTAAGGTATCGATATCAGGCAATCGAGCGAGGGCGATCATGGCGAAACGGCCGACCATCACTGATCTGGCGCGCGTCTCCGGCGTCAGTGTCGCCACGGTGGACCGCGTGCTCAACAATCGCTTGCCGGTACGCGAGGAAACGGCGCGCCGCGTCTACGAGATCGCGACCGAGATCGGCTATCATGCCGCCGGCCTGATCAAGCAGAGGATGCGCCACGAGCTGCCGGAATACCGGCTGGGCTTCCTGCTTTTGAGAGGCAACGACGTCTTCTACACGGAGTTCGCGCGGCAGCTCGAACTCGCGCTGTCGCAATCGCAGCGCTTCCGCGGCGTCGCCATCATCGACTTCGCCAGTTCGCTGACGCCGGATGAAATCGTCGAGCGCACGCGCAAGCTGGCGGCCAAATGCAGGGCGGTCGCCCTGGTCGGGCCCGATCATCCGGCGCTGACGGTCACCGTCGAGGAGATGAAGGCCAAGGGATTGCCGGTCTTTTCCCTGCTGTCCGACTTCGCGGCCGGCATTCGCGAGGGCTATGTCGGCCTTGACAACCGCAAGGTCGGCCGCACCGCGGCCTGGATGATCTCCAAGGCGGCGAAGCGGCCGGGCAAGGTCGCGCTCTTCGTCGGCAGCCACCGCTTCCACGGCCATGAACTGCGCGAGATCGGCTTCCGCTCCTTCTTCCGCGAGCAGGCGCCGGACTTCACCTTGCTGGAAACGCTGGTCAATCTCGAGGCCAACCAGATCACGCAGGACACGCTGCTCGACCTGCTCGGCCGCCACCCGGACCTCGTCGGCTGCTACGTCGCGGGCGGCGGCATGGAAGGCGCGGTCGCGGCGCTGCGGCAGGCCAGGCCCGCCGAGATGCCGGCGGTCGTCTGCAACGAGATATCGGCGGTCTCGCGGTCCGCCCTGGCGGACGGGGTGCTGACCATGGTGATCTCCACGCCGCTGGCTGCCTTGTGCCGCGAACTGCTCGGCCTCATGGCGCATGCCATCGAGACGGGCGCGGCCAACGCACCCGGCCAGACCTTCCTGCCGTTCGACATCTACCTGCCCGAGAACATCTAGCGAGCTTTGGCCTAAAGCATAGCGCCCGACCTGCATCCAAATTGACGCATTACCGATCGCTAATATATACATACCCAATGGACGGGGATGGGTTTGGGTACATCGCTTTTGGGAGCGACGAGCTCTATGCGCGTGGCGCGCTCTTCAGCGCGCTTCGCTTGCTTCACTATTGCCCGGGTGCCAGGATCACGGTGCTGACCGACCGACCCTCCATTTTCGACGGCTATCCCATCGAAGCGATCGAGCTCACGGCCCAGAGACAGACCGAGATGTCCTTCGGCAATCGATACAGATTTGGCATCAAGGCCGCCGGCATCATCGATCTGCTTCAACGTTGCGAGCGCCTGTTCTTCATGGATGCGGACATGTATCCGACCGGCGACATATCGCGCTGTTTCAACCGAATTTCAGCCTTGTCCTCGATAATGTGGCGGTGCGAAGGGCGCCCAAAGGCTCCCTATCGCTCGCTCGAAGGCGAGGGGCTCTCCATTGGAGGCCGCATCCTGATCGGAGATGAAACGATGTGGGCGAGCGGCGTCCTTGGCGTTCATCATCACAACATTCCGGCGCTGGAGCGAGCATACGCGGCCAGCGAGAAAGTCAGTGAAATCGTGCATTTGCACACCCCGGAACAATTCTGTACCGGCGTCGCGCTATCCCAGGATGGGCGAACGATCAGCCGCCACTGGCTGCCGATCCGCAACTACAGTACCAGGGGAAAGAAGCTCCATGCCCGAAGGCGAATTGGAGCTTTCTTCGATCTCAACGGCAAGCTCAGTGTCGAACGGCAGGTGAAGCAGGCGGCGTCGTGCAGGGTCTGGAGAGCGCCGCTCGACCTCTTGTTGCAGAGAGACATCTGGCATTTCTGAACGCCATGCCATCGCCCGCCGACGGCATCCAAGGAATGGACCCGGCGCGCAGACGCCGTCGGCTCCGCACCGCATTCCCGTGTCCGCCAAAATCGCACATCCGGTTCTGGAATCTCCCTTGACGCCTCCCGAGCAAATGGAATAAATATTTCACCAGTCACGTATTTTGGTTCTTTCGTTCCGGAACATCTGTTTCATCAAGAGGCCTTGGCGTTCCAGCAAACGGCAGGCGCAACCCGGGGAGAGAGACGGTAATCGGGAGAGATTCCCCAGGCAGAACGGGGATTCCGGAGAGATCGGTGCAACCGGACACCAAAAGTGGAGGAGAAATACAATGAAGAAACTGCTTTTGGGCGTCGCCTTCGCGGCGCTGATGAGTTCATCGGCCATGGCCGCCAAGATCGGCGTGTCGATGGCCAAGTTCGACGACAATTTCCTCACCGTGCTGCGCAACGGCATGATCGAGCAGGCCAAGGGCATGAGCGGCGTCGAGTTGCAGGTCGAGGACGCGCAGAACGACGTCGCCAAGCAACTCGACCAGATCAAGAACTTCGCCGCTTCGGGCGTCGACGCCATCATCGTCAACCCGGTCGACACCTCGGCCACGCAGGCGATGTCGGATGCGGCGGCCGCGGCCAAGATCCCGCTGGTCTATGTCAACCGCCAGCCGGTCAATGTCGACACGCTGCCAGACAACCAGGCCTTCGTCGCCTCGAACGAGGCCGATTCCGGCACGCTCGAAACCAAGGAAGTCTGCCGCCTGTTCAAGGAAGCCGGCAAGAAGGAAGCCAATGTCTATGTGATCATGGGCGAGCTTTCCAACCAGGCCGCCGTGCAGCGCACCAAGGACATCGACGATGTCATCGCCACACCGGACTGCAGCTTCATCAAGATCATCGACAAGCAGACCTCGAACTGGGATCGCGACCAGGCGCAGAACCTGATGACCAACTGGCTGTCGACCGGCAAGAAGTTCGACGGCGTCATTGCCAACAATGACGAAAGCGCCATCGGCGCCATCCAGGCGATGAAGGCCGCCAACATCGACATGAAGTCGGTTGTCGTCGGCGGCGTCGACGCCACCCAGGACGCGCTTGCCGCCATGCAGGCGGGCGACCTTGATGCCACCGTCTTCCAGGACGCCGCCGGCCAGGGCGCGGGGGCGCTGGATGCCGCGCTGAAGCTCGCCAAGGGCGAGAAGGTCGAGCACAAGGTCTATGTCCCGTTCCAGCTGGTCACGCCGGCCAACATCGACAAGTTCCTGAAGAAGAACTGAGCCGCGGACATACGGAGCGGCGCTCTCGCGCAGCGACAGCGCCGCTCCGCTTCCCTCGGCGCCCGAAGGTGCTCGGGGAACGACCGCGGCTGACGGAGGATAGAAGAATTGGCACAGACATCTCACGGCGTCGGCGGGGTCAGCTATGACGCCAGGAAGCGCACATGGCCGGCCGAATTCAACGTCTTCCTGGCGCTCGTCATCCTCGTCGTCATCTTCGAACTGATCGGCCGGGTCTTTCTCGGCGACAGCTTCCTGTTCAACACCCGCAGCGACGTCTCCGGCCTCTTCAACGAGGCGCGCCTGCAGATCATCATTCTGCAGGTGTCGATCGTCGGCATCATCGCCATCGGCGTCACGCAGGTGATCATTACGGGTGGCATCGACCTGTCCTCCGGCTCGATCGTCGGCGCGACGGCCATGATCGCCATGAGCTTTGCCCAGGTCGCGACCGTCAACGGCAATCCCAACCCCAAGGCGATGTTTCTGGCCCAAGGCTGGACCGACCTGCCCGTGATCGTCCCGGTGCTGGTGGCGATCGGCTGCGGCCTGCTCGCCGGCCTCGTCAACGGCGCGCTGATCGCCTACACGCGCATCCCGCCCTTCATCGCCACGCTCGGCATGATGGTGACCGCCCGCGGCATCGCCAAATGGTGGTCGAAGGGCCAGCCGATCTCGTTCCCGACGGACAGTTTCGCCGCCATCGGCAAGGGCCTGATGCCCGTCATCATCTTCCTGTCGCTGGCCGTGCTGTTCCAGCTGATCATGACCTACACCAGATATGGCAAGCACTGCTACGCGATCGGCTCCAACGAGGACGCAGCGCGCATGTCTGGCATCAAGATCGCCAACCACAAGATCCTCGTCTATGTCATCGCCGGCATTCTCGCCGCGCTCGCCGCCGTCGTGCTCTCCTCCAAGAATCTCACCGCCCAGGCCGGCATGGGCGTCATGTACGAACTCGATGCCATCGCCATGGCGGTCATCGGCGGCGTCTCGCTGTCGGGCGGCCGCGGCTCCATCATCGGCACGGTGATCGGCGCGCTGATTTTCGGCGTCATCATCTCCGGCTTCACCTTCCTGCGCCTCGACGCCTACTACCAGGAGATGGTCAAGGGCGTGATCATCGTCGGCGCGGTCGTTCTCGACCAGTGGCGCCAACGCATGCGGGCATTGAGGGCTTGACCATGCCAGATATCTCCACGACAGACATCGTCCTGAAGACCGAGAACCTCACCAAGCGCTATGGCGGCGTGCATGCGCTTGAAGGCGCCAATTTCGAGCTGCGCAAGGGCGAGCATGTCGCCATCATGGGTGACAACGGCGCCGGCAAGTCGACCTTCGTGCGCCAGATCACCGCCGTCGAGCAGCGGACTAGCGGCCAGGTCTGGTTCGATGGCAAGGAAGTGAATTTCGCCGGACCGATCGAGGCCCGCGAGGCGGGCATCGAGACGGTGTTCCAGAACCTGGCGCTGGCCGACGACCTCGACGTGCCGTCGAACCTGTTCCTCGGCCGTGAAAAGGTGCTGTTCAATCTCGGGCCATTCTCGATCCTCGACCGCAAATACATGCGCAAGGCAACCGAGGCGGCGCTGGTCCGCACCGCGGTCAAGATCCCCAACCTCTCCAACACCATCCGCCATATGTCGGGCGGCCAGCGGCAGTGCGTGGCGATCGCCAGGACGGCGACCTTTGCCTCCAAGCTGATCATCATGGACGAGCCCACGGCGGCTCTCGGCGTGCAGGAGACGGCGCAGGTCGAAAACATCATCCGCACGCTGAAGGACAATGGCGAGCCGCTGATCCTGATCAGCCACAACATGCGCCAGGTGTTCGACCTTTGCGACCGCATCGTGGTGTTCCGGCGCGGCCGCATCGTCGCCAATCTGCGCAAGGAAAATACCGACGGCCAGGACATCGTATCCTATATCACCGGCGCCAAGACCGGCGAGGCGGAACTCGCGGCCTAATGGCCGGGCTCGGAGGCGATGGTCATCGCCTTCCCGTCGATTTGTCTTGACCGGAAAATCATTCAGCGCCCATGACCGGCGCCCCGCTTCGAACCATCCCCAGAGGAAAATATCCATGACTGTTCGCTTCGCCCTCCTTGGTGCCGGCCGCATCGGCAAGGTCCACGCCCGCGCCGTGGGTTCCAACCCCCAGGCAAAACTGGTCGCCGTGGCCGATGCCTTCGAGAAGGCGGCGAGCGAACTGGCTGTTGCCTATGGCGCCGAGGTGCGCAGCATCGACGAAATCGAGAAGTCCAAGGACATCGACGCGGTCGTCATCTGCACGCCGACCGACACCCATGCCGATCTGATCGAGCGCTTCGCCAAGGCCGGCAAGGCGATCTTCTGCGAGAAGCCGATCGACCTCGACGTCAAGCGGGTCGAGCAGTGCCTGGCCGTTGTCGACAAGGCCAAGGCGACCCTGATGGTCGGCTTCAACAGGCGTTTCGACCCGCATTTCGCCGCCGTGCGCAAGGCGATCGACGACGGAGCCATCGGCACCGTCGAGATGGTCACCATCACCTCGCGCGATCCCGGCGCGCCACCCATCGACTACATCAAGCGCTCGGGCGGCATTTTCCGCGACATGACCATCCATGATTTCGACATGGCGCGCTTCCTGCTCGGCGAGGAGCCTGTCGCGGTCAGCGCGCACGCCTCGGTGCTGGTCGACAAGAAAATCGGCGAAGCCGGCGATTTCGACTCGGTCAGCGTCATCCTCGAAACGGCTTCGGGCAAGCAGGCAGTCATCTCCAATTCGCGCCGCGCCACCTATGGCTACGACCAGCGCATCGAGGTGCACGGCTCGAAGGGCATGGTGGCGGCCGAGAACCAGCGGCCGGTGTCGATCGAGCTCGCCAACGAGAAGGGCTACACGCGCCCGCCGCTGCACGACTTCTTCATGACCCGCTACCTCGACGCCTACGCCCTCGAGATCGCCGCCTTTATCGCGGCGGCGACATCAGGCAAGAAGGCGGCGCCGAGCGGCGCTGATGGCCTCGTGGCGCTGAAGCTGGCAGATGCCGCACTGAAGTCGGCGACCACGGGCAAGACCATTCGTCTCGACAAGTAAGAACCGGACCCCCAAGGCACAGGAGCAGAGCGATGAGCGCATCCGCCGATCGCAATTCAAATACACGCGCCATCGTCACCGGCGGTGCGCAAGGCATAGGATTCGCGGTCGCCGAAGCGCTGGCCGACGAAGGCTGCCGGGCGCTGGCGCTCATCGGCCGCTCGCAGGAGAAGGGCGACAAGGCTGTCGCTCATTTCAGGAAATCAGGCGTCGACGCCATCTTCATCAGCGCCGATGTCTCCAAGGTTGCCGACTGCAAGCGCGCGGTCGCCGCCGCGCTCTCGCATTTCGGTACGATCAACGCCCTGGTCAACGCCGCCGCCACCTCGGCGCGCGGCTCGCTGGTCGAGACCTCAGAAGAGCTGTTCGACCAGATCTTCGACACCAATGTGCGCGGCCCGTTTTTCCTGATGCAGGGCGTGGTGGCGCATCTCTTGGAGAAAACGGCGCCCGGATCGATCGTCAACGTGCTGTCGATGTCGGCGCATACCGGGCAGTCTTTCCTGACGCCCTATTCGACCAGCAAGGGCGCGCTGATGACGCTGACCAAGAACGTCGCCAACGCCTATCGCTTCAACCGCATCCGCTGCAACGCCGTGCTGCCCGGCTGGATGGACACCGAGGGCGAGGACATCGTGCAGAAGAAATGGCACGATGCGCCCGACGACTGGCTGGCGAAGGCCGAAGCCGCGCAGCCGATGGGCCAGTTGGTCAAGCCGGACCAGCTCGCGCGGCTGATCAGCTACATGGTCAGCCCGCAATCGGGCGTCATGACCGGATCGCTGGTCGACTACGATCAGAGTGTCGCCGGGTCGTCGCCGGAGTAGGTTCATGCGAGCGATCTGCGTGGCGCACCTTGAACCTATCCTATGTCTGTCTTTGTGAAATCCTGACCGGTGTAGAGCAAAGCCAAATTATATGCCTTGCAACAGGCGTAGGAAAAGCAATCGCCCATGTTGAGCTGCGCCGGCGAATCGACACCCTTGCCGTAACTGCGTGCGGCTTCGATGGCGAGCCGCCCGACTTCGGCCGAAATGAGGACCTCGCCGATTCCCAAATCCTGCACGAAACGGTCCACGGCCGCATTCGCCTTTGCGACTGCCGCCGGTTGGATGGGTGAAGGCAGGGGGGTCTTTGAACGCGCCAAGGCCATTGCGGTCTCGAAACGAACGATCGCCGAAATGAAGAAAGGCCCGCCATGGGCGTCCATCCGGGCGGCGAGTTCTCCTGCCGTGGGCTCCGGACGCAACAGAGCGACGACCGCCGAAGCGTCAATGAACAGGCTCATAGCCCCCCTGAAAGCTCGTCCGAATAGGCTCTCATATCGAAGTCAGGATTATCCGCTCCGATTTCGCCAGCCATTCTGACTGCCTCCGCCAAGCGTTCCGATACAGTTTGCACACTGCGGGCGCGCTCAATTTCATGCGTCAGGGCCCGGCGAACCGCCTCGGCTTTGCTCGGCGCCTTTGTGAGGCGCTGCACCTCAAGTACCAGCCGGTCGACTTCCCGGTCCTTCACATAAAGCGGCATTGGAGCATATCCTTTTTGGAATATCCAACATATACCCTCTTACATATTCAAACAAGACCGCCATCAGGTGCGTGACATTCAATGCGAGTTCAGCTATAGCCCACGCATGATCAACCTGACCGCCACGTATTGGTACTTTAGGAGCTCGCTGGCGGCGGGAGGATTGCGCTCGATCTGAAGATTGCAGCAACAAGATCCGAACAGCCGCCAGACCTGGCGGCTTTTTTGTTTCAGCCGGCAGGTTCCCAAACAGGAGCAGAAAGCCGTGTTGACCACCACAGACGACCTCCGGGTCAAGGAACTGAGACTGCTGAGCACGCCGGACGAGGTGATGCGCGAGATACCGCGCTCACTCACGGCGACACGCACCGTTGCCGCCTCGCGCAACGCCATTCACTCCATCCTCACCGGGGCCGACGATCGGCTTGTTGTCATCGTGGGCCCTTGTTCCATCCACGATCCGGTCGCGGCCGTTGATTATGCCAGCCGTCTGGCGGCGCTGCGCGAGGCTCTGTCCGACCGGCTCGAGATCGTCATGCGCGTCTATTTCGAGAAGCCGCGCACCACGGTCGGCTGGAAAGGCCTGATCAACGATCCCGACCTCGACGGCAGCTTCAACATCGACAAGGGGTTGCGGATGGCACGCAACGTGCTTTCCGCCGTCAACAATCTCGGCCTGCCGGCGGCGACCGAATTCCTCGATATGACGACGCCGCAATACATCGCCGACCTCGTCGCCTGGGGCGCCATTGGCGCGCGCACGACCGAGAGCCAGATCCATCGCGAGCTGGCCTCGGGTCTCTCCTGCCCGGTCGGCTTCAAGAACGGCACCGACGGCAATCTCAGGATCGCCGGCGAGGCGGTGAAGTCGGCCGCCCAGCCGCATCATTTCATGGCGGTGACCAAGGGCGGACGCAGCGCCATCGCGGCGACCACCGGCAATGAGGATTGCCATGTCATCCTGCGTGGTGGCGTTCAGCCCAACTACGATGCGGCAAGCGTCGAAGCCGCATCGGTCGAACTCGTCCGCATCGGTATCGCCCCCCGTCTGATGATCGACGTCAGCCATGCCAACTCAGCCAAGAAGCCGGAGAACCAGCCCAAGGTCGCGGCCGATGTCGCGAGCCAAGTGGCGGCTGGCGACGAGCGCATCATCGGCGTCATGATCGAGAGCAATCTCGTCGCCGGCCGGCAGGATGTCGTGCCCGGCAAGCCACTGGTCTACGGCCAGAGCATCACCGATGGCTGCATCGACTGGGCGACCACGGAGACGGTGCTGCACGGTCTCGCGGGCGCTGTCGAATGGCGCCGCTCGGCGCGCCGCGCCATACTGGACAGCCGGCAGGGCGCCGCCTGATCTGGGGGAGCATAAGGGCGGCGCTTCCAGTTTCAGTCCAGGACCACGCCGCTCCTAGGCCCCGCAGCGCTCACCTCCTTGCATGTCACCGATCCGCGTGCTACATACTGAACCAAATGGTTCAGTATTCTCCTGCCCGCCTGGATGCCTCGTTCGCCGCGCTTTCGGACGCCACCCGACGTGGGGTTCTGGAGCAGCTCGGCCGTGCGGATGCTTCGATTACGGACTTGGCCCAGAAATTCCACATGACCCTCACGGGCATGAAGAAGCATGTCGGCGTTCTGGAGCAGGCAGGCCTCGTCACGACGCGGAAGGTCGGGCGCGTGCGGACCTGCAAGCTCGGCCTGCGCCGCCTGGAGGAGGAGACGGCATGGATCGAGAGATACCGCCAGCTCTGGGCCGCACGCTTCGACGAGCTGGACAAGGTTGTCGAGGAAATGAAACGGAAGGAGGAAGCCGATGGACGAAACAAGAGCGAATGAGCCCACCCCCATGCAGAACCGCACGACGGTGGAACGGAAGTCCGACCGCGAGCTGGTCGTCACGCGAAGCTTCGACGCGCCGGCCCGCATCGTGTTCGAGGCCTGGACAAAGCCCGAGCTGTTCAAGCAGTGGTGGACGCCGAAATCGATGGGCATGTTCCTGCGTTCCTGTGAGATGGATGTTCGTGTCGGAGGCGGGTACCGTTTGGTGTTCGGGCATGATGACTCGCACCCCGCCGAGTTCTTCGGCAGGTATCTCGAAGTGACACCGCCCTCGCGCCTCGTCTGGACCAATGACGAAGGTGGTGACGGTGGACCCGTGACCACGGTGACCTTCGAGGAGAAAGGCGGCAAGACGCTGCTGGTCATGCACGAGCTCTACCCCTCGAAGGAAGCCCTCGACGCCGCCGGCACCGGGGCGGCGGATGCGATGGCCGAGACGTTCGGGCAGTTGGACGAGCTTCTCGCCACGCTGCAGCAGGGCGCCGCCTGATTCGGCCGGCGCCAGAAGGGCGGCGGTTGGGTTCAGCGAGACTATGCCGCCCTCAGCCCCTCCCATGCGGTGAACACGGAGACCGCGAAGAGCAGCAGCCCGGCCGCCCGGCCGGCAAGGATGGTCACCCGTGGATTGGCGATCAGAAGCTTGCGGCTGCGGCCGGCCGATATTGCGAGCCCGCCATAGACCGCGGCCTGCGTCAGCACGGTCAGCAGGCCCATGATCGTCGCCTGCATCCAGATCGGGCCGTAGTCCGGTTTCAGGAACTGCGGATAGACGGCGAGCACGAAGAGGTAGGCCTTCGGGTTGATCAGGCAGGTCACCAAGCCCTGGCGAAACGCCTTCTATGCCGAGCGGCTGCCGGCGGGGCCCTCGTTGCCGACGGTGATGGAGCTGCGCATCAGCGTGATGCCGATGAAGGCCATGTAGGCGGCGCCCGCAAGCAGCAGCGGCTTGAACAGGATCGGCAAGAAATGCACCAGCAGGCCGACGCCGATAGCGCCGTTCAGCGTGTGCACCATGCCGCCGACCATGATGCCGCCGGTCGCGGCAAGACCCCTGTCGCGGCCGCCGGTCAACGCATTGGCAAGCACGAACAGCATGTCCATGCCTGGAACGGCGATGATGCCGAACAGGAGGATAAAGAACAGCCAGAGATTTTCAGCATAGCCCATGTCAGTTGCCTTTTTCCCGCTCGGCCCAGCCTCGGCGGAACCTGTTGATTTTCAAACCGATAGGCAGTCCTATAGGCAGGCCCAACTGACGATGGTGTGTCAGTTGTGATCGGTACCGGGTTAGAAAAATGCGCAAGGCGTCACGCCTGTTCGAGATCATCCAGATCCTGCGGCTGGCGCGGCAGCCGGTGACGGCGGCAATGATCGCCGGGCAACTGGAAGTGACGATCCGCTCGATCTATCGCGACATCGCGGCGCTGCAGGCGATGCGCGTGCCGATCGAGGGTGGCCGTGGCATCGGCTACATCCTGCGCCCCGGCTTCGACTTGCCGCCACTGATGTTTTCGATCGAGGAAATGGAGGCGATCGTCCTGTCGCTGGCGCTGCTCGAGCGCACGGGCGACGACGAGCTCAAGCAGGCGGCCAAGCGCGTCGGCGCCAAGATCGCCGGCGCGGTGCCGTCGCCCTTGCGCCAGACGCTCGACGCCAATGCGTTGCACGCCTGGGGCTTCGCCGCGCCCTCCGCAGGCGCGATCGATCTGGCGCTGGTGCGCCGCGCCATACGCGACGAGGAGAAGCTAGAGCTCTCCTATCGCGACGAGCTTGGTCGCGCTTCCGAGCGCCTCATCCGCCCGATCGCTCTGATCTATTACGCCGAAACCGCCAACATCGTCGCCTGGTGCGAGCTGCGCCAGGCGATCCGCAACTTCCGCAGCGACCGCATCGAGGATTGCCAGCCGACCGGGCTAGGCTTCAAGGGCGAAGGCGATCGCTTGCGGCAGGTCTGGGTCGACGGATGGGAAGTCAATGCAGCGGCCGCCGGCTAAAGCGACCAGCATAGCGAACCCTACCTTACGTCCACCCAGCGCTTCTCCTCGAAGGAGCGCGCCATGGCGTGCACGGTGCGCTCGATCTCCAGTCCTTCGGCGAACTCGATGAGCCGGGCCGGCTTGCCGGCAAGCCGTGTCAGCAATTCATGGCATTCGATGATCTTGAGGTCGTTGAAGCCGAGGCTGTGGCCGGGCGCCGGCACGAAGAGGTCATAGGGCCTGTGCTGCGGCGCCACCAGAATGGTGCGATAGCCCTGTTCGGTGGGTCGGTCGGACGTCAGGTAGAGCTGGAATTCGTTCATCCGCTCCTGGTCGAACAGGATCGACCCCTTGGAGCCGAAGATCTGGATGGCGATGCGGCCCTTGCGGCCCCAGGCCGAGCGGTTGACCTGCAGCGTGCCAGCAATGCCGTTCTCCAGATGCATGAGTACGCTGGCGATGTCGTGGGTCTCCACCGCGCGTCGGCCGCCTGAAGCCAGCTTGCGGTCGGCATAGGGCTTGGCCATGTCGCAGATGACGCTGCCGACGCGGCCGAACAGCGCGGAGACCAGCGACAGCGGATGCACGGCGAAATCGTCGAGCGCGCCATAGCCGGAAGTCGCCTCGTGTTTCCAGAAGAACAGAGCCTCGGGATCGGCCATGAAATCCTCGTCCATCTCGATGCGCAGATGGTTGACCTCGCCGATGATCTTCTCGTCGAGCAGCGCGCCGATGTGGCGGATGGCCGGGCTCTGGATGTAGTTGTAGCCAAGCGCGGCAACCTTGCCTGATTTCTTCGCCGCGGCCGCCATCGCCTCGGCTTCGGCAAAGCTCGGTGCCATCGGTTTTTCGCACCACAGATGCTTGCCGGCTTCGAGGACAGCGATGGCCATTTCCGGATGGAACTGATTGGGGGTTGTCAGCGACACGATATCGACCTCCGGGTCGTTGACGACGGCGCGCCAGTCGCCGGTGGCCTTGGCGAAGCCGAACTCGCCTGCCTTGCGCCTGGCGAGCTCCTCATTGACCTCGCCGAGATGGACGAGCCGTGGCTTGGCCGCATCGGGGAAGACGGCCCCGACGGCGCTCCACGCGATGGCGTGGCATTTGCCCATGAAACCCGTGCCGATAAGACCGACGCCAACCATTTTTCGTTCCTCCGCTGCCATAAAAGCTGAGTGGATGAATTAGTCCATTTTTTCCAGGAATGGAATGTCTGCCTCATTTCTTATGGCGTTCTTGCGCAGGCTCGCTATGATGGGGCAGAGAGGGTGTCCAGACAGGCTTGGGCAGAGGGACGATGGACGAACAGGTACCTCGCGACTTCGAGACGCTGCGTGCCACGATTCTGGACCGGCGCGAGAGCCTGCCCAAGCGCATCGCCCAGATCGCCGCCTACGCGCTCGACAATCCCGACGACATCGCCTTTGGCACTGCCGCCAGCATCGCCGCTTCGGCCGGCGTGCAGCCCTCGACCCTGATCCGTTTTGCCCAGCAACTCGGCTTCGACGGTTTTACCAGCCTGCAGCAGGTGTTCCGGGAACGTCTGCGCGAGCGCAACTCTTCCTATGACGAGCGGCTGCAGGCGCTGCGCGCCAAGGCCGAGGGCGGCGCCGGCCATCGGGCAATCTTCGACGGCTTCATCGCCGCCGCCAGCACCTCGCTCAACGACATTTCCCGCACGCTGGATGATGCGCATCTGGAAGAGGCAATTTCGCTGCTGGCGAAGGCGCAGACCATCTATGTCTTGGCCAAGCGGCGCTCCTATCCGGTGGCCTCCTACATCGCCTATGCGCTAGGCAAGCTGAAGATCCGCAACCAGTTGATCGAATCGGCCGCCGGCCTGAATGCCGAGATGGTCGGCTTCGCCACACCGGCCGACGCCGTCATCGCCATCAGCTTCTCGCCCTACGCGCCGGCCACGATCGAGGAGGCGCGCGCCATTTCCGAGCAGGGCGTGCCGATCGTCGCCATCACCGACAGCTCGTTCTCGCCGCTCGCCCAATTCGCCAGGGTCTGGTTCGAGGTTGCCGAGGCGGATTTCGCCGGCTTCCGTTCGCTGTCGGCGACAATGGCGCTGGCCATGGCGCTGACCGTCGGCGTCGGCGAGAAGCGGCGCGACGCGAGCCGTAAGCGCAAGGCTTGATCAGGCGTCCCATCAAGGCAATTTTAGCCTAGGGAATGCTCATTCCATATTGACTATGGATTGGAATTATTATTTCATATTGCCGGCGCCACGCAGCCGCTCGCGCGTGTTACCCAAAACAATGTTGTCCATGACGACAAGACCGACGGGAGGTTCCAATGAGCGAAGCCGTGGACGCAAGACAGGCGCCGCTCGATGTCATCACCATCGGCCGCGCGTCCGTCGACCTCTATGGCCAGCAGATCGGCTCGCGGCTGGAGGACATCACCTCCTTCGCCAAGTCTGTCGGCGGCTGCCCGGCCAATATTTCGGTCGGTACGGCAAGGCTCGGGCTGCGCTCGGCTCTGCTGACGCGCGTCGGCGACGAGCAGATGGGCCGCTTCATCCGCGAGCAGCTGAAACGCGAAGGCGTCAACACCGACGGTCTGAAGACCGACAAGGAGCGGTTGACCGCTCTGGTTCTGCTTTCGGTCGAGAGCGAAGGCGTTTCGCCGATGATTTTCTACCGATCCGACTGTGCCGACATGGCGCTGGCCGAAGAGGACATCGATGAGGCGTTTATTGCCTCGGCCCGTTCGATCGTCGTCACCGGCACGCATTTTTCCCGCCCCAACAGCGATGCCGCCCAGCGCAAGGCGATCCGCATCATGAAGGCCAGGGGTGGCAAGGTCGTGTTCGATATCGACTATCGCCCGAATTTGTGGGGCCTTGCCGGCCACGCCGAAGGCTTTGAGCGCTATGTCAAATCCGACCGCGTCTCGGCCCAGTTGAAGACGGTGCTGCCCGATTGCGACCTCATCGTCGGCACCGAGGAAGAGATCATGATCGCGTCCGGCGCCGACGACTGCCTGAGCGCGCTGAAGACGATCCGCTCCCTGTCCTCGGCCACCATCGTCCTGAAGCGCGGCGCCATGGGCTGCATCGTCTATGACGGACCGATCAGCGACGATCTCGAGGACGGCGTCGTCGGCAAGGGTTTCCCGATCGAGATCTACAATGTGCTGGGCGCCGGTGACGCCTTCATGTCCGGTCTGCTGCGCGGCTGGCTCGGCGGTGAAAGTCTTGCCACGGCGGCGACCTGGGCCAATGCCTGCGGCGCCTTCGCCGTGTCGCGGCTGCTCTGCGCGCCGGAATATCCGACCTTCGAGGAGCTGCGGTTCTTTCTCGAGAACGGCAGCAAGCATCGCGCGCTGCGCAAGGACGAGGCGATCAATCACATCCATTGGGCGACGACACGCCGGCGCGACATCCCCTCGCTGATGGCGCTCGCCTGCGATCACCGGGTGCAGCTCGAGGATGTGGCGACCAAGACCGGCGCCGATCCGGCACGCATCCGTAATTTCAAGGTGCTGGCGGTCAAGGCAGCGGCCAAGGTCGCGGCCGGCCGCGACGGCTATGGCATGCTGATCGACGAGAAACATGGCCGCGAGGCGATGTTCGAATTCGCTCGCCACCCCTTCGCCTGGCTCGGACGCCCGGTGGAACTGCCGGGCTCGCGGCCGTTGCGCTTCGAATTCTCGCAGGACATCGGCTCGCAGCTTACCGAATGGCCTGTCGACCATTGCATCAAGTGCCTGTGCTTCTATCATCCCGACGATCCAGCGGAACTGAAGGAAGAACAGCAGCAGAAGCTGCGCGCGCTGTTCGAGGCCGCACGCAAAGTTGGCCGCGAACTTCTCATCGAGATCATCGCCGGCAAGCACGGCAAGCTCGACGACACGACGATCCCGCGCGCGCTGGAGGAACTCTATGCGCTCGGCATCAAGCCGGACTGGTGGAAGCTCGAACCGCAGGCGTCGAGCGGCGCCTGGGCCAAGATCGAGGCGGTGATCCTGAAGCACGATCCCTGGTGCCGGGGCATTGTGCTGCTTGGCCTGGAGGCGCCGCAGGACGAGTTGGAGGCCGCTTTTGCCGCCACGGCCAACGCGCCCATCGTCAAGGGCTTTGCCGTCGGGCGCACCATCTTCGTCCACGCAGCCGAACAATGGCTGGCCGGCAGGATGTCGGACGACGAGGCTGTCGCCGACATGGCGTCGCGCTTCGAACAGTTGACCGAAGCGTGGCTTGCCGCGCGCGGCCGCAAGGCGGCATAACAATACGCAACGGCGTAGGGACTGCGGAGGAAAACACCATGAGCCAGACAATCCGCCTGACGATGGCGCAGGCGCTGACCCGCTTCCTGTCCCGCCAGATGGCCGAGGTCGACGGGAAAAAAACGCCGATCTTCGGCGGCGTCTGGGCGATCTTCGGCCACGGCAATGTCGCCGGCATCGGCGAGGCGCTCTACCAGGTGCGCGACGAGTTGCCGACCTTCCGCGCCCACAACGAGCAGGCGATGGCGCATGCGGCGATCGCCTATGGCAAGGCCAATTTCCGCCGCCGCTTCATGGCCGCGACCTCTTCGATCGGTCCCGGCGCGCTGAACATGGTGACCGCGGCGGCCCTTGCCCACGTAAACAGGTTGCCCGTCCTGTTTTTGCCAGGCGACGTCTTTGCCAACCGCATTCCCGATCCCGTGCTGCAGCAGGCCGAGGATTTTTCCGACGGCACGGCGACGGTCAACGACTGCTTCCGCCCCGTGTCGCGCTATTTCGACCGCATCACCCGGCCGGAGCAGATCATCCCGGCGCTGAGCCGGGCCATGCAGGTGCTGACCGATCCGGCCGAATGTGGACCGGTGACTTTGTCGCTTTGCCAGGACGTGCAGGCCGAGGCCTATGACTATCCCGAGAGCTTCTTTGCCGAGCGGCTGTGGCGCCAGCGCCGGCCGCGTCCGGACCGTGACGAAATGGCGGCGGCCGTGGCGGCGCTCAAGGGAGCCAGGAAGCCGCTGATCATCGCCGGCGGCGGCGTGCTCTACTCCCAGGCTTCCGACGAATTGGCCAAGTTCGCCCAAGCCACCGGCATTCCGGTCTGCGAAACGCAAGGCGGCAAGTCCTCGCTGCCGGACGATCACCAGCTCAACATGGCGGCGGTCGGTGTTACCGGCACTTCGGCCGCCAACCGGCTGGCGGAAGAGGCCGACGTCGTGCTGGCCATCGGCACGCGGCTGCAGGATTTCACCACCGGCTCGTGGGCGCTGTTCAAGAATTCCGGCAAGACCATCATCGGGCTCAACGTGCAGCCCTTCGATGCCGGCAAGCACCGGGCGCTGCCGCTGGTCGCGGATGCCTGGGAAGGGCTGGCCGAGTTGGGAACCGCGCTGCAAGGCTGGAAGGCGCCCGCCGCCTGGACCGACAATGCGGCCGCCGGCAAGAAGGCCTGGCAGGCCGATGCGGCCAAGGTGACGGCCTCGACCAACGCTGCTTTCCCCTCGGATGCGCAGGTGATCGGCGCCGTGCAGCGCGCCATGGGCTCAGGCGTGACGCTGCTGCATGCGGCAGGCGGACTTCCCGGCGAACTGCACAAGCTCTGGCAGGCCGGTGCGCCGGGCTCCTACCACGCCGAATATGGCTTCTCGACCATGGGTTACGAGATCGCCGGCGGGCTCGGCACCAAGATGGCCAAGCCCGACGAGGAGGTCGTCGTCATGATCGGCGACGGCTCCTACTTGATGCTCAACTCCGAGATCGCCACCTCGGTGATGCTCGGCCTGAAGCTGACCGTGGTGCTGCTCGACAATAGGGGTTTTGGCTGCATCAACCGGCTGCAGATGGCGACCGGCGGCGCCAACTTCAACAATCTCTTGCAGGACTCGCGCTATGAAATCCTGCCTGACATCGACTTTGCCGCGCATGCGGCGAGCATGGGTGCGATATCAGAGAAAGTGCCGTCGGTTGCCGAGCTGGAAAACGCGCTGCAAAAAGCCAAGAAGAACGACCGCACCACCGTGCTGGTCATCGACACCGATCCGCTGGTTTCGACCGATGCCGGTGGCCATTGGTGGGACGTGGCGGTGCCCGAGGTTTCGGCGCGGCCTCAGGTGAACGCCGCGCGCAAGGCCTATGACGAGAAGCGGCGGATGCAGAGCGTCGGCGATTGACGCCAGCTCCCTTCTCCCCGTCACGATACGGGGAGAAGGTGCCGGCAGGCGGATGAGGGGCGGCGCTAGCGCCAAAAATTGAACTGTCTAATCCGGAGTGACGACTTGAAAGCCAAATTGGGCATGTCCCCCATCGCGTGGTGGAACGACGATCTTGCCGAACTGAGCGATGACGTGTCGCTGGAGGAATGTCTGCGCCAGTCGCGCTCTGCCGGCTTCACCGGCATGGAGATGGGCCGGCGCTTTCCCAACGACCCCGCCATCATGCTGCCGATCCTGAAGGCCGCCGACGTGACGCTGTGCGGCGGCTGGTTTTCCGGCACGCTGGTCGATGAGGAGATGGCTGCCAACAAGGACCGCATCCAGCCGATGATCGACCTGTTCAAGGCAGTCGACGCGCCCTGCATCGTCTATGGCGAGGTCGGCCGCTCGATCCAGGGCGACCGTTCCAAGCCGCTCGCCACCAAGCCGAAGCTCACTGGCGACGAGATGAAGGCCTACGCGCGGCGCCTGACCGAATTCGGCGAATGGTGCGCCGAGCAAGGCATGCCGCTGTCCTATCACCATCACATGGCGGCTGTGGTCGAGACCGAGCCGGAGCTCGATGCCTTCATGCGCCATTCCGGCGAAGGCATCCCACTGCTGCTCGATGCCGGACACCTCGCCTTTGCCGGCGGCGACGTGCTGCGCGCCATCGACAACCACCACAAGCGCATCAGCCACGTCCATGTGAAGGACGTGCGCATGGGCGTGATCGAGAAGCTCGACCGTACGAAGCAGTCCTTCCTCGACGCCGTGTCGCTCGGCGCCTTCACCGTCCCGGGCGACGGTTCGCTCGATTTCGGCGCCATCGTGCAGCGCTTCGCCGACCATGGCTATGAAGGCTGGTTCGTGGTCGAGGCCGAGCAGGACCCGAAGAAGAACCCGCCGCTGAAGATGGCGCAGGTTGGCCACAAGGAGCTGATGCGGGTGATGACATCAGCCGGTTACACGGTGGAGACGCAAGGGTTTCCGAATGCCTGATCGGGTTCTCGCCAGGCCGGGCTTGCTGTAGGCTGGCCAGATGAAAGATTCCGAGCACCCCTTCTTCCGGCCATTGTGGCGGCGTGTCGCCGTCGTCGCGGTCTGCCTCATCTGGTCGGTCATCGAGTTCGCCACCGGCACGCCGTTCTGGGGCGTCATCGCGCTCGGCTTTGCCGGCTACGGCGCCTGGCAATTTTTTTATCTTTATAAGCCGGCCGACGAGACGAAGCCTCCGGCCGATCCGAAGGAATAGGCGGTCCATGGCGCGAGCAGTTTTGTGGATTGGATACTGCGAGCGTAACGGATCGCACACGTCGGCGATTGGCCGAAACGCCCCTCGCTTCGTCATCCTAGGGCGGAGCAAGGAGCGTAGCGACGCGGCGCAGACCCTAGGATCCATGCCATGACTTTGAAGCGTTGTGACGGTGCAGGAATTCCGCTCCGCTGCGCCCTTCGACGTAGGTATCGGCATGGATCCTGGGGTCTTCGCGACGGAGCTTCGCTCCTGCTCCGCCCCAGGATGACGAAGTTGGAAGGCTAGGATAGGAGAGACAAAATGTCGAAACTGCTCGTCAAGGCCGACAAGGGCCATGGCCGCGTCGCCCATGTGACGCCGAAAAGCGCCGGCTGGACCTATGTCGGTTTCGACCTGCATCGGCTGAAGCCGGGCGAAAGCGCCTCGGGAAAGACGGACGACCGCGAAGTCTGCCTGGTGTTCGTGACCGGCAAGGGTACCGCGAAAGCCGGCGGCAAGGATCTCGGCCTGCTCGGCGACCGCATGTCGCCCTTCGATGGCAAGCCGTGGTCGGTCTACGTGCCGCAGGGATCGGACTGGTCGGTAACGGCCGATACCGAGCTGGAACTTGGCGTCTGCTCGGCGCCTGGTCTTGGCGGTGGCCTGCCGGTCCGGGTGATCGGACCGGACGATCTCGGCCAGGAGGTGCGCGGCAAGGGCACCAATACGCGCTACGTCACCAACATCCTGCCGGAAGGCCAGCCGGCCGACTCGTTGCTGGTCGTCGAGGTCATCACGCCCGGCGGTCACACGTCGAGCTACCCGCCGCACAAGCATGACCAGGACAATCTGCCTGCCGAATCCTATCTGGAGGAAACCTACTACCATCGCCTCAACCCGCCGCAGGGCTTTGCCTTCCAGCGCGTCTACACCGATGCCGACAAAAGCGGACATCGTGCGCTGGACGAAGCCATGGCGATCGAGGACGGCGATGTGGTGCTGGTGCCCAAGGGCTATCACCCCTGTGCCGCCTGCCACGGCTATGACCTCTATTATCTCAATGTGATGGCCGGACCGAAGCGGACCTGGAAATTCCACAATGCGCCCGAGCACGAATGGTTGATGAAGGCCTGACCGTCTCGCGTTTCCGGCCGAACTTATTGGTCCAGCTGGGAAAAATCGTCGGCTAAGGACCCTAGGGGTCGATTTGCCTTCTAAAACCCGTCAAAGCTTCGTCAATCCGTCATGGAAATCACCTATGGCAACGGTTCTGACGAGGACTTCCCATGCGTTATGCCATTTATTTCACCCCCCGGCAGGACGAGCCGCTGGCGCGCATCGCCGCCGACTGGCTGGGCCGCGATCCGTTCGGTGCCGCGACCAGGCCGGTTGAGGCCGTTGCCGATCTGTCGGCGGCGGAAGTGGCCTTCCACACCGCCTCGGCACGCCGCTACGGCTTTCACGCGACGCTGAAGGCGCCCTTCCACCTGGCTGCCACGGAGACCGAGACCTCGCTGCGCGCGGCGCTGGATCATTTTGCCGAGGTTACGCCTGTCGTCACGATCCCGCGCCTTATCGTCAGCCAGATCGACAGCTTCTTCGCGCTGGTGCCGGAAGGGCCGCTGCCGCCGCTCAACCGCTTCGCCGACAATGTGGTACGCGATTTCGACCGGTTTCGCGCACCGCTGTCAGAGGCCGAGATCGAGCGGCGCAGCCCGGATTCGCTGAAGCCGGCCGAGTTTCGCAATCTCTGCCAATGGGGCTATCCCTATGTCTTCGAGACCTTCCGCTTCCACATGACCCTGTCCGGCCGGGCCGGCCCACAGGAAAGCCCTCGCCTGCGCGCGGCGATCGACAGCCTGTTCGCCGATGTGTTGCGCCAGCCCGTGCTCGTGGACGCGCTGACATTGTTCGTCGAACCCGAACCCGGCGCGCCATTCATGGTGCTTTCCCAGCACGCGCTCGGACGCCGCCCGGCCCGGAAAACCGCCTGAACGAAACCCGACTGCAAGAACCAAGGACTACCCGCAATGACCGCCGAAACTGTTCTTTCCAACGCCCGCATCGTTCTTGCCGACGAGATCGTCGAAGGCTCACTGGTGCTGCGCGATGGCTTGATCGCCGGCATCGATGCCGGTGCTGCCCGGACCGGCGAGGACATGGGCGGCGACTTTATCATTCCAGGGCTGGTCGAACTCCACACCGACCATCTCGAGGGCCATTATGCGCCGCGGCCGAAAGTGCGCTGGAATCCGATCGCCGCGGTGCTCGCCCATGACGCGCAGGTGGCGACCGCCGGCATCACGACCGTGCTCGATGCCTTGCGCGTCGGCATGGACGAGGACGCCGACCTGACATTGGACGACATTCGCAAGCTGGCCGATGCGATCGAGGACAGCGTCGCGCGGGATCGTCTGCGGGCCGATCACTTCCTGCATCTTCGCTGCGAGGTTTCAGCACCGGATTGCCTCGACGCATTCGCCAATTTCGACGGTGACGAACGGGTCAAGCTGGCGTCGCTGATGGACCATGCGCCAGGCCAGCGCCAGTTCGTCAACCTTGAAACCTATGCCTACTACTACCAGCGCAAGCTGAAACTCTCGGATCGCGATTTCCAGAAATTCTGCGAGAAGCGGATGGCCGAATCGGCACGCAACTCTGGGCCGAACCGCGTCTTCATCGCCGCCGCCTGCCAGGAGCGCGGCATCGTGCTCGCCAGCCACGACGATGCGACGTCGGCTCATGTCGACGAGGCCATCGAGCAGGGCGTGCGGGTCGCCGAGTTCCCGACCACCGAGGAAGCGGCGCGGGCCTCGAAGGCCGCCGGGCTCGGCGTGCTGATGGGCGCGCCCAATGTCATGCGCGGCGCCTCGCATTCGGGCAATGTCTCGGCTCGCACCTTGGCCAGCGATGGCCTGCTCGACATCCTTTCGTCCGACTACATTCCCTTCAGCCTGATCCAGTCGGCCTTCTTCCTCGGCGACATGGTGGAAGGCATTTCGCTGCCGCAGGCCGTCGCCATGGTTTCGAAGAACCCGGCGCAGGCCGTCGGCCTCGACGACCGTGGCGTCATCGAGCAGGGCCGTCGCGCCGATCTGGTGCGCGTGCGCGTCGACGATCATGTTCCGGTCGTACGCACCGTCTGGCGGCAGGGACGCCGGGTGGCATGATGGTGTCGGCCTCGATCGAGCGCGAACTGTCCGCCGAAACCTTTCCGATCCGTCACGGCGTCTTTGTCGCTGTCGTGGGCCCCAGCGGCGCCGGCAAGGACACGGTGATCGGCTATGCCAAGGCGCTCTTTGCCGACGAGACGCAGCTGGAGTTCGTGCGCCGCGTCATCACCAGGCCGAGCGATGCGGCGAGCGAGGACCACGATACGCTGGCCGACGCCGCCTTCGCCGAGGCCGATGCCGACGGCGCTTTCGCCGTCTCCTGGGAAGCGCATGGCCTGCGCTATGGCCTGCCTGCCGATGTCGACTGGTCTGTTTCCAATGGACATGTCGCCGTCGCCAACGTGTCGCGCGCGATCATCCCCACCTTGCGCGAGCGCTATGCCAATCTGGCGATCGTCGAGATCACCGCTTCGCCCGAGGTGCTGGCCGAGCGGCTGGCCATGCGCGGTCGCGAGTCGCGCGGCGAGGTGCTGGCGCGGCTGGCGCGCAGCGCCAATATGAGCTTGTCCGGCCCTGGTGTCACGTCGATCGACAACAGCGGTCCGCGCGAAGTGGCCGGCGAGCGTTTCGCCGAAGTGCTGCGCAAGGCCATGGCGTTTTCCGACATGTCAGGCCTGATCTGATCCGGACTTGTTTCACCCGCCTGCTTGCGCTGTCGCTGGAAATGCTCCGGGCTGCTGGCCGCATAGGGTGATTCTGGATTACGCTCCGGAATTCGCCCCAGGAATCAGGGGCGAGCCAGACAGGAAGCTTCATGCAGACACTGACACCCATTCTCTCGACAGTCACGGCGGCATTTCTCGCCTCCCTGGTCGAGGTCGTCGAAGCTTTCACCATCGTGCTCGCGGTGGGGGTGACACGCAGCTGGCGCCCGGCATTGACCGGCGCCGCGCTGGCGCTGGCGGTGCTGGCGGCCCTGGTGCTGGCCTTCGGCCCGCTGCTGGCGCTGGTCCCGATCACCACCCTGCAGTTCGTCGTCGGGGTGCTGCTCATCCTGTTCGGCATGCGCTGGCTGCGAAAAGCCATCCTGCGCAGCGTCGGCGTCATTGCCCTGCATGACGAGGAAGCGGCCTTCGCCAAGGAAACCGCGGCCCTGCACCGGCAGGCCGCCGACCGGCGCGCCGACTACCTCGCCGGGCTGGCCTCGTTCAAGGCGGTGCTGCTCGAGGGTGTCGAGGTGGTGTTCATCGTCATTGCCGTCGGCGCAGCGCATGGGCAGACATTTTACGCCAGCATGGGTGCGCTGGCGGCTTTCGTCGTGGTGATGCTTGTCGGCCTGGCCGTCCACCGGCCGCTGGCGCGCGTGCCCGAGAATGCGCTCAAATTCGTGGTCGGGCTGATGCTGACCAGCTTTGGCATCTTCTGGACCGGCGAAGGCATCGGCGCCGATTGGCCTGGCGCCGATCTTGCCCTGCTCGCCATCTTCGCCATCGTCGCGCTGGCGGCCTTCGCCATGGTGCGCTGGCTGCGCGGCATCAGTCCAACGGCAGCTGGAGGGGTCGCCCGATGAACGTCCTTCGTCTCGTTGCCAGGGAGGTCTTCGGCATGTTCGTCGATGACGGCAATCTGGCGCTGCTGGCGCTGGTCCTGGTGGCCGCCGTGACCGCGGCGGTGAAGTTGCTCGCGCTGCCGCCGCTGCTTGGCGGTGGGCTGTTGCTGGTCGGCTGCCTTGCCATCCTATTGCAAAGCGTTCGCCGCGCCGCACGCCAGAGCGGCAGGTAATTTCAGCCAAAGCCGCATGGCGGATCACCAGAGGGTGGCCGCGAAAGGCACGCCACCCCGTCAGCGCCCAGCACCGGTAAGCTATTTCTGCCGGGACTGACCTATTCCGCAGCGGCGCCGACCGCGCCCTTGCGGGCGGCATCGACCATCCGCCGGCGCGCCCGGAACACACCCCATTGCTGGTCGACCAGCACGCCGATGAGGATGACGCCACCCATCACCGCGAAGTTGAGGGAGGAAGGAATGCCGAGCAGGTTGACGAGGTTCTGCAGTTCCTGCAGCAGCACCGTGCCGAGGATGACGCCGATCAGCGAGCCCTCGCCGCCGCGCAGAGAGAAGCCGCCAAGCACCGCGGCCGCAATGGCGTAGAGCTCGTAGAACTGGCCGTGGCTGGCCGGCGAGATCGAGCGCGTGTACATGGCGAAATAGATCGCCGACAGCGCGGTAAGCACGCCGCAGATGACGTAAGCCGCCATGACGACGCGGCCGGTGCGAATGCCGGAATATTTCGCCGCTTCCTCGTTCTTGCCGATGGCGTAGAGATAGCGCCCGAACACCGAGCGGTGCAGCACCACCCACATGACGATGGCGATGACGATCAGCGCGAAGAAGGAGTTCGGCACGCCCCAGGAGCGGCCGGCGGTCAGGAATTCGAGATCGGGAAAATTCTGCCCGAAGGCGAAACCGGCGGTGCCGTCGGCGGTGTAGAAGCGCGCGACGCCGCGATAGATCAAAAGCCCGCACAAGGTGACGACGAAGGGCTGCAGCTTGAGCCGCGTGATCAGCCAGCCATGCGCCAGGCCGATGATGGCGCCGAGCACCAGGATGAGCACGAAGGCAACAGGCCATCCCATGCCGCGCACGGCGATGAAGTCGATGAACAGCGTGCCCAGCAACGCGACAACGGAGCCGACGGACAGTTCGATGCCGCCGGTGATGATGACGAAGGCCTGGCCGATGGAGAGAATGCCGAACAGGCCGATCAGGTTCGAGGTGTTGGCGAGGTTGATCGGCAAGAGGAAGCGCGGATTGATGATGGCGACGATCGCCCCGACCACCAGGATCAGGATCAGCAGGCCGAGATCTTTCTTTGTCATCGTCGTCTCCGCTTACGGCCTGTTCGCCGGTTTGCCCACCGCGAGCAAAAGCACGTTTTCCTGGCTGAACTGATCCTTGTCGAGAATGCCCGAGATCTGGCCCTCATGCATGACGGCGATGCGATCGGAGACGCCGATCACCTCTTCCATGTCGGAGGAGATCATCAGCACGGCGACGCCGGCGTCGGCCAGCGCCCGCATCAGCCCGTAGATCTCGGCCTTGGCGCCGATATCGATGCCGCGCGTCGGCTCGTCGAGGATCATCACCTTCGGGTTCATGGCCAGCCATTTGCCGAGCACGACCTTCTGCTGGTTGCCGCCCGACAGCGTGCCGGTGCGCGTCTGCACCGAGGGCGCCTTGATGCCGAGGTTTTTCTTCTGCTTCTCGGCGGTGGCGGTCTCGGCGCTTGCGGAGACCAGCGAGCGCCTGGCATGCGCCGGCAGATTGGGGAGTGAAATATTCTGCGCGATCGATAGGTCGAGCAGGATGCCGGTCAGCTTGCGGTCTTCCGGCACAAGGAAGATGCCTTGCGCGACTGCGTCCGCCGCGCTGGCCAGCGTTAACGGCTTGCCGTTGAGCTCCAGCGTGCCGCCAAGGCTGGCTTCGATGCCGAAGAACACCCGCGCCAGTTCGGTTCGGCCGGAGCCGACAAGGCCGGCAAGGCCGAGGATTTCGCCGCGCCTGACGTCGAGATCGACCGGCCGGCTGGGATAGGTGGGGGTGCGGACGGCCTTGGCCGCAAGCGCAACGGCGCCGGGGGCACGCGCCGCCTCGGAGGCTTTCTCGCGCTCCTTCAGCATGCGGCCGATCATCAGCTTGACCATCTGGTCGTGATTGATGTCGCGCTTGCCGAGCGTCCCGGCCAGCATGCCGTCGCGCAGCACCACGACGCGGTCGGCGACGCGCTCGATCTCGTGCAGGCGGTGCGAGATGAAGATGACGCTGATGCCGTCGGCCTTCAGCGCCTTGATGACGTCGAGCAGCTTGTCGGTCTCGGCCAGCGGCAAGCTCGATGTAGGCTCGTCGAGGATCACCAGGCGCGCCTTGATCGACAGCGCCTTGGCGATCTCGACCATCTGCTGCTGCGCCAGCGACAGATCTGCGACCTGCGTGTCGGCGGAGAAGTTGGCGCCGACGCGCTTCAGCAGCGGCGCCACCATGTCGCGCAGTTTCGCGCGGTCGACCAGTCTCAGCGGTCCGGCGCGCAGCGGCTCGCGGCCGAAGAAGATGTTGGCGGCGACGTCGAGGTTTTCGAAGAGGTTGAGTTCCTGGTGGACGAAGGCGATGCCCGAACCCAGGCTCCCCTCCACGCTCAGGCCTTTGTGGGCGGCGCCGTCGACCGTGATGGCGCCGCTATCGGGCGTGGTAACGCCGCCGAGGATCTTCATCAGCGTCGATTTGCCGGCGCCATTCTCGCCGACCAGGCCGATGACCTCGCCCGGCCTGACCTCCATGGAAAACCCGTCGAGCGCCACGACGCCCGGATAGGTCTTGCGCACGTTCTCGAGGCTGAGAAACGGGGTGGTCGCCGCGATGGATGTGTCGGAATAATTCATCATGCCTGACAGCAGCCGGTGGGCCGAAATGCCCATTCTGCAGACTGACGACCCCGGCAGGGTTCGTCAATGCGAACAGCCGGCTCAAGCGAAGTTGAGCCGGCTGAACTGCTTCTGGTCTTAGTTTCCAGCCATCGCCTTGAGATTGGCGGCGTAAGCGTCGACGTCATCCTTGCCGATGATCTTGGTCGGGATGATGATCAAATTGCCGGCCGGGATGCCCGACTTGTCACCCTTGAGATAGGCGGCCATCAGCTTCATGCCCTGATAGGCCCATTCGAAGGGCTGCTGCACGACGGTGGCGGCAATGGTGCCTTCCTTGACGCCGCCCAGCGTGATCGGATCGTCGTCGAAGCCGACGACGGTGATCGAGCCAAGCTTGCCGGCATCGCGCAGCGCTTCATAGATGCGTGGCGTGTTGTAGGAGTAGAAGCCGACCATGCAGGTGACGTCGGGGCTGGCGACCAGCGCGTCCTCGACATTCTTCTTGGCACGCGCCTGGTCAATGTCGTCGCCGCGTACGTCGACGAGTTCGATCTTGGTGCCGGCGAGGCCGTCCTTCATGCCCTGGATGCGCTCCTTGGCATTGTCGGCGCCGAGCAGGCCGACGAAGCCCAGGCACTTGCCGCCGTCCGGCATCGCCTTCTTGGCGATTTCGGCCGCCTGCTTGCCGGCGTCGACATTGGACGAGCCGATATAGGCGACACGCTTGGTCTGCGGGGCGTCGCTATCGGTGGTGAACAGCGCCGTTTGCGAAGCGATCTTGTTCAGGCCATCCGTCGAGGTCTTGGGATCGACGGCCGAGACCATGATGCCCTTGACGCCGGCGGTCACCAGATCGTCCATCAGCCGCTGCTGGATGGCGACGGAGGATTGTTCGGGATATTTGAGTTCGAGCGTATAGTCGGGCAGTTCGCCCTGCGCCTTCTTGACGCCGGCTTCGGCCGCTTTCCAGAAGTCGGAAGCGCCGTTGACGACGAAGGCCAGCGTCGGCTTGTCGTCGGCGCGCGCGATTGCCGTCGCCGTCAGGCCGACAGCCAGGGCCGCGGCGGCCACGGATGCATTGCGTATCAAGGATTTCATGTTCAACCTCCCGTTTTGGTCAGTCGTAGGACTGGCCGGACTTGCTCACTGGATTGTCTTGCACACTAAATTTGTCTTGCTCACCTGAATTGCCGTCTGCGGCGTGGACGCCCTCCTCCTCAAGGGGTTCCCGGCATTGAAAGAATGGCGTCGTTACCAGCCACGGCCACGGACTTTAGAGACTCATTCTTCGTTCGTAAATAGTCCGATTTGTCTGACATATCACATATCTGAGACATGGTTTGCGGAAGTCATATCCGCCCCCCATGAGGCCATTCACAGACACTTCCATCGCAGCCGGACCAATCGGGGCCGGCGGCGATGGATTGACGGTATAGCGCATCCTTGTATTAGTAAACACTATTAGCAAACGACCGGTCCGGTGGCGCTCGGGTGTCATGGCCGAATCGATCTACCGACGCGGCGATGGCTGATCGCACGCCAGGGCCTTTGCGACCTCTGGTTTTTGCGGGGGCTCGAGCCGGTGTGTCGGGGATGGGTCTCAAGGATGGTAATAATTATTAGTGCGGTCGATGCGCATGTGAATCGGAAGCGCCGCCTCATCTTGTTGGACCGGGGGGCTGCGGCTAGACAGGCTGGGGATTTGGGGGCGGCATGAGCGAGACGACGGACCAGGCCATCAGGAAGCGCCGCAAGGCGGCGGCAAAGCCCAAGGGCCGCGTCACCATGACCGACATCGCACGCGCCGCCGGCTGCTCGCAGGCGACGGTTTCCTTCGTGCTCAACAATTCGCCTGGCATTCGCCTGTCGCGGCAGACGCGGGAGCGGGTAATCGAGGCGGCGCGCGCGCTCGGCTACAGCGCCCCCGCCTTCTCCGCGCTGAAGCCCGTTGCGGCTTTCGAGGGGGCTTTTGATGGCCCCGCCTTCGACGGACTCGACGGCGTGATCGGCTTCGCCGTCGACCAGCTCGCCACCAGCCCGGAAGCGGTGGTCGCCATCGAAGGCGCGCGCCAGGCCTCGTGGAATGCCGGCAACGTGCTTCTGGTGGCGCAGACCATGGGCGACGCCGTGATGGAGCCGCGCGCCATCTCGGCGCTGACTAGGCGCGGCATTTCGGCATTGATCTACATGACCATCTTCACCCGCGAAATCACGGCGCCCGATTTCCTCTACGGCCTCGACATCCCAGTCATCCTGCTCAACTGCTACACGGCGGACTATGCCTTCCCCGCCGTGGTGCCCTCCGAAATCGCCGGCGGCCAGAGCTCGACGCGACACCTGATCAGCCACGGCCACCGCCGCATCGCCACCATCACGGGCGAACCCTGGATGCAGGCAGCACAGGACCGGCTGAAAGGCTACCGCCGCGCGCTCGCCACCGCCGACATCCCCTTCGACCCCGAACTGGTGGTCGAGGGCGACTGGTCGGCCAGCGCCGGCTACGCCGCGACAGTGAAGCTCTTGGCCCTGAAGGACCGCCCGACCGCCATCTTCTGCCAGAACGACCGCACCGCGATCGGCTGCTACGAAGCCCTGAAGGAAGCCGGCCTGCACATTCCCGCCGACATCTCGGTCGTTGGCTATGACGACGAGGAAATCGCCCGGCATTTGTTCCCGCCGCTGACGACGTCGATCCTTCCGCACATGGCCATGGGCCAATGGGCGATCGAGCAGCTGGAAGCGCCTGCGATAGTGGGGCGGGGGCGATATCCAATCACCAAGCTGGAATGCCCGCTGGTGGAGCGCGAGAGCGTGGCGGCATTCAAGGGTGTCGCATAAAGAGCCGGACTTTTCCTCCCGCACTCGGAGGCAGGCGTCCGCCGTGCGCTCCCCTGCCTTGGCTTCATCCTGATAGAGGTCTAGCCTGCGCCCGCAGCCAAGGGAGGCGCATATGACGTCGAGTTTCACCGTTCATGACGCGTCCGGCTATGAGCAACTCATGGGCCGCTGGAGCCGAAAGCTCGCGCCCAGCTTCATCGGTTTCGCCGGGTTCGCCCCTGGCGAAAAGATCCTCGACGTCGGCTGCGGCACCGGCAGCCTGACGTTCGAACTGGCGAAATCCGCCGACCTCGCGGCGATCGCGGCCATCGACTTTTCGCCTGTTTTCGTCGAGGCCGCAAAGCGACGCAACACCGATCCGCGCATCGAGATATCGCAGGCCGACGCCACCGCCTTGCCGTTCGCCGACCATGCGTTCGACCGCGCGCTGGCGCTGCTGGTGCTTCACTTCGTGCCGGAAGCCGGCAAGGCGGTTGCCGAAATGCGCCGGGTGACGCGGCCGGGCGGCGTGGTCGCGGCCGTGGTGTGGGACCATCTCGGCGGCATGGCGGGCATGCGCATGATGATCGACACGGTCGCCGCGCTCAGCGAGAGCGGGCGCCAGCTGCGCGGCCGCTATTGCTTCCAGCCGATGATGCAGCCCGGCGAAATGAAGCGGACCTTCATCGAGCAGGGGCTGGCCGACGTGACCGAAACCGAGCTGATGATCCGTATGGATTACCAGGACTTCGCCGATTACTGGACGCCGATTTCAGCCGGCGAGGGCTCGCTCGGCAAATACGTGACCACGCTGGAGGCAGCCGAGCGCGAGCGCACCGAGGCTGCCGTCCGCGATGCCTATCAGGCCGGGCGACCGGACGGCCCGAGGTCGTTCGCCAATGTCGCCTGGGCGTGCAGGGGCGTGGCGCCCTGACCACCCAGGCGGCGAAGCGCCTTTGAACCGCGATCAGGCCTGCCGAGCAACCAGATCGGCATAGCGCTGCAGGTAAAGCGGCCAGCCCTGATCGCCGGCGACGCTGTCGCGCACACCTTCCCAGCCCTGGCCATGGCGCTCCAGGTTGCGGTGCTCGATCTCGACGCGGGTACGCCCAGCCGTTTCGGCGGTGAACCGCACTTCCCACTCGCTGGTCTTGGCCGGATCGGTCTCGATGCGCCAGTGCGGGCTGATGTCCCAGCTCAGGAGCACGCGGTTGGGGGGCTCATAGGCCAGCACGCGCGCCCAGCGGCACTCGCTGCCGTCGACGCCGCGGTCATAGACGTGGCCGCCGACGCGAGGCTCGAACACCGTCTCGGCGATCTGGGCTGCAAGCAGGTTATGCTCGGGCGGTTTGAAACTGCCGAAATCCTCGGTGAAGACCTTGAAGGCGCGCTCGATCGGCGCCTCGACGACGACGGATTGTTTCACGGAGGCGATGGGGATCTGGGTGTTCATGGTCACTCCTCTGGTGGGGTCTCGACGGCCAGCTTGTAGGCCGCGAGCGTCTTGCTCCAGAACCGGTCGAGCCAGGCGCGCATCTGACCAAGCCCGTGCGGATCGATGTGGTAGACGTTGCTGGCGCCCTTCGGCTCCGCGCGCACCAGCCGCGAGTCGCGAAGCACCTTGAGATGCTGCGACACCGCGGACTGCGACACGCTGACCTGCCGCGTGACCTCCGCCACCGAGCGCGGACGCTCCGCGATCAGCTCGAAAATCTGCCTTCGGGTCGGATCGCCCAGGGCGGCAAGCTGTGCGCTATCAACAGTCATGACTTATGATTAGTGCAGGCTGATGGTTGAGTCAAGTGACGGTGCCAGCGGCCAAGTGGCGGCGGGGAAATTTCTCACGAGATAGAGGTTACACCTCATTACGGTGGAAGGAGTTGCGCCAAGGTGAAATCCGCCAGGGCATGAGACTGGCCGCGCCGTCTATCCCTTGCGTTCTTCAAGGCTGTTGCCGCCATCGACCACCAGCAAGGCGCCGTTGACATAGCTGGCGCTCTCGGAAGCCAGGAACACGACCGCCGCCGCGACCTCGTCGGGCCGGCCGGCGCGGCCCGGCGGCGCATGCAGGGCCGCCATCCGCTCCGCCTCGCTCGACGCGCCGGTTTCGATCCAGCCGGGCGCGACGGCATTGGCGGTGACCCCGTGGCGCGCCGCTTCCAGCGCCAATGTCCGGGTCAGGCCGACCATGCCGGCCTTCGCCGCGGAATAGGCGGCGGTGCCCTGGTAGGATACCAGCGGCCCGGTCACCGACGCGACGTTGACGATGCGCCCATACCCCGTTTCGACCATCGCCGGCAGAAACGCCCTGGTGACGAGAAACGCGGTCTTCAGGCTGGTCTCGATGCCCCGGTCCCACTCGGCCTCGCTCATCGCCAGGAACGTCTTGTCCACGGACGGCGACGCCAGCGATCCCATGCCGGCATTGTTGACCAGGATAGCGACAGCGCCGACCTCGGCCCGCAGCCGCTCCACCTCCGTCGCGATGGTAAGATCGGCGACCGCGGCCGTGGCATCGACGCCATCGCCGCGAAGCTCGCCAGCGCGCTCCAGCACCCGCGCGCTGGCGCCGGTCAGGAAAACCGCATGCCCGGCCCGGCCAAACTGCCGCGCAATGGCAAAGCCGATGCCGTCAGCCGCGCCGGCGCCGGTAATCAGGACACGTCTGGTGGTGGTTGTGGCCAAGTCTGGCTCCAAAACCCGTTCGGGTCAGAAGTGTTACCCATGTCTCCGGTATAAACCGTAACCTATGTGTCCGGAACGGACCCTTGGAAGCATGGCGCACCCGACAGGATTCGAACCTGTGACCTCTGCCTTCGGAGGGCAGCGCTCTATCCAGCTGAGCTACGGGTGCTTTCAAGGCGAAGAGCCCGGAAAACGAACCAGCCGGCCGAACCGGCAAGTCACGGCTTCTTAGCGGAAGCGGGCGCGGGCTTCAACGGGCAATTGGCGGCGTTGCGAACTTGGCTTGATGCGTCTGGGCCTCGCGTACGGCATCCTGCTCTTCGCAGGCTCAGGGCGTTCGAAGCTCGAAAGGCCAAGCAGTTGGCTTTTCGTCCGCTACACGGACCACTCCTCACCCCTTCACTGCTCTACCGGGCTCTTCACCGCCCGCCGCCCGCGCACCGCCCGCTTTGCCTTCTTGGCGCTCGCCAGCTCATGCATGGCATCGAGCTGCATCTGCTGCATCTCGGCCAGCCGCGTCCATTGCCGCGAGATGAGGTAGTCGAGCTTTTCGTGCAGGTGGCGGACTTCCAGTTCGGCCTTGAGGTTGACGCGGTAGTCGTTGAAGGAGCGCAGCCGATCCTTGGCCTCCGTCCGTCTCTGGCTCATCATGATGATCGGCGCCTGGACGGCGGCGATGCAGGAGAGCAGCAGGTTGAGCAGGATGAAGGGGTAGGGGTCGAAGGCGCCCGCCATGCCCGCGATCAGGTTGATGCCGATCCACACCAGGAGCACACTGGCGAACGAGATCAGGAACCACCAGCTGCCGCCGAATGCGGCCATGTTGTCGGAAACGCGGTCGGCGAAGGAGCGGTGCTCCTCGAATTCTTCTTCACTGTTCTCCGAGATCGTGTCCTGCCGGGCGATCGATTCCACCACCTGGCGGTCGAGCTCGGAGAATTCGCCGTGCTCCTGCTGTAAGAGCTCCTCCATGTAGCGCATGCGGTAGCGGCCGAGCTCCTCGCGGCTGATGCGCGCGCCCTTGGGCAGGTCGGGGTGGTCCGAATGAATGCGGTCGGCGAGGCTCGGGCGCAGCGTGTCGATGCGCACAAGGTCGCGCTTGCGGAATTTGCGGCCCGAGATCGCCGATGGCTTTTTCTTCGGCTTCAGCCGTGATGCGCCGGGGCCTGACGGTTCGGAGTCCGGCACTTCGGGCGTGTCGAAATGCTCGTCGGAAACCTCGTGCAAATCCTCTTGCGTGGTCGGCGCCTCGAAATATTCGCCGCCGCTGTCGTTCTCATTGTCGGCCGACTTCTGCTCGGATGCCTTGGGAACGGTGCTCATGATGGGCTCCTGCGCTGTAAGTTAGGATACGCTGAGGCGACGGCGCTTATCCACTGTCGGATTTCGCAGCCTATGCCACGTCTTCCGCACGATTGCGTGACAGTCGCAAGATGGTAGCCGGCTGTGAGGTTTTTACAGTGACCAAGGCACGACTTGGGTCGGCGTCCGCCCAAGGGCGGACCGTGTCTTCACCGTTCATCGTTCAAAAAGCCAGGCAAGTGGCTTTTTGTCCGCTGCGCGGATCACGCCTCACTTCACTGCTGTTCGGCGAACATCAGCCTGGTCTTGGTGTCGGCCATGGTGGGCGACAGGCTGCGCTGGATCAGCGCTTCGACATGGTCGTTGCGCTGGCGGGCACTGTCGGCGCCCATCACCACCACGATCAGCTGGCGGCCGTCGGCATCGTAGGAGGTGACGATGTTGAAGCCGGAAGCCCTGATATAGCCTGTCTTGATGCCGTTCACGCCGCGCACGCGGCCGAGCATGTCATTATGGCCGCGCACCAGCCGGCCGCGAAACATGAAGTCGCTTTCGGAGAAATAATGGAAGTGCTGCGGGAAGCGCCGCTGCAGCGACATGCCGAGCACCGCCATGTCGTGGGCGGTCGTCATCTGGCCGTCGTCGGGCAGGCCCGATGCGTTGCGGAAGGTGGTGCTGCTCATGCCGAGCTGGCGCGCCTTGGATGTCATCATGGCGGCGAACTGGTCTTCAGAGCCGCCGAGATATTCGCCCACCGCCACCGCCACGTCATTGGCCGATTTGACGACGATGGCGCGGACGGCGGAATCGACATCGATCGTCTCCCCGCGCCGGAAACGCATCTTGGTCGGCGGCTGCGAGGCGGCGTGGTCGGAAACCGGGATCTGCGTTTCCTTGGTGACGCGGCCGGTCTCCATCGCCTCGAACAGCAGATAGAGCGTCATCATCTTGGTCAGCGAGGCCGGATAACGCTGCGCCGTCGAATTGACCTCGAACAGCTGCTTGCCGCTCTTTCCGTCGACGACGATGGCCGCGTATTTCTGCGGCGGCGCCGGCACGGCCAGAACGCTGTCGGGCGGGGCCGTGGTCGAGCAGCCGGCCGTCAGGGCCGCCAGGGCCAGGACAGCCAGGATTTTCTGGAAGAGCGGAAAGAGACGCGGCAAGGACAAGGGCTGGACTGTTCTGGCGATGCTGTTGCTGAGATAAGGCGAAGCTAACGTAACGCGGCGGGTGCGTCCATTTGGTTAATGCCGGTTAGCCCCGGGAATGTCGAGTGCCGGCGCGACCTGTTTCCCCACCCGCCAAAGCGGGGAAGAGGAACCAGGCCTTGCCACCGCCCCGAAATCGCCCGTTTCCTGTCTTTCCTTGCCAAAGCAGCGTTTCCCGTGGGAAGGAGCGTGGCATCTGGCGGCAGGGGGGCTCGCAAAATGGCTGACATTGGGGCTGGCGCCGCGCCGTCATTGATCAGGGCGTCGCTCAGCCGCACCGGCAAATGGGCCGGCAGCATCGCCTTCATCGGCGGCGCCGTTTCCGACATCCTCAACCCGCTGGCGCCGTTCGCCGCCTATATCGCGCTGGCTGCCTCGATCGCGGCCGTCATCATCGCCATTGCCATCGTGCTCAGGCTCGTGCTGGCGGCCAAGGCGCTGCCGGCGCTGGTGTTCGCCACCAGTGCGGCGGCGGTTGCCGGCGGCGTCTACGCCGTGCAGAAGGAGACCAATTCGCAGAACGGCATCATCGCCAGCCTGGTGCCGGCGGTCGCGCAACTGCAGCAGTCGATGGGCATCGTCGCCGAAAAGGTGGCCAGGATCGAGCAGACGGTCACGCAAACCCAGAAGACCGTCGAAGAGGTCAAGAAATCGACCGACACGGTTGCCCAGAAAACCGATCAGATCGCCTCCGCCCAGCAGCAGCAAGCGGCCCAAGGCGCCGCGACGCAAAGGACCGTCGAAGCGGTCAAGCAAACCACCGAGACACTCGTGGGCGGCCAGCAGCAGCAAGTGGCCCAGGCCGAAAAGCTTCAGGCGACGACTGAGCAGATCGCCGCCTCGATCGACACGATAGCCAAGGGGTTTGCCACCTTGGCCGCGCAAGGCGGCGCCATCGCCGAGCCGAAGCGGCCGGACGAGTTCTACCACAATGCCCGCGTCTACGAGCTCTCGGGCGACATGCTCAACGCGCGGCGCTCCTACCTCGCCTTTGCCGGCTTCGATGTCGACGCCATCGACCCCTATACGCGCTTTGCCACACTTCTGCGGGTCCAGGATGGCAAGGCCGGCGCCCGCGAGGTGTTCGGCCAGCTCGCGGAGAAAGCCAAGGCGCCATCGATCAAGCTCGTCCACCTGCTGCAGTTCGACGATACCCAGCGGCTCGACAAGCTCAACGCCTTCATCGTGGCCAATCCGGACTATGCGCCGGCCTATTTCCTGTTGGCGCAGGAGTTCTCGGAGGATCGGCTCGGCAGCCAGACGCTGGCCGATAAGCGCAGCGAAGCCCAGGCGCTGACCAAGTTCGTCTCTTACGAGAAGGATGGCGGGCTGCTCGGATATTTCGTCGACCAGACCCAGCTTGCCGACTGGCTGGACCGCGGCCGCGGCCGGCTGGCGGCCCTTGGCGACGTGCTCGACCCCGCCCGCTTTGCGCCGTCGCTGACGCCGATGCGTTCCAACCAGGGCTGGTCGATGACCATTTCGCTGCCCGAGCCGGCGACCGCGATATCCTGGCGTCTTGGCGGCAGCGGTCCCTTCACCGACACCGGCCTGCTGGCGCTCAACGACCAGCGAACCGGCAAGCCGATGCCCAATCCGAGCTTCGAATTGCCCGACAGCACGGCGCAGACCACGATCGCGATCAAATACCTCGACATCAGGGGGCGCGAGACAGGCCCGTTCGACATAGGCTTCGACCCGGATGCCGCCCTGCAACAGGGCAACAAGCAGATCCTCGACCAGTTCTGGACCTCATGGATCGCCTTCGACGCCAGCGGCAATCATGGGCTGGTCTATTTCACGCAGATGCTGTCCTACCGCTGCGCCATCAAGGAAGTGCATTACAGCCTGAATGGTGCCGCGCTCGACAAGACCCTTCCCATGCCGCCCTGCAATGCCAGGGATCCCTACGCCATCCCCGATGATTTCCAGCCCTATTTCAAGGTCGCCGAAGGCGTGACCTCGATGTCGGTGCAGGTGACCTATACCGACGGGACGAAATCGCCGGTGCGGGACTACAAGCGGCAATAGGGCTGGCATTTTCCGACGAAGCGAGCGCGAAACCGATGCAAAATACGCGCCCGCGCGCTTGCGCGGTGCGCCGAACGGGTTCTTCTTGGCACCCTTCGGATTCGGGTGAGAGAGCCATGGATACAGTCACGATCAACGCCAAGGGCATTTCGGTTTCGCTCGACCTCACGGTCGGCCACATCGCCGACATGATCATCGAGAGCGGCGCGCGCCGATTGAAGCCGCTGCACCGCGCACCCTGGGTCGACGCGGGCGAGACGCTGCCTCCAGACCTGCCGCGGGGCACCGTCCGGCTCTCCGGCGACTTTCTGTGCGCGCCGTTTTCGCGCAGCGATGTCGAGGAGGCGCCGCTGCATGGCTGGCCGGCCAACAGCGCCTGGGATGTGGTCGACAGCGGCGCCACGGATGGCGGCTGGCGCGCGGTTTTCCGGCTGCGCCACAAGGTGATGGGCGCCAGCGTCGACAAGATTTTCACGCTGCGCGACGACCATCCTTTTCTCTACCAGGAACATGTGTTTTCCGGCGGGTCCGGCGCGATCTCGGTCGCCCATCACCCGATGACGGCAATGAAAGGCGGCGGCAGGCTGGCTTTCTCGCCGAAGCGGTTTGCCGCCACGCCAGCCGATCCGCTGGAGCCGGACCCCGCGCGCGGCCGCTTCATGCTGGCCTACCCCGGTCGGTCTTCGGACCTCGGGCATTTCCCCGCTGCCGGCGGCGGCACGCTCGATCTGGCGGATTACCGCATGGATGACCGGCGCGAGGATTTCCTCACCCTGGTCGAGGCCGACCATGGCGGGCCGGGCTGGACCGCGCTGGCGCGCCAGGCCGAGGACGATCTGGTGCTGGTGCTGAAGAACCCGGCCGAACTGCCTGTTACCATGCTTTGGTTCAGCAATGGCGGGCGCGACTACGCGCCGTGGAGCGGCCGCCATCTCGGCGTGCTCGGCATCGAGGATGGGCGCACCGCGGTCGGCCACGCCGCCTCGCTGGGCGACAACTGGCTGAAGCGCGAGGGCGTGGCGACCGCGTTCGCGCTCGGCCAGGATCGCGTCTCGTTCCGCCATGTCATCGGTGCGTTGCCCCTGTCGGGTGGCGGGCCTCCGCGCGCGATCACCACGGCGGGTGGCCACCTGCGGTTGGCTGGCGCCGCGGCATCGGAGGTCCCGTTCGATAGCGAATTTCTGCGTATCGGCCAGCCAGCGGCGCGCTGAAGACAAAGCCGCAAGGGACTAATCGCAGTCGCCACTGCTGACTCCACAACCGGTCGCTCTAAATCGTGCAAATCGCGGTTTGAAATTTCAAGCGACCGCCGACAAGATGCGTCCAAAATCCGCGGAAGGAGCCGAAAAATGTCCGAAATCGCCCACCTCGCCGCCACCATCTTCAAGCGTGCCGGCAAGGCAAATCGCTTCATCGTCGCCATTGCCGGGCCGCCGGGCGCCGGCAAGTCGACACTGTCGGCAAGCCTGCATGACCTTTTGCCGGAAGGCGCGGTGGAGGTCGTGCCCATGGACGGCTTCCACTATGACGACATCGTGCTCGAGCGGCGCGGTCTGCGGGCGCGAAAGGGCGCGCCCGACACGTTCGACTTTGGCGGCTTCGAGACGCTTTTGAAGCGCATCCGCGCCGGCGAGGCCGAGATTGCCATTCCGGTGTTCGACCGCGGCATGGAATTGTCGCGCGCCGCCGCGGCGATTGTCGGCGCCGAGACCAAGTTCATCCTGGTGGAAGGCAATTACCTGCTGCTCGACGAGGAGCCGTGGTCGCGCCTGGCGCCGCTGTTCGATTTCTCGATCTTCGTCGACGTGCCGCGCAACGAGCTCGAACGCCGCCTGATGGAACGCTGGCACGAGCATGGACGTTCCGACGCGGATGCGCGCGCCTGGATCGCCTCCAACGACATGCCCAACATCGAACGCGTGCTTGCGCGGCGCCGGGCGGCCGACCTGGTCTTTGGTCAACCCGGTTAATTTTCAGTATTTTTCGGCGGGAACCTTAAGACTTACAACGCGTTATCCCGATCAGGCAATCATGCCAGAAGAGGGATTCCGTCCGATGGCAACAAACGCAAAAAAGCCCGCCAGGGGCAAGTCAGCACAACCGAGAGCGCCGCGGTCGACGGCCGGGGCTGGCCCGGCGATCGCCCAGCGCTCCAAGGATGCGAAGGCCTTCGGCAAGGCGGCGCCGAAAAAAGTCGTGCCAGGGTCGAAAGCGGCCACGCCGAAATCGGCCGCCAAGCCCGCCCAGGCGAAGAAGCCGGCCGTGGCCGGCGGCTCGAAAGCAGGCGGCGGCTCGAAGGTTCGCACCGCGGCCAATGTCGCCGCTGGCGCGGTCGTGGCCACGGCGCGTGGCGTGGCATCCCTTGCCGCCTCCGTGGTCGGCAGGGGCGGACCCAAGGCGAAAGCAAAGTAGGCCGCTCTTCCCGTGGGCTGACGGGTTCAGCCTCGCGCCGGAATGGTCAGGCCTTTCTGCACCGCCGGCCGCGCCAGGCCTCGCTCCAGCCAGGCTGCCAGATTGGCGAAATCGTCGAAGCCGACCAGATCGCGGGCTTCGTAGAAGCCGATCAGGTTGCGCACCCAGCCGAGCAGCGAGATGTCGGCGATGGTGTAGTCATTGTCCATGATCCACTTGCGGCCCTTCAGCCTGACGTCGAGAACGCCGAGCAGGCGGCGCGATTCGTCGCGGTAGCGCTCCAGCGGCCGCTTGTCGGCGATCTCGCGGCCGGCGAATTTGTGGAAGAACCCGACCTGGCCGAACATCGGCCCAATCGCCGCCATCTGGAAGAAGACCCACTGGATCGTCTCGTAGCGCCGCGCCGCGTCGACAGGCATGAGCAGGCCGGTCTTTTCCGCCAGGTAGAGCAGGATCGCACCGGATTCGAACAGGCCGATCGGCGCACCGTCCGGTCCGTCGGGATCGATGATCGCCGGGATCTTGCCGTTGGGATTGAGCGACAGGAATTCCGGGGTCCAGCTCTCGTTCTTGCCGATGTTGATCAGGTGCGGCTCATAGGGCAGGCCGATTTCCTCCAGCGCGATCGAGATCTTCACGCCGTTCGGCGTCGTTGCCGAATAGAGCTGGATCTGGTCCGGATGCTTGGCCGGCCAGCGGCTTGCGATCGGAAAGGCGGACAGGTCGGCCATCGGGAACTCCTGATCGGGGGGATGCGCACCAAGCGGCGCGATATTGGCGGGTCGGCCAAGAATTAGGGCTGCGGCGAGGCCGGATCAATATGGCGGCGCCGCTTTCACCACGCACGGACAGTCACCCAATTCGGACCGCGCGAACGGTGGTGACCGCGCGGCCAGGTGGTGACCGCCCGGCCGGTGGTAACCGCCCGGGGTCAGATTGCCTTGAAGGCCAGCACGGCATTGGTGCCGCCAAAGGCAAAGCCATTGCTGATGGCGGCGCGCACCTTGCGCTCGCGCGCGACATTCGGCGTCACGTCGAGATCGCAGTCGGGATCGGCCTCGCGGTAATTCGCCGTTGGCGGCACGACGCCTTCGCGGATCGCCATGACGCAGGCGATCATCTCCAGCCCGCCCGAGGCGCCGAGGCAATGCGCGTGCATCGACTTGGTCGAGGAGACGGATAGCGCGCGCGCATGGTCGCCGAAGACGCGCTTGATCGCGAGGGTTTCGATCTGGTCGTTGGCCTTGGTGCCGGTGCCGTGCGCGTTAAGGTAGTCGATGTCTTCGGGATTGAGCCCGGCATCCGCCAGGCAGAAGCGCATCGCCGCTTCCGGCCCCTCGACGGTCGGCGCGACGATATCGGAGGCATCGGCCGAAAGGCCGGCGCCGGCGATTTCAGCCAAAATGGTGGCGCCGCGTGCCATCGCATGGTCGTAGCTTTCCAGAACCGCCATGCCGGCGCCTTCGCCCAGCACCAGCCCCTGGCGGTCGGCCGAGAACGGCCTGCATGTGTCGGGCGAAAGCACACGCAGCGCCTCCCAGCCCTTCAGCACGCCCCACACGAGCGGCGCATCGGTGCCCCCGGCCACCATCACGTCGGCGCGCCCGAGCCTGATCTGGTCGACCGCCGATGCGATGGCATGATTGGCCGACGAACAGGCCGAAGTGACGCCGAACACCGGTCCGCGCAAACCCAGATGCATGCTGACCTGACCGGCGGCGGCGCCCGGCATCACTCTTGGAACGGTGAAGATACCGGCGCGATTCTTGCCCTCGAGCAGGATGGCGCGATAATTCTCCTCGACGGTCTCGAAGCCGCAGACGCCAACACCGACAATGGTTCCCATCCGATAGGTGTTGTCCGCATGCGGGACCAATCCGGACTGCCGCATGGCTTCTTTCGCCGCTAGCACCGCCAGCAGGCTGAAGCGATCCATCGACACCAGTTGCTTGCGCTCGATGCCGTGATCCGGCAGGGCTTTGATTTCGCAGCCGGTCTTGACCTTCAGGTCGTGCAGGAAGGGGTTGTCGATCGGGCCAATCGCCGACCGGCCGGCCCGCATCTCGGCCCAGATTGCCTGCGCATCGGTGCCCAATCCGCACAGTCCACCGATGCCGGTAATGACGACGCGCTTCAGCATTCGGTCAGGCTTTTTTCGCGATCAGCGCGCGAACGGCCTCGACCATGTCGCCGACGTTCTTCAGGTTGCTCCAGGCGTCGACCGTGTTCATCTCGATCTCGATGCCATATTGCTCCTCGAGGTCGAAGATGATCTCGGTCAGCTCCAGCGAATGGATGCCGAGCGCCGTCAATTCGGTTGTGGTGGTGATTTCCTCGCCGCCCGGCTCGGCATGGGCCTTGATCTTCTCGATGATGTCCGCTGCCAGCTGGTCAGCCATTCGGTTTCTTCCCCACTGTGTCGTTTCCCGACGCCAACTGAACGGCGCCTTCTTGTCCTCGATATCAGGCCGCGATCTTCGCCTTATCCCTCCGCCAAGCGTCGCCTGACCGTACCAAGGTGGTTCCCTCTATAGAAACGGAAACGCCATCAAGCAACAAGCTATATGTCGACAAAAGCGCCACAGTGCTTAACCTGACGGCGTGGATACGATCGAAAATACCAGGTTTTCAGGTCAGCTGGCCCAGCGCGCGGCGGGCAAGGCGCGGCTAGGTTGCGCCAGCATTGACGGCCGCACGCGGCTGCGGCGCCTCTATCAGGACGGCTCCGCCAAGATAAGGCTGCCGTATGTTTCGGCCGGCCCGCTGGAGGCCGTCCTGATCAACACCGCCGGCGGGCTGACCGGCGGCGACCGCCTCGGCTGGGATGTCGATGTCGGCCCGCATGCCAGCGCGGGGATAACGACCCAGGCCTGCGAAAAAGTCTATCGCGCCGCATCGGACCATGCCGAAGTCCGGGTCAGGCTGACCGTCGGAGAGAACGGCAGCATCGCCTGGCTGCCGCAGGAAACCATCGTCTTCGATCGCGCCGCGTTTGTCCGTACGTTGGACGTCGAGCTTGCCGCGGGGGCCGAGGCGCTGGTGCTGGAAGCGGCCGTCTTCGGCCGCCTGGCCATGGGCGAACGTGCCACACAGGGCACTTTTCGCGACCGCTGGCGTATCCGCAGGGAAGGAACCCTCATCCACGCCGAGGATTTCCGCATCGGACCTGATATCGCCGACATCATGGCCCGTCCGGCGATAGCAAATGGCGCGATCGCCGTGGCTACGCTGCTGCTGGTGTCGCCGCGCGCGGAAGCCCTGCTCGACCAGGCCAGGGAGATCATTGGCGACCGGGGTGGCGCCAGCGTCTGGACCGTGAAGACATCTGGCAAGCTTCTTGCGAGGCTTTACGCCGAGGACGGCTACCAGCTGCGCCAGCGGCTGGTCCCGCTCGTCGGATTGCTCAACGGAAAAGCGGGGCTGCCCAAATTATGGTCACTGTGACTGTGTCCGCATCACTTCAGGAAGACGCATGAACCTGACGCCAAGGGAAAAGGACAAGCTGCTGATCGCCATGGCGGCGATCGTGGCGCGCAAGCGGCTGGAGCGCGGCGTCAAGCTCAATCATCCGGAAGCGATCGCGCTGATCACCGATTTCGTCGTCGAGGGCGCCCGCGATGGCCGCCCGGTGGCCGAGCTGATGGAGGCCGGCGCCCATGTCGTCAGCCGCGCGCAGGTGATGGAAGGCATTGCCGAGATGATCCATGACGTACAGGTGGAAGCGACCTTTCCCGACGGCACCAAGCTGGTGACCGTGCACGACCCGATCCGGTGAGGAGAGAGACATGCTTGAACTGCGCCCGAACTGTGAATGCTGTGACAAGGACCTGCCGCCGGAAGCGACGGATGCGCGGATCTGCACTTTCGAGTGCACCTTTTGCGCCGGCTGCGTCGAAAGCGTGCTTGGCGGCGTCTGCCCGAACTGCGGCGGCAATTTTACGGCCCGGCCGATCCGCCCCGCCGCGATGCTGAAGAAACATCCGGCTTCGACCAAACGCGTGCTCAAGGCCGAGGGCTGCGGCCCCCGCAAGGCCGCCTGACACCGCAAAACGAAAGGCAAGTTAGATGATCCCTGTCAAACGCCTGTGCCTCTCGGCGATCCTGCTCGTGGCCGCGGCGATGCCTGCCTACGCCCATGTCGGCATCGGCACGACCTCCTCCGCCATGGCCGGCTTCACGCATCCGCTGTCGGGCCTCGACCATATGACGGTGATGCTCGCCGTCGGTCTGTGGGCGGCCCTCAAGGGCGGTAAGGCGATCTGGGTCTGGCCGGCGGCGTTCGTCGGCGTCATGCTCGGTGGCGCGGCCCTGGGCACGGCCCATGTGCCGCTGCCCTTCGTCGAGCCGGGTATACTGGCCTCCGTCGTGGCGCTCGGCCTGCTGGTGGCGCTGGCGGTCGATCTGCCTGTTTCGGCCGGTGTCGCCATCATCGGCCTGTTCGCGCTGTTGCACGGCCATGCCCATGGCACGGACGTGCCGGAAAATGCCGGCGGCCTCGAATATATGGCCGGTTTTGCCGTCGCCACCGTGCTGCTCCATGCGATCGGCATCGCCGTCGGGCTTGGCCTCGGCATGAGGTCCCGCGGCGTGGCCCGCGTCATGGGCGCCGCCTGCGCGGCGATCGGCATCGGCCTCGCCTTCGGCGTCGTGTGAGGACCCATGATCCCAGGCGAAATCATCCCCGTTCAAGGCGACATCGAGCTCAACAAGGGTCTGCCGACCGTCATCCTGAAAGTGGCCAACAGTGGGGACCGACCGGTCCAGGTCGGCAGCCACTATCATTTCTACGAAACCAATGAGGCGCTGAAATTCGATCGTGAACGGGCGCGCGGCATGCGCCTCGACATCGCCGCCGGCACCGCAACGCGCTTCGAGCCGGGGCAGGAACGGGACGTCACGCTGGTGCCGCTTGGCGGCAAGCGTGAAATCCATGGCTTCCAGCAGAAGGTGATGGGCAAGCTGTGAGGGCTTCTTATGCGTGGCCGGCAAGGCCAGCGCGCGCAAGCGCTGCGTGGGGCTCAGCCCGAGGGCTTGGCGGCCGCATAGATGACGATCTTTCCCGGATCGTCGAACTCCACGGCGAGAACGTCCTGTGCAAGGACGCGCCGCGAATCGAGGGCATTGAAAAGCAGGGCGTTGGCCTCGATCTCCTTGCGCAGCTCAGTGACATCGTCCTGATGCTGCCGAACCTTGTTCTCGATGGCTGGCGGCGGGCCGCCTTCGCTGCGCGCCGCGTCGGTGAGGAACACGATATCGACCTTGTCGAGCTTGGACGTCTTGCGCACCGTGCTGATGTTTTCGCGCGTGCGGTCGATCGCCGAACTGACTTTTCCGATTTCAGCGGTCGTCTTGGCCTCTTCCTGGTTAACTTGCGATCCGACGATGCGGTCGACGGTCTCGGGACTTTCCAGGCCCTGCGCGTTGAGCGCCGCCCGCGGGACACTCGCCGCCAGAAACGCAGCCGCGGCAATGACATGCAACCATCGCGCATGGCATCGGGGATCGGGCAGGGTGGTGAGGGTCATCGTTCGCTTTCGCAGTTTGCTTCAAGGCCTTTGAAACGAAACGTCCCCAGCCCTGTCACGGTTCCCTCTCCGGTTCGGTGGGCGGACCGGATACCGGCCCGCCGCGCCGGTTCGTCAGCTGGCTTTCTTGGTGATCAGGGTCAGCGCGCCGTTCGGCTCCATGCTGGCCGCGACCACCTGGGCCGACGTCATGCCCTTGGCCTGGAGGGCGGATTTCACCTTGGGGGTGGCATCGATCGAACTGCGCAATTTCTGCAGGCCGGCATCGCCACGCTGGGCAATGACCTGGTTGACCTGCGTCTGGGTGTCCTTCGGCAACTCGCTGATGTCGATCACGTTGACGCTCTGGATCGCCGGCGCGGCCTGCTGACCGCCGGGCGCGGCTGGAGCCGGCGTAGTCGGGGCGGGCTGTTGCGCGGGCTGCTGCTGGGCGCTGGCGGCACCCGCCAGCATCAGGCTGGCGGCGGCTGCAAGAATTATCGCTTTGCGCATGGATTTTCCTTCCATCGATTTGGCAAACGGTCGTTTTGGGGTGACCCTTCCACCTCAACCGCCAAATGGGTCCGGAAGGTGTCGCCCAGCGGGTCATTGCGTGACCATTGGAGGGCGGCAATGTGCAGCCCGGCTTTACCAACACCGCATTTCGGGAGCAATCGCTGATGGCCAGACTAACGCGTGCCGCCTACGCCCAGATGTATGGCCCGACGGTCGGCGACAAGGTGCGGCTTGCCGACACCGAACTCTTCATCGAGGTCGAGAAGGATTTCACCATCCATGGCGAGGAGGTGAAATTCGGCGGCGGCAAGGTCATTCGCGACGGCATGGGTCAGAGCCAGGTTTCCCGTGCCCAAGGTGCGGTCGACACCGTCATCACCAATGCGCTGGTGATCGATGCCAGCGCCGGCATTTTCAAGGCCGATATAGGTTTAAGGGATGGCCGCATCGCGGCCATCGGCAAGGCCGGCAATCCGGACACGCAGGACGGCGTCACCATCATCATCGGCCCCGGCACGGAAATCATCGCCGGCGAGGGCAAGATCCTGACCCCGGGCGGCTTCGACGCGCATATCCACTTCATCTGCCCGCAGCAGATCGAGGAAGCGCTTATGTCGGGCATCACCACCATGCTCGGCGGCGGGACCGGTCCGGCGCATGGCACGCTGGCAACGACCTGCACACCGGGGCCGTGGCACATGGCACGCATGATCCAGTCCTTCGACGCCTTCCCGATGAATATCGGCCTGTCGGGCAAGGGCAATGCCTCGCTGCCGGCCGCGCTCGAGGAGATGGTGCTGGGCGGCGCCTGCTCGCTCAAGCTGCACGAGGACTGGGGCACGACGCCGGCGGCGATCGACTGCTGCCTGTCGGTGGCCGACGATTACGATGTCCAGGTGATGATCCACACCGACACGCTCAACGAGAGCGGCTTTGTCGAGAACACGGTGGCGGCGATCAAGGGCCGCACCATCCATGCCTTCCACACCGAGGGCGCCGGTGGCGGCCATGCGCCTGATATCATCAAGGTCTGCGGCCTGCCCAACGTCATCCCGTCCTCGACAAACCCGACGCGGCCCTACACAGTCAACACGCTCGCCGAGCATCTCGACATGCTGATGGTCTGCCACCACCTGTCGCCGTCGATCCCCGAGGACATCGCCTTTGCCGAAAGCCGCATCCGCAAGGAGACCATCGCGGCCGAGGACATCCTGCACGACATCGGCGCCTTCTCGATCATCTCGTCGGACAGCCAGGCCATGGGCCGGGTCGGCGAGGTGGCGATCCGCACCTGGCAGACGGCCGACAAGATGAAGCGTCAGCGCGGGTCATTGCCTCAGGAGACGGGCGACAACGACAATTTCCGCGTCCGCCGCTACATCGCCAAATACACCATCAATCCGGCCATCGCGCACGGCCTGTCGAAGGACATCGGCTCGATCGCGGTCGGCAAACGCGCCGATCTGGTGCTGTGGAACCCGGCCTTCTTCGGCGTCAAGCCGGACATGGTGCTGATCGGCGGCATGATCGCGGCCGCCCCGATGGGCGACCCCAACGCCTCGATCCCGACGCCGCAGCCGATGCACTACCGGCCGATGTTCGGCGCCTATGGCAAAGCCCGGACCAATTCGTCGGTGACCTTCGTTTCGAAGGCCGCGCTCGAGTCCGGTTTGCACGGCCGGCTCGGCGTCGACAAGCAGTTCGTCGCCGTCGAAAACACGCGCGGCGGCATCGGCAAGCACTCGATGGTGCTCAACGACGCCACGCCGCATATCGAGGTCGATCCGGAAACCTACGACGTTCGCGCCGATGGCGAACTCTTGACCTGCGAGCCAGCGACCGTGCTGCCGATGGCGCAAAGGTACTTTCTGTTTTGAGACGTTCCGCTGAAATTCATGAATGGGCAATGAACTGCCATGAAAGCGCATGCGCTTCGTCAACTGCGGCAGCGGAATGTTGCGCCGAAGGGTTCGGATAAGGGTCTACCTTTTCCGTCTGGCTTGGAAATTACGTGCTTTGAGAGCAATATCACTTAAATGAACAAGATTTTTCGAAAACAGCAATTGACGCCCTATGAGGCCGATTATGCTCAGTGGTGCGCCGAGCAAGGCGCGCTGTTGCGCGAAGGTCGCCTCTCAGACCTCGATCGCGATAACCTGGCGGAGGAGATCGAGAGCTTGGGGCGGAGCGACAAAAGAGAAATTGCGAGTAGACTTGGCACCTTGCTCCTGCATTTGCTCAAATGGGAATTTCAGGCCGAAAGGCGCAAAGCTGGATGGTTGCTGACCATCCGCGAGCAGCGATTTCAGATCGAAGATCTGCTCGATGAAAGCCCTAGCTTGAAAGCCTATCCGGGACGGCGGCTCGGACGAGAATTCAAAATAGCGAGATTGAAGGCGGCGGACGAGACCGGCCTGAGGGAGGGCAATTTCCCCGCGGACTGTCCGTATTCGATCAGGGAAATTCTCGACCATGACTATTTTCCCGGCACGCCGTGGTCATCGGATCAGCTTATTCGCGAATAGCACCACGTGGTCCGCTAGAGCTTTTTCATAGCATCGAGAGCATTATTAGCTATCTATGGACCAGCAAATAGCCTCCGCCCACGACATTTTCCCGCATATTCGCATCGTCATGGGCATGGTGATCGGGCTTGGCGTCGCGCGCCTGCTGTCGGGGGTGGCGCGCATTGTCCAGCATCCCGGCCAATACCGGCTCTACACGGTGCATCTGGCCTGGGTCGCCTCGGTGCTGTTGATGCTGGTGCATTTCTGGTGGTGGGAGTTCGGCCTCTACACCATCGAAACATGGACCTTCGGCAAGTACCTGTTCATCATTTTCTACGCGATCACCCTGTTCCTGCTCTGCGCGCTGCTGTTTCCGGATTCGATGCTGGACTACACCAGCTACGAGGATTTCTTCTATTCGCGCCGCGCCTGGTTCTTCGGCCTGCTGGCGGCGACCTACCTGCTCGACGTGGTCGACACTTTGCTGAAGGGGCCTGAGCATTTCGCCCGCTTCGGCAGCGAGTATCTGTTCCGCACGCCGGTCTTCGTCGTGCTGTGCGTCGTCGCGATCCTGGTGCGCGACCGCCGGTTCCACATCGCCTTCGTCGCGGCAGCGCTGATCTACCAGATATCGTTCATCCTGCGGCTCTTCGACACGATCGTATGACGGCCGCGGATGCACTAGGCTGCTCGGGAAAGGCAGGGTTCAACGATGTACAAGGCCGTCGGATCGCGCGGATCCCGGGTCAGTCGCGTCCTCTGGATGCTGGAGGAACTCGGCCAGCCCTATGAGTTCGTCGAGGTCAAGCTGCGCTCGCCCGAAGCCTATGCGCTCAATCCGTCGGGCAAGGTGCCGATCCTCATAGACGGTGAATTGACGGTGACGGATTCGGCGGCGATCTGCGTCTATCTCGCCGACAAGCACGCCGATAAAGGTATGGGCGCCAATCCCGGTCTCGCTGGCCGCGCCGAAATGGATTCCTGGATGCATTTTGCCCAGAGCGAGTTCGAGGCGCCGCTGTGGAACAAATTGCGCCACCGTTTCCTCCTGCCCAGGGAGGTGCGGGTCGATGTCGGTCCTGCCGCGGCCTTTGACTTCGCCACGGAGGTCAAGGCGCTGGAGCGCCGGCTCGGCGACAAGCCGTTCGCGCTCGGCGACCGGTTTTCCGCCGTCGACGTGCTGCTCGGCGACATGGGCGGCTGGGCGCGTGCCGGCCGTTTCCCGATCGACTCCGAGCGCGTCAATAGCTATTTCGATCGCCTTCTGGCGCGGCCGGCCCGGACCCGGGCGCAAGCCAATGCATCGGCCCGAAAATCGGAATCGATTTTCGGAAAGCACGATGCATAGGTTCAAACGTGTTAGAGCGTCCTTTGCACGTCTAAGGGGACGCGCGGCGCTCTGATGGAGGTTCCATGAAATGAAGCTCAACCTCAACACCGACTTCACCAAATTCCCGCGCGCCGTCTCCGTATTGCCCGCCGGCACGGCCGCAACCACCGCGCCGTCCGGCCGTGCCGTTCTCGCCCATGACGAGCGGCATCTGCGCCGCCGCGCTATCGAACTTGCCGACGGCAGCAAGGTGCTGGTCGACCTGCCCGAGCCTGTCGCTCTGAACGATGGCGACCGGCTGGTGCTGGAGGATGGCGGCCATATCGAGATCATCGCGGCGCCCGAAGAGGTCTATGACATCCGCGCCCGCGACGCCGTGCATCTCGCCGAACTCGCCTGGCATATCGGCAACCGCCATCTCGCCGCCGGCATCGAGGCGCACCGTATCCTCATCCTGCGCGACCACGTCATCAAGGCGATGCTGGAGGGGCTAGGCGCCACGGTGCGCGACGTCTCCCAGCCGTTCAAGCCGGTGCGCGGCGCCTATTCCGGCGGGCATGATCACGGCCATGCGCATGCGCACAGCCATAGCGAAGCGCATGCGCACAGCCACGCGCATTCGCACGATCACCACCATGATCATGACTGACCAGCCGTCCGGCATCGCCCTGCTACGGCTGATGGCGTGGCTGTCGCCGGCCTTTCCGGTCGGCGGCTTTGCCTACAGCCATGGCCTCGAGCGCGCGGTGCAAGATGGGCTGGTGACCAATGCCGCCGGCCTTGCCGGCTGGCTGGAGGCGCTGGTCGAGATGGGCTCGGGCTGGAACGATGCCGTGCTGTTCGCCGAAAGCTGGCGCCGCGCCCGTGAAGGTGGCGATCTGGCCGAGGTTGTCGCACTGGCCGAGGCACTGGCCGGCTCGCGCGAACGCCACGCCGAGACCATGCTGCAAGGCGCGGCCTTCCTCAAAGCAGCCGCCGCCTGGCCCACTGCCGTGCTGGAGCGCTTGCCGGCCGATTGCGCCTATTGCGTGGCCGTCGGAGCCGTGGCCGGCGGCAATGGCATCGCGCTTGAGGACGCGCTGTGCGCCTTCGCGCAAGCCTTCTTCTCCAACCTCGTCCAGGCCGCGATCCGGCTCGGCATGATCGGCCAGAACGAGGCGACGACGCTGCTCGCGGGTTTCGAGCCGCTGGCGCTCTCGACCGCTGCCCGCGCGTCCCGCTCGACATTGGACGACCTCGGCGGCTGCGCCTTCGTCTCCGACGTCATGGCCATGAAGCACGAAACCCAGTATTCGCGATTGTTCCGCTCATGATCCTCCTCGCCTTCGTCCTCTCCTTCGTCCTGCTGCTGATCACGGCACTGCATGTCTATTGGGGCATAGGCGGCGTCTGGCCGGGCAGGGACGCGGCGTCCTGCGCCCACGCTGTCGTCGGCTTTCGCTGCGTCAACGAAATGCCGACGCCGTTCGCCAGTTTCGCCGTTGCCGCCTGCCTCGGCCTGGCAACGCTGTGGCCGCTGGCGCTCATCGGTTTCTTTGCCTCGCCGTTTCCCAAGCAGGGCCTCGCGGCTACCGCGATGCTGATCGGACTGGTGTTCCTGGGGCGCGGCATTGCCGGTTTCACGCCCTGGTGGCGCCGGCTGGCGCCGCAACAGCCTTTCGCTCGGCTCGATTCCAGTTTCTATTCGCCGCTCTGCCTGTTGATCGGGCTCGGCTTCGCAGTCCTTGCCATCACGGAGTTTCCGACATGACACAACCCAACGGCCCCCTTCGTATCGGCATTGGCGGCCCCGTCGGTTCCGGCAAGACGACGCTCACCGAAAAACTCTGCAAGGCGCTGCGCGACGAGTTCTCCATCGCCGTCGTCACCAACGACATCTACACCAGGGAGGACGCCATGATGCTGGCCCGGCTGCAGGCGCTGCCGGAGGACCGTATCGTCGGCGTCGAGACCGGCGGCTGCCCGCACACCGCCATCCGTGAGGATGCCTCGATCAATCTGCAGGCGATCGCCGAGCTCAACCGCAAGTTTCCCGACCTCGACATCATCTTCATCGAATCCGGTGGCGACAACCTTGCCGCCACCTTCTCGCCGGACCTTGCGGATCTCACGCTGTACGTCATCTCGGTCTGCCAGGGCGAAGAAATTCCGCGCAAAGGCGGCCCGGCGATCACGCGGTCCGATTTCCTGGTCATCAACAAAAGCGATCTTGCGCCCTATGTGAACGTCAATCTCGACGTCATGGAGAGCGACGCCGGCCGCATGCGCGGCAAGCGGCCGTTCGGCTTCACCGATCTTTCGCGCGGCAAGGGCCTGCGGGAGGTAATCGATTTCATCATCGAGCACGGCGGACTGCGAACCGTTGGCGCCGCAAGCACCGCGGCATAACTGGCCTTCTGCACCAAGCGAAAGCGGTTGCGGGCACCAGCGGCGCGCGGCATTCTGGGCCAAACCGGAGGATATTTTCGATGAGCATCGCCCGCCTGCAGAAGGAAACGCTCACCAACCTGCCATTCTACGAAGAGCGCGTCGATCTCGCCTGCGCCTTCCGCTGGACGGCGCGGCTCAACATGCATGAGGCGGTGGCCAACCATTTCTCGCTGGCGGTCAACGACGACGGCACCAGGTTCCTGATGAACCCGAACCAGGTGCATTTCTCGCGCATCAAGGCGAGCGACCTGATCGAGATCGACGCCAACGACCCCGAGACGCTTTCCGGGCCGAATGCACCCGACCCCACGGCATGGGGCCTGCACGGCGCCGTCCATCGCAACGTGCCGCACGCGCGCTGCGTCATGCACGTCCATTCGATCCACGCCACCGTGCTGGCCTCGCTTGCCGACTCGACGCTGCCGCCGATCGACCAGAATTCGGCGATGTTCTTCAACCGTCACGTCGTCGACGCCCATTATGGCGGACTGGCCTTCGAGGAAGAGGGCGAGCGCTGCTCGCAGCTTCTCGCCGACCCCAAGGTCAAGGTGATGGTGATGGGCAACCATGGCGTGCTGGTCATCGGCGACACCGTCGCCGACGCCTTCAACCGCATGTTCTATTTCGAGCGTGCCGCCGAGACCTACATCAAGGCCCTGTGGACGGGCCGGCCGCTGCGCACCCTGTCCGACGCGATCGCCGAGAAGGCGGCGAGCGAGATGGACAACTATCCCGGCCAGGCCGAACGTCATCTCGCCGAGTTGAAGGCGATCCTCGACGAGCAGGAGCCGGTGTACCGGAACTGAACGCTACAGTCCGAGCTGAGCCCGCAATTCCCCGGCGCTGTTGATGACAATGGCGCCGGGCGGTCCTTCCATCGGCTTTTCAGGCCAGAAGATCGTCTTCATTCCCGCCGCCAGGCCCGCCATGGCGCCCGGCCAGCTGTCGTCGACCGCGACGGCGTGCGCGGGATCGACGTCTGCCAGATAGGCGGCGCGAAGGAAAGGCTCCGCGTGCGGCTTGCCCTCCCGCACATCGTTGCGGCTGATCGTCTTCATGCCGGGGTAGGTCAGCCCGACCATATGCAGATTGGCGTCGACGATCATCCGATCCGAGTTTGAGACCACCGCCTGCTGCACGCCGAGCGCGCGCAACTCCTTGAAGATCTCGATGGCGCCTGGGCGCGGCTTCAGCCCCTCGACCAGCGGCAGGTAATGCTCGTATTTGTGAACGATCCATTCGTCGAAGGGCAGTTGCAGCCCGAACTCGTCGCGCATCATTTCGTAGACCGGCCAGGCGGCGACGCCGAGCACGCGTTCGTGCAGATCGGCTGGCGGCGTGAGGCCGGCATTGCGCATCGCTGCGATGAGGGCTGCCTCATGCAGCGGTTCGCTGTCGACCAGCGTCCCGTCCATGTCCCAGAAAACCGCCTTCGGTGTCATGCAGCGCTCCTTTTTTCGATCCCTTAAAGGGTTTGCGCCGCGAGATAAACCTTTGGCGGCCATTGAACATGCCTTCAGATGGGGAAACGGACCCGCGACGCTTTCTCCGATAGGATGTTTGCGGAGAAATCACCGCTGCTTCGGCGCAAGCATTCGCTCTTTAGATTGACAATTGCGCAGGCGGTCATTCCCTGCGAAACTGATACGACCGCCTGATGATTGGCGGTTTGGGGAGGCAGGACGTGAATACCCGGCAGGATGGCGGCAGCAACAGGCTGGACGACGCGGCGCGCGCCGGCTGGCTCTATTATGTTGCCGGCAACACACAGGACCAGATCGCCGCTACGCTCGGCATATCGAGGCAGACGGCGCAGCGTCTGGTGTCGCTGGCGGTGTCGGAAGGCCTGATCAAGGTCCGCGTCGATCATCCGATCGCCAACTGCCTTGATCTCGCTGCACGGCTGAAATCGCGCTTCGCGCTCGACCTGGTCGAGGTGGTGCCGAGCGATCCCAATTCATCTTCCACCACCATCGGCATCGCCGAAGCGGCGGCCGCCGAGATCGAGCGGCGGCTGCGGTCGCCGACGCCGATCGTCATGGGCATCGGCACCGGACGGACGCTGAAGGCGGCGATCGAACAATTGCCGCCGATGGAATGCCCGCAGCACAAGGTGGTGTCCTTGACCGGCAACATCTCGCCGGACGGGTCCGCTGCCTTCTACAACGTCATCTTCACCATGGCGGACAGGGTCAAGGCGCGGTCCTTCCCGATGCCGCTGCCGGTCATCGCCTCTTCGCCGCAGGAGCGCGAGATGCTGCTCAACCAGCCGATGATCCAGCCGACACTGGTGCTTGCGGCGGAGGCCGACGTCACCTTCATCGGTATCGGCGACCTCGGCCCGAAGGCGCCGCTCTACGAGGATGGCTTCATTTCCGAAAGCGAACTGAAAGCCTTGCAGAAGGCCGGCGGCGTCGCTGAAATCGTTGGCTGGGTGTTCGACCGCGAGGGCCGCATGATCGACGGCATCACCAATGACCGGGTGTCGTCGGCGGCGCTGCCGTCGCGGGAGAAGTCGCTGGTGATCGCGCTCGCCATGGGGGAGCGCAAGCTGCCCGGCATCCTGGCGGCGGTCAACCGACGGCTGGTCAACGGGCTCATCACCGACGAGCGGACGGCGGCCGCCCTGCTAGCCAGTATCTGACGGCTTCGCGATAAAGCCAGCAAGGCTATTGGTGCCGGCCGAAAGGGTCGTTGCCATCGAGGAAACCGAGGTCGCGCTGCAGATGCGGCGACAGGTCCCTGACGTCGAGATGCGCCCTTTTTCGGGTCGCGAACCAGCCGAATCCGTCCGCAAGCCACGAAATCCAGCGATGATCGGGGGCGGGAGTGCATTTTTGCTGCGCCATGGTCATGATCGTCAACCTTCGTTATCTTGAACCCGAATGACGGGTTGAGGATGAATGTCGGCCTTGCCGGCCGCTTTTGCCAATCGAACGTCGATAACGATCCATAAGGAGGCTTTATGCCTGATCTCAGCGCGCCGCAGGTTTCGCAGCTGCCGCCGTTACAGGCGATCCGGGTGTTCGAGGCGGTGGCGCGGCATCTTTCCTTCACCAAGGCCGCCGGCGAACTCGCCATGACGCAAGCGGCGGTCAGCTATCAAATCAAGGTGCTGGAGGAGCGCGTCGGCGCTCCGCTGTTCCTGCGCCGGCCGCGGCAGATCGAACTGACCGAAGCCGGCCAGCGCCTGGCGCCGGCGGTCAGCGAGGCCTTTGCCATTCTTAGCCAGGCCTATGCCGCCGCGCGCGGCGGGGCGGACGGGTTGTTGTGCGTCACCACGGTGCTGACTTTTGCCTCGAACTGGCTGGCGCACCATCTGGGCGCATTCCAGATCGCGCATCCCTCGCTTGCCGTGCGGCTCGACACGTCGAGCCGGCTGACGGATTTCGCCCGCGAGGATGTCGACCTCGCCATTCGTTCTGGCGGCGGCAAATGGCCGGGGCTGGAAGCCCACAAGCTGCTCGATGCCGATTTCACGCCCATGCTGAGCCCGAAGCTCGCTGCGAGCGTCGGCGGCATCAACGAACCGGCCGACCTGCTCAAGCTGCCGATCCTCGATCCCAGCGATATCTGGTGGACGCAATGGTTCGAGGCCGCCGGCGTGCACAGCCACGACCTTGCCAGGCGGCCCGGCAGCAGCATGGGCGCGCAGGCCTATGAAGCCAACGCGGCCATATCGGGCCATGGCGTGGCGATCCTGACCCGGGCGCTGTTCAAGGCCGAACTCGCCGACGGCCGGCTGATCCAGCCATTCGAGCTGGTCGGCGACGACGGGCACGCCTACTGGCTGGTCTACCCCGAGGCGCGCCGCAACGTGCCCAAGATCCGCGCCTTCCGCGACTGGCTGCTGGCCGAGATCGCCTGCTGACCGGCACATAAGCTGACGTCAGACCGGGGCAACAAACGACATCCCGTTCGAGAGGCTTTGGCCCCGCCGCCTGGACTCCAGACGGCGGCAACCCGAGCCCTGTCGCCGAACCTCCGCCCCATTCGCCGGCCGTGTGCTGCGCTGCAGCATCGAATCCGGCTTGACATAATTAAGACTAAGTGAGTAATTGCTCACAACCAAGGCAAATGCTCAACTTGGTTTATGGGAGGAATTTGATGAAACTTCGCACGCTCACCCTGGGCTTGTTGTCGGCCAGCACGCTTGCGTTCGCCGCACACGCCGAATCCATCACCATCGCCACCGTCAACAATGGCGATATGGTCCGCATGCAGAAGCTGACCGACGACTTCACCAAGGCTAACCCGGACATCCAGCTCAACTGGGTCACGCTCGAAGAGAACGTGCTGCGCGAGCGCGTCACCACCGACATCGCCACCAAAGGTGGCCAGTATGACGTGATGACCATCGGCACCTACGAGGTTCCGATCTGGGCCAAGCAGAGCTGGCTCCTGCCGCTCGACAAGCTCGGCGACGACTATGACGCCAAGGACATCATCCCGGCAATTGCCGGCGGCCTTTCGGTCGATGGCAAGCTCTATGCCGCGCCCTTCTACGGCGAGAGCTCCTTCGTCATGTACCGCAAGGACCTGATGGAGAAGGCTGGGCTGAAAATGCCCGACGCCCCGACCTGGGATTTCATCAAGCAGGCGGCCGACAAGATGACCGACCGCGCCAATGGCGTGAACGGCGTCTGCCTGCGCGGCAAGGCCGGCTGGGGCGAGAACATGGCCTTCCTGACCGCCATGTCGAACTCCTTCGGCGCCCGCTGGTTCGACGAGAACTGGAAGCCGCAGTTCGACCAGCCGGAATGGAAGAAGACGCTGCAGTTCTATGTCGACCTGATGAAGGCCGACGGTCCCGAGGGCGCCTCGTCCAACGGCTTCAACGAGAACCTGGCGCTCTTCCAGCAGGGCAAGTGCGGCATGTGGATCGACGCCACCGTCGCCGCCTCCTTCGTCTCCGACCCGAAGAACTCTACCGTCGCCGACAAGGTCGGCTATGCCCTGGCGCCGGATAATGGCTTGGGCAAGCGGGGCAACTGGCTGTGGGCGTGGTCGCTGGCGATCCCGGCCGGCACGCAGAAGGCCGACGCCGCCGAGAAGTTCGTGTCCTGGGCGACCAGCAAGCACTATGCCGAGCTCGTCGCGTCGAAGGAAGGCTGGGCAAACGTGCCTCCGGGCACGCGTTCCTCGCTCTACGCCAATCCCGAGTACCAGAAGGCGGCTCCGTTCGCCAAGATGACCCTGGACTCCATCAATGCCGCCGACCCGACGCATCCGACCGTCAAGCCGGTGCCTTATGTCGGCGTGCAGTTTGTCGCCATCCCTGAATTCCAGGGCCTTGGCACCACCGTCGGCCAGCTCTTCTCGGCGGCTCTTGCCGGCCAGTCGAGCGTCGACGATGCGCTGAAGCAGGCCCAGGACGCCTCCACCGCGGCGATGACCGAGGGCGGCTACATCAAGTAAGGCTCCTCCCGGTGCCGAACGCCGGTCACCTCCTCGACCGGCACCGGCCGCCCGAAACCCAGTTCGGGCGGCCGCCTTTCCAGAGCCTGTGAAAATTCAGCCTGATCCTTGAAGGGTGACCGTCATGGCTACTCAGCAGACCCGTTCGCTTGCCCGATTCATGATGGCGCCTTCCGTGGTGCTGCTGTTCGTCTGGATGATCGTGCCGCTGGTCATCACGATCTGGTTCTCCTTCCAGCAGTACAATCCGCTCAACCCAATGCGCGACGGGTTCGTCGGCTTATCCAACTACGCGCTGTTCTATTCCAATCCGGCCTTCCTGCAGTCGATCCTCAACACGCTTGTCCTGGTGGTCAGCGTGCTGCTGATCACGGTGATCGGCGGCATCCTGCTGGCGTTGCTCATCGATCAGCCGATGTGGGGCCAGGGGATCGTGCGCATCCTCGTCATCTCGCCGTTCTTCGTCATGCCGCCGGTGGCCGCATTGGTGTGGAAGAACATGATCATGCACCCGCAATATGGCGTGTTCGCCGACATAGCGCGCTTCTTCGGAGCACAGCCGATCGACTGGTTCGGCCAGCATCCGATGACGGCGATCATCATCATCGTCGCCTGGCAGTGGCTGCCTTTCGCGACATTGATCCTCTTGACCGCGCTGCAGTCGCTCGACGGCGAGCAGAAGGAAGCCGCCGAGATGGACGGCGCCGGCTTCATCAGCCGCTTCATCTATCTGACGCTGCCGCACATGTCGCGGGCGATCACCGTCGTCATCCTGATCCAGACGATCTTCCTGCTCTCGGTCTACGCCGAGATCCTGGTCACCACCAATGGCGGCCCTGGATACGCCTCCACCAACCTGCCCTTCCTCGTCTACCAGAAGGCGTTGCTGGAATTCAAAATCGGCCAGGCATCCGCGGGCGGTGTGATCGCCGTCATTCTCGCCAACATCGTCGCCTTCTTCGCCATGCGCGCCGTCGGCAAGAACCTGGACAAGTAAGGGAGGATACGATGGCACGCTCAGTCACCACCCAGCACAAGACAATCGCGACAATTGCCGCCTGGACCGTCGCGCTGCTGATCTTCTTTCCGATCCTCTATACGATCATCACCTCGTTCAAGTCGGAACAGGAGGCAATCCAGGGCTTCAACCTGATCCCGTCCGGGACTTTCGAGAGCTATGCCGAGGTCCAGGCGCAGAGCGGTTACTTCAAGTTCTTCCTGAACTCGGTGCTGCTTTCTGTCGGCTCGACCATCCTGGCGCTGTTGGTCGCCATTCCGGCGGCATGGTCGATGGCGTTTTCGCCGACCAAGCGGACCAAGGACATATTGATGTGGATGCTGTCCACCAAGATGATGCCGGCAGTCGCCGTGCTGTTCCCGATCTACCTGATCTTCCGCAATCTCGGCCTGCTCGACTCGCGCATCGGCCTGATGATCATGCTGATGCTGATCAACCTGCCGATCGTGGTGTGGATGCTCTACACCTACTTCCGCGAAATCCCAGGCGAAATCCTGGAAGCCTCGCGTATGGACGGCGCATCCTTGTGGGGTGAAATCTGGTACGTGCTGACGCCGATGGCGGTGCCGGGCATTGCTTCGACCATGCTGCTCAACATCATCCTGGCCTGGAACGAGGCGTTCTGGACGATCCGGCTGACCACCACGGAAGCCGCCCCACTCACCGCCTTCATCAGCTCCTTCTCCAGCCCGCAAGGCCTGTTCTGGGCCAAGCTTTCGGCCGCCTCGACCCTCGCCATCGCGCCGATCCTGATCATGGGCTGGTTCAGCCAGAAGCAGCTGGTGCGCGGCCTGACATTTGGCGCGGTGAAGTGACGGAAATTGCCTGAAGCAATCGGCGAAAAACAGCCCTCGGGGAGGAAACCATGGGAAACATCACGCTCAAGAACGTCTCCAAGTCCTTTGGTTCGACGTCCATCATCCCCGGCCTCGACCTGGTGATCGAAAACGGCGAGTTCGTCGTCTTCGTCGGCCCGTCGGGTTGCGGCAAGTCCACGCTGCTCAGGCTGATCGCTGGCCTTGAGGACACCAGCGGCGGCACCATCAACATCGATGGCCGCGACGTCACCGGCGAGGCGCCGGCCAAGCGCAAGCTTGCCATGGTGTTCCAGTCCTACGCGCTCTACCCGCATATGACGGTGGCCAAGAACATCGCTTTCCCGCTGAAGATGGCGGGCGAGGACCAGGCGACCATCGACAGGAAGGTGAAGGACGCGGCGCGCGTGCTCAACCTTACCAACTACCTCGAACGCCGCCCCGGCCAGCTCTCCGGCGGCCAGCGCCAGCGCGTCGCCATCGGCCGCGCCATTGTGCGCCAGCCCTCGGCCTTCCTGTTCGACGAACCGCTGTCCAACCTCGACGCGGCACTGCGCGGCACCATGCGGCTGGAGATCAGCGAACTGCACCATCAGCTGAAAACCACGATGATCTACGTCACCCACGATCAGGTCGAGGCGATGACCATGGCTGACAAGATCGTCGTGCTCAACGCCGGCAATATCGAGCAGGTTGGCTCGCCGATGGAACTCTACAAGACGCCGAAGAACCTGTTCGTCGCCGGCTTCATCGGCTCGCCCAAGATGAACCTGATCGAAGGCGCGCCGGCTGGCAAATACACCGCCAAGACCATCGGCATCCGGCCCGAACATATGCAGATATCGACCACGGCGGGCGACTGGAAGGCGACGGTCGGCGTGGCCGAGCATCTGGGCTCCGACACGTTCCTGCACGTTCAAGCCGACGGCGTCGGGCCGCTGACGGTGCGCGCCGACGGCGAACTGGCGGTCCGCCATGGCGACACGATCTATCTCACCCCTGACAAGGCCAAGCTGCATCGCTTCGGCGCTGACGGCAAGGCGATGGCCCAGTGAGGGTGGGCCAGTGAGGATGGGACAGTGAGGCTGCAAGGCAAATCGGCGCTGGTCACGGGATCGGCGCGAGGCATCGGCAGGGCTTTCGCCGAAGCCTATGTGCGCGAGGGCGCCACTGTCGCGATCGCCGATATCAACCTTGAAGCAGCGCAGAAGACGGCCGCCGCGATCGGCGACAACGCCTATGCCGTGAAACTCGACGTCACCGACCAGGCATCCATCGATGCGGCGGTGAAGGCGGTGGAGGACAAGGCGGGCGGTCTCGACATCCTGATCAACAACGCCGCTTTGTTCGACCTGGCCCCGATCGTGGAGATATCTCGGGCGAGCTATGAAAAGCTTTTCTCCGTCAATGTCGCGGGCACGCTGTTCATGCTGCAGGCAGCCGCCCGGTCGATGATCGCGCGGGGCAAGGGCGGCAGGATCATCAACATGGCAAGCCAGGCCGGGCGTCGCGGCGAGCCGCTGGTCGCGGTCTATTGCGCCACCAAGGCCGCGGTCATCTCGCTGACCCAGTCGGCCGGGCTCGATCTGATCAAGCACCGCATCAACGTCAACGGCATCGCGCCCGGCGTCGTCGACAGCGACATGTGGGACGAAGTCGATGCCTTGTTCGCCAAATACGAGAACCGGCCGAAGGGCGAGAAAAAGCGGCTGGTCGGCGAAGGCGTGCCTTACGGCCGCATGGGCAAGCCGGAAGACCTCGCCGGCATGGCCGTGTTCCTCGCCAGTGACGAGGCCGAATACATCGTCGCCCAGACCTACAATGTCGATGGCGGCCAATGGATGAGTTGAAAAGAACGATTGAGGGGGACGGCGCCTCTTTCTTTCCTCCGGAGAAGGTGCCGCGGGGGCGGGTGAGGGGCCGCATGCTGGAACACCAGGTGCGGCCCTCATCCTCGCCCTCCCGAAGGAGGCGAAACAGTCGGGCTGCAAATCGGCCAAAGGGTAAAGCAGATGACCGTGAAACTCTCGTCCTCGAGCCTCGTCAGGCTTCCGCCCAAGGTCGCAGGTCCGAACTATGACCGCTCGGCGCTGAAAGCCGGCATCGTGCATTTCGGTGTCGGCAATTTTCACCGCTCGCACCAGGCCGTCTATCTCGACGACCTGTTCGGTCAGGGCATCGGTCATGATTGGGCGCTGGTCGGCGCCGGCGTGTTCGACGGCGAGAAGATCGGCCGCGGCAAGCTTGAAGAGCAGGATTGGCTGACCACAGTGGTCGAGCAGGACGAGGGCCATATGAGCGCCCGCGTCACCGGCGCGATGATCGATTTCCTGATGCCGGGAGATGCCGCCGCCATCATCGATCGGCTGGCTGATCCGGCGATCAGGATCGTTTCGCTGACCATCACCGAAGGCGGCTATTTCATCGACCCGGCCTCCGGCGTCTTCAACCCGACCCATCCCGACATCGTCGCCGACGCGCAGCCGGGCGCCACACCGAAAACCGTGTTCGGCATTATCCTGGCCGGGCTGGTGCGACGCCGCCAGGATGGTATCGTGCCGTTCACCGTGATGTCCTGCGACAACATTCCCCACAACGGCCATGTCACGTCGGATGGTGTTATCGGCCTTGCCCGCGTGATCGACGAGGATCTGGCGAGCTGGGTCAGCGAGACCGTCGCCTTCCCGAACGCCATGGTCGACCGCATCACGCCGGCCACCAGCGACCGCGAGCGCAAGATCCTCGCCGACGATTTTGGCCTCGAGGACAATTGGCCGGTGTTCTGCGAGCCGTTCCGGCAATGGGTGCTGGAAGACCATTTCACCGATGGCCGCCCGGCGCTGGAAAAGGTCGGCGTGCAGTTCGTCAAGGATGTTGCGCCCTATGAGCTGATGAAGATCCGCATCCTCAATGGCGGCCACGCCACCATCGCCTATCCGGCCGGGCTGATGGACATCCACTTCGTGCATGAGGCGATGCAGGAGCCGCTGGTGCGCGGGTTCCTCGACAAGCTCGAGCACGACGAGATCATCCCGACCGTGCCGCCGGTGCCGGACACGGTGCTGGAAGACTATTACCAGCTCATCGAGAAGCGCTTCTCCAATCCCAAGATCGGCGACACGGTGCGCCGGCTCTGCCTCGACGGGTCCAATCGCCAGCCGAAATTCATCATCCCGACCATCGCCGACCGGCTGAAGACCGGCAAAGGCGTTGCCGGACTGGCGCTGGAATCGGCCCTTTGGTGCCGCTACTGCTTCGGCGCGACGGACAGCGGCGCCGTCATCGAGCCCAACGACCCGAGCTGGGACCGGCTGAAGGTAACGGCGAAGGCGGCAAAGGACGCGCCCGCCGCGTGGCTTGAGATGGACGATATCTATGGCGACGTCGGCCGCGCCGCCGCCTTCGTCGAGGCCTTCGCCCACGCGCTCAACGTGCTCTGGGCCGATGGCACGCGCGCCACGCTGACGCGCTACCTCGCCGGCAAGCTCTGAGAGCCAGCCGGCATCATGACGCCTGAACTGGTCATCTTCGACTGCGACGGCGTGCTGGTCGACAGCGAGGCGCTCTCCGTCTCGGCGCTGCTCGGCATGATCGAACTCGCCGGCGGCAGTCTCGGCGAGGACGCTGCCTACGAGTATTTCCTAGGCAAGAGCATGAAGAGCGTGCGTGAGATCCTTGGCCGCGACTTCGGCCTGGAGATCACCGATCAGCATCTCACCGCCATGCGCGTCGACCTCATGCGAAAGTTTCGCGAGGAGCTGAAGCCGATCCCCGGCGTCAAGGAGATGCTGCCGAAGCTCGGCCTGCCGTACTGCGTCGCCTCTTCCGGCACGCTGGAACGCATTCGTTACGCGCTCGACGTCACCGGTCTGCTGACGCTGATGGAGCCGCATCTGTTCAGCGCGGCCATGGTTGCCAAGGGGAAGCCGGCGCCCGACCTTTTCCTCCACGCCGCCGCAACCATGCGAGCCCATCCGCGCAGATGTCTCGTCATCGAGGACAGCCCGGCCGGTATCGCCGCCGCACGCGCGGCAGGCATGCGCGTCCTTGCCTTTACCGGCGGCGCGCACGCCGGCAATCCGGGATTGAAAGCGCGGCTTGCGTCGACCGAACCGGACTTTATATTCGCTGACATGCTGCAATTGCCCGATCTGATTGCAGGCCTGGGAGCGAGAGTTAGAGCATCTTGACGAAACAGTTTGTCTGCGCGGTCGATGTCGGCACCGGGAGCGCTCGCGCGGGCATTCTCGACGCCAGTGGCACCTTGCTCGGCCGTGCCGAGCGGCCGATCGCCATGAACCAGCCGAAGCCGGATCATGCCGAGCACGATTCGCGCGATATCTGGTCCGCCGTCTGCACCGCCGTGCGTGCCGCGCGGGAAAAGGCCGGCGTCGCCGCCGGGGATATCGCCGGCATCTCCTTCGATGCCACCTGTTCTCTGGTCGTGCGGGACAGGCAAGGCGGCCAGCTCAGTGTGTCGACCACCGGCGACAAGCGCTGGGACACCATTGTCTGGCTCGATCACCGCGCCATCGCCGAAGCCGACGAATGCACGGCGAGCGGCCACGAGGTGCTGAATTATATAGGCGGCGTCATGTCGCCCGAGATGGCGACGCCGAAGCTGATGTGGCTGAAGCGAAATGTACCGAAGACATGGAATGAAGCCGGCTATCTGTTCGACCTGGCCGATTTCCTGACCTGGCAGGCAACGGGCTCGCTGGCCCGCTCGCAATGCACGCTGACAGCGAAGTGGACCTATCTGGCGCACCAGGACAGCGCATGGCAGCGCGATTTCTTCGAACTCGTCCGCCTCGACGACCTTTTTGACCATGGCAATCTGCCCGAAAAGGCAAGCCCGGTCGGCGCCGATATCGGCCCGTTGACAGCGCAGGCAGCGGCGGAACTCGGCCTGACCGAAAACTGCCGCGTGGGCGCAGGCGTCATCGATGCCTATGCCGGGGCGCTTGGCGTGCTCGGCGGTTTTGCCGGCGACGACCAGAATATCGGCCGCCATCTGGCGCTGATCGCCGGCACGTCCTCCTGCGTCATGGCGATGTCGCCCGACCCGCAGCCTTTCGCCGGCGTCTGGGGCCCTTACTACGGCGCCGCGCTGCCGAAGCTGTGGCTATCGGAAGGCGGCCAGTCGGCGACCGGGGCGCTGCTCGACCACATCATCCGCTGGCACGGCGCCGGCGGCGAGCCGAACGCGGCCATGCATGCCAGGATTGCCGGGCGCGTCGCCGAACTGCGCGCCGCCGAGGGCGAGAACCTTGCCGCGCGGCTGCATGTCCTGCCGGATTTCCACGGCAACCGCTCGCCGCTGGCCGACCCACACGCCGTCGGCGTCGTCAGCGGTTTGACGCTGGATTCGTCGTTCGACAGCCTGTGCAAGCTCTACTGGCGCACCGCCGTCGGCATCGCGCTCGGCGTGCGCCATGTGCTGGAGGCGCTGAACGAGAACGGCTACCTGATCGACACGCTGCACGTCACCGGCGGCCACACCAAGAACCCGCTTCTGATGGAGCTCTATGCCGACGCCACCGGCTGCACGGTGGTCGAGCCGCTGGCCGACGAGGCGGTGCTGCTCGGCACCGGCATGGTGGCGGCGACCGCCGCCGGGCTGTTCCCCGACCTCAACGCCGCCTGCCTTGCCATGCAGCAGGGCGGCAAGACACGCGCCGCCAACCCGGCGGCCGGCGCCCGCTTCGATCGCGACTACCGCATTTTCCTGGAAATGCACCGGCAGCGGCAGGTGCTCGACGCCATCCGGTAGGTCTCAGCGCTCTACTGCTTGCGCAGGGACGCGCCCGATGTCGCGTCGAACAGGTGGATCGCTTCCTCCTCGAACGTATAGCGGACGGGCGCATGCAGCACCGGGCATTCGCGTGCCGGAACCAGTGCGCTGATCTCCTTGCCGCCGGAGCCGAAGGTCACCAGCGCGTCATTGCCATGGAATTCGATGAGATCGGCAGTGCCTTGCAATATGCCGGCGGCGCCGGCGCCGGCCGTCTTCAGGTCCGGCGGGCGGATGCCCAGCACGGCGCGATCGCCCGGCTGGAGATGAAAACCCGCCCCGTCTATCGAAAGCACCGTTCCGGCGCCGGTCAGCGTCCAGCCGTTGCCGGCGCGGGCGACCGTCACATCGGCAAAATTCATGTTCGGCGTGCCGATGAAGCCGGCCACGAAAATATTGCCCGGCCGCCGGTAGATTTCCGCTGGCGAGCCGATCTGCTCGATGACGCCGTCCTTGAGCAGCACGATGCGGTCGGCAAGCGTCATCGCCTCCAGCTGGTCGTGGGTGACATAGACGGTGGTGGTCTTCAGCGACTGGTGCAGCCGCGCGATCTCGACGCGCATATGGTTGCGCAATTTGGCGTCGAGATTGGACAACGGCTCGTCGAACAGGAACACCTTGGGCGTCTTGATCATGGCCCGGGCGATCGCCACGCGCTGCTGCTGGCCGCCGGAAAGTTCGGCTGGCTTGCGGCCGAGATAAGGGTCGAGCCCCAGCGTCCCCGACACCGCTTCGACCCGCTTGCGGATCTCGGCCGCCGGCACCTTCTGGCGCCGCAGCCCGAAGGCGATGTTGTCGAAGATCGTCATGTGCGGATAGAGCGCGTAGTTCTGGAACACCATGGCGATGCCGCGATCCCCCGGATCGAGGTCGTTGACCACCTTGCCGCCGATCGAGACCTCGCCGCCGCTGATGTCCTCCAGACCCGCCAGCATCCTGAGCAAGGTCGACTTGCCGCAGCCGGACGGGCCTAGGAAGACGACGAATTCGTGCTCTTCGATGCTGAGGTTGAGATCGCGGATGACCGTGGTGGCGCCATAGGCCTTGTCGACATGGGAGCAAACAATCGCGGACATGGTCAGCCCTTTTCGCCTGTAAGCAGGATCTGCAGCTTGACGTCCTGCGGGTTGCCTTCGGCGGCTCGTTCGAACGCCTTGATGCTGTCGGCGAAATCATAGGTGCCGGTGATCAGCGGCTTGAGGTCGACCTTGCCGGAGGCGATGAGCTGCAGGGCGCGGTCGAAAATGTTGGCATAGCGGAACACCGTCTCGATGCGCACTTCCTTCGAGATCGCCGCCGGTACGTTGAGGGCCACCGGCTCCACCGGCAGCCCGACCAGCACCACCGCGCCACCTGGCCGCACGACATCGAACAGGTCGGCGAAGGCCTTGGGGCTCCCGCTCGCCTCGAAGACGATGTCGGCGCCCCAATTGTCGGTCGCCGCCGCGACGGCGTCGACAAGCGACTGCTCGCCGATATTGACCGGCACGATGCCGGCATATTGCGCTGCGATCGTCAGCTTGGGCGCGGAAAAGTCGGAAATCAGCACTTTCGAACAGCCGCCGGCAAGGGCGGCAAGCGCGATCATGATGCCGATCGGGCCGCAGCCGACGACGACGGCGACATCGCCCGGAATGATGCGGGCACGGCTTGCCGCCTGCATGCCGATGGCGAAGGGCTCGACCATGGCGCCCTCGGCGAAGGAGACATTGTCGGGCAGACTGTAGGTGAAAGCCGCCGGGTGCACGGCAAAGGGAGCAAGAATGCCGTGCACCGGCGGCGTCGCCCAGAAAGTGACGTCCGGGTCGACATTGTAGATGCCGAGTTTTGTCGCGCGCGACGACAGGTTCGGCACGCCGGGCTCCATGCAGACGCGGTCGCCGACTTTCAAACTCCTGACATTAGCGCCGACCTCGACGATTGTGCCGGCGGCCTCGTGGCCGAGCACCATCGGCGCCCGCACGACATAGCTGCCGATGGCGCCATGGGTGTAATAGTGCACGTCGCTGCCGCAGACGCCGACCGTGTGGATGGCGATCCTGACGTCGTCGGGTCCGACATCGAGCGGCAACGCGATCTCGCGCAGCGACAGTTCGCCTTTTTTCTCAAGTACCAAAGCCCGCATCGGGTCGTCCTCACTTCAAGTCTTTTTTTGCCGGAAAATGGAATTCAGGAAACCGCTGAGCACGCCGAGGAAAAGCAGCGGCGGCAGCGACAGGAGCACGACCGAGGCGTTCAAAATCCCCCACGGCACGTTCATGCCTTGCTGGGAGAGTTCGGAGGCGACGATCGGCAAGGTCTTGGCATTGGAACTCGACAGCATCAGCGCGATCAGGAACTCGTTCCAGACCAGCACGAAGCTGAAGGCAATCGCGCCGATCAGCGAACGGGCAGCCACGGGCAGCGCGATCCGCCAGAACACCGCGTAAGCGCCGTACCCGTCAACAAAGGCGGCTTCCTCGACTTCCTTCGGCACGGCCTGGAAGGCTGGGATGGCCAGCCACATAATCACCGAGATGGTGAGCAGGGAATAGGTGACGATCAAAGCCGGCAAAGTGTCGTAGAGGCCGAGCTGCAGCCAGATCACCATCAGCGGGATCGCCACCGCCACCGGCGGTAGGAAACGCAGCGACAGCACGAAGAACTGGATATCGCCGGCCCAGCGGTTGGGATAGCGCGCCACCGCGTAGGCCGCGGGCAGGCCAAGCACGACGCCGATCAGCACGGCCGTGCCGCAGGCGACGACCGAATTGTAGAGGCCCGTGATGACGCTGTCGCGGCCAAGGATGTAGCTGATGTTGGCAAGCGTCGGCGTGAACACGAGGCGGGGAACGCGGGTGATGATGTCGACGCTGTTCTTCAGCGAATTGAGCGCCGTCCACAGCAGCGGGAATACCGCGAGGAAGCCGGCGAAGGCTAGGACGGCCTTGGCGATGATGCGGCCGGGCCTCATGCCTGCACCCGCTTCCACAGCATCGTGAAGGTGATGACGGTGGCGATCATCATCAGCACGGCCATCGCCGAGGCGTAGGAGACCTTGCCGGACTCGATGAAGCCTTGCGAGAAGGCGTACATGTCGAGCGTTTCGGTTGCCACGCCCGGCCCGCCGCGGGTCATCACATAGATCAGGTCGAAGGAGCGCAGCGACTCGATCATCTTGACGAACATCAGGCTGATCAGCGGCGCCTTCAGCATCGGCAAGGTGACGTAGGCGTGGATCTGCCAGCGCCGGGCGTGGTCGAGTCGGGCCGCCTCGATCGGCTGCGGCGGCAAGGTCTCCAACAGCTTCAGCACGATGACGGCGAAGAACAGGCCCCATTGCCAGACGTCGACCGAAGCCACCGCGAACAGCGCCGTCGCGGGCTTGGACAGCGGGTCGAAGATCAAGCCGCCGGTAATGAGCCGGTAGGGGTAGGTGGCGATGCCGTAGAGGGGATGGTAGGCGAACTTCCAGACGAAGGCGGCCGAGACGCGCGGCAGCAGCACCGGGATGATGAACAGCAGGCAGTAGAGATTGCGCAGGCGCGGCGAGGCGGCCTCGAACATCAGCACGCCGAGCCCGACCGCCACCACCATCGTTGCCACGACGGTGACCACCTCCCACTTCACCGACACCCAGACGGCGTTGAGGAAGCGGCGGTCGGAGAACAGATCAAAGAAGTTCGAGAACCAGACCCAGGAATAGGCCGTCGAGCTCAGCTCGCGGTTCTGCAGGGCGATGATGATCGCGTAGAGCGTCGGCACCATCGACAGGATCAGCAGAATGACCAGCGTCGGCACGACAAAGGTGACCGGCAGGGATGAACGTCGAGGCATTGGTCTCAGGCCTTGCTGTGTCTCTGATATCTGGACATGACGGGCAGGCCCTCCTGCGACGCACAGGTTCCGGCGGTCCCGAGACTGCCGCGAACCGCGCGCCGCAAGAGGGAGGGACCTACTTCTTCACCAGCTCATTGGCATAGGCCTCGAGCTCGTTGAGGCTGCCCTTGACGTCGGTGCGCGTGCCGGCGATCAATTCCTCGAGGATGATGCCCCAGCGGTCGCCGAGATCCGGCCAGCGTGGATCCTGCCAGAAGTTCACCGCCGTCACCTTGCCTGTTTCGGCAAGCGCCTGGCCGAGATCGGCGCCGTAGATATCGGCGAACTCCTTGCTGGACAGGATGCTGGTGCGGTTCAGCTCACCGAACTGGTGGGCGTCGAGCCGGCGCTTCTCGTTTTCCTTCGACGTCGCCCAGGCGATGAACAGGCCGGCGCATTTCTTCGAAGCGTCGTCGGCATTGGCCTTCGCCGCGATGGCGAGGCCATGGCCGTAACCGCCGCCGGGAAGTGGCGAGGGCGGCGGCAGGAAGCCGATCTTGCCGACCACTTGCGAGGTTTTCGGATCGACCGCCATGCCCGAAAGCGGCGTCGATTCGACGAGGATCGCGACCTGGCCCGACAGGAAGGCGCCGGTCGATTCGTCCCAGCTGCCGGTCTGCGTGCCGGGAGCCGAATCCTTGAACAGCTTCAGATAGGTCTCGGTCGCCTTGACCGCGGCCTCGGAATTGAAGGCCGGCCTGTCGCCGTCGAACCACTTGCCGCCATAGGCCTTGAAGAACGGCATCCAGCGCCAGACATTTGCGCCCGACCCGCGTGCGCCGCGCAGCGCGATGCCATACATGCCCTTGTCGGCATTGGTCAGCTTCGGCACGTCGGCGATCAGCTCGTCCAGCGTCTTGGGCGGCTGGATGCCGGCGGCCTCCAGCACGTCCTTGCGGTAGACCATCAGGTCGCCGCCGCCGGTCAGCGGCGCGAACCAGACCTTGCCGTCATAGGTGGCGACCTTCTGGCGGCCCGGGTCGAAGTCGGCATAGTCGTAGTCGGCCGGATAAAAATCGGTCAGCGGCACGATCCACTTCGACGAGGCGAAAAGCGCCACATTTGCTTCATCGACATAGTAGACGTTGTAGTTGCCGACTGTGGACGCGTCCGCGCGCGACTTGGCGCGGCGATCGTTCTCGTTGAGATAATCGATCTTGAAGCTCGCGCCGGAGAGCTTCTCGAACTCGGCCTTTGAGTCCTCCAGAAGCGTCAGGCCGTCGCGTGGCTGCGCCAGCACCTTGACCGGTGCCGAGCAGACCGGCGCCTGCGCCAAGGCTAGGGTTGAAACGGTAGCGGAAAGCACGAAAGCTGCGCCAAGGCTGGCAGCGAGCCGAACTGGTTTCATGATCTTTTTCTCCTCCAGGAATACGTCGCAGGAAACGCAGGTCATCGGGTTGCGCGATCCTCACCATCGCCCGGACGACATGCCACCCGTCGCCAAAATGCGCAGTTGCGATGGGCCAAGCTAGAAGCCCCGTTGCAGCAGACCTGTACTTTTATGCATTGTGCAGCGCAAAAAACGGCACCCACATAGGGGACGCGTCACACGAGTATCGATCTGGTCCAAAAGGGTGATTCAGGATGCGCTTATGCGCGCATCGCCAGACGCTGCCGCGACAGCTTGCGATAGGATGACGGCGTCATCTTGTGCTTGCGCAGGAACGCGCGGTTGAAGTTGGAGATGTTCATGTAGCCGACCTGGAAACAGATGTCGGTGATCGGCACATCGGTATCAGCCAGGAGCTTGCACGCCTGCCACAGCCTGAGCTTGGCAAGATGGTCGCTGAAGGAATTGCCGGTGTTCTTCTGGAAGAACCGCGAGAAGGTGCTTTCGCTCATGCCGGCCAGCTCGGCCACGTCAGGCAGCTTCAGATCCTCCGCGAAATGCTGAAACAGATAGGTCAGCGTGCGCTGGATGATGTCGAGCGAGGCGGCATCGAGAACCGGCTGGAAGTTCGGTGACGACAACAGCTCATACTCATCGGTCCGGGCCAGCAGGTCGACCAGTTCGAGGAACAGGCAGAACCGGGCCAGCCCATGCACCGTACCCATCCGCTCCATCAGCGCGGCGCCTTCAAGCGCGGTCCCGCCGTGGAAGACCATGCCGCGCAGCGACCGTTTCAGGAACGGCTCCAGTTCGCGCAATTCCGGCAGCATGTCAGCCGATCCTCGCAGCCGCTCGGCATCGAATTGCAGCACGATGTCGCGACCCTCGATCAATTCGCCTGGCTGCACCGCGGTGACCCAGTCATGCGGCAGGCCGCCACCGACGATGGTGAGGTAGCCCGGCCCGAACTCGCCAATATGGTCGCCGACCAGGACCACGCCGGAGGATTTCCGCAGCAGGTGGATCTCGTATTCCGGATGGAAGTTCCAGACGTTGCGCTCCCAGGGATAGTCGTCCAGCCGCCACAGGAAACTGTCGCTCGCCTCGGTGACGATATGCTCGAAGGAAGGCGCCGTGCGCGGGATCGCCGCCGTGTTCTTTCTGCGTCTGAACGCCATCCTGCCTCCCGTAATTCGCCCGCCGCCGACGTTTTAATCCGGAGCAGCCCGGGCCGGCAAGGGAACGAGGCGACGCCTCCCGGCAATGGCGCTGGCTCAATCTGTTCTCGCGCCCCTCCCTTGCCTTCATGTCGCATTTCGTTCAAGAGACGGCGCAAACGCGCGAAACCGAAGGTTTTGCCGTTTGCAATGCGGCTTCCGGCTCTTTGCCGACGCGCCGCAACCTTGAAAGAGCAGGACAATGTCCGCGATCGAAGCCGGCGCTCGCGCGCCGGAAAATCTTTGGCGTCAGGAAATCAGGGCGACGCTGGCGCTGGCCTGGCCGATGGTGCTGACCAATCTCGGCCAGACGGCGATGACCGCCACTGACGTCATGATGATGGGCCGCCTCGGCGCGGACACGCTGGCCAGCGGCGCGCTCGGCGCCAACCTGTATTTCATGCCGCTGATCTTCGGCCTCGGCCTGATGCTGGCGACCTCGCCGATGATCGCCACCGAGCTTGGCCGCCGCCGCTATTCCGTACGTGACCTGCGCCGCACCGTGCGCCAGGGCCTGTGGTTGGCGATCCTGATCTCGGTCCCGATCTGGCTCGTGCTGTGGCACGGCGAGGCCATCCTGCTGGCCATGGGCCAAGAGCCGGCGCTGGCGCGCCAGGCCGGCATTTACCTGCGCTGGCTGGAGTGGGCGGTGCTGCCCTTCTACGGCTACATCGTGCTGCGCTCGTTCATCTCGGCGCTGGAGCGGCCGGGCTGGGCGCTGGTCATCGTCTTCGTCGCCGTGGCCTTCAACGTGTTCGCCAACTGGGTGTTCATGTTCGGCAATCTCGGTGTTCCGGCCATGGGCATCGCCGGCTCGGGCCTTGCGACCTCGCTGTCCTCAACGCTGATGTTCGCCGGCATGGCTGTCGTGGTGATGTGGGAGAAAAAATTCCGGCGCTATCACCTGTTCGGCCGCTTCTGGCGATCCGACTGGCCGCGCTTCAAGGGCCTGCTGCGGCTCGGCCTGCCGATCGCCGGCATCCTTGCCTTCGAGGTGACGATCTTCAATGCCGCCGCCCTGCTGATGGGCCTGATCGACGCGGATTCGCTGGCCGCGCACGCCATCGCCATCCAGATCGCCTCGATTTCCTTCATGGTGCCGCTCGGCCTCAACCAAGCGGTGACGGTGCGGGTCGGGCTTGCCCATGGCGCCGGCAATCCCGAAGGTGTGTCGCGTGCCGGCTGGACCGCCTTCGTCATCGGCGTTTCCTTCATGGCGCTGATGGGGCTGGTGATGGTGCTTTGGCCGCATCTCCTGATCAGCGCCTTCATCGACCTTGGCAATCCCGCCAATGCCAGGGTGATCGCGCTAGCCGGTTCGTTCCTGGTTTTCGCTGCCCTGTTCCAGGTCTTCGACGGCGCGCAGGCGGTTGCCGCCGGCATGCTGCGCGGCCTGCACGACACCAAGGTCCCGATGATCTATGCCGCGATCGGCTATTGGGGTGTCGGCCTGCCGCTCGGCGTGCTGCTCGCCTTCCATTTCGCCTTCCACGGCGTCGGCATCTGGATCGGCCTGTCTTCGGGGCTGGCCGTGGTGGCAGCGCTGCTTCTTGCCCGCTGGCTGCGCCGCGACCGCATCGTGCCGTCAGGCGCGTTCGGACATTGAACCCGGTGGCCGGTTGCCAGCCTTCCGGCATGTCCTAACATTGCCGCCCATTAAAACGACGCCTTCAGACCGGACCACGGACGCCCGCTAAGAGAAGGCCCTGGCATAAGATATTGAACGGTTCCCAAGCGGCAAACGTTTCCACCAAGAGACAAATGACCGAGGAGAAGTATCATGAAGGCAATTGTGGTGACGGACCAGGCTGCGGGAACGGCCGGGATGAAGCTGGTGGAGCGGCCTGAGCCGCAGCCAGCGATAAACGATGTCGTCGTTCAGGTTCATGCTTCGGGATTCGTCCCGACCGAGCTGGCATGGCCCTCGACCTGGACCGACCGCCGCGGCCTTGACCGAACACCGTCGATCCTTGGGCACGAGCTGGCCGGAGTTGTCATCGCACTCGGGTACGGCACAACGGGACTGTCGGTAGGTCAGAGAGTATTCGGCCTCGCCGACTGGCATCGCGACGGCACGCTCGCGGAGTATGTAGCCATGGAAGCACGCAACCTCGCGCCGCTGCCGGGCGACGTCGACTTCACGGTGGGCGCAAGCCTGCCGATCTCGGGTCTCACCGCGTGGCAGGGACTCTTCCAGCATGGCCGGCTTCAGGCGGGGCAGAGCGTCCTCGCGCACGGTGCGGCCGGCGCGGTCGGGTCGATGGTGACGCAACTTGCACGAGAGGCGGGCGCCTACGTCATCGGCACCGGACGCGCCGCCGACCGTCAGACGGTGCTCGACTTTGGCGCGAATGAGTTCGTCGACCTCGAGAACGACGCCCTCGAAGACGTGGGCGAAGTCGCTCTCGTGTTCGATGTGATCGGCGGGGAAATCGGGAAGCGGTCCGCCGGCCTGATTCGAGCCGGAGGAACACTGGTGTCCGTCGTCGGATCGACAGAGGCGCGGCCTGCCGACGGCCTGGCGGTCGACTTCGTTGTCGAGTCCGATCGTGCCCAACTGAGCGAGATCGTCCAGCGGGTGCGGGACGGACGACTGCGGACGAACATCGGCAACGTTTCGACCCTCAACGATGCCGTCGCCGCCTTCAACCCTACCGGGCGACGCACTGGGAAGACGATCATCCGCGTTCGTCCGTGAGGATTTGGAAGTGGCGAGGGGCAAGGGTCCTCGTCGGTCGAAAGCTGAGCATCCAGCAGATCAAATGACCTTCAAGAGGCGTTCGAACGCTAGGCACCGGGAGTTTGCGGCCGCCGTCGATGTTGGCCAGCGCAACATGCTCTCGGCTCATCGAGCCGCCGCTCGTTGTTCGAGCCGTCGCGCATACTGCGTCAGCGGAAAGCATAGGGCGAAGAAGATCAGCGCCACCAGCCCATAGACCTTGAACGGTTCGAAGGTGGCGTTGTTGATGGCGTTTGAGGTTCGCACCAGCTCCTCGAAGCCGATGATCGAGGTCAGCGCGGTCGACTTGATCAGCTGCACCAGGAAACCGACCGTCGGCGCGCGGGTGATCGCGAACGCCTGCGGCAGGATGATCAGCCTGAGCTCCTGCAGATAGTGCAGGCCGAGGCTGGCGCCGGCATCCCATTGGCCCAATGGCAGCGCATCGACGCCAGAGCGCCAGATTTCGGCCAGATAGGCGCTGGCGAAGAAGGTGAGGCCGAGCACCGCCGCCGTCCACGGCTCGATGCGCAGACCAAGCATCGGCAGGCCGAAGAACATCAGGAACAGCTGCATCAAGACCGGCGTCCCCTGGAACAAGGCGATGTAGCCGGAGGCAACGCGTCGGCTCCATTTATTCTTGGCGATCCTCAGGAACAGCACCGCCATTCCGACCACCGCGCCGCCGACGAAGGCGGCCAGCGACAAAAGCACCGTCCAGCGCGCGGCAAGCAGAAGGTTGCGCACGATGTCCCAGAGGGTGAATTCGATCATGACACGCCAGCTCCGAGCGCGCGGCGGCCGCCTGCAACCAGCAGCCGCCGCAAGGCCATCGACATCAAGAGATAGACCAGCGTCACGACGAAATACGTCTCGAAAGAACGGAAAGTGCGCGCCTGCAGCATGTCGGCCTCATAGGTCAGCTCGCGCACCGCGATCTGCGACACCACGGCTGATTCCAGCATCATGATGACGATCTGGCTGGTCAGCGCGGGATAGATGATCTTGAGCGCCTGCGGCAGCACGATCTTGATGAACACCTGCCGTGGCCTCAGCCCGAGCGCCAGGGCCGCTTCCGTCTGCCCGTGCGGCACCGCGTCAAGGCCGGCGCCGACGATCTCGATCGTGTAGGCGGCCATGTTGAGCGTCATCGCCAGCATGGCGGCCAGGATCGGATCGAGCCTGATGCCGAGGCTCGGCAGGCCGAAGAAGATGAAGAAGAGCTGCACCAGGAACGGCGTGTTGCGCATCACCTCGACATACCAGCCGATGGCCCGGCGCAGCAGCGCGGGGCCGCTTCGTCGCCCGGCGGCACCGAGGATGCTGAGCAGCGTGCCCGCAAGCGTGGTGACCGCGATCAAAAGGATCGTCGTCGCCGCGCCGTGCGCGATGTCGGCCACGGCACCTGGAAGCCAGCCGAAGGCCACGGCAACTCAATCCTTGAGGTTGTCGGGATTGAGCGGCGTCTTCAGCCAGGCCTTCGAGCTTTCGTCAAGCTTGCCGTCGGCCAGCATCTTGGCAATGGCGTCGTTGACCGCCTTCTTGAGGGCATCCTCATTCTTGTTGAGGCCGATATGCGAAGGCGAGGTCAGAAGCTGAAACTTCTGCTCCGGCTTCAGCGCATCCTGCTTGGCCAGCACCTGCGCGCCGACATCGTTGCCGACGACCATCAATTGGGTCTGGCCTGAGATGAAGGCCTGGATCACTGAATTGTAGTTGTCGAAACGCTTGATGTCCGCCGAGGCCGGTGCTGCCTCGGTGAGCGAGGTGTCTTCCAGCGTGCCGCGATTGACGGCGATCGACTTGCCGCCGAGATCTTCCTTGCCTTTGACTGGCATTGCCGCCGGACCGATCACCGCGATGTAATAGGGCGCGTAAGCAGCGGCGAAGTCGATGACCTGCTCGCGCTCTTTCGAGTAGCCGACGCTCATCAGGATGTCGACGCGATGGTCGTTCAAATAGGGGATGCGGTTCTGGCCGGTGACGGCAACGGTGTTGAGCTTCACCTTGAGCGTGTCGGCGATGTACTGCGCCACATCCATGTCATAGCCCTTGAGGCTCATGTCGGCACTGGCCGAGGAGAAAGGCGGGAAGTCGGCGAAGACGCCGACATTGATGGTGCCGGCCTTGGTGATGTCGGCCAGCGCGTCGGCATTGGCGGCTTGCGTGGCGAAGCCGGCTAACCCCACGAGCAGAACGGCGGCGATGGATGATTTGCGGTGGATTGTCATTGTCATTCCCCTTCTGGAAGCTTTTGATTGTTTGGGTCGGCCGCCGGCTCCAGTGCGGCGGCCGCCTTTCTCTGTCAGGCCCCCTTGCCTGATACTGCCGGGCTGAACACCATCAGGCTCAGGATCTCGAACAGCACCTGCGCGCCGGCGTGCGCCGTGTTGGTGGTGGCGTCATATTGCGGCGCCACCTCGACGACATCGCCACCGACAATGTTGAGACCCTTGAGGCCGCGCAGCAGTTCGAGCACTTCGCGCGTCGTCAGCCCGCCGACTTCCGGCGTGCCGGTGCCCGGTGCGAAGGCGGGATCGACGCTGTCGATGTCGAAGGACACATAGGTCGGGCCGTCACCGACTATTCTGCGCGCCTTCTCGATGATGGCGGGAATGCCGAGACCGGTCACTTCCTCGGCATGGACCACGGTCATCCCGGACTCGTAGGTGAATTCCCACAGATATTCGGCCGAGCCGCGGATGCCGATCTGGATGGTGCGCGTCGGATCGAGCACGCCGTCCAGCACCGCGTTGCGGAACGGGCCCCCATGGTGGAATTTGGTCAGGTCGAACAGGCCGCTGGTGTCGCAATGGGCGTCGATGTGGATCAGGCCGACCGGCGCCTTCTTGCCGACCGCCTTCAGGATCGGGTGGGTGATCGAATGGTCGCCGCCGACCGACAACGGGATGACCCCGGCGCCGACGATCTGGTTGATGCGCCGCTCGATATCCTCGTGGCTGGTCTCCAGCCGGTAGCGGCTCTGGAACGGAACGTCGCCGATGTCGGCGACCCTGAGTTCATGCGTCGGCGCGCATTCCAGCACATGATTGTAGGGGCCGATGCGCTCGATCGCCCGCAAGGCGCGCGGCCCGAAGCGCGAGCCCGGCCGGTTGGTGACGCCGAGATCCATCGGCACGCCTGTTATCGCCACCTGCAGGTCGCCGAAGTCCGGATTGTCCGCTGCGATTTCGCGGTAGGGCGCGGCAAGGAAAGTCGGGATGCCGGAATAGGGCGCCAGCCGCGTGCCGCTCTTGGAAAAGATCTTGTCGGCGACCTTGCGGAATTTCGGGTCGAACATCTCGCCGCCATGGCTCTCGCCATATTTGCGACGCAGCGCATCGAGCTTGCCGCGATCGTATCCCATATCCGCTCCTCCTCGGCTGATGCAGTGGTGCCGGCGGTGACTTCGGGCGAACCGACCGTCATCCGGCCGGGCCGGCTGTCCCGCTGGCTGTCTGCAGATTTCACGTCTTGATGTTGTTCCGGATCAAAGTGTCCGGCAGCCGCTTTGAAAAAGCAATTGATATTGTTAGGGTGGTTCCTGTGAGAAAATCTCACAATAAAGCCGAGCATCCATGGCCAAGCGCCTGCCCCCTCTCAACCCGCTGCGCGCCTTCGAGGCCACGGCCCGCCATGCCTCGCTGACCAAGGCGGCGAGCGAACTGAATGTCACGCACGGAGCCGTCAGCCACCAGATCAAGGCGCTGGAGCAATCGCTTGGCGTTAGGCTGTTCGAGCGCGTCGGCCAGCGGGTCAAGCTGACCCCGCACGGCGCCGAACTTTTGCCGGCGGTATCGGTCGCCTTCGACGGTATCGCCGCCGCCACCCAACGGCTGACGCGGCCGGCAAGCAGCGGCGCGCTGTCGGTGTCCTGCGTGCCTGCGTTGCTGCTCTTGTGGATGACGCCGAGGCTGGGCAGCTTCACCGCGCAATATCCCGACATCCAGCTGAAGCTCATTCCCTCCAACGATCCCAAGGATATCCGGGCGCCGCATATCGATGTCTGCGTGCATTATGGCGATGGCAGCTGGGCCGATTGCTGGATGCGCAAATGGTCGGGCCTGGAGCTGTTCCCGGTGGTCAGCCCGACGCTGATCAACAACCGGCCGATCCGCAATGTTCGCGACCTCGCCGACCATGTCTTGCTGCATGGCGACGATGGCCGCGAGTGGCACACCTGGCTGGCCGCCGCCGACGCGCTGGACCTGGAGCGCGGCCGGCGCCATCATCTCGGCGATGCACGCATGACGGCGGAAGCCGCCGTCCATGGCCATGGCGTGGCGCTGGGCGACTCGGTGACGGCAAGCGCGCTGCTGGCCAGGGGCATGCTGGTCGCGCCGTTCAGCCTGTCGGTGCCGGCGGTCGACGATTTCTATGTCGTTTGCCGCAACGAAATGCGGGGGACGCCGATCGTGCAGGTGTTCATCGACTGGCTGTTTGCCGAGAAGGCCGGGGATGACGGCCGCGCCGACGCCCCGGTTGCGGGCCGCCTCGTCACCCGCCGCAAACGTCCCGCGCTCAAGGTGATGGGCGGCAAACCCACATAGCCGCATGCAGGGCTTTCTTTTTGTCGGGCCAGCCTGAAAGCGGGCAGCGTTTTTGCCAATTCGATGCTATGAGGCCTGTCGCGATTGTGGGTGGCAGGCAGCGAAGGCGGCAGCAAGCATGGCAAAGACCGATATTGCGCGGCGTGTCTATAACCACACCTGGAAGCTCGACCCGATCGTGCGCAGCCTGCTCGACACCGACTTCTACAAGCTTTTGATGCTGCAGATGATCTGGGGCATGTACCCCAAGGTCGACACCACCTTCTCGCTGATCAATCGGACGACTTCGGTCCGCCTCGCCGACGAGATCGATGAAGGCGAGCTGCGCGAACAGCTCGACCATGCCCGCACCTTGCGCTTCTCCAAGAAGGAAATGATCTGGCTGGCCGGCAACAATTTCTACGGCCGCAAGCAGATTTTCGAGCCGGAATTCCTCGCCTGGCTGGAAGGCTTCCGGCTGCCCGATTATGAGCTTTCCAAGCGTGACGGCCAGTACGAGCTCTCTTTCTCCGGCCCCTGGATGTACACCACGCTTTGGGAGATCCCCGCGCTCGCCATCATCAATGAATTGCGTTCGCGTGCCGCTCTGCGATCGTTCGGGCCTTTTACGCTCGACGTGCTCTATGCCCGCGCCAAGGCCAAGATGTGGGCCAAGACCGAAAGGCTGAAGGCGCTGCCCGGCATCCGCATCTCGGATTTCGGTACGCGCCGGCGCCATTCCTTCCTGTGGCAGCGCTGGTGCGTCGAGGCGCTGAAGGAAGGCATCGGCGAAGCTTTCACCGGCACCTCCAACGTGCTGCTGGCCATGGACAACGATCTCGAAGCGCTGGGCACCAACGCGCATGAACTGCCGATGGTGTTCGCGGCCCTCGCCAATTCGGAAAAAGAGCTGAAGCAGTCGCCCTACAAGGTGTTGCAGGACTGGCAGCGCTACTATGGTGGCAACCTCTTGATCGTGCTGCCCGACGCCTTCGGCACCGCCTCCTTCCTGCGCGACGCGCCGGACTGGGTCGCCGATTGGACCGGCTTCCGCCCCGACAGCGCGCCGCCGATCGAGGGTGGCGAAAAGATCATCGGCTGGTGGCGCGAGAAGGGCAAGGACCCCAGGCAGAAGCTGCTGATCTTCTCCGACGGGCTCGAGGTCGAGACCATCGAGGAGACCTACCGCCACTTCAAGGGCAAGGTGCGCATGTCCTTCGGCTGGGGCACCAACCTGACCAACGACTTCGAAGGCTGCGCGCCGACGCAAACCAACAGCCTCGACGCCATATCGCTGGTCTGCAAGGTCACCGAGGCCAATGGAAGGCCGGCGGTCAAGCTCTCCGACAACCCGGCCAAGGCGACCGGCGATCTCAAGGAGATCGAGCGGTATCTGAGGATTTTTGGGCAGAAGGATCGCGTGGAGCAACTGGTCAAGGTTTGAGGGTGGGCGGACTCTTGGACAGTTCGAGTTCCGCAGTGGAACGCCTCGGTCTGCCGTTTGCCTTGTGGTTCTCGGCCTTGTGGCTCGTCTACCCCACTTCCGCCTTCGCCCACGCCTCCGACCGTGGCCACGTCCTGCTCCTCCCCACCGGCTACTACCTTATCGGCGGCGCTTTCGCCGTGGCCGCCAGTTTCCTTGTCTTGGCATTGCTGCCGCCCGACACCCTCGACCGTTTCTGGCGCCGACGCCTGCCGCTATTCGCCTTCGGCGACAGCGTCCGCGCCGCCATCAGCCTGGCATCCTTTGCCGGCTTTGCAATTCTCCTCGCCGCCGGCTTCATCGGCAGCCGCGACCCGCTCTCCAACCCGCTGCCACTGGTGGTGTGGACGCTGCTATGGGCCGGCCTGACACTGCTGCAAGGCGTGTTCGGCGATCTCTGGTCGTGGCTCAACCCCTGGTACGGCCCGTGGCGGCTACTGTCGCGGCTGACCGGCGGAAGCGATGACGGGTTCAGGCAACTTCCGCAATGGCTCGGCTGCTGGCCGGCTGTCATGCTGTTTTTTGCCTTCGCCTGGTTCGAACTCGTCTATCCCGCTCCTGACGATCCGGCGCGGCTGGCCTTCGCCGCCGGCCTCTACTGGCTGTTCACCTCGGTGGCGATGCTGGTGTTCGGCTACGACAGATGGGGTCGAAGCGGTGAATTCCTCGGCATCTTCTTTTCGGTGGTGGCGCGCTTCGCGCCGATCGAGCGCGGCGACAAAGGCCGTCTTGCGCTGTGCTGGCCGGGCGCCAAACTGCTCCGGGCCCAGCCGCTGCCCGCCAGCGGCATCGCCTTCCTGCTGCTCGCTTTGTCCTCGGTCTCCTTCGACGGCCTGTCGAAGACCTTCTCCTGGCTCGGCCTGTTCGGCATCAATCCGCTCGAATTTCCGGGTCGCACGGCCGTGATCGGCAGCGGCACGCTTGGGCTCGTTATGACATTCGTGCTGCTCGCGGCGGTGTTCCTGCTTGCCGTCGTCCTCGGCCAGCGTCTTGCCCGCGGCGGCCAGTCTTTCGCCCAGGCAGCCGGCATGCTGGTGTGGTCGATCGTGCCGATCGCGCTCGCCTACCATGTCGCGCATTATCTGACGGCGCTGCTCGTTGACGGCCAGTATGCGCTGGCCTCCCTGTCCGATCCCTTCGCGCTTGGCTGGAACCTGTTCGGCACCGCCGACATGCAGGTCGAGGCCGGCATCGTCGCCGGCGCGGCGTCGGCATGGTGGCTGTGGAATGTCCAGGCGGGCGCCATCATCCTTGGCCATGTGCTCGCTGTCCTCGTCGCGCACGGCTTTGCCTGGGGCCTGCATCCCCAGCCTGCCCGCGCCGCGCTCAGTCAGTTTCCGCTCACCGTATTGATGATCGCCTACACCATTTTCGGTCTCTGGCTGCTTGCCACGCCGACAGTCGGATGAGACAAGCCATATCCTGTGAGCCATGCCCCGACGGAAAGCTCGCTTGCCAGGCCAAGCCTTTGGTGATTTAGTTTGTATACATGCAATTTTGCATCCTCTTGCCGAGGATGTTCGAGCCGCCTTATCGTTGGTCAAAACACAAAAACAGGGGAACGAACGTGACTGACAAGAACGGATTTTTCGATCTCTCCAAAACCACACTCACCCGCCGTACCACGCTGAAGGGCCTCGCCGCCGGCGCTGGCCTCGCCATGGCGCCCGGCTTTGTCCGCTACTCCCAGGCACAGAGTTCGGCGCCGATCAAGATCGGCTTTCAGTCGCACCGCACCGGCATTGGCGCCGCCTACGGCCGCTGGTACGAGAAGACGACCGCCGCCGCGATCAAGGCGATCAATGCCGCCGGTGGCATCAATGGCCGCCAGGTCGAGGTGATCATCGAGGATGACGGCACCGATCCCGGCCGCGGCGCCGAAGTGGTCGGCAAGTTCGCCACCCAGCACAAGACCGACATCGTCTTCGGTACGCTGTTCTCGCATGTCGTCATCGGATCGGCGCCTGCCGCCGGCGAAAACAAGATGCCCTACTTCGTCGTCAGCGAAGGTCACCATGTCGCCTCGACCAAGCTCAACCGCTATGTCTTCCAGCCCGGTATCACCGACGTGAAGAGCCAGATCCAGTCGATGGCGCCATGGATCGCGGCCAATGCCGGCAAGAAGGTGACGCAGATATTCCCCGATTTCGCCTTCGGCTACGACCATCGCGACTACCTGCCGCCGGCGCTGAAGGCGCAAGGCGCCGAGGTGATCGCGCAGATCGCCATTCCACCGACCGAATCGTCCTTCACCAAGTACTTCCCGCAAATCCCGCCCGAGACCGAGGTGATCTACCACGTCATGGTCGGCCCGGCGGTGCTCACCTTCGTCAAGGAACTCGGCGAGTTCTACGGTTCCAACCGGCCGCAACTCTTCGGTTTCATCGATTCCCTGGAAGCCGTGGACATCAACAGTCCCGGCCTCGAATTCCTCGACGGCAGCCATTTCTGGGAAGGCTCGCCGCGCTACGCCCAGCCCGACGACACCGAAGCGCAGAAGGCCTATCGGGCCGCTGTCGGCATCGACGACAATGGCGCCGCCGTCGGCGACGCCAAGGATGTCTCCACCGCCGCGCACATGTTCGGCTGCTGGGAAACGCTCTACGTCGTCAAGAAGGCGATGGAAGACGCCGGCTACAAGGGGCCGGAAGACCGCGCCAAGCTGGTCGAGGCGACCGAGGCGCTGAAGGAATTCGCCGAAGGCACCGAGCATCCGCAGGGACCAAAAACCTTCAATGGCAAGATCCACCAATGCTTTGGCATCCAGAACATCTCCAAGGTCGAGGGCGGCAAGCTGAAGGTCGTGCACAAGACCAAGATCGAGGACGGGCTTTACGAGGCCGAAGGGGATTACACGACGCAGGCGCTGTGAACTCATTCCAGCAGCCAACGTGAGCGCCAAGGCACCCCCCTCTGTCCTGCCGGACATCTCCCCCGCAAGATGGCCGACAGGCCAGAGGGGGGTGCCTCGCGCATCCCTCTGTGCCTAACCCATGCACTTCGGACCCCACCTTCTCCTCGCAACCCTTGAAGGCCTCGTCACCTCGGCCGTGCTGGCGCTGACGGCGTTGGGCTTGTCGCTGGTGTTCGGCGTCATGCGTGTCGTCAACGTCGCCCATGGCGAGTTCTTCATGCTGGGCGCCGTGCTTGCCTGGGCGATCACATCGGCAATTGGCGGCCATCCGGCTCTTGGCTTCCTGGCGGCGCTGGTGATCGCGCCGCTGATCGTCGGCGCCATCGCGCTGCTCGCCGAACGGCTGGTGCTGAGCCGGCTCAACTACAATCCGGAAGCCACCATCGTCGCCACCATCGGCATGCTCTACATCATCCAGCAGCTGGCGCTGACCTTCTATGGCCCCGAAGCGCGGCCCGTGGAGCCGCCGTTTAGCTATCGCATCCTTCTGCCGTGGTTCGGCTATTCCGGCTACAAGCTGTCTATCATCGCCGCATCCGCTCTTCTGCTGATCGCGACATGGCTGGTGCTGACGCGCACCAGGATCGGCCTCATCATGCGTGCCACGCAGTATGACAGCGAGACGGCGCAGGCCTTCGGCATCCCGGTCGGCCGCGTCTATGGCGGCGTTTTCGCGCTCGGCGCCATGCTGGCGGCGATCGCCGCGGTGCTGATCGTGCCGATCAGCCAGGCGCACTACCTGATGGGGCAGGATCCGCTGCTCTTGTCCTTCATCGTCGTCATCATCGGCGGCCTCGGCTCGTTGCGCGGCACGGTCGTCGCCGCCGTGCTGATCGGCCTCTCCGACGGCATCATATCGATGTTCTTCTCGCCGACGCTGGCCAAGATCATCGCCACGCTGCTGGTTGCCATGGTGCTGGTGTTCCGGCCGCAAGGCCTGTTCGGGACGGCATCGCGATGAGCGAAGCTTCGCCGGCAAAGGCCTATGCGCTGCATCTCGGCGTGATCGCCCTGCTCTTCGTGCTGAGCTTCCTCTTGCCTGGCTATTATCACGGCCTGCTCGCCCGCATCATGGTGCTGGCGGTCTTCGCCATGGGCTACAACATGCTGTTCGGCTATGTCGGCCTGCTCAGCCTCGGCCACGCGATGTTTTTTGGCGCCGGGCTTTACGGCGCCGGCCTTGCCGTCATCCAGCTCGGCTGGAGCGTGCCTCTGGCGTTCCTCGCCGGCATTGCCTGCGGCGCGGCGTTGGCGCTGGTGATCGGCCTCCTGGCGCTGCGCACCACGGGCGTGGCCTTCATGATCGTCACCATGATGTTCGCGCAGGTGTTTTATCTGGCCATCCTCTATTTCGCGGCCTGGACCGGCGGCGATCAGGGTCAGGTCGTGCCGCAGCCGGCGCGTGTCCTCAATCTCGGCGCCACCTCGCTCGATCTCACCAACCCGACCGTACGCTACATGACGGCGCTCGGCTTGTTTTCGCTCGTGCTGCTGATCACGCTTGCCGTCGTCCGGTCCAGATACGGTCGCGTGCTGATCGCGATCCGGGAGAATGAGGAACGCACGAAGATGCTGGGCTACGACACCTTCTCCAACAAGCTTGCCGCCATTATCGTCTCCGGCACGATCTGCGCGGCGTCCGGCGCCGCTTACGCGCTGCTGTTCGGCTATGTCGGGTCGAGTTTCGCCTCGGTACAGTATTCGATCCTGCCGCTGCTGTGGGTGCTGCTCGGCGGTGCGGCCACAACGCTTGGACCACTGATCGGCACGCTGTTCATGTACTATGTCATCGACGTCACCAGCGGCTACACGTCGGCCTACCTGCTGATCGTCGGCATGGCACTCATTCTGCTGGTGCTGTTTTTCCCGAAAGGCATTCTCGGCACCATCCGCCAGCGCTGGCTCGGATGGCTGCCATGACGCCGCTGCTGACCACCAAGGGCCTGTCGCGCAGCTTCGGCGGCCTGCGTGCGGTCGACAATGTCGATTTCACCCTGATGCCGGGCGAGATCCGCGCCGTCATCGGCCCCAACGGGGCGGGCAAGACAACCTTCGTCAGTCTGATCAGCGGCCGCATCCAGCCGTCTTCTGGAGCGATCGTCTTCGACGGTGCCGACATCACCGGCCTGCCGACCTATGCCAGGGTCCGCCGGGGCATCGCCTACACCTTCCAGATCACCAGCGTCTTTGCCAATCTCAGCGTCTATGACAATGTCGCGCTGCCGGTGCAGCTCACGCTCAGCGATCGCCGCTCGAAGGCTGAGCTGCGTGCCGGCGTCATCTCTGCGCTTGAACGTACAGGGCTGGCCGACCGCACCCATATGCCGGCCGGGCAATTGTCCTACGGCCATCAACGATTGCTCGAAGTGGCGATGGGCCTGGCGCTGAAACCGCGCCTGCTGATCCTCGACGAGCCGACGCAAGGTCTTGCCGACAGCGAGATCGACAATTTCATCGAACTCGTGCGCGACATCGCCCAGAGCGCCACCGTGCTGCTGATCGAGCACAACATGCCGGTCGTGATGCAGCTTGCCGATCGCATCACCGTCTTCAACGCCGGCAGGATCCTGGCCGAGGGCACGCCCGAGGCGATCCGCGAGAACGCTGCGGTTCAGGATGCCTATCTGGGAACGGCGCCATGACGGAGGCGAGCACGGTCGAAGCGCTGACGATTTCCGGGCTCGATTGCTTCTATGGCGCGGTCCAGGTGCTCTATGGGCTCGACCTGGTGCTGAACAAGGGCGAGGTGCTGTGCCTGTTCGGGCGCAACGGCGCCGGCAAGACGACGACGCTGAAGGCGATCATGGGCCTGGTTCCCGCGCGTGCCGGCTCGATCAGGCTCGCAGGGCAGGAATTGACCGGCCTGCCGGCCCATGAAGTGCCGAAGGCCGGTGTCGCCTACGTGCCGCAGGGCAGGCGCCTGTTCGCCGAGATGACGGTGGCCGAAAACATCGAGATCGGACTGATGGCACGCGGCAAGGGCAAGGCGACGCGCGAGAACGTTCTCGACCTCTTCCCGCTGCTGCGTCAGCGGTTACGGCAGCGCTCGGGCACCTTGTCCGGCGGCGAGCAGCAGATGCTGGCCATGGCGCGCGCGCTTTGCCTCGAGCCGCAGGTGCTGTTGCTCGACGAGCCGACCGAAGGGTTGATGCCGTCGATGATCGCCAGGATTCGCGAGACGGTGTCGAAGCTGCGCGAGATGGATGTCTCCACCATCCTGGTCGAGCAGCGGGTCGATGCCGTGCTGTCGGTCGCCGATCGTGTCTGCTTCATCGAGAACGGCCGCAACCGCGAGACGGTCGATGTCGAGGCCCTGCGCGTCGACCCCTCGGCGGTCCGGCGCTATGTCGGCGTGGGTTGATCAACCGAAAAACAGAAAACCCGCGACCAAGAAGGTCGGGACCAGCACCAGTCCGGACCACAGCATGTACCCAAAGAAGCCCGGCATCTTGACGCCGCGATGTCTGGCAATCGCATAGACCATGAAGTTGGGTGCGTTGCCGATATAGGTGTTGGCGCCCATGAACACGGCGCCGGCCGAGATCGCGGCAAGCGTCGAGGCGAACTCCGTCATCAGGTGGCGGGGATCGCCGCCCGCCAGCTCGAAAAACACCAGATAGGTCGGTGCATTGTCGAGGAAGGACGACAATGCACCGGTCAGCCAGAAATAGGCGAGGTCGTTGGGCGTGCCTTGCGCCGACGTGACGAGCGCGACCAGTGGCGCCAGCGCACCGTCGTGGCCGGCCCTCAAAATGGCGACGACCGGGACGATGCAGATGAAGATGCCGGCGAACAGTTTGGCCACTTCCGCGATCGGACCCCAGTTGAAGCCGTTCGCCTCGCGGTGGCTCTTGTAGGAGAGCGGAAGCGATAGCAGGGCCAGCGCGAGGATGATCGCGTCGCGGACCAGGTTCTGCAGTTCGAGACCGACGCCGAACACGGAAAAACTCACGCCCGGCTTCCACGCCGCCGACAGCAGGATGGCCCCGATCACGCCGGCCAGCAGCGGGAGGTTGGCCAGGCCGCGCAGGCGCACCTTCGTATCGGGTGTCGGATCCTTGATCTTCGGTGCGCCGGCCTCGCGTCGGTGCAGGATGAGGTCGATCGCCAGGAACGCCGCCAGCACGACGACGCCAACGAACAGCGTTTCCCGGTAGAGGTTGGTGGTCGTCCAGAAGAAATCGACGCCGCGCAGGAAGCCGACGAACAGCGGGGGGTCGCCGAGCGGCGTCAGCGAACCGCCAATGTTGGATACCAGGAAAATGAAGAAGATGACGACATGGGCATTGAAAGGCCTGTTGTCGTTGGCGCGCAGGATCGGCCGGATCAGGATCATCGAGGCGCCGGTCGTGCCGATCACCGAGGCCAGCAGCGCCCCGACGATCAGCAGCCCGGCATTGACCAGCGGTGTGCCGTGGATGTTGCCGGCAAGCAGGATGCCGCCTGAAATCGTGTAGAGCGCAAACAGCAGGACAATGAACGACATGTATTCGGTGAGCAGCGCGTGCAGCACCGCCTCGGTCGCCGCGGGAGCACCGAAGGCAATCGCGAGCGGCACGATCACCAGCGCCGCCCACAAGGCCGCGATCTTGCCGTAGTGATGTTCCCAGACATGGTGGAACAGCAGCGGACCGGTCGCGATCGACAACAGCAGCCCGGCAAAAGGCAGCGCCCACCAGAGCGACATCGCGCCGCCAGGCAGGCCGTGCTCTTCGGCCGCGAAGGCCTGGGCTGGCAACAGCATCGCGACGATGAGCGCGCCGCCCGCCCCGGTCGCTATCGGCAAGTATCCCCTTCTACCCCCCACGAGTCAGCCCGAAGTGTGATCTTCGAGCGTCACGCCGGCATCGCGCATCTTCGCCAGCATTGTCTCGAGCGATCCGTTGAGATCGATGCCACGGCAGGCATCGAGCCTGACCGTGGTTCTAAACCCTTGTTTGACCGCATCCAGCGCCGAGAAGGCGACGCAGAAATCGGTCGCCAGGCCGACCAGGGTCAGTGTGTCGATGCCGCGCTCCCGCAGATAGCCGGCGAGCCCCGTGGGCGTCGCGTGATCATTCTCGAAGAAGGCGGAATAGCTGTCGATGGCGGAGCGAAAGCCTTTGCGGATGACGAGTTCGGCCTTGGTCCAGGCAAGTCCGGAATGGAAATCCGAGCCGAGACTGCCCTGGATGCAATGGTCCGGCCACAGCGTCTGCGGACCATAGGGCATCTCGATCGTCGAATAGGACTGCGACCCCGGATGGCTGGAGGCGAAGCTGGAATGGCCGGCGGGGTGCCAGTCCTGTGTCAGCACGACATGGTCTGTTCGCCGGATCATGTCATTGACCAGCGGCACGATCTCGTCGCCGCCGGCAACGGCCAGCGCGCCGCCCGAGCAAAAGTCGTTCTGCAGGTCGATGACAACGAGCGCTTCGTCGGCCATGGGCTTCCTTCCTGTCAAGCTGGGGTCGGGCTCCGAACGAGGCACCCGGCGAAAGAAAAAGCCGCTGGCGCGACTGGAGGAGAAACTTGACCAGATGGCGGTCCGCGTCAACCTCCAGCGGCATAACAAATGCGTGGCGATGCCAGCCGGACGGATGCCGGCGCAAACTCTGGCTTTGACAATTTCCGCCGTCTTGATATCATTTGCATACGAATGAATTTGCCGGTCAAAGCCGGTAAAGGCTTTCCCTGGGCAAGCGCCTCGGGAGGGCCAGTTTCGGGCAAAGCCCACCTTATCGGGAAGGCCCACCTTATCTGGAAGGAAAGCGTGATCCGTTACGCGAAACCCACCACGGTTGACGAGGCGCTCGCGCTGCTTGGCGGGGGCGTCTGGCGCATCCTTGCGGGCGGTACGGATTTCTATCCGGCGCAGGGCAGCAAACCGTTTCGTGACAATGTCCTCGACATCAACGGCCTGACAGCGCTGCGCGGCATCGCCGAGACCGGCAGCCACTGGATCATCGGCGCGCGCACGACATGGACCGACATCATCCGCCATCCCTTGCCACCGGCCTTCGAGGCGCTGAAACAGGCCGCGCGGGAAGTGGGTTCACCACAAATCCAGAACGTCGCCTCGGTCGCCGGCAATCTCTGCAACGCCTCGCCGGCCGCCGACGGTGTGCCGGGGCTGCTGGTCCTTGATGCCGAGGTCGAGCTGCGCTCGGCGGCGGCGACGCGCCATCTGCCCTTGTCGGCGTTCATCCTCGGCAATCGCCGTACGGCCTTGCGGCCTGGCGAGATGCTGACGGCCATCCACGTGCCGAAGCCCGCCGGCACATCGGCCTTCGTCAAGCTCGGGGCGCGGCGCTATCTCGTTATTTCCATTGCCATGGTGGCGGTGCGTCTGGTTGCCGAGAATGGCACCGTCGCGCAGGCGGCCGTCGCCGTCGGCTCGTGTTCCGCCGTGGCGAGGCGGCTTGCCGGTGTCGAGGCGGCGCTGCGCGGGCTTCCCCTGGACGCCGGGCTTGTTGCCGCGGTCAGGTCTGCACCGATGGCTGAGCTGCAGCCGATCGCCGACGTGCGCGGCAGCGCCGAATACAGGCTCGACGCGGTGCGCGAAATCGTTGCGCGCGCCGCCCTTGAGGCCGCGGGCAAGCCCACGGACGACAAGGTGGCCGCATGAGCATGGAACGCGCCGATATCGCCTTCGCGGTCAATGGCGCCGCCGTCTCGGTCAACGTGCCTCCGCTGCGCCGGCTGTCCTCGGTGCTGCGTGACGAATTGCGGCTAACCGGCACAAAGGTCGGCTGCGACGCCGGCGACTGCGGCGCCTGCACGGTGCTGGTCGACGGCGACCCCGTCTGCGCCTGCCTGATGTCGGCGGCCTCCGCTGCCGGCACTATGGTGACGACGGTCGAGGGCCTCGCCAATGGGCGCCTGTCGGCGCTGCAAGCCTCGTTCCTGGCGCATGGCGCCGCGCAGTGCGGCATCTGCACGCCGGCGCTGCTGGTCGCGGCGTCAGCGCTGCTGGACACGAAACCCAGGCCGACCGAGACCGAGGTGCAGGATGCGTTGGGCGGCATCCTCTGCCGCTGCACCGGCTACCGCAAGATCATCACCGCGGTGATGGAGGCTTCCCTCCAGACCGCGAGCCTGGACTTCCGTCTGCCTCGGTCCGGCCAGGCCATCGGCGCGTCGCCGGTCAGGCTCGACGGTGTGCCAAAGGTGACCGGTGCCGAGAAATTCGGCGGCGATTCCTTTCCGGCCGATGCGCTTGCGGTGCTGGTAATCCGCTCGCCGCATCATCATGCCGGCTTCGCCTTCGGCGACATCGATGGCTGGGCAAGCAGCCATCCCGGTATCACGGGTGTTTTCACGGCAGCCGATATCCCGGGAAAAAACTGTTTCGGCGTTATCGGCCCGTTCGCCGACCAGCCGGCGTTGGCCGAGAGCTTTGCCCGGCTTCGCGGCGAGGCTGTCGCGCTGGTCGCCGGCGAACGCGAGGCGATCCTAGATCTCGATCTGTCGGATTTCCCTGTCCGCTGGATCGAACTGCCGCATGTTCTCCAGCCCGGCGATGCGCAGGCCGAAGGTGCGGCGCTGATCCATGAAAACCGCCCGGCCAATTTGCTGACCAAGGGCTTCGTCGAACGCGGCGATCCCGAGTCGGCACTTGCCGATGCGGCGTTCACCGCGAGCGATGCGATCGACACCTCCTATGTCGAGCATGCCTATATCGAGCCGGAAGCCGGCTATGCATATCTCGACGGCGACACGCTCGTCGTCGTCGCCTGCACGCAGGCGCCTTACATGGATCGTGACGATACGGCGAAAGTGCTCGGCCTTGCCGTCGACAAGGTGCGCATCGTACCGACCGCGACCGGCGGTGGCTTTGGCTCCAAGCTCGACGTTTCCCTGCAGCCGCTGATCGGCCTTGTCGCGCTGAAGACCGGGCGGCCCGCGGCCCTTGCCTACACCCGCAACGAATCCATGATGTCGACCACCAAGCGCCATCCGGCGCGGATGAAGGCCACCGTCGGCGCGGATGCCGAGGGCCATGTCATGGGCATGATCTTCGAAGGCGATTTCAACACCGGCGCCTATGCGAGCTGGGGCCCGACGGTCGCCAACCGCGTGCCGGTGCATGCCTCCGGTCCTTATTTCACGCCGAATTACCGCGCCGAGGGCCGCGCCATCCACACAAATGGGCCGATTGCCGGTGCCTTCCGTGGCTTCGGCGTGCCGCAGGCCACGATCATGCAAGAGACGCTCTATGACGAGCTCGCCGGCAAGCTCGGTATCGATCGGCTTGATTTTCGCCTGAAGAATTGCCTTCGGAACGGATCCGAAACGGTTACCGGGCAGCTCCTGGAGTCCGGCGTCGGCATTGCCGAATGCCTCGAAGCGTTGCGGCCGCATTGGGCGCGGGCGACAGCCGATGCCGACGCTTTCAACAGCGCCAACCTGGACAGGAAACGCGGCGTCGGCGTCGCTTCGTGCTGGTATGGCTGCGGCAACACCTCGCTACCCAATCCGTCGACCATCCGGGTCGGCATCGCGGCTGACGGCGCGGTCGTCCTGCATCAGGGCGCGGTCGATATCGGCCAAGGGTCCAACACCGTCATCACGCAGATCTGCGCCGACGCGCTCGGCCTGCCGCTGGAAAAATTCCGGCTGAAGAGCGCCGATACGGCGATCAGTCCCGACGCAGGCAAGACCTCGGCCTCGCGCCAGACCTTCGTCACCGGCAAGGCGGCCGAGAAGGCGGGACGCGCCCTGCGCGAGAAGATCCTGCGCTTTGCCAATGTCTCGGACAAGGCTTCGCTTGAACTGGATGGCCCGGCGATCGTCATCCGCGAAGGCGAGGCGACACGAAGCATCGATGTTGGCTTACTCGACGTGGATGCGCACGGTTTCGTCTTCCACGCCGAGGAGACATACGACCCGCCGACGCTGCCGCTCGATGCCAAGGGCCAGGGCAAACCCTATGCGGTCTATGGCTATGGCGCGCAGATCGCCGAACTTGAGGTCGACCTCAGGCTTGGCACGGTCAGGCTGATCAGGATCATCGCCGCGCATGACGTCGGCAAGGCGATCAACCCGCTGCTGGTCGAGGGCCAGATCGAGGGCGGTATCGCGCAAGGCATCGGCATGGCGCTGATGGAAGAATACATCCCCGGCCGCACCGAGAATTTGCATGACTATCTCATCCCGACCATCGGCGACGTGCCGCCGATCGAGACCATCCTTGTCGAGGTGCCCGATCCCGAAGGGCCGTTCGGCGCCAAGGGCCTGGGCGAGCACGTGCTGATCCCCACGGCGCCGGCGATCCTCAATGCCATTCGTCACGCCACCGGCGTGCTGGTCACCAAAGTGCCGGCAACGCCAAGCCGCATCCTGGCGGCCATCCGCCAGAAGGAGGCACGCGCATGAGCGAGCTTGCCGAGCGTTTCGAAACCCATGATCCCGGCGAGAAGCTGGTGGCGGAAAAGATCCGCTGCGATGCCTGTCCCGTCATGTGCTACATCGCTGACGGACGCACCGGAGCCTGCGACCGCTATGGCAATATCGCGGGCCGCATCGTGCGCATGGACCCGCTGACCATCCTCGACCATGCGGCCGAGACCGGGGCCGCCATTGTCCCCTTTGTCGCCGAGGGCGAGCAGTGGGATGGCGAACTCATCAACACCGGCCGCCGCTTCATCACCGCAATCGGCGCCGGCACAACCTATCCCGACTACAAGCCCGCTCCCTTCATCGTCAGCCAGGAAGTGGAAGGCGTCGATCTCGTCACCGTGGTGACCGAAGGCATCTTCTCCTATTGCGGCGTCAAGGTGAAGATCGATACCGACCGTCATATCGGACCCGAAACGGCTGTTGTGCGGGCTGAGGGCGAAGCCATCGGCCATGTCACGACGGGAGAATACGGCTCGCAGATGCTGTCGCTGGGCGGCGTGCATCATCTGACGGGCGGCTCCAAGGCGGAAGGCCGCGCCACCTGCGACGCGCTGCTCAACCTGTGCAACCGCAAACCGGTGGAACTCACCATCGACGGCGGCGCCACGGTCATCGTTGAAGCCGGCAAACCGCCCGTCATCGACGGCAAGCAGGAACATCGCATGCGCGTCGGCTGCGGCTCGGCCACCATCGGCATGTTCGCCACGCAATGGCGCGGGCTGGTCGACGAGGTGGTGGTGGTCGACGACCACATTACCGGCGTTGTTTCCGAACACCAGGCCGGCAAGGTGCTGGGCTGGCAGGATACCGGTATCAAGATCGTCGGCCGCCGCTCGACACCGGGCCGCTATTTCAAGGTCTCCGAGCCCGGCCTCGGCTGGGGAGGCACCAGCATTTCAGATCCGCTGTCGATCCTCGGCGAATGGAACGCCAAGAAGGGCGCGCGGCCGGGCCTGTCGCTGCTGATGGTTTCGACCACCGGCGAGCAGTTCGCCTATTACGAACTCGACGACGACTTGAAACCGGTCGAAAAACCGTTTCCGGAGCGGCTGCAAAAATCGGTCAACCTGATCGAGGACAATTGCGAGCCGGCTTTGTGCACCGTGCTGTTCATCGGCGGCGCCGGCGGGTCACTGCGTGCCGGCGTCACCGAAAACCCGGTCAATCTCACCCGTTCCGTGCAAGGCCTGAAAACCTACGTCACCGTCGGCGGCGCGCCGGTCTATGTCTGGCCGGGTGGCGGCATCACGCTGATGGTCGATGTCACCAGGGTTCCGCCAGGCGCCTTCGGCTATGTGCCGACGCCGGCGCTCGTGGCGCCGATCGAGTTCACGCTGCGCCGCGACGACTATGTCAGGCTTGGCGGCTACGAGGCCGAAATCCGCAGCGTCGCGGATATTGTCGCCAAGGGCGGGGAGTACCTCAATCCCCGGCGCGGCACGGGTGCCCCGGCCAGCAATCCATGGCCGCCGCTGGCGCAGTTGCGCCGCGCGGGCTCGGATGGGGCCGGCTGATGGAAGGCCCGCAAGCGCATTGGCTGCAGGATGGCAAGCGGCTGCATCTCAACCATGGGCCGATCGACCTGATCGTCGAGGCCTTTGGCGAGGCTGACGAGTGTCGCGCCGCCTATGCCCAAGCCGTCGCGCGCTTCCAGACGATCCTGATCGAGTTGGTCGAGGAGCTTCCCGAACTGCGCCTCCCGGCATTTTTCTTGGCGCCGCGAACCTTCACCGGCCCGACGGCGCGCCGCATGGAAGCAGCCGTCATGCCGCTGGCGGAATGCTTCATCACGCCGATGGCCGCCGTCGCCGGATCGGTAGCCGACGAAATGCTTGCCGCGTTGCTTGCCGGCCGCAAGCTCGACCGCGCCTATGTCAACAATGGCGGCGACAGTGCCCTCCATCTCGACAAGGCCACGTCGATTGGCTTGGCGGTCGCCGGGACCGGCAACGGCATGGCCGACCGGATCACGATCCGCGCGCAAGATGGGGTGCGTGGTGTCGCAACCAGCGGCTGGCGTGGCCGCTCCTTCTCGCTTGGCATTGCCGATGCCGTCACCGTGCTCGCGCGCACCGGCGCCGAGGCAGATGCGGCGGCGACGCTTATCGCCAACGCCGTCGACCTGCCCGGCAATCCCGCCATCAGGCGCACTCCCGCAAGCGACCTGTCGCCCGACAGCGATCTTGGCGCACGGCTGGTGACACAAGGCGTCGGCACGCTTGCCTCTGGCGAGGTGGCGCGGGCGCTGGACAATGGCCTCGCCGTCGCCGAAGATTTTCGCCGGCGCGGCCTGATTGCCGCATCGGCGCTGTTTCTCGGCGGGGAGGCCCGCATCAGCGGCTCCGTTGCACTCGGCCCGCCCAACAAGCATGAACCGGAGGAAATTGCCCATGCCTGAGTTTCCGATCCGCAAGATCGCGGTGCTGAGCGAAGAGATTTTTCACGACGGCGGACCGGTCGCCGCGGTGCCGCGCCGGCGCGCCGCTGCCATGGCGGTGGTCAAGAACCCTTTCGCCGGGCGCTATGTCGAGGAGCTGCAGAGCGCCATGGACGATCTGAAGCCGCTCGGCCTGCTGCTCGCCGACCGCTTGATCGCGGCGCTCGGCGGCGACGTGAAACAGATCGACGGCTACGGCAAGGGCGCCATTGTCGGCAGCGCCGGCGAGCTGGAACATGGCGCGCTGTGGCACGTACCCGGCGGTTACGCGATGCGCGAGCGGCTGGGCGATGCCAAGGCGATCGTGCCCTCGGCCAAGAAGGTCGGCGCCTTCGGATCAAAGCTCGACGTACCGCTCGGCCACATCAACGCCGCCTATGTGCGCAGCCATTTCGACGCCATGGAGGTCGGCATCAGCGACGGCCCGCGTCCTGACGAGATACTGTTCTGCCTCGCCATGACCTGCGGCCCGCGCATCCACAACCGCATGGGTGGCCTCGCTGCGGATGACATAAAAGCCTGGGACGGGCTGCGGTGAGCGGCGAGGACAACCTGCTCAAGCTGGTCGAGACCGAAGAGGCCGACGATCACGACTACCTCCTGCAGGAACAAGTCGGCTTCATCCTGCGCAAGGCGCACCAGCGCCATGTCTCGATCTTCGCCGCCCGTATCGCCGATCTGACGCCGCCGCAATTCGCCGCACTGGCCAAGCTGCGCGATGTCGGCGAGACCTCGCAGAACCAGCTTGGCACGTTGATCGCCATGGATGCCGCGACGGTGAAGGGCGTCATCGACCGGCTGAAGGCGCGTGGCCTGGTCGAGCTGTCCCGGCATGAGGTCGACAAAAGGCGGCTGCTGGTCAATCTGACGGCCGAGGGTCGCGACGCGATCGAGCGGCTGATCCCGCTTGCCCGGGAAATCACACAGGAAACGCTGGCGCCGCTCACGAACAAGGAAATCGCCACCTTCATGAAGCTGCTGGCGAAGCTGGCGTAGAGCGGCGGCGGCGAAGTCCTTTCCTCTCCCCCGATCGACGGGGGAGAGGAAGGTGCCAAGCTGTCCCTCGGACGAAGAACCTGGACCTTGGGCCGGCGCTTATCTCCGGCGAAAACTCACAGGCCGTTGTCCTTCAGCACCTGGGCGGCGTTTTCCTTGGTGATCTTCTGCGTCGGCAAGGTGATGGTCTTTTCCACCTTCTCGCCGTTGAGGAACTTGATCGCCTGGCGCAAGCCTTCCGCGCCTGGGGTCACATAGGTGAAGGTCGCCGTCAGCTCGCCCTTGTTCACCATCTGCACGCCTTCGTTGGGCAGGCCGTCGATGCCGATGAACTTGATGTCCTTCTCGCGGCCGACATCCTTGGCGGCCAGATAGGCACCGTAGGCCATCGGGTCGTTGTGGCCGTAGACGAGATCGATCTTCTCGTTGGTCTTCAGCGCGTTGGCCATCAGATTGTAGGCTTGGTCCTGCTTCCAGTCGCCCGACTGCTGGTCGAGCAAATATTTGATGCCCGGTTCCTTGTCGGTGAATTCATGGAAGCCGTCATGGCGGTCATGCGCCGGCTGGGTGCCCATGCCGCCCCAGATCTCGACGACATTGCCCGCTGCCTTGCCCTTGCCGCCGAGCAGTTCGACGGCGTATTCGCCGGCCGCGCGGCCGATCAGCTTGTTGTCGCCGCCGACGAACTGCGTGTAGTCCTTGGTGTCGACATTGCGGTCGAGCACGAAGACCGGGATCTTGGCGTCGATCGCCTGCTGCACGACGCCGGTCAGACCGGCGGATTCTTTCGGCGAGACCAGCAGCGCGTCGACTTCCTGGCGGATCAGGTTCTCGACGTCGGCGACCTGTTTCTCCGTCTTGTCCTCGCCGTCGGTGATGATCAGCTCGACCTCCGGATGCTTGGCGGCCTCGGCAATGATGTCCTTGTTGAACTGGGCGCGCCAGGGCTCGATGGTGGTCACCTGCGAGAAGCCGATCTTCCACTTCTTGTCCTGGGCGAAGGCATGGCCGGTGGAGAGCAGTGCCGTGGTGGTCAGCAGTGCCGCGCCGAGTGCGGCAAGCTTCAGCATGTCACGTCGTTTCATTTCTTGTTTCCTCCGAGATTGAGAGACGGTGTCTCTTGCGACGGCCGTTTTGCGGCGGCCGTTTCCTTGTGCGCCGCCCCGGGCAGGCGCAGATAGGCCATGAGATCGCCGGCATTGCGCTCCTGCACGAGCACGGTGCCGATGATGATCATCCCCTTCAGCACCAGCTGAAGGTTCGAATTGATGTTGTGGAGCTGCAATATGTTGGACAGCAGCCCGAAGATCAGCACGCCGCAGAAGGTGCCTGTCAGGCTGCCGCGTCCGCCCATCAGGCTGGTGCCTCCGATGACCACGGCCGCGATGGCGTCGAGTTCCAGCCCGGCGCCGGCATCCGGCTTGCCTTGCCGGTACTGCGCCACGTAGAGCACCGCGGCGATTCCGGCGAGCAGGCCTGATATGGCATAGGTGGCGATCTTGACGCGGCCGGCGGCGATGCCGGAGAGCCTGGCCGCCTCCTCGTTGCCGCCGATCGCATAGACATAGCGGCCGAAGGGCGTGAAGCGCAGCACCGCGCCATAGATGACAATGGCGCCGAGGAAGAACAGGCCGGGCATTGGGATGACGCCGAACACCAGCGAGCGCAGCAGCTCGAAATCGGCGGTTGCGTTGGAACCGGTATAGACCGGCAGCACGGCATTGTTCTGGCCGGCGGTGAGCCGGGCGATGCCGAGCGCCGTCACCATCATCGCCAGCGTGACGATGAACGGCTGCAGCCGCCCGCCAACGATGATGAAACCGTTGATGGCGCCGAACAGCAGGCCGACGCAGGGCGCCACCAGCAGCACGCCGAGAACGCCGAATTTGGGCTCGATCTGCGGCAACAGGTACCACAGCGAAAGACAGCACAGGACGACGCCGACGGTTGCCGGCGTGACCAGCCCGCGAACGGTGTCCAGCCTGACATCGCGAACGGCGGCATCCGCGCCGGCGCGGGACTTCTCCACATTGAGGAAGATGAAGCGCGTGACGACGAAGCCAAGGCACAGCGCGACCAGCGCGACGGTCGGCACGCCGAGCACGACACCGGGCGTCACGCCCGGAACCGTCAGCAGCATTGCGCACACCACCGAGCAGATGGCCATCAGCGAACCGACGGAAAGGTCGATGCCGCCGGTGATGATCACCGCGGTCATGCCGGTGGCGATCAGCCCAGTGGTCGACACCTGGCGCAGCACGTCGAGCAGATTGCCGTAGGACAGAAAGATGTTGTTGCCCTTGGAACTCACCGGCGAACCCAGCACGCCGATCAGGAAGATGGCGATCAGGCCCCAGTAGAGCTTGGTGCGGGACAGGAGTTTCAGTGCGGTCATGCGGCGGGTCTCGATAGGGTCCGGCGCGGTGCCGCGAGGCGCATGATGGCCTCCTCGCTCGCCGCGCCGCGCGAAAGGATGCCTGTCTGGCGGCCGTCGGCCATCACCAGGATGCGGTCGGAAAGATGCAGCAATTCCGGCAGCTCGGAGCTGATGACGGCGATGGCCAGGCCATCGCGCGCCAGCCGGAAGATAAGGTCGTAGATTTCGCGCTTGGCGCCGACATCGATGCCGCGCGTCGGCTCGTCGAGCAACAGCACCCTCGGCCTGGTCGCCAGCCACTTGCCGATGACGACCTTCTGCTGGTTGCCGCCCGACAGCGTGCCGGCGGGCTGGTCGATGTCGCGGCAGCGTATGCCGAGCGCCTTGACCGCCTGCCGCGCCAGCCCCTGCTCGCCGGCGAGCGAGCGGATGCCGAAGCGCGCCAGCGCGCCGACCAGCGGCAGCGCCACATTGTCCGATATCGAGGCCTGCAGGTGCAAGCCCTGCGTCTTGCGGTCCTCGGTCACCAGCGCGATGCCGAGGCGTCTTGCATCGCGCGGCGAGCGGATATCCACTGGCTGGCCGTCGAGCCGGATCTCGCCGCCGGCACGGCCATCGCTCGAGCCGAAGATCGCTTCCATGATCTCGGTGCGGCCTGAGCCCAGCAACCCGCCAATGCCGAGGATTTCTCCGGCGGCCAGATCGAAGCTGACGCCGCCGACCACCTGCCGCCAGCCCTGGCGGTCGGGCTTCGACAGCGACAGGTCGCTGACCGAAAGCACGGTCCTGCCGCCGGGATCCCGCTCACCTTGGGAGGATGCGAGCAGGTCCCGTCCGACCATCGCCGAAATGATGGCGTTTTCGTCGAGTTCGGCCATCGGCCGCGTCAGCACATGGCGTCCGTCGCGGAAGACGGTGACGCGACCGGCCAAATGCATCACCTCGTCGATGCGGTGCGAAATGTAGACGATGGCGACGCCGCTATCGGCAAGCTGGCCGATAATGCGGAACAGCCGCTGGCATTCGGCCGGCGACAAGGCCGAGGTCGGCTCGTCCATGATCAGGATGCGCGCCGACATCGACAGCGCCTTGGCGATCTCGACCAGTTGCTGTTCGCCGACGCGCAAGGCACCGACGCGAGCGTCCGGATCGAGTTCGATGCCGAGCCGCTGCAGCAGGGCGCTTGCCGCGCGGCTGCTCGCCTTGCGGTCGACGATCAGCCCGGCGATCAGCTTTTCACGGCCGAGAAAGATGTTGTCGGCGACGCTGAGCTCCGGCACCAGGTTGAGTTCCTGGTGGATGATCGCGATGCCGGCATCCTCGGCGTCGCGCACGCCGGCGAAGCCGACCGGCCGGCCATCGACGCTGACCGTGCCTTCATAGCCGGTATAGACGCCGGAGAGGATCTTCATCAGCGTCGATTTGCCGGCGCCGTTCTCGCCCATCAGCGCATGGACCTCGCTGCGTCGCAGTTCGAAGCCGACATCGACGAGCGCGGCGATGCCGCCAAAACTCTTGGAAATGTGCTCGGCGCTCAGAACGATGTCCGGCCGATCCGATGCCGCATTGCGCGTCGAAGAAGGGGAACTGCTCTCTTGCATGACAATGGCGGCCTCCCTTCCGTCGTCGTCAACTCCAGGCAAACGCTAATCTAAACGTTTCGATAGTGTCAAGCCGATATCAGGTGCCAGAAGTTTGATGCATTTCGATTCTTGCTTAAAAAGACAGGATTCCGTAGGTATTGGCGGCAGAGGGGGGACGAAACGTTTCGAAAATGACAGCGTCAGGGCGAAAAAAACAGCGCAAATCCACCGCGCCCACCATGCTTCACGTGGCGGAGGCCGCGCGTGTCTCGGTCGCCACCGTGTCGGCGCTGATCAACGGCACGGCGACCGTCAGCCCGGAACTCAGCCAGCGTATCGAACAGGCAATCCGCGATATCGGCTACAAGCGCAACGCCATCGCCCGCAGCCTGAAGATGGGCACCACCCGCACCATCGGCCTGACCGTCCCGCACATCACCAACCCATTCTTCACCGCCGTCGTTTCGGTGATCCAGCAGGCCTTCGACCGCGCCGGCTATGCCGTCATGCTGTGCTGCACCGACGAGGATTTGAACACCCAGGACGACCAGATCAGGCTGCTGCTCGACCGCATGGTCGACGGGCTTATCGTGGCGCGCGTCGGTGACGGCGCGATCCTCGAGCGGATCGTCGTCGACGCCAATGTGCCGGTCGTGTTGCTGGACCGTCTGTGCGAGGGCGTGGACACCGACGCCGTGGTTCTCGACAACGAGCGCGCGGTGTTCGACGCCATCAGCTATCTGATCAATCTCGGCCATCGGCGGATTGGCTACATTACCGGCACCTCGGATATTTCACCCATGCATGACCGGATGACCGGATATTGCGAGGCGCTCCAGGCCGCCGGCTTGCCGGTGGCCGAGGAACTGGTTCGTTCCGGGAATTTCCACGAGATCGACGGCTACAACGCGACCATGCAGCTGCTGTCGCTGCATGAGCGGCCAAGCGCCATCTTCTCGGCCAACAACCCGATGGTGATCGGCACGATGAAGGCGATCCGCGACATCGGCCTGTCCTGTCCGGAGGACATTTCGGTAGCCTGCTTCGACGATTTTCCCTGGTCCGACGTGTTCCAGCCGCAACTGACGACGGTGGCGCAGCCGGTGCAGGCGATCGGCGAACAGGCGGCCAATCTGCTGCTCGACCGTCTCGCCGGCAACAGGGATGCGCCGCCGCGCAAGCTCGTCCTCAAGGGCCGTTTGATGATCCGCAATTCATGCCGCCCGCTGGGGACAGTGGTGCAGAGCGTGAGCGCCTGAGCATGCCGAAAGTGTGAAGCGGTTTTCGGGCAATTCTCGGGATTTGATCAGGGCGTGAAGACCCCGGAACACAGTTCCTGCAGCTTCGAAAAGATGCCTTTGCCGCTGGTGATAATTTGCGTCCCGCTCTGCAGCACTGTCTTCGGATCCGCCTTCAGCACAGTGCCGCCGGCCTCCTCGATCAGCAGCATGCCGGCGAGGCAGTCCCAAGGGTTCATGTGTTCCTCCACATAGCCAAGCAGCCGGCCCGAGGCGACATAGGCAAGCATCAGCGCGCCTGACGCGTTGCGGAAGAAGACGCCGCCCTCGGCCAGGATCTTCTTGATCAGCACGGCGATGTTCTCGGCTTCGGCCCGGTTTGAGAAGCCGGTGCCCACCGAGCCCTCTTGCAGGCTGGTGGCCGCACTCGTTTTGATCGGCCTGCCGTTGACGAAGGCGCCGCCGCCCAGCCTTCCGTGGAAGGTCTCGCCGGTCGACGGCTCGTGGATGACGCCGACGATCGTCTCGCCATTTCTTGCGCAGGCGATCACCACGCACCAGGCCGGAATGCCGCGTACGAAATTGGCGGTGCCGTCGATGGGGTCTATGACCCAGGCATGGCCGGTCGAGCCGGCGACCGAGGCGTGCTCTTCGCCGATAATGCCGTCTTGCGGATAGTCGGCGGCGATTGCCGCGCGGATGAACAGCTCGACCTCGCGGTCGGCCTGCGAGACCAGGTCCTGATGGCCTTTGCTCTCGATGGTCAGGCTGTCGAGATCGCGGAAATATTTCAGGCCGAGTTCGCCGGCGCGCCGCGCCAGGTCGATGGCAAACTGCTCGCGTCTATCGAGATCATGGGGCAAGGCAAGGCTCGCTGTGGCGAAGGATACCCGCACTTAGCAGAGCATCGACGTCGGCAAAAGCTCCAGGCCGCCTGTTTCAGGCCGCTTGCGACAACGATCTATGCGCCTCGGCCAAAATCTCGAAGGAACGCACGCGGGCGGCGTGGTCCGATATCTGCGCCGTGACCATCAACTCGTCGGCGCCGGTGCGTCGCACGAACGCATCGATGCCTTGCCGGACTGTTTCCGGTGAGCCGACGACGGCGCAGGACAGCGCCTGGCTGAGCATGGACTTGGCCATCGGGTCGAGATCCCGGTCATAGTTCTCGACCGGGGGCGGCAATTTTCCGGGCCTGCCGGTGCGCAGATTGACAAAGGCCTGCTGCAGCGAAGTAAACAGCAGCCGCGCCTCTGCGTCGGTGGGTGCCGCGAAGACGTTGAGGCCGAGCATGACATGCGGCTTTTCGAGCTGCTCCGACGCCTGGAAGCGCGAGCGGTAGATGTCCAGCGCATGATCGAGTTCCGCCGGCGCGAAATGCGAGGCGAAGGCGTAGGGCAGGCCGAGCATGGCGGCGAGCTGCGCGCCGTAGAGGCTCGACCCAAGAATCCAGATCGGCACCGTCTGGCCCTCGCCGGGCACGGCGCGCAGACGCTGGCCTTCCTCGGCCGGCAGGAAATAGCCCATCAGCTCTACGACATCCTGCGGGAAATTGTCGGCGCCGGCCTCGAGATTGCGCCGCAGCGCGCGCGCCGTGTTCATGTCGGTGCCGGGAGCGCGACCGAGGCCAAGGTCGATGCGGCCAGGAAACAGGGCGGCGAGCGTGCCGAATTGCTCGGCGATCACCAGCGGCGCATGGTTGGGCAGCATGATGCCGCCGGCGCCGACACGAATGGTTTTGGTGCCGCCGGCGACATGGGCGATGACGACCGATGTGGCCGCACTGGCGATCCCCGGCATATTGTGATGTTCGGCCAGCCAGTAGCGCTTGTAGCCCAGCCGCTCGGCGTGGCGGGCGAGATCGAGCGAATTGGCGAGCGATTGCGAGGCATCGCTGCCTTCGACGATCGGCGACAGGTCGAGAACGGACAGTTCGGTCATATACTGGTCTCCACGATCTTCTTCTCGCGCACCTGGGCCTCGAAGGCCTCGCGGTCGGGAATGGTGATGCCGAGTTGGCCTTCCAGCGTGTCGGCAAGTTCGGCGGCGGTGGCGATCTGCTTCTGCTCGGTGCGGCCATCGACGTGATGGATCGATAGGCGATCGCCGCGCAGCGCATAGCGCCGGTCGGGTGCGGCGCGGGCCGCTATGACGGAAGTGAGGAAATGCGATGCCGGGTTGTTCGACAGGAAGTAATTGGCGACGGAATAGTCGACCTCATAGTGCGGCTGCAGGTCGAAGCGATATAGCGAGCGCCAGTCGCCGCCGATCAAGGCCTGCAGGCGGAAATGATCGCCGGCCTCGACGATGCGAAATGTCTCGTGCGGCGTTTTTTGTTCCCGGCCGGGCCTCAGCAGCAGCGGCGCCGTAAGCGTCAGGCCGCCGAATCCGACGTCGGCGATATAGGTGTGGCCGTCAAGTTCGACGCGCAAAAGCATGTGGCTACGCGCCGTGATGGCGTCCTCGCTCTGACCCCAAAGCACACGCGCGGCAAGGCCGCCGACCTTGAAGTCGAGCGCCTTCAGCGCGTGCATGAAGACGAGATTGTGCTCGAAGCAATAGCCGCCACGCCCACCAAGGACGATCTTGCCCTGCAGCGAGGCGACATCCAATCCGACCGGGCGTCCCAGAAACGGATCCATATTCTCGAACGGGATCGCCTGCGGATGCAGGAAATGGAGCGTCTTCAGCGTGTCGAGCGAAGCTTGTCCGGAACCGGCATGGCCGATCCGGGCGAAATAGGCGTCGAGGTCGAAGGGAACGTCATTCATCGGGAAGGGCACCGGGCACTGATCGGCCGGATATAGGCATTCGATCCCGCCGTCGCAAACCGTGCGCCGGTTATCCGGCTGCCGCGGCGTCCTGCTCGTCGGCTTCGTCCTCAACGACCGCGGTGTGTTGGGCGGCGAGAAAGTTGCCGACATGGCTGAGGCTCTCGAAATGATCGCAGAACACCTTGACGACGACCAGCAGCGGCACCGCCATCAGCGCGCCGACGAAGCCCCACAGCCATGACCAGAATGCGATGGCGATGAAGATCGCCACGGCGTTGATCTCGAGCCGCCGCCCGACCACCATCGGCGTCACGAACTGGCCTTCGATGATGTCGCACAAAACCAGGAAAGCAGGCGCCAACAGCGCATAGGCGATCGTGTCGAAGGTGATGAGCGCGATGACGGTGACCAGGACAAGCGTGATCATGGCCCCGACATAGGGCAGGAAATTGAGCAGGGCGGCCGCCGCGCCCCAGACCAACGGATTGGGCATGCCGAGCGCCCACAGGCCGAGGCCGATGACCGTGCCGAGGCCGGTGTTGATGATGGTGACGGTGAGCAGATAGTGCGAGATTTCCCGCTCGACGTCGTAGACGACGCGCAGCGCCCGCTTCTTTTCGGTGAGGCTGGCGAAGGACTGGATGATCTTCTCGTAGAACATCGTGCCCGAGGCGAGCAGGAACAGCGACAGCACGAAGATGATGGTCAGGCTTGTTCCAGCCGACAGGATGTTGCTCGCCGCCGACGAGAAGAAGCCGGACTGCGCTACCGCGACCTTTTGCACACCCGGTTCCTGCGATGTCTCGGTCAGCCCCTCGATCTGGTGCGCGATGTCCATGATCCTCTCGAGCGGCCGTCGCAACTGCGCCAATCGCTCGGTCAGCTGCTGGCCGATGGACGATGTGTTGTTGATGAGATCGATGACAGGCCCACTGAGCACATAGCCGGCGCTTGCGAAGACGAAGATCGACACAAGCACCAGAAGCGTCGCCGAAACCACTTCGGGAATGCCGCGCTTGCGCAGCAGCCGCACGATTGGGGTCAGCGTCAGCGCCAGCAGGAAGGCTAGGATGACCGGCATGAAAAAAGCGCGCGCGAAATAGAGCGCATAGACGGTCATGAACAGGAAGATACCGATGAGCAACGAGCGCATGAGACGCGTATCGGCACGCGCCGCCACTCGCGATTCTTCGGCTTCGGCAACGCCTGCGCCCAAAGCGGTGGGTTCGGCCTTCATCGCGATCCCCTCGGCGGGCACATCACAACTGATGCAATCCGCAGACGGAAACGCCAGCGCGGCTTCAAGGTTCCGTTAGCCGGCACTGACGGCGTGGCCGCCTTCGAGCGGCGGCGCCGTCAATATAGCTCAAACCGACGGCTCGGCTGCGAGCGTTCCACGATTACATGCCGTGTAATTGAGTCCGGGCAGCTGGCGGGCCTGGCATGGGAGCAGGCCAGTCGGCACGCCCCAAACCGTCGCCGCCCAGGAACTGCGCATCGAGTGCCTGTTCCCAGCCGACGAGGCGACCGAAATCCATCATGCCGCGATGATGAATGCGGCCCTACACCGGGCAACGCGATAAGCATCCTCATCCAGGGCTCATGGAATGAGGCTCGCGGGCCTCCTTAAGTTCACGCGACAGGCGCCGCCACGGTCGGCGCGGATTTCGCGGTTTCCTTGCGTACGATCGGCGCCACCTTGGTGCCGTAGAGCTCGATCGCCTTCATGATCTTGGCGTGCGGCATGGTGCCGATCGCCATCTGCAGCAGGAAGCGGTCATTACCGAACACCCTGTGCTGGGTCACGATCTTTTCCGCCACCTGCTCCGGATTGCCGACGAACAGCGCGCCGTCGGGACCACGCGACTGGTCGAAATGCGCGCGCGATGTCGGACCCCAGCCGCGCTCACGGCCGATGCGGTTCATCACCTCGGCCTGGGGGCCGTAGAAGTCGTCCGCCGCCTGCTCGGTCGTATCGGCGATGAAGCCATGCACGTTGATGCTGGTCGCCAACCCCGTCGGATCGCCGCCAGCGCGCTTGGCGGCCTCACGGTAGAGGTCGAACAGCGGCGCGAAGCGCGCCGGTTCGCCGCCGATGATGGCAAGCGCCAGCGGCAGGCCGAGCGCGCCCGCCCGAGCGGCCGATTGCGGCGTTCCGCCAATGGCGATCCAGACCGGCAGCCTGTCCTGGAAGGGCCTGGGATAGACGCCGCGATCGTTGATCGGCGCGCGCAGCCTACCCGACCAGGTAACCTTCACCTGATCGCGGATGGCCAGCAGCAGGTCGAGCTTTTCGGCGAACAGCTCGTCATAGTCTTCGAGGTTGTAGCCGAACAGCGGGAAGGATTCGATGAACGAACCTCGCCCGGCCATGATCTCGGCGCGGCCGCCCGACAGAAGGTCGAGCGTGGAAAACTGCTGGAAAACGCGCACCGGATCGTCGGAGGACAATACGGTCACCGCACTGGTCAGCTTGATGCGCTTCGAACGCTCCGCCGCCGCGGCCAAAGCCACGACCGGTGCCGAGGCGGCATAGTCCGGCCGGTGGTGTTCGCCGAGGCCGAAGACGTCGAGCCCGACCTGGTCGGCAAGTTCGATCTCCTCGATCAGGTTGCGCAGCCGCTCATGCGGACCGATGGCGCCGGGACCCGGCACAGGGCTCACATCGGCAAAAGTGTAGAGACCGAGTTCCATTTGGATGTCATCCCAATGTGTTGATCGTTGCGCTAGGGTCGGATGATTTCAGCTCTGTTCGACCTGAAATCCGAATCCGACGCTAAATCGAAGAGATAGAGCCTGATGTCGTCCGAAAACCGCTTCCCCCTTTTCGGCATCATGCTCCAGAGGTAGCGACGCGTCCGTCGCGCCGCCAGAGGCTGGCTGGTGAACAGTGCATGTCGATTTCGGCGGAAAATGCGTCTCCCGGGTGCAACATCCCGGAATTTCATGGCTGGCATGCCGTTTTGGCGCTTGAACTCCCGGTTTTCGCGCGTATGTAAGCGTCGCGAATAGACTTCAAGGAAGTGGACTTGGCTATCTACAGGGAAAAAGACATTTTCGAGCGGCGCAATGCCGCGACCGAGGCAAAGAAGGCGCTTCTGGAGCGCTTCAAGTCAAAGCCGGCAGCAGACGATCCCGCGGTGCTGGCACGACAGGCAGAACGCAAGGCGATCCTTGCGGCTCGTGAGATCCGCGAGGCCGAGAAGGCCAAGCTGAAGCAGGAAAAGCTGGCACGCGAGGCGGTTGAGAAAGCCGAGCGTGAGGCAGCAGCCGAAGCTGCGCGCATCGCCGCCGAAGAGGCAGCGCAAGCGGATGCCAAGCTTCGGGAAGCTGAAGAGAACGAGCGTATCGCTCGTTTGCTTGCCGATGAAGCAGAGCGCAAGGCAAAGCGCGACGCACGCTATGCGGCACGCAAGCAGCGCACCGGCAGGACACCGCCCGGCTTTACGGGTCGCTAACAGCGCACTCGCCTCGATGGATGATAAATGAGGGACGCGCCAAGGCGCGGCCCTTTTTCGCGTTTGTCGCTGTTGCCCACGGGAAGCCTCCCTGCATCCAGGGATGTCGATTCATGGATGTCAGCTCGATCGATAGCGTCAGCCGGTGGACAGGCCGTTCAGGCCGCGAATTTCAGCCCCATGATACCGCAGACGATCAACGCGATGCAGCCGAGCCTGATCGCCGTCGCGGGCTCGCCCAGCAGCCAGACGCCGAGCAGCGCCGTGCCGACGGTGCCGATACCGGTCCACACCGCATAGGCGGTGCCGACAGGCAGGGTCTTCAGCGCAAGGCCAAGCAAGGTCAAGCTGACGATCATCGACGCGACCGTGAGCACGGTCGGAACAAGCCTGGTGAAGCCGTCGGTGTATTTGAGCCCGATCGCCCAGCCGATTTCGAACAGGCCGGCGAAGAACAGAAGAATCCATGACATCGGAACGCTCCATCCAGAACATCCGGCCGAAAGGTCTTCGGATGCTCAATCAAACAATGGGCGGGCCGTCCCAACCGGATTTCGGGAAATGCGAGGTCGTCCCCGCATCGTCGATATAGGGTGTCTGAACGCCCAATCAACAACTCGCCGGCGGCATCTCGGACGCCGCCGGTGAAATCCATGCACGCTGTGCGATATCTATTTTTCCTTGATCCTCGTCGCCTTGACCGGCGGCGCCTTCAGGGCCGGAGCGGCTACAGGCTTCTTGGCGTCTTTCTTTGGTTTGCGGGCCTCCTTGCCTGCCTTCATCGCACCTTTAGCCATGATTCGTTCCTCCAGTTGCGGGAAACGGAGTGAAACAAGACAAACGCCAGACTGCAAGAGGCGAGTGCCTGGTGCCAGCGCCGGCAGGCCGCTTTCAACCGGTTTCTAATTTGCTCGTAAACCCCGGCAGTCCATGCCATGCTTGTCTTCGCACTGCAGCATCGACCCGTGCACCGCCGGGTGATCGTCAGGCAGGCCCGTCAGGACGACAATGCGGATCCATATCGGCTGCGAGATGAGCTTTGACTTTCCGCAGGAAACGCCGCTCATCTCAATGCTCAATGTCCACTATTCCCGCGCCTCCGATCTTGAGCGCCCGGATTTCCTGACCTCCAACCCGCCAGTGCCGATTGAGAGTTATCGCGACAGTTTCGGCAACTGGTGCAACCGGCTCGTCGCCCCGCCCGGGCGTTTCACTTTCGGTACGGATGCGGTGATCCGCGACTCCGGCACGTTCGAGATGGGCGAGTTGATGGCGTGGCAGCATGAGGTGCGCGACCTGCCGGCTGAAACGCTGCTGTTCCTGCTGCCCAGCCGGTTTTGCGAAAGCGACCTCTTGGCAAGCGAGGCATGGCGGCTGTTCGGCCATATGCCATCAGGCATCCCGCGCGTGCAGGCGGTGTGCGATTTCGTCCACAACCACATCGTCTTCGACTACGGCAACGCACGGGTGACGCGCACCGCCGCGGAAGCCTGGCGCGAACGGAGCGGCGTGTGCCGCGATTTCGCGCATCTTGCCGTCACGTTTTGCCGGGCACTCAATATCCCGACGCGCTACTGCACAGGCTATATCAGCGACATCGGCATGCCGAAGCCTTGGGCGAGCATGGATTTCTGCGCCTGGATGGAGGTTTATCTCGGCGGCCGCTGGCACGCTTTCGATCCGCGCAACAACGCGCCACGCATCGGCCGCATCCTGATCGCCTCCGGCCGCGACGCGGCGGATGTGCCGCTAACCCATATCTTCGGGCCAGGGTTGCTTACGGGCTTCAAAGTGTGGACCGACGAGATCCAGGAATAGCCGGCCTTCCCGCCAGCAGGTTTCGAACACATTGAACGACCCGACGATTGGCGCGTTGTGATGGCTGTGCAACTCCGCGGCAGAGCCGCTACACTGCCTCGAAGAGGATAAAACCTGCATGGCTGGGCACGGCGGCTCCAGAACGGTCATCTACGCGGCGCTCGCCGGCAATCTCGCCATAGCGTTGACCAAGTTCGCCGCCGCCTTTTTCACCGGCAGTTCGGCCATGCTGTCGGAAGGCGTGCATTCGCTAGTCGATACAGGCAATGGCGGCCTGCTGCTCTACGGCATGCACCGGGCGGCACGCCCCGCGGACAGCTCGCACCCGCTCGGCCATGGCCGTGAACTCTATTTCTGGAGCTTCATCGTCGCCCTTCTGGTCTTCGCGCTGGGCGCCGGCGTGTCGTTCTACGAGGGCATCATCCACATCATGGCGCCGGAGCCGGTCGCCAACGCTAGGGTGAACTACATCGTTCTCGGCCTGTCCTTCCTGTTCGAAGGCAGCTCCTGGCTGGTGGCGCTGAAGGAATTCCGCAAGCAGAAGGGCAAGCAGGGCTGGCTGCAAGCCGTGCAATCGAGCAAGGACCCGAGCGTCTATACGGTGCTGTTCGAAGACAGTGCAGCCCTTCTCGGCCTGGCCGTCGCCTTTGCCGGCATATTGGCTGCGGAGATTTTCAAGATGCCCGAACTCGACGGCGCCGCCTCGATCGGCATCTCACTCATCCTCGGCACGACCGCAATCTTCCTGGCGCGTGAAAGCAAGGGCCTGCTCATCGGCGAGCCGGCCTCACCCGAGGTGCAGAGGAAGGTGCTGGCGATCGTCCAGCAGGATCCGGCGGTGCAGCGGGCGAACGGCGTGCTGACGGTGCATATGGGCCCGGAAGAAATCGTTGCCGGCCTGAGCATCGAATTCGAGGACCATTTGTCGGCGCCGGAGATCGAGGCCTGTGTCGAGCGCATCGAGGCGCGGTTGAAGAAGGAAATGCCTGAGATCACGCGGCTGTTCGTCAAGCCGCAGACGTCAGGCACCTGGGAAAAGCGGCGCAAGCTGATCGAAGCCGCGTCCGGATAGATTCGATTACGAACTTTTGCGACACCGCGGTCCACTTTTCGGGATTCTGGCCTCTGGACCAGCGCCCTGCCGTTGCCTCGGGTCTCCGTGCCGCTAAAATCGGCCGATCGAAGTTGGAGGAATGACGATGAAGATCGACGGCGGCTGCCATTGTGGCGCCATCACCTACGAGGCGGAGGTCGACCCGGAGAAGACCTCGATCTGCCATTGTACCGATTGCCAGCAACTGACCGGTACGGCATTTCGCGTTACCGTTCCTGCGACGGAGGATCACTACCGGATCACCAGCGGCGAACCGAAGATCTACATCAAGACCGTGGCGAGCGGCGCCAAGCGAACGCAGGCTTTTTGTGCCGACTGCGGCTCGCATCTCTATGCGACATCGGTCGGCGACGGTCCGAAGGTCTATGGGATCAGGGTCGGGACCTCGCGGCAGCGCCAGAACCTGGTCCCGAGACACCAGAAATGGCACCGGTCGGCGCTGCACTGGCTTCCGGAATTCGAGGGTATGACGACGGTCGAAGAGCAGTAGCGTTCAGTCGTCGCCTTCGACGACCCTCAATCTCAGCTGCCCGGTCTTTGAATCGGCAGCGCGCGGTGCGGCCTCCACCTTGGCAGGGGCGCCGCCGCGCGGGGCGTCGGGCTCGCCTTCTCCGAATTCCAGCGCCTCGATCTTCTGGCCACGCTTGGTCACTTTCGAGGTCGAGACGAGTATGTCTTCGATGTCCTTGGCCGACTGGCCGAAATGGCCCTGCAATTTGCGCACCCGCTCGTCGACACGCTGGACGTCTTCCATCAGCCTGATGACTTCGCCCTGGATCAGATGCGCCTGCTCGCGCATGCGCGCATCCTTGAGGATCGCCTGGATGACCTGGATCGACAGCATCAAGAGCGAAGGCGAGACGATGATGACGCGGGCACGGTGCGCCTTCTGGACAACCGCTTCGAAATTCTCGTGGATTTCGGCGAACACCGATTCGGACGGCACGAACATGAAGGCGGTGTCCTGGGTTTCGCCCTGGAGCAGGTATTTTTCCGAAATGTCGCGGATATGGACCTCGATATCGCGGCGGAAGGCCTGGGCCGCGACCTTCTGCAGGTCGGCGTTATCGGCGGCGCGGATGGCATTCCACGCTTCCAGCGGAAATTTGGCGTCGATGGCAAGCGACGGCGCGCCGTTCGGCATTTTCACCAGGCAGTCCGGCCGGCTGCCGTTCGACAGCGTCGCCTGGAATTCGTAGGCGCCGTGCGGCAGGCCGTCGGCGACGATCGCCTCCATGCGCGACTGGCCGAAGGCGCCGCGCGTCTGCTTGTTGGAGAGGATCGCCTGCAGCTGCACGACCTGGCCGGCCAGCGACTGGATGTTGCCTTGCGCGGTGTCGATGACCGCCAGCCGCTCCTGCAGTTTCGCCAGGCTCTCATGCGTGGACTTGGTCTGCTCGGTCATGGTCTGGCCGATGCGGCCGGTCATGGCGTCGAGTCGCTGGCCGATCGACTGCGTCAATTCGGCTTGGCGGGCGCCGAACACTTCGGCGATGGCGCCCATGCGGCCCTGCATCTCGGCCTGGGATTGCAGAATGCCGGCCATCCGCGCCTCGGCGTCGCGGGCATGGTCGGCGGCTTCCGCTGCGGCGACCGCGCGCGCCTTGGCCGAGCGCCACAGCGCGATGACGAGCGCCACGAACAAGCCGAGAAACAGCAATGTGGCGACGGCCAAGACGTGGCCGAGCGTGATAGTCGAGGCGCCGAGCCGTGCGGCGGGCTCCGAAAGGATGGTGCTCAGATCATTCATGTGGACAGCATAGCCGATTCGGCGGTCTGGCACAGATCAAAACGTGAACGAGGCGCAGGCGCACCGGTTGACGCCTTTCTATTGAGGTCTTAGGTGAAACGCCATGCCGATCAAGCCGCTTATCATTCTTCCCGATCCCATCCTGCGCCAGGTCTCCAAGCCGGTGGAGCGCGTCGACGCGCCGGTACGCAAACTGGCCGACGATATGCTGGCAACTATGTATGACGCACCCGGCATCGGGTTGGCGGCAATCCAGGTCGGCGAGCCGCTGCGCATGCTGGTGATCGATCTCGCCAAGGAAGACGAAACCCCGGCGCCACACGTCTTCATCAACCCGGAAATTCTCGAAAGCGCCGACGCGCGGTCCGTCTACGAGGAAGGCTGTCTGTCGATCCCTGATTACTATGCCGAGGTCGAGCGCCCGGCTTCGGTGAGGGTCAAATATCTGGACCGTGACGGCAAGCTGCAGGAGATCGAGGCCGAGGGGCTGATGGCAACCTGCCTGCAGCACGAAATCGACCACCTCAACGGCGTGCTGTTCATCGACCACATCTCGAAGCTGAAGCGCGACATGGTGGTGAAGAAGTTCAAGAAGCTCGCCAGGGACAAGGCGCCAGGCAAGCTGGTGGGATAGGGCAATGCCCCTTCGCGTCATCTTCATGGGCACGCCGGAGTTTTCGGTGCCGACGCTGCGCGCCATCGCCGAGGCTGGCCACGAGATTTCAGCCGTCTACACGCAGCCACCGCGCGCCGCCGGCCGGCGCGGGTTGGAACTGACGCCGTCACCGGTGCAGCGCGAGGCCGGGCGGCTTGGCATCGAGGCGCGAACGCCGGCATCGTTGAAAAGCGAGGCCGAGCAGGCTGCTTTTGCCGACCTCGGCGGCGATATCGCCGTGGTCGTCGCCTATGGATTGCTGTTGCCCAAGGCAATTCTTGACGCACCCCGGCTTGGCTGCGTCAACGGCCACGCATCGCTTTTGCCGCGCTGGCGTGGCGCCGCGCCGATCCAGCGCGCCATCATGGCTGGAGATACCGAGACCGGCATGATGGTGATGCGCATGGAGGCGGGGCTGGATACCGGCCCGGTGGGACTGGTTGAAAAATGCGCCATCGGGCCCGATATGACAGCCGGCGATCTGCATGATCGGTTGATGAGTGTCGGCGCTGCCCTGATGGTGGAAGCGTTGGCGCGGCTGGAACAGAACACCCTGGCATTTACCGCGCAGGCGGCCGAAGGGGTGACTTACGCCAGGAAAATCGATAAATCCGAGACGCGCGTGGAGTGGACACGGCCCGCGGCCGAGGTTCACAATCACATTCGTGGCCTGTCGCCGTTTCCCGGCGCCTGGTCCGAGATTGAAATTGGCGGCCGTATGGAACGGCTGAAACTGCTTCGCTCGACGCTATCCGAAGGCGTGTCGCCTTCGGAAGATTTGGGCGAGTCGGGAGGAATTCTCGATGACCGGCTGACAGTCGCCTGCGGAAAAGGCGCGGTCAGGCTGGTCGAAGTTCAACGTGCGGGCGGAAAGCCCGCCGCCGCGTCGGAATTCCTGCGCGGAGCCAAGATCGAAAAAGGACTGAAATTCTCATGAGCATGATGTCGATACGCGCGGCGACGCCGCGGGACCGCGAGGCCATCCGCCTCGTCGAGGAACACGCTTTCGGCCAGCAGACGGAGGCCGGACTGGTCGACGCGTTGGTGACCGGCGGTGACGCCGTCGTCGAACTGGTGGCGGAAGAGGACGGCCAGGCCGTCGGCCATATCCTGTTTTCGCGGCTGTTCGTTCAGAGCGGCGGTAAGAGTTTTGCCGCCGTGGCGCTTGCGCCGCTGGCGGTGGAGCCTTCCTTCCATGGCAGCGGCATCGGCGGCGCGTTGATCCGCGAGGCCCATATCCGGCTCAAGGACGCCGGCGAGACACTGGCCGTCGTGCTGGGCGATCCGGCCTATTACGGCCGTTTCGGCTATAGCCACGCCCGCGCAGAAAAGTTCGAAAGCGAATACCAGGGCGAGGCGCTGCAGGCGCTGGCCTGGGGCGAAGCTCCCGAATCCGGCAGGCTGGTCTACGCCTCCGCCTTCACCGCTCTCGCCGCCTAGGCGGGGGCGTATAGCCGACCGGCATGCCGCGTTTTCGCCTCGATATCGAATATGACGGCAGCCTGTTTGCCGGCTGGCAGCATCAGGCCGACCAGCCTTCGGTGCAGCAGGCGATCGAGCAGGCGATCGAGAAATTCTGCGGCGAGGCGGTCCGGCTGCGCGCCGCCGGCCGCACCGATGCCGGCGTGCACGCGACCGCGCAGGTGGCGCATGTCGACCTTGCCAAGGCGTGGCCCGACGACAAGGTGCGCGATGCCGTCAATGCACACCTGCAGGCGGCCGGCGCGCGCATAGTCATCCTGAAGGCCACGATCGTCCCGGACGATTTCGATGCCCGTTTCTCCGCCATCGGCCGGCACTATCTCTACCGCATCCTCAACCGGCGGGCGCCCTCGGCGCTGGACAAGGGTAAGGTGTGGTGGGTGCCGAAGCGGCTCGATGCCGCCGCCATGCACGAGGCGGCGAAGCTCCTGCTCGGCCGGCACGACTTCACCACCTTCCGCTCGACGCAGTGCCAGGCCAACAGCCCGATCAGGACATTGGAGCGGCTCGATGTGAGCCGGGCGGGCGATGATCTGATCGAGGTGAGGGCATCGGCACGATCCTTCCTGCACAACCAGGTGCGCTCGATGGTCGGCTCGCTGAAGCGGGTCGGCGACGGCGGCTGGACATCGGGCGACCTCAAGGCGGCGCTCGAGGCGCGAAACCGCGCCGCCTGCGGCCAGGTGGCGCCGCCCGACGGGCTTTTTCTCATTGGCGTCGATTATCCCGGGTAGAACCCTGGTTCTCCCAGGTAGAACCCCTGGTTCTATCCAGGATAAAGCCCGGAAAGGCTCTGGGCTCCGACATCGTCCGGCACGGAGATGCCAAGCAGCATCTGCAGCCCGAACAGCACCAGCAGCGAAGCGACGAACATGCCGACGAAAACGGCGGTGCCGAAGGCAGCGCCCCTGCCGATCGTCGCGTTGGTCATGCGCCAGGTCAGCACCATCGACAGGGAAAATAACAGCAGCGACACAAGGCTCGAGACCTGGCTTGCCGAGGACAGGAAAAGCCTGATCAGCGCCGAAGGCAGCATCAGCCAGGCAGTGATCGCCGAGGCCCAGTTGCTGGCCACGACATAGTGGACGAAGCGCCCGCCGATGCCGGCGCGCCGCGCCACCAAGGCGAGCGCCACCAGCGGCAGTACCCAGGACCCGATATCGACTGTCGCCAGTCGCACCAGCATGCTGAAGCGGCCGGCGAAGGCATCGGGATCGCCGATCTCGTTGGCGATGCCGACCCAGCCGACGATCAGCGCCGGTGCCGCGACGATGATGGCGAAGAACGAATTCCAGAAGCCGTCGGCCGTGAGGTCGAGCAGGCGCAGGCCGTCGGCCTTGCCGAGCATCAGCCGCCAGGCGCCGGTCAGCGAAGCTTGGGTTTCGTCCGCCGAAAGCATGCTGATCAGCCCTGTCCGAACCAGTCGTCGATGAAGCGCTGGTAGATCCGCGTCAGCGTTTCCAGATCGGCGATGGCCACGCGCTCGTCGACCATGTGCATGGTCTTGCCGACCAGGCCGAATTCGACCACCGGGCAATAATCCTTGATGAAGCGCGCATCCGATGTGCCGCCGGAGGTGGATAGCGCCGGCTTTTTGCCGACCACCGCCTTGACCGAGCCGCTCAGCGTCTCGACCAGCCTGTCGTCGCGGGTCAGGAAGACGTGGCTCGGCCGGTCGCGCCAGACCAGCTCATAGTCGACTGGCGTCTTCTTGCCCGGCCGGTATTTCTTGCGCCCAGCCGCCTGATCGAGGCGGTTGTGGATTTCCGCCTGGACCGTCTCGGCCGTCCAGCTGTCGTTGAAGCGGATGTTGAAGGTGGCGGTTGCCTTGGCGGGAATGACGTTGGTGGCCGGGTTGCCGACATCGATGGAGGTCACCTCGAGGTTGGTCGGCTGGAAATCCTTGGTTCCCTTGTCGAAGACGGGATGCAGCAAGGCGTCCACCAGGCTCATCAGGCCGCGCACCGGGTTGTCGGCAAGCTGCGGATAAGCGGCATGGCCCTGGCGGCCATTGACGGTGATGCTACCCGACATCGAGCCGCGCCTGCCGATCTTGATCATGTCGCCGAGTGTGTCCGGATTGGTCGGCTCGCCAACGATCGATGCGTCCCATTTCTCGCCTTTGGACGCGGCCCATTCGAGCAGCTTGACCGTGCCGTTGATGGCAGGCCCTTCCTCGTCGCCGGTGATCAGCAGCGAGACCGAGCCCTTCGGGCCGCCATTTGCCTCGATGTGGCGCGCCACCGCAGCGATGAAGCAGGCAATGCCGCCCTTCATGTCGACCGCGCCGCGGCCGTACATTTCGCCATTGGCGATGTCGGCGGCGAAAGGCGGATGCGTCCAGGCGGCTTCGTCGCCGACCGGCACCACGTCGGTATGACCCGCGAACATCAGATGCGGGCCATTGCCGGAGCGCCGTGCATAGAGGTTCTCGATGTCGGGCGTGCCGTGTTCGGAGAACACCGGCCGATCGACCAGGAAGCCGAGCGGCTTCAGCATCGCCTCCAGCGCGCTCAGCGCGCCGCCTTCGGCTGGTGTCACCGAGGCACAGCGGATGAGAGAGGCAAGGTTTGCGGCGGGGTCAGTCGGCAGCGTCATGGCAAAAGCGATAGTCGAAAGCGAATGGCCTGTCACGGCCAGACATAGGGCCAAGCCAATGGCCGACGATACCGCCGACATTATGGTTTTCATGTCGTATAGTTCTGGCTGATGCGGAGTAAGAGATGGCAAACGGCGAAAAGAGGATCGTCATTGCCGGCGCCGGCAGCATTGGCTGTTATGCTGGCGGGTGCCTGGCGCTCGCCGGGCGGCGGGTTGTCCTGCTTGCCAGGCCGCGCATCGAGGCAGTGCTGCGGCAGGGCGGATTGCGCGTCAGCGACCTCGAGGGCCGCGATCGCCTGATCAAGCCGGCAGAGCTTGCCGTCACCGCCGATCCGGCCGCGTCCTTGCCGGGGGCCGATGTGATCCTGGTCACCGTCAAAAGCGGCGCGACGCGGGAAATGGCGGCACTCATCAAGGCCCATGCCCGTCCCGATGCCGTGGTGGTGAGCCTGCAGAACGGCGTCGACAACGCCGACAGGCTGCGCGCGGTGCTTGGCCCGCGAACGGTGCTGGCTGGCATGGTGCCGTTCAATGTCGTGCAATCAGCCGATGGAGAGCTGCCGTTGCGCGTCCACCGCGCCAGCGACGGCAAGGTGATGGTCGAAAAGGGCGATGTCGGCCTTGCCGACCTTCTCGACACCGAAGGCCTGGCTGTCGAAACGCGTGGCGATATGAAGGCCGTGCTGTGGGGCAAGCTTCTGATGAACCTGAACAATGCGCTGGTGGCGCTGTCGGGCCTGCCGCTGGCAACTGAACTCGCTGACCGGCGCTGGCGGCTGATCCTGGCCAGCCAGATCGACGATGCCTTGCTGGCGATGAAGGCCTCCGGCATCGAGCCGGCGCGGATCGCCGGCCTGCGCCCGACGCTGCTGCCGAAGGTGCTCAGGTTGCCCGACTGGCTGTTCAAGCTCCTGGCGCGGCGCATGCTGGCGATCGATCCCGAGGCGCGCTCGTCGATGTGGGACGATCTGCAGCGTGGCCGGTCGACCGAGATCGACGACTTGCAGGGCGCTGTTTTGCGGCTCGCTGAAAAAGCCGGTACGCCGGCGCCGACGGTCCAGCTTATCAGCGCGCTGGTGCGCGCGGCGGAAGCCGAGCGACTTGGCTCGCCAGGCCTGGTGCCGGGGAAGGTTGCGGCGCCGCCGGCCGGCCGTCGATCAACGTGATCTTCTGCCAGATCTTTCGCGACAGGTTGGACGCCAGGTTCTCGATATCGTTGACGCCGTCGACGACGACGGCGTCATTGACGGATTGGGCGAACAGCGCCGCGATCTTGCCGGTGATCGACAGCATTTCGGAGCAATAGTCGAGATAGCGCGCGAGATCCGCGGCATTGGTGAAACGGGCCGGCGAATGCGCCGTTGGCTTGAAGCTGGCCGACAGCGCCGCCGGATCCTTGGTCAACTGGTGCATGTCGATGACATGGATCAGCGATCTGAGGCCGTGCAACTGGCGAAACACCTGCTTGCGCTTGATGCGCTCCTCCGTGCGGATCAGGGCCAGGAAGCCGAGCACGGCGAGGATGATCATGTTGATCGTGGCTTCGATGCCCTGCACCGACTGCACCGCGTCGTCGGCTTGCGAGATGTGAATGAGCGGCAGGATGGTTCCGACGAACAGGAAGATCAGCGCGCCCGCGATGACGGCGGCGACGATGATGCCGCGCAGCCACCAGATCGGCGCTTCCAAGGTCTTCGCGGCCTTGGCCAGATCGCGCGACAGCGACACAAGTTCGGCGGCGACGCCGCGCAACCCGGCATCCGGGAAACGGTCGGCCACGCGCCCTTCCAGCCGTTCGGCGGTTTCGATGATCAGTTTCGGATCAAGCGTGCGGTAGCGCATGGCGATCCGATCGGCCCCCTAGGGCATGATGCCGAAAAGTGTGAAGCGGTTTTCCGACGACGTCATGCTCTATTTCTTTGATTCTGCCGGCTCGTTGGTGCGCCGGCCATAACGGTTGGGTCCAGGCTGCCCTGGAAACAGGCACAACACAAGGAAGGCGACGATCGAGACGACCGGCACGAACAGGATCAGCGCGGCGATACCCGGCTTGTCGAGGTCGTGCAGCCGCTTCACCGCCAGCGCGATGTTCGACCACAGCGAGGCGATGAAGGCGATGAAGAAGATGAACGACCACATGTTGCTCTCGGCCGAACCCTCCGGCACCAGCGTGAAGCGGTACAGCGGAAACGCCTGGATGATGGCGACGAGCAACCCGCCAAGAAAATAGGCCGCGCGGCTGACGCGGCCCGAGGTCTTGAAGAAAAGCCAGTTGAGATCCGATCTTTCAGGCAAGCGGGTCCGATCCATATTGATTGGCACCCCTGGTGCCTTCGAGAATGCCGAGTTCGACCAGCAGCCAGATGCCGCCGATGACGGGTACGAAGCCAATCAGCGTCCACCAGCCCGACTTGTTGCGGTCGTGCCAGCGTTTGGCATAGAGGGCAATCGCGAAATAGATCGATGCCAGCGCGAAGAGGATGCCGATGATGCCGATCTGGGCACCGCTGGCCGTGGTGACACGCGTGCCGAGGATCGCATCTAGAATGAAAGCAATAACGCCGATAATGATGAATACGCCGATGCCAGCCCAGAACTTGCCCCGGTTGATACGGCCATCAAAGCTTGTGAGCAGATATTTCCAGTCCATGTCACCCCTCCAGTTGAACCAGCGCGGCCGATTGTCGCGCCGGCGGAAGGTGCGCCTGCCCGGCGGAAAGATCAATCGCGCAGCAATTCGTTGATCGAGGTCTTGGACCGGGTCTTGGCGTCGACCCGCTTGACGATGACGGCGCAGTAGAGACCTGGGCCCGGCTCGTTGTTTGGAAATGCCTTGCCCGGTAGCGAGCCGGCGACGACCACGGAATTCGGCGGCACCTCGCCATAGAAGATCTCGCCGGTGGCGCGGTCGACGATCTTGGTCGACTGGCCGATGAAGACGCCCATGCCCAGAACCGAGCCTTCGCGCACGATGCAGCCCTCGACCACTTCGGAACGCGCCCCGATGAAGCAATTGTCCTCGATGATGGTGGGGCCGGCCTGCATCGGCTCCAGCACGCCGCCGATGCCGACGCCGCCCGAAAGGTGGACGTTCTTGCCGATCTGGGCGCAGGAGCCGACCGAGGCCCAGGTATCGACCATGGTGCCGCTATCGACATAGGCGCCGACATTGACGAAGGACGGCATCAAAACCGCGCCCGGCGCGACATAGGCCGAACGGCGCACGATCGACGACGGCACGGCGCGGAAGCCCGCCTTCTCGAAATCGACGGCGCCCCAGCCGTCGAACTTGGACGCTACCTTGTCCCACCACACGGCCTCGCCGGGGCCGCCCTTGATGATCTCCATCGGATTGAGCCGGAAGGAGAGCAGCACCGCCTTCTTCAGCCACTGGTTGACATGCCACTTGCCGTCGGCCTGCCGCTCGGCGACGCGGGCGGTGCCGCGGTCGAGCAGGTCGAGTGCCGACTGGATGGCGTCGCGCACCTCGCCGCGGGTCGCGGTCGAAATGGCGTCGCGTTCCTCGAAGGCCCTGTCGATGGTCTTTTCGAGGCTCGCCAGATCGGGCTTCGACATGAATTTGCTCCATTACCAAGCTGTTAAGGGCTGCGCCTTAACCTGTTTAAAAGTCGCGCGGACCCTATGTTAAGGTGGAATGGGGGTCAATCGCGCCAGCGTCATGGGACGGCGCAAGTAAAGGAATGGACGGGTGGATTCGATGACTCCCATGGAAAAGGCGGGATGGACGCCGCTGCCGCACTCGGATGAGGATCTGGAGCGGTCGAAAAGCGTGCCGGACACGCCGCAAACGCGGGCCGAGACCTACCGCCTGGCCTGGAACGATCCCGACTTCATGACCCGGCGCGAGCTGCGCGCCGTCAGGCTGCAACTGGAACTGCTGAAGCCGGAAATGATCCTCGCCGAGCGCGGCATTCGTTCGACCGTGATCCTGTTCGGCGGCGCGCGCCTGCCGGAGCCCGGCGGCGAGGCCTGGGCGGCCAAGAACGAGATGCAGAAGAAGAACCTTGAGGAAAACAGCAAATATTACGAGGAGGCGCGCAAATTCGCCCGCCTCTGCTCGCAGCAGTCGGCCACGTCATATTATCGCGAATATGTGGTGGTGACCGGTGGCGGTCCGGGCGTCATGGAAGCGGGAAACCGCGGCGCCGATGATGTCGGCGCGCCGTCGATCGGGCTCAACATCGTGCTGCCGCACGAGCAGGCGCCGAACCCCTATGTGACGCCGGAGCTCTGTTTCAACTTCCACTATTTCGCCATCCGCAAGATGCACTTCGTCATGCGCGCCAAGGCCGTGGCGGTGTTTCCCGGCGGCTTCGGCACGATGGACGAGTTCTTCGAGACGCTGACGCTGATCCAGACCGGACGCATGGAGCGCGTGCCGGTGATCCTGTTCGGCAAGTCCTTCTGGAAGCGGGCAATCGACCTCGACTTCCTCGCCGAGCAGGGCACGATCAGCCCGGGCGACCAGGACATCATCGATTTCGTCGACACAGCCGACGAAGCCTGGGGCATCATCAGCCGCTTCTACAAGCTAGGGAGTGAGTGAGTGAGTAGGCAGTGGGAATTAGTGAGTAGGGATTAGTCAGTAGTGAGCGAGCGAAAGGTGTGCTCCTCCACTACTCACTACTCACTACTCACTACTCACTACTCACTATTCCCGTCAAAAATTCCGCGAGATCGTCGGTGACGTAGTCGACGTCGTCTTCCTGCGCCGGGTCGCGTTCCCAGATTTCCGAGAAGGTCGGCTCGAAATTGCGCGGCACCACGAGAACCGTGGTCATGCCCAGCGACTTCGGCACGGCCAGGTTGCGGGCGAGGTCCTCGAACATCACCGCATTGTGGCCGGTGACGGCGTGCAGTTCGGCGAACTTCTCGTAGGTCTGGCGCGCCGGCTTGGGATTGAGGCCGGCAGCGACGATATCGAAAATGTCGTCGAAATGGTCGAGGATGCCAAGTTGGCGCGCGGTGCGCTCGGCATGCCTGCGGTCGCCATTGGTGAAGATGAATTTGCGGCCGGGAAGCTGGCGGATGGCGGTGCCGAGAACAGGATCGGGCACCAGCCACGAATAGTCGATGTCATGGACCTTCTCCAGAAAGTCGTCGGGATCGATGCCGTGGCGCGTCATCAGCCCGTTCAGCGTCGTGCCGTATTCTCGATAGAGCTCCTTCTGCAGCTTGCGCGCCTCCTCGCGCGGCAGCGCCAGCAGTTCCCCGACATAGGCGGTCATCTTGACGTCGATCTGGGAGAACAAATTCGAGTGATGCGGGTAGAGCGTGTTGTCGAGGTCGAACACCCAGTCGGTGACATGGGCGAAGCGGGCGGGATCGGGAAGCGTGATCATGCGCTCCTTATGGCATGAAACAGGGATTCTGAAAGGGACTTTATCCACAACTTATGCGCGTCGAGAGTGGCGGAAATGGCCTCACGATTCAAATTTTAGCCATCCCGGAAAGGTGGCCTTCAGGGCTTGCTGGCACAGAGACAAGTCCTGTGGGGAGCCCGCGATGAATAGCATTATTCTCAAATCCGCCGCCATCGCCTTCGCCTCCGTCGCTGCCTCGCTCCTGCTGACATTGATCATAGTCCCAGCGATGGGATTCCCGGTCACGCGCACGATCTGGCTGACGTCGACGGTCTGTCCGCTGGTCCTTGCCTGGACGGCATGCGCCGGCACGTTCTGGCAGAGCGACAGGTTGAAAAATGCCCATCGCGAATTGGCCCGTGCCCATGCCCAACTCGCCGCGGCGCACCGCCGCCTGGCGGAAAAGGCGAGCCGCGACGACATGACCGGCATGCTCAACCGGGAAAGCTTCTTTGCCGCGTTGGACGGCTCCCGGCGCAAGTCCGACCGCGGCGCGCTGCTGATCATCGACGCCGATCATTTCAAGAAGATCAATGACAATTTCGGTCACCTGACCGGGGACGACGCGCTGCTGTTGATCGCCAGCGCCATCGAGCGCGGCGTGCGCAGCGGCGACGTGCTCGGCCGGATCGGCGGCGAGGAGTTCGGCGCGTTTCTGACCGGAGCCACGGAACAGGAGGCCAAGCGCGTTGCCGAACGGATCCGTCGCGAGGTCGAGCTGATCCGCTTCCGACCCGTCGATGAGCGAACCATTCCGTTGACCGTTAGCATCGGCGGCACCGTGTGCGGCGAGGATGTCAACGTATCGGACCTGATGCGCGCTGCGGACCGGCGCCTCTACCAGGCCAAGCATGCGGGCCGCAACCTGACGATCCTCGATACCGACATTTCCGAAGCCGCATGAGCGGGTTGGCCAGCACACCCGGCCGGTTAAGAAATCTCTAACCCTGTTTGCATCCGGTTGTGCCGCTTGTCAGGCTTTTTACCGCCTTGAGGCCATGCTTGGCACGATACTGGCTTCCGTGACGATGCGTGTGCCGTTCGGGGAATGTCATACGCGCATCGAAGTCCCAGCCGAGAGGCCTGCCATGAGTTTCTTGATCAAAAAAATGTCGCGCCGCACGCTCGTGCAGGCGCTGATCGCCCTGCCTGCCCTGTCCTTGTTCCGCAAGCTGCCTGATGTCGACGCCACCCATGCCGGTTCATCCCGGGCCAATCCCGACGAGATCGTCGAGGTCAATGGCTGGGTCCTGAAGCGGAGCGACCTGGCATGATCTTCGACAGCTACGACGCGTATCGCGCCGCCAATTTCGCGCCAAAGGTCTGTGTCCTTGGTTCCGGCCCCGCCGGCACCACGATCGCCAGGAAACTTGGCGCGGCCGGCATCCCGGTCGTGGTGCTGGAAGCCGGCTCGCGGGAATTCAGCGACGAGTCGCAGGATTTCTACCGCGGCACGACGGTCGGCGATTCCTACTTCGATCTCGATATCACGCGGTTGCGGTTCATGGGCGGCAGTTCCAATCACTGGGCCGGTTGGTGTCGCGTGCTCGACAAACAGGATTTCGAGCCGAAAGCCTGGGCACCGGACACCGGCTGGCCTATCCGGCGCGCCGACATCGAACCCTATCTTGCGGAAGTGCGCGATATCCTCGACCTTCCAGATTTCCGGCCAGATGTGCCGATCTCGGACGACATTCGCTGGGTGCAGCTGATCAAGAGCCCGGCGGTCCGGTTTGCAGAAAAGTTCGGCGACCAACTCGACCAGAGCAAAAACATCGCCGTCGTGCTCAACACCTACGCCACCGAGCTTGCCGGAGATGGCAAACGCGTGACCGGCGCCAGATTATGGTCCAACGGGCAGGGCGCCGGCTCGTTCAGCGCCGACTATTTCATCGTCTGCACCGGCGGACTGGAGAATTCCCGGCTGCTTTTGTGGTCCAACCGGCGCTCCAACGGCGGCGTCGTGCCGAACGCGACGGCGCTTGGCCGCTACTGGATGGAGCATCCGACCTTCGAGGGCGGCAATGCCATCCTGGCCGACGACGGCGCGTTCGAGGTCGATGCCGTCAAGGAGGCCTTCTTCTCGCCGATGGCTGCCGCGATGGAACGGCTCAGGATCATGAATTTCGGCATCAGGCTGATCGAGACTCCCTATCCGGGCGTCAAGAGCCTGATCGCTGATCTTGCCTGTACGGCGCCGCACATGGCGGAATGGGTGTCGGGCAAGCTCGACCAGAACCTGCGTTGCGCCGCTCAGCTTTATGTCGCCTGGGAACAGGCGCCGCTGGCTTCGAACCAGATCGAGCTGTCGAAAACCGAGGTCGACCATGCCGGCGTGCCGCGCATCGAACTGCACTGGAAGAAATCGGAACTGGAACGCCGCACCCTTCTCGAAGGCTTAAGGCTGTTCGGCACGACGCTTGCCCAGAAGAACCTGGGCCGGGTGCGCATTGCCGACTGGATCTCGAAGGGCGACGATTATCCGACCAACGAAGAGACGGCGGGCCACCATCATATGGGCGGCACGCGCATGGGCACCGACGTCACCAGGAGCGTGGTGGACGCCAACTGCAAGGTGCATGGCATGGACAATCTCTATGTCGGCGGCTCTTCGGTCTTTTGCACGTCGGGACAAGCCAATCCAACGACGACGATCACCGCGCTCGCCTGCCGGCTGGGTGAGCACCTGAGCAAGGTGGTCACGGTCTGAGCGCAGTCGTCGTCCCTGCTCGGATCACCACCCGTTCTGCCGACGCCAAGGATGGCGCCGGCAGAGGCTCAAAAGCCGTAGAGGGCGATGCGCACCAGCACGGCGGCGGCGGCGAGCGACACCAGCAGGATGCCGAGGCCGATAGGCGATCCCCAGCCGTACCATTCCATCGCCAGCTTCGCGTATCTGAACTCTTCCTCATGCGAGAGAGGCGTACGCTGTTGGATCAGGCTCATTTTCCACTCCTCGTTGGCGGCCGCCCCTTGCCTATCGCAAGCCGTGGCCGCATATTGCTATAATAGTCTAAATGTTAGACAGATTGATAATTAGATGATCGAACTAAATTCGTCAAGCGGAGATCGCGCCGAACTGGCCGCCGCGATCGGCCTTGCCATCATGCAGTGGCAGGACGCGACGCAGGCCTATGACGATGCGGTAGGCGCGAGACTCGGCCTCAACATGGCCGAGCGCCACTGTATCGGACTGCTGCATGGCGGCCCGCAATCGGCCGGCGCGATCGCGGCCGCGACCGGGCTGACGCCGGCCGCGGTGACCGCGCTGATCGATCGGCTGGAGGCGCGCGGTCTCTTGACGCGCACGCGCAGCCTCGAGGACAGGCGCAAGGTGGTTATCGAGGCAACGGAGACAACACGGGAGCTCTCGGCGCGCTATTACGGCGCCATCGCGCGGGAAGGTGAAAAGCTCATTGCCACGTTCGGCGACGCCGAGCTTGCCACCATCCGGCGCTTCGTCACCGCCGCGCTCGAGCTGCAGCGCGACGAGCTTGTGCGGCTGAAGGCCGAGGCACCGCAGCCGCGCTGATTTTAGGCGTCAAACCCCTAGCGGTCCGATCGGCCGAAGCGCCGTTCGAGATAGGCCTGGCCGAATTCCAGCGCGATCGACAGGATCCAATAGATCATCGAGGCGGTGATCAGCATCTCGATATGGCGGAACTCCGTCTGGCCCATCGTGCGGGCGAGATACATGATCTCCCAGACGCCGACGACCGACACCAGCGAGGAATCCTTCAGCATGGCGATGAACTGGTTGCCGGTCGGCGGGATGATGACGCGCATGGCCTGCGGCAGGATGACCAGCGCCATGGTCTGGCCGGGGCTCAGGCCGAGCGCCGTGGCGCCTTCGCTTTGGCCGCGCGGGATGCTTTCGATGCCGGCGCGGAAGATCTCGGTCATGTAGGCGCCATAACACAGCGACAACGCAACGATGCCGGCCGGCACCGCGCCGATCACATAGCCGACCTGCGGCAGGCCGAGATAGATGATGTAGATCTGCATCAGCAACGGCAGGCCGCGAAACAGCGACGTGTAGAAGGTGGCCAGCCCGTAGACGATGCCGTTGCCGGTCAGTTTGGCGATGGCCCCGACAAGCGCGATGGTCGTCGCGATGAGAATCGAGATCGCCGAAATGTAAAGCGTCGTGGTGACGCCCTGGGTGATCAGGAAGCCGACCTTCCTGGCAATGAAGGCAAAGGAGAGGTCGAAGGAATAGAAGAACAGCATCAGCAGCGCGAACAGCTCGATCCAGACGCCAGCGATCTGCTGGCGTCGGGGCAGGAGCAGCAGCAGCTTGCAATTCACCAGAACCAGGAGCGCGATCAACACGGCCGAGAGGGCGCGCGACAAGGCTGGATTGGCCTGCAACCAGTCGGATGCAAGCGGCATCACCGAGCCGATCCAGCTCGACTTGATGCCCATGGCGTAGAGGGCCGCGGCCAGCAGCGCGGGAAAAAGCGCTGCCGCCGCGTGGCGGGCAAGCGCTGGATGGGAGAGCATCAGCCTGCCGATCATGCCGTCACCTTGTCCTTGGTGGTGGCGCGGCGTTCCCGCCACCAGTCCTGCGCCTGCAATTTCCAGTAGGTGAGCTGCGCGGCGGCCAGGCCACCGGCGCCGCCGGCCCAGCTCAGTCCGAATGGCGCGAATTGCCGATACCGGTCCGAAGCGCCCAGAATGCCCTCGGCGACAATTTTTCCGGCAATCGCCGTGGTGTTGAGGCCATGGCCACCAAAAGCGGTGCAGTACCAGACGCCTGATTGCATCTCCCCGATCTGGGGCATCAGATGCCGGGCATAGGACATCAGCCCCGACCAGGCCAATTCGGTCTTGAGGCCGGCAAGCTGTGGGTAGGTGCCGACCATCTCGCGGCGCAATTCGCGCGCCAGCGCGTCGGCGGAAGCGGCACGCGTGGTGATGCGCCCGCCCCACAAAAGGCGATTGCCGCTCTCGACCAGACGATAATAGTCGCCGGCCCGCCTGTTGTCGCCGACGGCATCGGCGGTGGCGACGGCTTGCGCGATGAGGCGGGGAGCCGTCTCGGAAACCATCACATAGGTCGCGATGGGCAGAAAGGCGCGGTAGAGCTGGCCGAACACCGGGCCGGTATAGCCGCCGGTCGCGAGCACGATCTGGGGCGCCCGAAGCATGCCCTGGCTCGTGCGCAGCATCTTTTGCGGTCCCGACAGGTCGCATTGCACGACCTCGGAACTCTCATGGATCTTGCCGCCCAGCCGCTCGATCTCGTCGGCCAGGCAACGCAGATAGTTGAGCGGATGGATGTGAAAGGCGTTCGGGTCGCGCAGGCCCTGGTGGTAGCGAGCCGACTTCAGCATCGCGCGCACATCTTCGCCGCGCAGATATTGAAGCTCGTAACCATGGTCGCGTGCCATCTGGTCGGCATAGGCCTTCAGCGCATCGCCGCCGTCGTAGCGCAAGACGCTGAGCAGGCCGGCACGCGGCTGGGCGGCCGATATTCCGAGCGCTTCGATGGTGTCGCGCACGAATTCCATGCCTTCGATCGACAGCCGGTGCAGATCGCGCGCTGCCTCCCCGCCGACACGTGCGGCGATAGTGTCGCCGCCGGTGGCGAAGCCGGGCGTGACGAAGCCGCCATTGCGTCCCGAAGCGCCGAAACCGACGACCTGGGCTTCCAGCACGACGACGTGCAGTCCGGCGCGCGCCAGTTGCAGCGCTGTCGTCAGCCCGGCCAATCCGGCGCCGACGACGGCCACGTCACATCGCGCCTCGCCTTTGAGCGGGGGCCGCGTCTTCCGGTCGGTCAGGGTGCGGGCGTAATAGGTGTCCGGATAGGCCATGGCGACTTTGCGGTGAGGGCATTCATGAGGCGAGGTGACGCCCGCCGGCTGCCGAGGAGGCAGCCGGCGGAATGACATTACTTGGCGCTGTAGTCCTTGCCGTACCACTTCGTGGTCAGCGCGGCGAGCGTGCCGTCCGTCTTCATCTCGGTGATGATGCCGCCGACCTTCGCGGTCCACTCGGGATCCTTCTTCTCGGCGATGACGACGAGCGGCTCGCGGAAGGCGTACTCGCCTTCCAGGATCTTTACGGGATAGCCGTTCTTGATGGCATTCTGCGCCGTCTGTTCCGGCGCGATCACGGCATTCAGGCGCACGCCGTCGCCAAGCCGCAGGTCATCGAAGGGAAGCATGGAATCCGCGTAGGTGCGGATCTCGCCCGGCTCGAGCTTGTATTCGATGGGAGCCAGGCCAGGCGCGTCGATTTCGAGCTTGCGGCGGATGAAGTCCTCCGAGGTGGTGGCAGTCTCGACGCCGATGATCTTGCCGTTGAGATCGGCGACCGACTTCGCGCCGCTGTCCTTGTGCAGGACATAGACGTAGGGGCTGTAATAATAGATGCCGACAAAGTCGATCACCTTGGAGCGGGCTTTTGTCGGCGTGACCGATCCGACGCCAAGGTCGTAGCGTCCCTGCCAGCGCCCGCCGGTCAGCGTCGCCCAGTCGGGCGTTTCGAACGAGACCTCGACGCCAAGCCGCTTGCCGATCTCGCGCGAGACATCGATGTCGAAACCGGCGAGTTCGTTGCTGTCGTTGAGAAAGCTCTGTGGAGGCCAGGCCGCGTTGGTGGCGATGACCATCGCCTTTTTCGACGTGACGCGGTCCAGGGTTTCACCGGCCATGGCTGCCGTCGTGATGGCGAATGTCGCGGCGGCAAGAACGGCCAAATTGAGCAGTTTTTTCAAAGTTATCCCTCCCTTGTGGTTGAACTGATAGGTTGAGTGGCCGACGTCGAACCTCAGCGCTTCAGCTGCAGGTTCAACCGGATCGGTTTCGGACTTTGCCCATCACAGCCGAAGCTGATTCCCCCTGACGGACCGGCGTTCGTGACTCCAGACAGTCAGGTCGCAAAAAGAAGGGTTCCACCCGGCGAAATGCGGGATATTGGCGATCGCGCAGTCATTGCGTCCCTTGGGATGACAAAGTGCCGGATAGTTGGCCTTGTTCCGTTCGCCGCTGCCAGTATTGCGGATTGTCGCGGGGGCTGTTCAGCCGATAGGATCGCGCGGTGGTTACTAAGCGGATCGAGCGAGAGGTTTTGTTTGTGGAATTGACCGAGAAGGATCGTCAGTTGCTCGCGCTGATGCAGAAGAACGCGCGTGAGCCGGTCGCGTCACTGGCACGGCAGCTCGGCGTGTCGCGGACAGCGCTGCAGGAGCGGATCCAGAAGCTGGAGGCCGGCGGCATCATCGAAGGCTATACCGTGCGGCTGGCCAAGACGGTGGCCCAGAACGCCGTCCACTGTTTCACCCTCGCCTCCCTGAACAACAAGAGTTATCCGGACGTCTCCAGAAGGATCAAGGCGATGCCCTCGATCCAGGCGGTCTATGCCATAACCGGTGAATGGGATCTGATCATCCACCTTGCCGCCGAGACGCTCGAGAAGCTGAACCGGGAGGTGAATGCCCTGAATGAAATCAGCGGCGTCGTCAAAACCGCTTCCCACGTGGTGATGGAGACGAAGTTCAACCGGACCATCTACGCTCTGTAGGAATGGCGGAATGTCCCGGCGGCCGGCCGTTCCACTGGAACTTGTCGATCTGGTAGCCGGTGCGCATCACTGTTTGCAGGTCGAAAGGCACATGGTGGTGTCCTCGACCCCTGCAAACGTGGGCAGGGGACGCGACTAGTTCGGCTGGACTCCGTAGACGGCCAGAAATGCCTCCACCGAGGCATCCGCGTGGCGTTCCAGTTCGGCCTTGGAGCGCCGGTTGCCTCCCGTGAACATGGCTTCATTCATGGGGATCCAAAGAAGCATTCCAAAAAGATGGCTGGCTGCCAGATAGGGATCACTTGTTTGTATCAGTCCTCGACTGGTGAGTTTTTGAAAGCAGGACGCCGTCGAAGCAAGCATGCGCTCAAACCCCTTTTCGTACCAAGCGCGGCCAAGCTGCGGCATTCGATCCGCGTTGGCGATGATCAAGCGCCGCAGCTTCAACAACTCTTCATCCATGAGAACCGCTATCAGGCGTCGGGCAAGCTGCTGCAGGCCGCCTTCCATGAATTTCGCCTCGGAAAGCAGCGTCGTCACGGACTCGATGATGTCATTGACCTGGGTAGCGGTTGACAGAACGACTTCGCCAAACAGCGTCTCCTTGTCGGTGAAATGCTTGTAGACGGTCTGCTTGGAGGCCCCCGCCTTGGTGGCGATTTCCTCCATGCTGGTCCCGTCATATCCCTTGCTGGTGAACGCCGCCGTGGCCGCCTGGATGATCTCACGATCCTTGCGAGCCGATCTGGTCTCACCGTCGATTTTCATGGCGCCCTCTTAACCAGTACTAGACGGTACCGTTCTCTCGTGGTAGCCCCATGAAACGGTACTGGACTGACTAGTACCTGTCAACGAAGGCGAGGCTTAGACCGATGACCAAGATGATCTTCATAAATCTGCCGGTGCGGGATCTGCAGGCAGCGACCAATTTCTATCTCGCGATCGGGGGCACGCTCAATCCGCGGTTCTCGAACGACCAGGCCAGTTCGGTCATGTTTTCCGACGCGATCGGGGTGATGTTGCTGACGCACCAGCATTACGGCCAGTTCACAACCCGCCAGATCGGCGACGCCAGGCGTGACAGCCAGATGCTGATCGCACTCACAGCGAGCAGCAAGGACGAGGTCAATGCCACGATCGAGAAGGGCGTCGCGGCCGGCGGCCGCGCCGATCCCAACCCCGCTCAGGATCTCGGCTTCATGTTCAACCGCCACATCGAAGACCCTGACGGCAACGTCTGGGAGCTCCTGTGGATGAACCCCGCTGCCATGCAATAGCCCAGCGCGATCAAAGCGTCCAAAGCGCGTCGCGTTGAGACAGATTCATGCGACGCGCTTTATGTTTTAGACCGTCGCCGGGTCGAGCGCCGGCTGGCTCTTGCGGCGCGCGACGATCGCTTCGAAATCCGCCGTCTGGAAGGCATCGCGCAAGGCGTCGAAGGACGGCAACACGAAATAGGCGCGCTGGAACTTGTCGATCTCGTAGCCGGTGCGCATCACCGTTTCCAGGTCGAACGGTACATGGTGGGCGTCCTTGCTCTCGACAGCGAACTGCAACTCGGTGAACGACGACATCAGACCGGCGCCAAACGCCTTCAGCTTCTGGCCGTTCTCCTGCATCAGGCCATATTCGGCCGTGTACCAGTAGAGCCGGGTGATCATCTCGTCGCCGCCCAGCGCAATGATGTCGCCGGCCTTCTTGCCATACATCTGCATGAAATCGGCAAACACCGGCTGCGAGAGAACCGGCACATGGCCGAAGAAGTCATGGAACATGTCCGGCTCGACGACGTAGTCGAGTTCCTGCTTGGTCCGCAGCCAGTTGGTGACCGGGAAGCGGCGGTTGGCGAGGTGGTCGAAGAACGGTGCGGCCGGGATGAGGCCCGGCACGGCGACGATTTCCCAGCCGGTCAGCTTGCGCAGTTTGGTGCTGACGTCCTCGAAATCGGGGATGCAGTCGAGCAGGCCGAGCTTCTCGACGCCGTCGAGATAGGAGTGATGGGCGAGCTTTTGCGTCAGCTTGGTCTGGCGGTCGCACAGCGTGCGCCACACCGCCTGCTCCTCGGTCGAATAGTCATAAGCCTGCGCCACGGTGAAATCCGCGCGGCACACCGAATAGTCCCCGCGCAACCCTTGCGCCGCGCAGTCGCGGGCGTATTCGGCAACGCTCATCGTCGTCATGGGTTTTCTCCTCGCATCAATGGTTGACGTGCCGCAAGGCTAACCCGATCTGCCGAGGCAATTCGGTTTTGATGGTGGCTCCTCCGCCACATTCGAGATACTATTCACTCACAATTCACGTGGGAGGAGTGAAAATGCCTCAATTCGACGATTTCGAGATCAAGATGCTGGATGTCCTGCAACGCAACGGTCGCAAAGCCGTTTCCGAGCTGGCGCAGGAGGTCGGCCTCTCCACCACGCCCTGCGCGCGGCGCTTCGAGGCGCTGCAGGAAGCCGGCATCATCAAGGGCTTTGCCGCGGTGATCAGCCGCCGCGCCGTCGGCCTGATGGTCGAGGTATTCATCCAGGTGCGCCTCGTCAGCCACAGCGACGGCTCGCCCGAGAGCTTCATTGCCGCCGTTCAGCGCATGGATGAGGTGTCGTCGTGCTGGACGATGACCGGCGACCACGATTTCCTGCTGCATGTCATGGTGCCATCGGTCGACGAGCTCAACGCCTTCGTCATGCATCGGCTGATGCGGCTCGACGGCGTGCGCGACGTCCACACGCAACTGGTGCTGCAGAACATCAAGGGACCCGGCCACACGCCGCTCGCCCATCTCAGGCGGTGATGCGCATCCGCGTTTCTGCGGAAAAGCTGCAAGCAAACTGCTGAAACGGGCCAATCGGGCGGCACTATCGCCGGCCAGCATTGCGCGGACCAACTCCATGAGGTCCGCCATGAAAATCGTCCTGATCAATCCGCCGCACACCGCCATCGGCAGCCGCGTGCCGGACGATCACCTGCCGCCGCTTGGTCTGCTGGCGATCGGCGGCCCGCTGCTCGACGCCGGTCATCAGGTGCGGCTCGTCGATGCCGAGTTCGGGCCGATGCCGCTCGCCTCGGTTGTCGCGGAAGCCCTGAAGGACTGTCCCGACTTCGTTCTGATCGGCCATTCCGGCTCGACCTCGGCACATCCGACCGCCTTGTTGATCGCCGGGATGGTCAAGGCGCGCGCGCCGGCGACGATCATCCTCTATGGCGGCGTCTTCCCCACCTATCACTGGCGCGACATCCTGGCGTCAACCGACGCCTTCGACTTCATCGTGCGCGGCGAGGGCGAGGCGACCGTGGTGGCGCTGGTCGAGGCGCTGGAGATGCGCCAGCCGCCGGCAAGCGTTGCCGGCATCGCCTGCCGCGACGATCTTGACCGTCCCTTCGCTACGCAAGCGGCGATGACTATCGCCGACCTCGACGCCTACCGCGTCGGCTGGGAGCTGATCGACCACCGCAGATACAGCTACTGGGGAGGCAAGCGTGCGGTGGTCATGCAGTTTTCGCGCGGCTGCCCGCATCTGTGCAATTATTGCGGCCAGCGTGGCTTCTGGACCCGCTGGCGGCATCGCGACCCAGTCAAGTTCGCCAAGGAGATCGCCTGGCTGCACCGCGAGCATGGCGTCGAACTGATCAACCTGGCGGATGAAAATCCGACGGTTTCTAAAAAGGTATGGCGCGCCTTTCTCGAAGCCTTGATTGCCGAGAACGTGTCGGTGCTGATCGTCGGCTCGACCCGCGCCGACGATATCGTGCGCGATGCCGATATGCTGCACCTCTACCGCCAGGCCGGTGTCATCCGCTGGCTGCTCGGCATGGAAAACACCGACGAGCAGACGCTGCAATTGATCCGCAAGGGCGGCAGTACCTCGTCCGATCGTGAAGCGATACGGCTGCTGCGGAAGCACGGCATCCTGTCCATGGCAACCTGGGTCGCCGGCTTCGAGGATGAGGGATTTCGCGATCTGTGGCGCGGCTTTCGCCAGCTCCTCGCCTATGACCCCGACCAGATCCAGGCGCTCTATGTGACGCCGCATCGCTGGACGCCGTTTTTCCGCATCGCGCGGGATCGCAAGGTCATCCAGAGGGATGCCCGCCTGTGGGATTACAAGCACCAGGTGCTGCAGATGACCCGGCTGAAGCCGTGGATGCTGTTCTTCTCGGTCAAGCTGATTGAGCTCGCCGTGCAGTCGAGGCCGAAGGCGCTGGCGCGCATCCTGTTCCACCCCGATCCCGAGCAGCGGCATTCGATGCGCTGGTACACGCAGATGGGCCGCCGCGTCTGGTTCCGCGAGGTCTGGGGTTTTCTGGTGACCGACCGCCGGGTGAAAGGCGGCCCGACGCTCGCCGAATTCTGGGGCGCACCGCAGGACACCGAGGAGGAATCGATGGTTGTCGGGCGGCCAGTTACGAAGCCGGAGCTTCCCGCGGCCGTAAATCGCGGCCTGCCAGGCAGAAGATTAGCCGGCTGACAAGAGCATTATGGCACGATCAGTGTGCCGGCGCCGTGTTCGGTGAACAGTTCGAGCAGCACCGAATGCGGCGTCTTGCCGTTGAGGATGACGACGCCTTCGACGCCACGCTCGATCGCCTCGATGCAGGTCTCGACCTTGGGGATCATGCCGCCGGAAACCGTGCCGTCCTTGATCAGCGCCTTGGCCTCGGCGACCGTCAACTCGTCGATCAGCTTCTTGTCCTTGTCGAGCACGCCAGGCACGTCGGTGAGGAACAGCAGGCGCGAGGCCTTGCATGCGCCGGCGATGGCGCCGGCGAAAGTGTCGGCGTTGATGTTGTAGGTATGGCCATCGCGGCCGGGCGCGACCGGCGCCAGCACGGGGATCATTTCGGAGCGCGCCAGAAGGTCGAGCAGCGTGCGGTCGACCTCGACCGGCTCGCCGACGAAGCCGAGATCGAGCACGCGCTCGATGTTGGAATCGGGGTCGATCATCGTCTTGCGGGCCTTTTCGGCGAACACCATGTTGCCGTCCTTGCCGCACAGGCCGATCGCCCATTCGCCCTCGGCGTTGATCAGCGCGACGATCTCCTTGTTGATCGACCCGGCCAGCACCATCTCGACGATCTCGACCGTCTTCTGGTCGGTGACGCGCAGGCCGCCCTCGAACTTGGATTCGATGCCCATCTTGGCCAGCATGGCGCCGATCTGCGGTCCGCCGCCATGGACGACGATCGGGTTGACACCGGACTGCTTGAGCAGCGCGATGTCGCGGGCGAAGGCCTTGCCGAGTTCGAGATCGCCCATGGCATGGCCGCCATATTTCACCACGACCGTCTTGTGCTCGTAGCGCTGCATGTAGGGCAGCGCGCGCGACAAGAGGGCGGCCTGCATTTCGGCGGTGGCGGCGACGTCCGTCATCGGCGTGGTTCCCTGGCATTTGGTTTTATGCATGTCGGTTCCCAAACCGCTGGGCACTTTTGGGCGACATGCATCAGGTAAGGACGGCGGCGTCTTAGCGGGAATTGACGCGAGCCGCAAATGGCATTGCTGTCATAGTCGGTTCACGGTGTCGTCATTGTGACGGCACCATCAGCGGCGCCCGCCGCGTCAGCCAGCCCGAGATTTTCTCCATCTGCGCGGCGAGCGACAAAAGCGTTTCCTCGTCGCCCGGCCGGCCGGCGGCCTGGATGCCGAGCGGCAGGCCGGCGTCCGTGACATGGACGGGGAGCGCGATCGACGGCTGGCCGCTGACATTGTGGATCGCCGGCCAATGCGTGAACCAAAGGCTCCTGTCCATCAACTGGCCGAACAGCGGTTTGATCCTGAGCAGCGCGGTGAGGTGCAGCTTGTCGAGCAGGTTTTCGATCAGTTCGTCGGCGCCTTTCGGATCCATGGCGCCGCAGGCGAGCGGCGGGTGCGCGATAACAGGCATCAGAACCGCGTCATAGCGCGCGGTCTCCGTGATCAGTTGCCTCGAGGTGGCATGCAGGCGCTGCAGGCCGGCATAGGTTTCGCCGGCCGAGATCATCTCGCCCAACCGGCCAAGCACGCGCGTGGCGCGCTCGATGTCGCCCGTCACCGAGCGGCCGACGCGCAGCGCTTCACCCCGCAACGAGCCGGCGACGGCGGAGGCGACCGTTGTGCAGAAATCGGCGAAGAAATCGCGGCCGATAAAAGGCAGATCGATGTCCTCGACCGAATGGCCGCCCTCGCGGGCGAGTGCCACGGCAATGTCGAGCGCCTTCAGCGTCTCGGCCGAAATTGGCAAGCCCAGCGGCGACTTGCGGTACACCGCCAGCGTGAGCTTGCCGGGATCCCGCGCGGCAGCGGCGGCGAACGAGCTTTTTGGCGGGCGCGCGGCATAAGGCGCGAGCGTATCGGGACCATGGGTGAGGTCGAGCAGCAGCGCGCAGTCGCGCACCGAGCGAGTGACGGTGTGATCGACGACCATGCCGTACCAGCTTTCGCTCACCAGTGGGGACAACGGGACACGGCCGCGCGAGGTCTTGAGGCCGACAAGGCCGCTGCAGGCAGAAGGCACGCGGATCGAGCCGCCGCCATCCGACGCATGCGCCACCGGCACGACGCCGGCGGCAACCAGGGCTGCCGAACCGCCCGACGAGCCGCCGGTGGTGTGGCCGGTATTCCAGGGATTGCGGGTGACGCCAAAGGCCTTGGATTCCGTCATCAGCCGCAGCCCGTGCTCGGGTGACGTCGAGGTGACGATCGGAATCAGCCCGGCGGCGAGATAGCGTTCGGTCATCACCGAGTTGAAATCGGGCACCCAGGCCGGAATGCGGCTGCCGCCATGCGAGGGCACGCCCTTGATGGCGATGCCGAGATCCTTGATGGCGAAGGGGACCCCAGCCAGCGGCAGCGAACGGTCGATGCTCTTTGCCCGGGTCCGTGCCGCCTCGTAGAGCGGCTCGGCCGTGGCATTGATTTCGGGGCGGGTGGCCTCGGCACGGGCGATCGCCGCTTCGGTCAACTCGATCGCCGATAGTTCGCCCCTGCGCACCAGACCGGCAAGGCCGGTTGCGTCTTCTTCCCAAAGGATTCGTTCGACCGACATGTGCGCTCCCCCATTGCTGCCAAGCTAGTCAGCGGCAATTCCCTTGGCAATCCAGGCTGATAGTGTCTCAGTTTGGAGTTTGGCGGCGACTTTTAAACGGCTATCTCCCGGCGTTGGAAGGGGGCGCAATCGCCCCCGGAACAATGTCGGTGTTTTGGGCAACCTTTATCCGCCAGCCCGACTGTTCTTCCTTCAAAACCAGAAGCAGAATGCCTTCTCGTTTTCCGGCGGATGAGCCGTCCGGAGCGGATGCGCCGGTCAGGATCCATGAATAATGCACCGATGCAATGCCGGAAGACAATTCAACAACTGACGAGACAACACCCTTCAATCGGCTGTCACGAAACATGGTTTCATGAGTTGCGCGGTGCGCCCTTTCGATCTCGGTGCGGTTCTTCCACCACATGCCCACGACATTGACGAAATTGGCGTCGTCGGCGAACAACGCCGCGAAGTCGTTCATATCGTGTCTATTCCAGGCATCGGCAAAGGCAGTGGCGACATCCTCAGGTTTGGCGAGCACCAATCCCATGACAAATCTCCCTTGCTTCGGCTGAAGCGTAGCATGTCGGGGGAAGCGCCTCAAACGCGATTGCCAGCTTTTGACTTCAAACCGGGACACTGTCTCGGGGCAGGTGTGCGGACGCCGAACTTTAGGTGCACAGCATATTTCCGGCGTTGCAAATACAGCCCAATTGCCTAATTTGGCGCGCATGACGCCGCAGGACATTACCAAGCTGATCGTCCGGACTTCGATGAAAGATCGGGCAGCGTTCGATCTGCTTTACCGGCACACCAGTGCGAAACTTTTCGGCGTATGCCTTCGTGTATTGAACGACCGGGGAGATGCTGAAGAAGCGCTGCAGGAAGTCTTCGTCAAGATATGGACGAAGGCGGATCGCTTTGCTGTCTCCGATCTGAGCCCGATCTCCTGGCTGGTGGCAATCGCGCGCAATCATGCGATCGATCGCATCCGAGCGCGGCGCAAGCCTGCCGCCGATATCGATGCCGCGCTCGACGTGGCCGATCCGGCGCCGGGACCTGAAGCGATGGTGGTGGCGGGCGACGAGACCGAGCGGATCCATCATTGTCTCGATGAGTTGGAGAAAGACCGGGCGGCGGCCGTCCGGGGCGCTTATCTCAAGGGCGAAAGCTATGCCGAACTGGCGGAACGCCACGGCGTGCCGTTGAACACGATGCGCACCTGGCTGCGCCGCAGCCTGATGAAACTCAGGGAATGTCTGGAAAGATGACGCTGGCAGAGGACAACGGACCGGAACGTGGAGGCGACGACCTGTTCGCCGCCGAATACGTTCTTGGCGTGCTGCCGGTCGAAGAGCGGCAGATAGCCTCCAGGCGCATCGACGCCGAGACCGATTTCGCGCGGCTGGTCGACGGCTGGGAAGTTCGCCTGTCGCCGCTGGGCGCGGCCTATCTTGAAATCGAGCCGCCGGCTTCGGTGAAGCTGGCGATCGACCGCCGGTTGTTTTCATCCGCCGCCACCACGCCTGCCGAGCCACGCGCCGGCCTGTGGTCCAGCCTCGCCTTCTGGCGCGGCCTTGCGGTGGCGGCTGTTGCCGCGCTGGCGCTCTACGTCGCCGTCCCCTATGTCAATCGGCCGGTTGAACAGCCGCAGGCGCGACTCGTCGCTTCGCTGGCCGCCGACGGCAGTGACGTCAAGTATCTCGCCGTCTATGATTCCGAACGGCATGAAGTCAGCCTTTCGCATGTTTCCGGCGCGCTCGCCGCCGGCAAGGACTTCGAACTCTGGATGATCGAGGGCAAGAACGCGCCGGTCTCGATGGGCGTCATCCCGGTTGGTGCGACGGCGCATATTGGCGTCTCGCCCACCACGCAGCGGAAACTCGCGCAGGGCGCCGTGCTGGCCGTCAGCCTCGAACCCGCCGGCGGTTCGCCGACCGGGCAGCCCACCGGGCCGGTGGTTGCCGCGGGCGATTTGAAGCGCATCTGACCGAGCCTTCGCACTGGCGGCGCCTGGATAGAACAGGCTCAGTCTATCTCCGTTCCATATGTCTAAATGGACCGGTAGCCGGCGAATTGCCAAGGCAGAAAATACTTCCACAGTGAAAATAAATCAAAAATCCGCGAAATATTCTGAAACTCACGCATCTGTGTTTCGTATCTCCTCGCGCCCCCAAAAATGGGAAGAGAAAACCCGAGGAGTTTTGATACAATGCGTAGATTCGTCACATTTTTGTTCGCCGGTACGATCGCTGTTTCCGCGCTTGCCACGGCTGCTTATGCTGAAAACCCGATGGTCGGCGGCGCCGCCATGTTTGCCAACAAGACCATCGTCGACAATGCCGTCAATTCGAAGGATCACACGACGCTGGTCGCCGCCGTCAAGGCGGCCGGACTTGTCGAGACCCTGCAGGGCGCCGGTCCGTTCACCGTCTTCGCGCCGACCAACGAAGCCTTCGCCGCGTTGCCGGCCGGCACGGTCGAGACGCTGCTCAAGCCCGAGAACAAGGACAAGCTCGTCAAGATCCTGACCTGCCATGTGATCGGCGCCAAGGCGATGGCGGCGGATGTGATGTCCATGGCCAAGGCCGATGGCGGCACGCACAAGGTCAAGACGGTCGGCGGCTGCGAGCTGTCGCTGAAGGCCGACGGTGGCAAGGTCACCGTCACCGACGAGAACGGCAATGTCGCCAATGTGACCATCGCCGATGTCGAACAGTCCAACGGCGTCATCCACGTCATCGACAAGGTCCTGCTCCCGAAGATGTGATCGGGAAGATGTAACGAGGCGCTTGTCGCGGACGAACCTGCTGCAAGAGCTCTCCGTCGATCGCGCCGTCTCGCTCCCGTGATCCGCAATCGACGCGCGTGCTACGCGCCGTCCACGATCGAAAGTGGACGGCGCGGAGTGTCGTTTGGGGCAACCGTCACCGGCTTTTGACTTTCGGGCGGCGGCATAGTTTGGCAAAACAGACGACAGGAGGAACTGGTCATGAACCGTCGCGACTTTCTTTTGAGCGGTGCCGCCGCTATCGGCGTCATCGGGGCCGCGGCAGCAATGCTGCGCATGGGTAGCCCGCAGGCCGCGCAGGCCGCCGAAAAATTCGAGGTCGCCAAGACCGAGGACGAGTGGAAAGCCATCCTGTCGCCGGCCGCCTTCAACGTGCTGCGCAAGGAAGGCACCGAATATCCAGGCACCAGCCCGCTGCTCAACGAACACCGCAAGGGCATCTTCGCCTGCGCCGGCTGCGACCTGCCGGTCTATCCCTCTGAGACGAAGTTCGATTCCGGCACCGGCTGGCCGAGTTTCTGGCAAGAGATCGCCAATGGCATCGGCAAGACCGAGGACCGGTCGCTGGGCATGACCCGCACCGAAGTGCATTGCCGCCGCTGCGGAGGTCATCTCGGCCATGTCTTCGATGACGGTCCGGCGCCGACCGGCCTGCGTCACTGCATCAATGGGGTGGCGCTGACCTTCAAGCCCGCCACCGCCTGAGGACCCAAAGGCAATAAAAAAACTCCGGGCTTTGCGGCCCGGAGTTTTTTGCGTGGGTCGGAGCTTTCGGGCGTGGACTGGAGGAGCTTCCCGAAAACCGCTGCCACGATTCCTTGCTTCAGTGCCCGCCGCCTCCGCCGCCACCGGGCGCGGCCGGCTTCCTGATCAGCATGGTGAAGAACCCCAGCGTCCCGAACAGCACCGTCAGCAGATAGAACACATCCATGAAGGACAGCAGCGCCGCCTGCTGGTGGACCATGCCCGACAGCTTGGAGATCGCGGCACTGGTGGCGTCGAGGCCGGTGGTCTGCTCGAAATTGAGCGTCATGTTCTGCAGCTTGGCCTGGGCGGCGGCACTGCCCCACTGCACATGCTCGGAGAGCCGGGCATAGTGGAAGGCATTGCGGTCGATCAGCACGGTGTTGATGAGGGCGAGGCCGACGGCGCCGCCGAGGTTGCGGGTCAGATTGAACAGTCCCGACGCATTCTTCAACCGGTCCGGCGGCAAGGTGCCGAGCGCGATGTTGTTGATAGGCACCATGCACAGCATCATCGAACAGCCGCGCAGGATCTGCGGGATGAGCAGCTCGTAAAAGTCCCAGTCGGCGGTCAGATGCGTCATCCACCAGGTGCCGGTGGCGAAGCCGAACAGGCCGATCATCATCATCAGCCGCAGGTCCATCTTGCTCGACAGGATGCCGGATATGGGCGCGGTGAGGAACATGGCCAGGCCGCTGACGAACAGCGCTTCGCCGATCATCATCGAATCGTAGCCGCGGATGCGTCCGAGGAAGACCGGATAGAGATAGGTCAGGCCATAGAGACCGATGCCGATGACGAAGGAAAACAGCGAGCCGAAGGCGAAGTTGATGTTGCTGAACGCCTTGAGGTCGACGATCGGCTCCTCGGCGGTGAAGACACGCCAGAAGAAGATCACCGCGCCGATGGTCATCACGATGGCGCAGATGAAGACGCCCTGGTCCTGCAGCCAGTCATTGTTCGGGCCTTCTTCAAGCACGTATTCCATACAGCCGAGGAAGGCCGCCATGCCGGCCAGGCCCCACCAGTCGAACTTCGAGAACAGCTTGAGATTGGGCTTGTCGAAATCGATCAGCGACCAGGCAGCGGTCGCCACCAGGATGCCCGGCACGACATTGACAAGGAACAGCCAGTGCCAGGAAAAAGCGTGGCTGATATAGCCGCCGACGGTCGGGCCGATGGTCGGCGCCAGTGTCGCCACCAGGCCGATCATCGGCGAGACGATGGCACGGCGCGAGGGCGGGAAGATGGTGAAGGCCGCGGCGAAAACGCTCGGGATCATGCCGCCGCCGATGAAGCCCTGCACGGCGCGGTAGACGATCATCTGGTCGATGTTGGTGGCGGTCGCGGCAAGGGCGCTCGCCGCGGTGAAGCCCGCCGCCGCGACGGTGAACAGCACGCGTGTCGACAGCATGCGGCTGAGGAAGCCCGACAGCGGGATCATGACCACCTCGGCGATCAGGTAGGCCGTCTGCACCCACGGGATCTCGTCGGAGCTGGCGCTGAGGCCGGCCTGGATCTCGGCCAGCGAGGCCGAAACGATCTGGATGTCGAGGATCGCCATGAACATGCCGAACACCATCGCCAGGAAAGCGATGACGCGGCGCGTCGAAATCGTGTCGGGGGCAGCCGGCATTGCCGGCGGCGATCCTGCGGTGATGGTTGCGGTTGCCATTTCCTGGCCCTCCTTGGGGCCTCGTTGAGGTAGGCCGGGCGGCTCGGTGCTTCAGTCAGCCACCAAGCCGCCCTCCGAAAAGCGATCAGTTACGGGTGGCGGCAGGCGCGGTACGGCTGTCGACGGCGATGACGACGCTCAGGCCCGCGCGCAGCTTGCCGGTCTTCAGCGCATCGGCCGGCACGTCGATGCGGACCGGGACGCGTTGCACCACCTTGGTGAAGTTGCCGGTGGCGTTTTCCGGCGGCAGCAGCGAGAACACCGCGCCCGAGGCCGGCGCCAGCGAGGAGACGGTTCCCTGGATGGGCTGGCCGTCGATGGCGTCGACCGAAATGTTGACCTTTTCGCCGGACACGAGCCTGGCAAGCTGCGTCTCCTTGAAGTTGGCGACGATGTAAAGCTTGTCCATAGGCACGACCACGGCGAGCTTCTGGCCGGGGCTGACCAGATCGCCCTGTTCGACGGAGCGGTTGCCGACGACGCCGTCATAAGGCGCCTTGAGCACCGTGAAGGAGAGGTCGCGCGCGGCCTTGTCGCGGCCGAGCTGCAGGGATGCCAGCGTGCTGGCGGATTCCGCGCGCTGTGCCTCGAGCACACCGATATTGGCCTGCGCGGCGGCGATCTGTGCGTCGGCGCCGACGAGCGCGGCATTGGCCTGGTCGAGCGCGGTCTGGGCGTCGTCCAGCTGTGCCTGCGTGCCGACATGGGTCTTGACCAGTTGCGCGGCGCGCTGCTGGGCCCGGCCGGCATTGTCGGCGGCGGCCCGATCGGCGACCTTCTGCGCCTGCGCCTGCTGAAGCGAGGCTTGCGCGGCCTTGGTCTGCGCGTCGATGCGGTCGAGCGTCTTGGCCAGCGTGGCGATCTGCGCCTCGGCCTGGGCGACGGCGATCTTGTAGTCGCCGGCGTCGATCGTCAGCAATGGATCGCCGGCCTTGACCTGCTGGTTCTCGCTGACGAGGACCTGGTCGACATAGCCCGAAATTTTTGGCGAGACGAACGCCATGTCGGCCTGGACATAGGCGTCGTCGGTGGAGATCATGAAGCGGCCCGTGGTCCAGTAGTCATAGCCATACCAGGCGCCGCCGCTCAGAAGGGCAAGGCCGATGATCGGCAGCAGGAAGGAGCGCACCGAGCGCTTTTTCTTGGCCGGCGCTTCCGCCGGCGGCGGTGCGACGACCGGCTGGAGGGGAATTTCCGGAGCTTCCGTCGCCGGCGCGACCTTGGCGTTGGGGAAAGGGCGGACTTCGGCTGATGTTGACGCGGTCGAGGACATGACATCTCTCTAAAGTTATAATACTGAACCGTTCGGTTCGATCAGGCCGTTGACATAGCGCGTAAAGAGGACCATATCAAGGGGCAATCGAACCGATTGGTTCGAATTATTTCGAGGTCCGACTTTTATGGTTGAGATTGTACGCAACAGCGAAACCGATCCGTGCGAAGACCTGCTGGACGGTCTGCGCCGCGGCCGCCCGGCCGCTGGACAGGACCCGGTCAAGCGCAGCCAGATCATCGATGGCGCCCGTCGTGTCTTCATCGAAAAGGGCTTCGAGGCCGCCTCGATGAACGACATCACCCGCGAGGCCGGGGTCTCGAAGGGCACCATCTACGTCTACTTTGCCAACAAGGAAGAGCTGTTCGAAGCGCTGATCGAGGAAGAGCGCGGCACCATCTTCAAGAACATGTACGACATGCTCGACCGCGCCGACGACTTGCGCCAGACGCTGGTGAAGTTCGGCAAGGTTCTGTCGATGAAGATCACCTCGGCCAGGGTCATCCAGGCGCAACGCACGGTGATCGGCGCCTCCGACAGAATACCCGATATGGGCGCGCGCTTTTACGAACGCGGACCCAAGCGCGGCCATGACAAGGTGGTGACGTTCCTCAACGCCGCCATCGAGCGCGGCTTGCTCGAGATCGACGATGTCGACCTCGCCGCCTATCAGTTCACCGAACTGTGCCTGGCCGGTCTTTTCCGGCAGTGCATCTTCGCCTATCGCACCAAGGCCCCGACCCAGGACGAGATCGACCACATCGTCAGGTCGGGCGTCAACATGTTCCTGAAGGCCTACGGCACCGAAAGGCTGGCAGAGGAAGAAAGCCACGAGATGATTGCAATCGAGGCGAAACCTTAGAAGCAATCCAGGAAATTGCGTGCAGGTTTCCGTCCGAATGCGAGAAAACAGGGAGATAGAGCTGCCCGTTCTGATGGCCGACCTATCCCAGCTTTTTACCCGCCATTGGCGGCGAGCACGATCGCGGCCTGCAATTCCTCCAGGCCTTCGCCTTTTTCCGATGACGTCGCCAGCACGAACGGGAACGCCGCGGGACGCTTCTTGATCTTGGCTAGCGTCTCCTCGATCAGCCGCGGCACGCCGGCGGCCTTGATCTTGTCGGTCTTGGTCAGCACGATCTGGTAGGACACCGCCGCCTTATCGAGCAGCGACAGCACTCCGTCGTCCTTGGCCTTGATGCCGTGGCGGGCATCGATCAGCACATAGACCCGCTTCAGCGTGACCCGGCCCTTGAGATAGTCGAAGACCAGCTTGGTCCACTCGTCCACCTTCTCCTTGGGCGCGGTGGCATAGCCGTAGCCCGGCATGTCGACCAGCGCCATTGGCGGCAGGTCGGTGCCCTCGCCCGAAAATCCATCCGGCACGAAATAGTTGAGCTCCTGCGTGCGCCCTGGCGTATTGGAGGTGCGCGCCAGGCCCTTCTGGTTGACCAGCGCATTGATCAGCGACGACTTGCCGACATTGGAGCGGCCGGCGAAGGCGATCTCGGGCGGCCCTTCCGGCGGCAGGAACTTCATGGCCGGCACGCCGCGGATGAAGATCCACCCGCGCGTGAACAGGTCGGTGCCGATCGCGGTGCTGTTGGGAACGTTCAAGCTGCTGCCTCCAGAAGAGAAATATCGGCGCCCCTGATGGCGTCGAGGTTGCGGCCGATCTTGTCCACCGGCCAATCCCACCATGCCACCGCCAGCAGCCGCCGGACCGTCCTGTCGTCGAAACGCATCTTGACCACTTTCGCGGCGTTGCCGGCGACGATCGCATAGGGCGGCACATCGTGCGTCACCACCGATTTGGCGGCGACGATGGCGCCATGCCCGATTTCCACGCCGGGCAGGATCACAGCCTCCATGCCGATCCAGACATCGCTGCCGACCATTGTGTCGCCGCGCACTTCCTTCGACCACGTGGCTGGGTCAAAACCGTTTTCCCAGCCATGACCGAAGATGTTGAACGGATAGGTTGAAAAGCCGGACATCGCGTGGTTGGCGCCATTCATGATGAAGCGCGCGCCTTCGGCTATGGCGCAGAACTTGCCGATGATGAGCTTGTCGCCGATGAAGGGATAGTGATGCAGCACGCATTTTTCGGCGAACTTGTCCGGCCCGTCGGGGTCGTCATAATAGGTGAAGTCGCCGATCTCGATATTCGGCACTGTCACCAGAGGCTTCAGGAAGCCGACGCGTGTGTGCATCGGGATCGGGTGCTTGATGCCGGGGTTGGGTCCGTCCATGTCGAAGTCCGTCCAGGAATTGATAGCCACGCCGATCCGCAATCCGCGCGCCTGGTCAAAATAACGTGATCCGCCCTATAGCACCAATCGGCTGACGAGCGAGCCTTCCTTGCTCGCCATGCTCATTTGTCGCCGCGGCAGATCACGATCGGATTGGACAGCGCGCTGTCGAACCCACTGCCCTGATACACCTGCACGTTCGACGCTCCGGGCGGCAGCATGAAGCTGCCTTCGACGACTTTTTGATCGCCCGCCATCGTGTGTAGATCCCAGCTAAACGTGCAGAACTGCGGCGGCGCCTTGGATTCGACGTGGCTGCAATTGAGCTGTGCGCCGCCCAGCATGGCGGCGCCGCCACAACTGACCGCATCCTTGGCAGCCGCGGCGCCGGGGCACCCAATGAGAGCCGTGACGGCCGCGATCCCAATCCAATTCATCGCCAAATCCTTGCCGGCAAATCCACATCGCCAGGCGGCCTTTGCGGTGCCGTGGACCATGCGTTTTTTCCTGCCCGAGGCTTAATCGGTCTTGCGCGGCGCGTCCAGCGGGATTATGTGCATGATGATAATAAGCATGCTCACGAAAAATTGTCCATCGATCCCGATCTCCTGCCATGCCCTCTTCCCCCAATATCAGCTTCGTGCTGCACGACGTTGCGCGCCTGCTTCGCAAGCGGTTCGAGCAGCGGTCGCGCGCTTCGGGGCTGACCCGCGCCCAGTGGCAGGTGCTGGCGTACCTTTCACTGCATGAGGGCATCCACCAGAACAAGCTCGCCGACCTTATCGAGATCGTGCCGATCACGCTCGCCCGGCTGCTCGACAAGATGGAGGCGCGCGGCTTTATCGAGCGCCGGCCCGATCCCGCCGACCGCAGGGCTTGGCTGCTTTACCTGAAGCCGCAGGCCCGTCCGCTGCTCGAGATCATGCGCGGCAACGGCCAGAAAACTCGAGACGAGGCCTTCGCCGGCCTTTCGCCTGAGACACAGCAGCGTCTGCTGCAAACCCTAAGCTTGATCAAATCCAATCTGCTCGCGGCTTGCACCCAGCCGGCCGTCGACCGGGAGAAAATACATGGCTGAATCAACATATCCCAAAAAGCCCGCTGGAGACGAGACGCCATCGGGTCGAAGCGACCAGATCATCCAGCTCGACAATGAGCGGGAGCAGCGGCGGGCCAACGTCGTCATCGACAATGACGAGCTGGAAACGCCGGCCGCCCTGGAGCCTGCGGCACTCGAGGCTCCGGCCAAGGAGCCGCAGCCACGGCAGGCCCCCGCCGCCGTCGCCCCTCCTGTTCCGGCCAAACCGAAGCGCAGCCTGACACGGCCGGTCCTTTTTGCCCTGCTTCCGGTCGCGCTCGTCGTCGGTGGCTATTACTACGTCACCGGCGGCCAGATCATGACGACCGACAATGCCTATATCCAGGCCCAGTCGCTCGGCGTCTCCACTGACGTCTCCGGCACGGTGCAGGAGATCGACGTGCATGAGAACCAGGCCGTGAAGAAGGGCGACGTGCTGTTTCGCCTGCGTCCGGCCTCCTTCGAGACCGCTCTCGCCGCCGCCCAGGCCCAGCTCGGCACCGTGCGCAACCAGGTGCTGACCCTGGAGGCGAGCTACCAGCAGTCGCTGTCGCAGATCGAGCAGGCGCAAGCCGACATCCCCTATTATGAGGCCGCCTTCCAGCGGCAGCAGGATCTGCTCAAGACCTCCACCGCCTCGAAGGCGTCTTTCGACAGCGCCCAGCACGACCTCGTCGCCGCGCGCCAGAAAGTGTCCGTCGCCAAGGCGCAGGCGCAGGCCACGCTGGCCCAGCTCGGCGGCGACGCCAACCAGCCGGTGGAGAAGAACCCCTTCTACCTGCAGGCCAAGTCGGGCGTCGACGATGCGAAGCGCAACCTCGGCGATTCCGTGGTCAAGGCGCCGTTCGACGGCATCGTCACCAATGTCGACGCACTGCAGGTCGGCAAGTACCTGCCGGCTTCGCAGCCGGCGTTCAGCCTGGTCTCGTCGACCGACCTGTGGATCGCGGCCGAGCCGAAGGAAACCGAGCTGACCTATGTCAGGCCGGGGCAGACGGCGACGATCAGCGTCGACACCTATCCGGGCGCCGTGTGGCACGGCACCGTTGCCTCGATCAGCCCCGCCTCTTCGTCGAGCTTCTCGCTGCTGCCGGCGCAGAACACCACCGGCAATTGGGTCAAGGTCGTGCAGCGCATCCCGATGCGCGTGACGATCGATGGTATCGACGGCAAGCCGCCGTTGCGCGGCGGCATGAGCGCGGTGGTCGACGTCGAGACGGGCCATGCACGCGGCCTGCCGGACTTCGTCACCAATCTCATCGGCCTGTTCGGACAAAAGTCATGACCAGCGCGTCCGCGACAGCTGCCACGCCGGTGGTCGCCAATCGCGGCGCTATCACCGCCTGCGTGATCCTGGCCGTCATCATGCAGGCGCTGGACACCACCATCGCCAATGTCGCGCTGCCCTACATCCAGGGCAGCGTCTCGGCCAGCGCCGACCAGATCAACTGGGTTCTGACCTCCTACATCGTGGCGGCGGCGGTGATGACGCCGCCCTCGGGCTATCTCGCCAACCGCTTCGGCCGCAAGCGCATCCTCCTGACCTCGATCACCGGCTTCGTCGTCGCCTCGGTGCTGTGCGGCTTCGCGCAGTCGCTGCCGCAAATCGTCGGCTTTCGCCTGCTGCAAGGCCTGTTCGGCGCGGCCCTGGTGCCGCTCTCGCAGAGTATCCTGCTTGACATCTACAGTGTGGAAGAGCGCGGCTCCGCCATGGCGCTGTTCGGCATTTCGGTGATGGTCGGGCCGGTGCTGGGACCGGTCATCGGCGGCTGGCTGACCGAAAATGTCAGCTGGCGCTGGGTGTTCTACATCAACGTGCCGATCGGCGCCTTGGCCTTCGCCGGCGTGTCGCTGTACGTCCTGGAAACCAAGCTGGACTTCAAGGCGAGGCTGGATTGGCTGGGTTTCGGCATGCTCAGCATCACTATCGCCGCCTTGCAGATGTTTCTCGATCGCGGCGAGCAGCTCAACTGGTTCTCGTCATCCGAGATCATCGTCGAGGCGGTGATCTGCGCATCGGCCTTCTACATCTTCCTCGTCCACACCTTCACCGCCCGCAACACCTTCGTCAATCCGAGGCTGTTCCTGGACCGGAATTTCGCCGTCGGCATGATCTTCATCTTCATCATCGGCATCACCTACTTGGCCTCGCTGGCGCTGATGACGCCCTATCTGCAGACGCTGATGGGTTACCCCGTGGTGACGGCCGGCATCGTCATGGGGCCGCGCGGGCTTGGCACGATGGCCTGCATGTTCCTGGTCGGCCGGCTGATCGGCAAGGTCGACACGCGCTGGCTGCTGCTCATCGGCCTGCTGATCACCGCCTGGGCGATGTACGACATGACCGGCTGGACGCCCGACGTTTCGCAATGGACCATCATCTCCACCGGGTTCATCCAGGGGGCGGGGCTCGGCTTCCTGTTCGTGCCGCTGACCACCATAACCTTCGCCACGCTGGCGCCGGAGCGGCGCGCGGAAGGCACCGGCCTCTACAATCTGTCGCGCAACATAGGCTCCAGTGTCGGCATATCGGTGGTCACCGCGCTCCTGACGCAGAATGTGCAGATCAACCACGCCAGCATCGCCACCTATGTGACGCCCTTCAACCAGGCGTTCAACGATCCGGCGATCTTCCAGGCGATGAACCCCTACACCGCCGCCGGCCGCGCCGCGCTCGACGGCGTGGTGACGCTGCAGGCGACCGTTATCAGCTACATGAACGACTTCAAGCTGATGATGCTCCTGTCGCTGGCCGCCATCCCGCTGGTGCTCCTGCTGCGCAAACCGGGAACGCCGGCCAAGATCGACCACAGCGCCGTCATGGAGTGAGGCGGTGGAAGCGGTCGGAAGTTGAGCGCCGCTGACGCCCATTCGCCCTCACAGGACGCAAAAAGAAACCGGGGTCCTGTGAGGGACGACAGGACCCCGGCCTCGCCGATACGGCTTCCCAAGAAACATGGCACCTCGTCACGAGGCGGGGATGGCGGACCGAGAAAGCCCCAACGGCCTGCCAACGCCCCCTTTCGCCGGAAGCCGTTACTTCGGCAACAGCACCTTGTTGACGACGTGAATGACGCCGTTCGACTGGTTGACGTCGGCGATCGTCACCTTCGCCTCGCCTCCGGACTCGTCCATGATGTAGAGCTTGCCTTTCTTGATCTCGGCCGTGAGCGTGTCGCCCGAGACGGCCCTCATCTCGTATTTGCCGCCCATCGCCTTGGCCTTCTTCATCATCTCGGCACCTGAAATCTTGCCAGCCACGACATGCGCGGTCAGCACCTTGGTGAGCTTGTCCTTGTTCTCGGGCTTGAGCAGCGTATCGACGGTGCCGGCCGGCAGTGCGGCGAAAGCCTCGTTGGTCGGAGCAAACACGGTGAACGGACCCGCGCTTTGCAACGTGTCGACCAGGCCGGCGGCCTTGACGGCGGCGACCAGCGTCGTGTGATCCTTCGACTTGACCGCGTTCTGCACGATGTTCTTGGTGGCGTACATCGGCGCGCCGCCGACATTCGGGTTCTTGGCGTGGGCTGGGGCGGCAATCGCCATGCCGGCGACAAGGGCTGATACGGCGATGGTCCTGAATGTGGGCAAGCGCATGTGGTCTTCCTCCGGGTGAGGGCTGATCGGAATTGATAGCCTTTGGAAACGCACAGGCAGTCACGCCGCGCGAGTGCTCGCAGTTTCGCCGATCACGGGAACGTGAACGGAGCCCTGCTCAAAGAAATACCTGGACGAACCGGGCTTTTTCGACAGGCCGCGCGATTGCGGACAGGCCGACCCGTCAGGCGCTGGAAGTGAGTCCCGGACATTCAGATACCGAAGGGAAATGTATCCGGTACCTTGCCGATGCTGCCGGCCGGCTTGCTGAGCGGCGTGACCGCGGACGTTCGATCGAACCAGACGAAGGCGTCGAACTGGCGGGAGACGGACGAGTCCATGTAATGGCTGAGCCGTTCAGTCTCCGGCCTGTAGATGACGCCGATATAGCGTTCCGGCCTCGGCGCCGCCAGGTCGGCGCCGAGCTCGCCATGGCGCTCAAAATCCAGCAGGAACGACGGTTTGCCGCTCTCGTGACACAGCCGCTCGAAGCTGCCCGGCAGCGACGGATTTACGTCCTTTACCTCCATCTCACGGTCCCAATCCGAGGCACAGGCGACGGTACCGGTATCCGTCCCGAAGCCGATCAGCGCCGTCTGGGCACCGAAGCGCTCCCGGCAGAGCTGGCCGATGTTCAACTCGTCACGGACAGTGCCCATGTCGGTATGCCGCGCGTCCCCGATATGCGAGTTATGCGCCCACACCACGGCCTTCGACTTCGGCCCATGCGCTTCGAGAAGTTGATCGAGCGTTTCAAACATGTGCCGATCGCGGAGGTTCCAGGTCTCGGCGCCACCATAATACATCACGCGGTAGTAGCGCTCGGCCGATGCGACCAGACGTGCACTCTGCTTGGCGTCGAGGAGATCGCCGTCGCCCTCCATCATGGATCGCTCGAACAGATCCATGCACTGTCGCACAACGGCCTCTTCGCAGGTTCTGTAGCCCGGCCGCAGCGCCGCGCGTCCGTAGGTGCTGGGCTCGTTCTGCCAGGGCATCAGACAGCCATAGCGCTCGCGCGCGACGGCGGCCGCTTCGGGATCGACCTTGTCCAGATAGGCAAGCACCGTGGCGATCGAGCCGCTCATATTGTAGAGATCGAGCCCATAGAAGCCTGCTTTCCGCGCATGACCGGGCACATCCCGGTTGTATTCATGCAGCCAGCCGATGAATTCGGACACCTCGGCGTTGCGCCACATCCAGGTCGGGAAGCGCTGGAAGAGCGGCTGCGCATCCGACCGCCGCTCCCCTCCGCGAACATACCGGTTGATCTGCGCCGCATCCGGCCAATCCGCCTCGACGGCCACGATGGTGAAGCCGTGTCGCTGGAGGAGGCGTCGGGTGACAGCCGCACGGGCACGATAAAATTCCGAAGTGCCGTGGCTCGCCTCCCCGAGCAGGACGACGCGCCGGCTGCCGAACCGATCGAACATCGCGCCGAAGGCCGGATCGTCGATCTGCGGCAAATCTTCAGCCGCCCGCGCAATTTGCTGCGGCAATGGAGGAGCGCGCGCCTCGCGCACCGACGCGTTTTCGTCGTGCCAGCCATGCTCGCCGATCAGCGGTACGAACATGACACCACCGAGATCCTCCTCCTCGAACTTGTTTGCAGCGATCCGCGTGACGCGAACGAGCCGCTGGGAGTAGAGGTCTTCACCGACCGGGATGATCAGCCTGCCGCCGATCTCCAACTGCTCCTGCAAGCCGAGGGGGATGGACGTTCCGGCGGCCGCGACGACGATGGCGTCAAAGGGCGCCTTTTCCTGCCAGCCCTTCGTGCCGTCGCCGACCCTGACCTCGATATTTTGATAACCGGCGGCATTGAGCCGCCGCTCCGCCTGCTGCGCGAGCGATCGATGCCGCTCTATGGTGAAGACGTGTTCAGCAAGTTCGGCCAGCACGGCCGCCGCGTAGCCCGAGCCGGTGCCGATTTCCAGCACGCGATCGGTCGCCTCGATCTCGGCGATCTCCGCCATTTTCGCCACGATGAAGGGTTGCGAGATCGTCTGTCCGCTGCCGATCGGCAGCGGGCTGTCCTCATAGGCGAATTCCTCTAAACCCTCGTCGACGAATTGCTCTCGCGCAACCCGGCGTACCGCATTCAGAACCCGCCTGTCATGCACTCCACGGCGCGCGATGTGCGCCTCCACCATCCGATGCCTGGCGTGCTCGAAATCCAGCATGAGAGCCTCCAATCAGGCGATTGATCGGATCGACGTGATGTCATATCGAGAGCGAAGTCGTTTTCGGTGGCATTCGCTCTCCCGGCACCCCGGGCTCGGACCATCCGGTCTTCCTCGGCAGCCCACGTAGATCGCGCAGGCTTATTGGTTGGTTCGCCCGGTCTGCCGGGGATTGACGCCGCCTTGCGGCGTGGTGTCGTTATCGACATCTCCCTTGAAAGTGTTCTCGCCGTCCAGTTCCTCGTCCTCGTCGAGAAGATTGCCTCCCTTGATCGTGCCCCTGGAGGCGCCGATTCCGGGATTCTGCTTCAAATCCTTGTTGGTGGGCTTGGCCGTCTTTGGGTGAATGTTGCTGCTCATCGGAATGCCTCTCTGCAAGTAGCATGTGATGAGGTCGATCTACTGCACTGCCTTGAATTTGGATGGGCGCGCCGACCTGATCCTCTCCACGCGGGAGCTTAGGAAGCCTTTTGCGCGAACTCTTGAACGCAGGATAAGTTCCATGCGGAACAATTCGGCAGCGGGTCGGCTGATTTGCCGGCGATGACCGAGACCAGGAAATGTCGGCTCGGTGCCTGTTTTATCGCGTGCCGGACCACCGCATCGCTGAAACTAAAAGGCTGGGCCCTGTAGAACACAGGACCCAGCCGTCAAATCTGTTTGCTTGCCGAGACCGTCCAACTTTATGGCTCAGTCGCTGGGGCGGGCTCTCTTGCCAAAGAGGCGCCGGCTATTCCGCCGGTGACGGTTTCTTGCGGAACAGCGCCACCAGATTGTCCCACAGCTCGATCTTGGCGCCCTGGCGCTTCATGATCACGCCCTGCTGCAGGATCGACAGCGTGTTGTTCCAGGCCCAGTAGATGACGAGACCGGCCGGGAAGCCCGCCATCATGAAGGTGAAGATGACCGGCATCCAGGTGAAGATCGCGGCTTGCGTCGGGTCCGGCGGCGTCGGGTTCATGCGCATCTGCAGGAACATGGTGACGCCCATGATCAGCGGCCACACACCGATCATCAGCATATGCGGCAGCGTGACCGGAACCAGCCCGAACAGGTTGAAGATCGAGGTCGGATCGGGCGCGGCCAGATCCTGGATCCAGCCGAAGAACGGCGCGTGCCGCATCTCGATGGTGATGTAGAGCACCTTGTAGAGGGAGAAGAAGACCGGGATCTGCAGCGCCACCGGCCAGCAGCCGGCGAGCGGATTGATCTTCTCGGTCTTGTACAGCTCCATCATCGCCTGCTGCTGCTTCATCTTGTCGTCCGCGTATTTCTCGCGGATCTCGAGCATCTTGGGCTGCACCTTCTTCATGTTCGCCATCGACGCGTAGGACTTGTTGGCGAGCGGGAAGAAAATGGCCTTCACGATGACGGTGGTGGCCAGGATCGCCAGGCCGAAATTGCCGAGGAACTTGTAGAGCGTGTCGATCAGCCAGAACATCGGCTTGGTGATGAAGTGGAACCAGCCCCAGTCGATCAAAAGGTCGAACCGCTTGATATGGCGCTCTTCGGCATAGGCGTTGATCTTGCCGACTTCCTTGGCGCCGGCGAAGATTTCGGTCTCGACGGTCGCCGACTGGCCGGCCTCGACATTGATCGGGTCGGTCAGGAAGTCGGACTGGTAACGGTGGCGGCCATCCTCGAAATACGCATAGCGCGGCTGGAACGGCTGCTTCTCGGTCGGCACCAGCGTGACGGCCCAATATTTGTCGGTGATGCCGAGCCAGCCGTCGGTCGACTTGCCGGGCTGGTACTGCTTGTCCTTCTCGACCGACGCGTATTTGTGCTCCTGCAGGCCTTCCGTGCCGGTGAAGCCGATCAGGCCTTCATGCAGCACATAGGTGCTGGCGACGGCCGGCTTGTCGTAGCGCGTGACACGGCCATAGTTGAACAGCGAAACCGCGCTCGAGCCGGAATTCTGCACCGTGTCCGACACGGTGAACATGTAGTTTGCGTCGACGGAGAAGGTGCGCTTGAAGGTCAGGCCCTTGTCATTGGTGTAGGTGAGCGTCACCGGCGTCGACGGGGTCAGCGTCGGATTGCCGTCCACGCTCCACACCGTCTCCGCACCCGGCACCGCGCCGGTCTTGTCGTTGCCGACAAAGCCGATCTCGGCGAAATAGCCGGTGGGCAGCGCCTGCGGGTTGAGCAGCTCGATCTCGGGTGAATTCTTGTCGACGGTCTCGGTGTAGTGCTTGAGCTTGAGGTCGTCGAGCCGCGCGCCGGTCAAATTGATCGAGCCCTCGAGGCTCGGCGTGTCGATCTTGACGCGCTTGGATGCCGCCAGCGCCTGATCGCGGCCGGCCACGGTGACCACGTCACCGCCGGGCGCGTTGGGAATGGCGCCCGGGGTGGTCGCGCCTGGGGCCGGTGTCGATGCGCCTGGATTGGCCGCATCGGCCGCCTTCTTCTGTTCCTCGACGCGCTGCTGCTCGATCTTGGCGGCCTCGCGCTGCGCCTCGCTGCGCGGCAGCACGTAGAAGTACTGCCATACCGCCAGGATCAGCACCGACAGGGCGATGGTGATGAAGAAGTTCCGGTTGTTTTCCATCGAGAGCCCTTGGCCTATCGTGTTCCGCGAAGTCGGCGGGAGAGTTCGGCCTTCAACTGGCCGAAAGGGGCGCGCAGCGCATCATCGCGCCCGACGATGACATAATCATTGCCGGGCACCATGTCATCTGCGGCATGGACGCGGACGGCTTCTTTCAGCCGCCGCCTGACGCGGTTGCGCACAACGGCATTGCCGACCTTCTTGGTGACGGTGTAGCCGACGCGCGGCCCCCCGCCATCGCCGCGGTCGAGGACCTCGACGAGGAAAAACCGTCCGCGTCGCTTTTCACCACGACGGACGGCCAGGAATTCCGCGCGTTTCAGAAGCCGCTCGGGATTTTGCCCCACTGGCTTGCCGGTTGCGGGCAACGATCTCGTCTCGCTTAGGCGCTGAGCCGCTTGCGGCCGCGGTTGCGGCGAGCTGCGACGACGCCACGGCCACCCTTGGTGGCCATGCGGGCACGGAAGCCGTGCCGGCGTTTGCGGACGAGTTTGGACGGTTGGTAGGTACGCTTCATTTGTTTTAATACCGCGGGGTGCGGCCCTTCTTGATTCTGTCACTTTGTAACAGGAGCTTTGCCGGGCCGGTTTTGGCGCGATCGAAACCGCGCCGGGACGAATGGCCCGAGCGTGAGCGGGCTTATAGAAAGAAGGGTTTTGGAAGTCAATCCGGCGTCGGCGCCCTAAAGACGCACCTGTTTTGGAGCATCTATTTTTCCGACCAAGGGAGAAATTGGCAAAAAAGCCGTAATCGCCTAATCTTGGCTGATCAAGTGATTGTGAAGATCGAGTCGCATGAACGAAGCCAGCCAAGCAGGGGAAGGGACCGGACCGGCGTCAGCCGCTGTCCGCACGGTACCGCTGTCGCGTGGTCTGTCGACGAAGCTGCTGCTGCTCACCATCGTTTTCGTGCTGCTAGCCGAAGTGCTCATCTTCCTGCCCTGGATCGCCAGTTACCGGCTGAGCTGGCTCAAGGAGAGGCTGAGCACGGCCGCAGCCGTGTCGATCGTGCTGGTGCAGGGCGAGTCGACCTCGCTGTCGCGTACGGCCCAGAATGACGTGCTGATGGCGATCGGCGCCAAGGCGATCGCGGTGCGCGACGGCGGCGTGTCGCGGCTTCTGGTGGTGGCCGACATGCCGCCGCAGGTCGACGAACACATCGATCTCGCCAGCGTCGGCATGATCAAGGGCATGACCGGCGCGCTGGATACGCTGTTTTTCGGCGGCGACAGGATGCTGCGCGTCTTCGGGCCGGTCGGCGACAGCGACAAGGAGTTCGAGCTGATCATGCCGGACTATTCGCTCCGCAAGGCCATGCTCATCTATTCGCGCAACGTCGCTTTCGTCTCGCTATTGATCTCGCTGTTCACGGCCATGCTGGTCTATGCCGCGATCGACCTGATCATGATCGGGCCGATCCGTACCATGACGCGCTCCATGCTCTCCTTCTCGGAAGCTCCCGACGACCCTGGACGGATCATCCGCCCCGCTGCTCGTTCCGACGAGATCGGAGTGGCCGAGCGCGAACTGTCGCAGATGCAGGAGCGGCTGCAAAAGATGCTGGCCGAGCAGAAGCATCTGGCCGACCTCGGTCTCGCCGTGTCGAAGATCAACCACGACATGCGCAACATCCTGGCCTCCGCCCAGCTGATGTCGGACCGCCTGCGCCTGGTCAAGGATCCGACCGTGCAGGCCTTTGCGCCGAAGCTTCTGCGCGCGCTCGACCGCGCCGTCTCCTATTCGGAGGGTGTGCTTCATTACGGCCGCACGCAGGAGCCGCCGCCGTCGCGCCGCAGGGTGAGGCTGCGCCAACTGGTCGAGGACGTGCACGGCCTGCTCGACATCGAGCAGGGCATCGAGTTCATCAACGCGGTCGAGATGGCTTTCGAGGTGGATGCCGATTCCGACCAGCTCTTCCGGGTGCTCACCAATCTTTGCCGCAACTCGGTGCAGGCGATGGCGGCCGATACCGAAAGCGCCGTGGTGCGGCGGCTGGCGGTCTCGGCCGAGCGCATGGGCAGCGTAAGCCGCATCGCCGTCACCGACACCGGCCCCGGCCTGCCGCCGAAGGCGCGAGAAAACCTGTTCGCAGCCTTCCGCGGCTCGGCACGCAGCGGCGGCACCGGTCTTGGCCTGGCGATCGCGCATGAACTGATCAGGGCGCATGGCGGCACGGTGGAATTGGTCGAATCGATCGGCGGGCGCACCACATTCGCCGTCACCATCCCCGACCAGCCGGTGCGGCTCGACCAGGCCCGTGGCAGCCTGCGCCGCCCGGCCTGACGGCTTCCGTACCGTTGCCCCAAGATTACCACCTTGCGGACCCGTCGCTCTCTCCAACAGTTCCCGATCGCCAGGATCAGGCCGGTCACAGCGGCTCAAATGGCCGGGATGAGCGCCGGCATCGCCGCATGACAGGCTTGCGACAAAACTTTTGCCGGATCGGCTTGCTTTTCGCGAATTCAGTCGTTAGGGAACTGCACACATTCGCGGCCGGTCTTTCGGACCGGATCGCGGGGCTGTCGAAAACATGGCCTGATGCGCGCCCGTAGCTCAGCTGGATAGAGCACCAGACTACGAATCTGGGGGTCAGGAGTTCGAATCTCTTCGGGCGCGCCAAATCTCCTAAGCTGCGGTCTATCGGGTGCACGGCCGATGGCAGCGGCTCAGCCAAGTGCCGGCAAGCCGCCGCCGTCTCATCCCACCGAGCGTGCCGCCGCCCGGCCGGCGCTGCGGCCCGAGAAGATACAGCCGCCCAGGAATGTGCCTTCGAGCGCCGCGTAGCCATGCACGCCGCCGCCGCCGAAGCCCGCCACTTCACCGACCGCATAGAGGCCCGGCACCGGCTGGCCGCCGGCATCGAGCACGCGGCTGTCGAGATCGGTCTGCAGGCCGCCCAGCGTCTTGCGGGTCAGGATGTTGAGGCGCACCGCGATCAGCGGTCCGTTCGCCGGGTCGAGCATCTTGTGCGGCTTTGCCGTGCGGATCAGGCGGTCGCCGAGATAGGCGCGCGCGCCGCGCAGCGCGGTGACCTGCATGTCCTTGGAGAACGGATTGTCGAGTTGCATGTCGCGGGCGCGGATCTCGCGTTCGACCGTTGCGGCGTCAAGCAGCGGTTCGCCGCCGGCCAGCGCGTTCATGCGCGCGACCAGTTTCGAAAGATCGGCCTCGACGATGAAGTCCTCGCCCTTTTCCATGAACGCCTTGACCGGGCCGGGGATGCCGCTCGTGGCGCGGCCGAGCACCTGGCGCCAGCTTTTTCCCGTCAGGTCCGGGTTCTGCTCCGAGCCCGACAGCGCGAATTCCTTCTGGATGATCTTTTTCGTCAGGATGAACCAGGAATAATCGAAGCCGGTGCTCATGATGTGGCTGAGCGTGCCCAGCGTGTCGAAGCCGGGATAGAGTGGCACCGGCAGGCGTTTTCCCCGGGCATCGAGCCACAGCGAGGATGGGCCGGGCAGGATGCGGATCGCATGGTCTGTCCAGATCGGCGCCCAGTTCTTGACGCCCTCGACATAGTGCCACATGCGGTCGCGGTTGATGACCCTGCCGCCGGCGTGTTCCGATATGGCCAGCATGCGGCCGTCGACATGGTCCGGCACGCCGGTGATCATGCGCTGCGGCGCGTTGCCCAGCCGCGTGGGCCAGTTTTCCCGCACCAGCCGATGGTTGGCGCCAATGCCGCCGGAGGCGACGATCACCGCCTGCGCTTGCAATGCGAAATCGCCTGATACCTCGCGCGGGCTCTTGTGGCCGCGCTCGACAGGACTCGGTTGCAGGATGTCGCCCTGTACGCCGGTCACGGCTGCACCCGTCCGCGTCAGGGCATTGACCCGGTGACGAAACCTGAAGTCGATCAATCCCCGCTTTTGCGCCTCGCGCACGCGCAGCACGAAAGGCTCGAGCACGCCGGGACCGGTGCCCCAGGTGATGTGGAAGCGCGGTACCGAATTGCCATGGCCGATGGCGTTGCCGCCGCCGCGCTCGGCCCAGCCGACGACAGGAAAGAATTTCAGGCCGCGCTCGATCAGCCAGGAGCGCTTCTCGCCGGCGGCGAAGCCGACATAGGCCTCGGCCCATTTGCGTGGCCAGTGGTCTTCCGGCCGGTCGAAGGCGGCGGTGCCCATCCAGTCCTCGAGCGCCAGGTCATGGGAGTCGCGGATGCGCATGCGCCGCTGCTCCTGTGAATCGACGAGGAAAAGCCCGCCGAACGACCAGAACGCCTGGCCGCCCAGCGATTGCTCCGGCTCCTGGTCGACGATGATGATTTTCTTGCCCGCTTCCGCAAGCTCGGCGGCGGCAACCAGTCCGGCAAGGCCGGCGCCGACAATGATCACATCCGCGTCGTCAGCCATTTTTCCTCCCCAGGATTAGCCGGCTATGTAATATGGGTTTCAGACGGTCTCCCAGCCGCCTGTGTCGCCGGCGCGGAAGATGGCGTCGATGACTTTCTGGTTGAGCACGGATTCTTCCAGCGTGAAGACGCGCTCCTTGCCGCCAAGAGCTGCCCGCGCGAAGGTCTCGACCTCGAGCCTGTATTGCTGCGTGCCGGGGAAGCGGAACACCTGCGCCTCGGTGTGGTTCTGGTTGTGCAGTTCGACGCGGTGATGGTCGTAGAGCCCGGCATTGAAGGGCGAGAACAGTTCGATGAAACCCTTCTCGCCGTGGAACACCATCATCTGCCGCGCCGCCATCTGCGTCGACAGGTAGAAGGACAGCTCGAAATCGCCGAAATCGGCGCGGATCGATGAATAGATGTCGGTGCCGAATGTCTTGTCGCGCTCGATCGTCGCCTGTACGCGCAGCGGCTCCTTGCCGGTCGAGAAGCGTGTCGACACGGTCGGGTAGACGCCGATGTCGGGCAGCGCGCCGCCGCCGAGATCGAGCTTGTTGCGCATGTTGTTGGGGTCGACATTGTAGTAGGAAAACGCGCCCTGCACATGGCGCAGCCGGCCGATGGCGCCGCTGGCGATGAGATCACGCACCTTGATCCACTGCGGGTGGTAGATAACCATGAAGGCTTCGCAGACCAGCACCTTCTTCTGGTCGCGCACCTTGATCAGCGGCGCGATGTCCTTGGCATCGAGTGCCAGCGGCTTTTCGACCAGCACATGCTTGCCCGCTTCGATGGCTTTTGCAGTCCATTCGACATGCTGCGAGGTCGGTAACGGGATGTAGACGCCATCGACCTCGTTGGAAGCGAGCAACTCCTCATAGGAGCCGAAGGCATGGCGCGCGCCAAAGCGGTCGCCCAATGCCTTGGCCTTCGCTAGGTCGCGGCTGGCGATCGCCGACAGCACGCCGTTCTCCGCTTCGACGATTGCCGGCAACAGCTGCTCGCGGCCGATCTTGGCCGTCGACAACACACCCCATCGGAACATCACGCTTCTCCCTATAGATTACAGGCAAGGAGGTTTGCCTGAAATCGCTGGAAAAGCCAATGCAGGTCGCTAGGTTCCTCGCCCCACGAAAGCGGGCAAGGAACCCAGGCACCTCAGCCGCGCGCTAGCCCCTTTTCCCGGTCAGCGTCATGTCGAAATCGACGACGTTGGAATAGAGCGGCGTGCCGACATCCATGCCGTAGCGCGAGCGCAGCACCTTGCCGGTGACATGGAATTTGATCGTCCCGCCCTTCAACCCGTCGAGCTCGGCGGTGAATTTTTCCGGAAACGTCTTGCCGCGCGCCGTCAGCCTGCCGGTGACAAGGGCCGACGTGTCGCCGGTGCGGGTCACGCTGGTCGAGCGGAACTGGATTTCGGGACTGTTGGTCGCGTCGAACACCGCGTCGGAGCGCAGGAACGCATCGATGCGGCCTTGGCCGGTGCCGACGCTTTCGGGATAGATGGTCAGGTCGACTTTCGAACGGCTGACATCGTTGTTGTCGATGCGGATCATGCCCTTGAAACGGGCAAAGGCGCCGTCGAAACCGCCGCCGCCGGCCTTGCCGATGGTGAAGCGGATCGCGGAGCCAGTTTGGCTGATCGTATAGCTGCCGGCGGCATCGCCGAGCACGACCGCCGCATAAACAGGCATGGCAAGGCAGGCGGCGATAGCCGCCAATCCGAGGATTCGCGCACGCATTGGGTTGTTCCTTGTTAGGAGGAAGCGCTCTCTGGCGTCCTCACCCCACAAACGAGACCAAGGCGCCTTCTATTCCCCGGCTGACGAAGGCGTGATCATACGCGCGAGCACCCCGTCGCGAAGCAGGAAATGGTGGCGCAGGGCCGCCGCGACATGCAGGGCGACAAGCGCCGCGCCGGCATAGGCGAGATACCAGTGTGCCGACGTCCAAAAGCTTTCGGCGGCATCGGATTCGGCGAGCGGCAGGTTCGGCATGACGAACAGGTTGAACGGCATGCTGGGAATCTCCAGCGTCGAGACCGACACCAGCGCCCAGCCTGACAGGGGCAGGGCGACCTGGAAGGCATAGAGCGCCAGATGCGCCAGCGGCGCCGAGCGGCACTCCAGGGCGCCGACAGAAGGCGGCAAGGGCGGTGCCGCATTGCCGAGCCGCCAGGCGATACGCAGGATGATGAGCCCAAGCAGCAGGAAGCCCAGGGATTTGTGTAGCTGGATCAATTCGAAGGCCGTGCGTTGGCTCGGGGTCCTGACCATGACGAAGCCGAGCATGAACTGGCCGATGAAGATAATCCCGATCAGCCAGTGGAGGACGATGGTTACCCATCCATAGCGGGTCGCGGTGTTGGTGATTGAAGCCTGCATGCGAGGCGAACGTTGGCGCGGCCAGCTTTCTTCCCCTTGCCGACGAGGAGGAGAGTTGCCTACCCACCCACCTTGAAGAAATCGACGAAAGCCCTCAGCGCCGGCCGCATCTGGCGGCGGCTCGGGTAATAGACGAAGAATCCCTGGAAGGGTGGGCACCAGTCCTCCAGCACGCGGATCAGCCGTCCGTCGACGAGCGGCGCGTGGACATAGTCCTCGAAAACGAAGGCGAGCCCGGCGCCGTCGACCGCGGCCCGGGCGATCAGATGGTCCTCGTCGAGGATCAGCGGCCCTTGCACCGCCATCTCGACCTCCTCGCCGTCCTTTTCGAATTCCCAGCGGTAGAGGATGCCGCTGGAGAAGCGGAAGCGGATGCAGCGATGCTCGGCGAGGTCGCGCGGGTGGCGCGGCCGGGGCATGGCCTCGAAATAGGATGGCGCGCCCACCACCGCGCCACGAATGTCCGGCCCGATGCGCACGGCGATCATGTCGCGCTGCAGGCTCTCGCCGAGCCTGACACCAGCATCGAAACCGCCTGCCACCACGTCGGTGAAGCGATCCTCGATGATGATCTCCAGCACGATGTCGGGGTAGGCTGATGCGAAGGCGCTGAGCCGTGGCGTCAGCACCAGATGCGCTGACGTGCGCGGCACGCTGAGCCGCAAGTTCCCGGCGGGCCGGTCACGCGCCTCGACGGCCGTCTCCAGCGCCAGGTCGATCTCGGAAAGTGCCGGGCGCAATCGCTCCAGCAATTGCGCGCCTTCCTCGGTCGGAGCGACACTGCGCGTGCTGCGCGCCAAAAGGCGCACGCCAAGCCGTGCCTCCAGGCTGGAGACCGCGTGGCTCACCGCGGAGGGAGCTATCGCCAGTTCCCTGGCCGCGCCGCGAAAACTGCCGCATTGGGCAACGGCTGCCAGCACCGCGAGCTGTGAGAGATGTGCTCGGTTCATTGATCTATTTCATGGAACGACCCGTACGAAGAAGAGCCGATTATCGAACGTTCTGCAAGGCGTTATTTCCTAGGCATCACAACAAGGAGATGCGTGATGAAAACCCGCAAGCTAGGAACTGAACTCGAAGTCTATCCGGTCGGCCTCGGTTGCATGGGCATGAGCTTTGCCTATGGCGGCCAGCCGGAAGCCGAGGCGATCGCCACCTTGCACCGCGCCGTCGAGATCGGGGTCAACTTCTTCGACACGGCCGAGGTCTACGGCCCCTACGAGAACGAGATCCTGCTGGGCAAGGCGCTGAAATCGGTTCGCGATAAGGTGACGATCGCGACCAAATTCGGCTTCAAGATCCTGGAGGAAGGCACCGGCATGGATCGCATGGCCGGTGTCGACAGCCGTCCCGAGCACGTCAAGGCCGTCGCCGAGGCGTCGCTGAAGCGGCTCGGCACCGATGTCATCGACCTCTACTATCAGCACCGCGTCGACCCGGACGTGCCGATCGAGGATACGGTCGGCGCCATGGCCGAGCTGGTGCGCGAGGGCAAGGTGCGGGCGCTTGGCCTGTCGGAGGCAAGTGCCGCCACCATCCGCCGGGCACACGCAGTGCACCCGATATCAGCAGTGCAGAGCGAATACTCGCTGTGGAGCCGCGACCCGGAAGACGAGACATTCGCCGTCTGCCGCGAGTTGGGCATTGGCTTCGTGCCCTACAGCCCGCTCGGCCGCGGCCTGCTCACCGGCACCATCGCGAGGCCGGAGACCCTGAGCGACGACGATTGGCGCCGCACCTTGCCGCGCTTCCAGGCCGACGCCATGGAAGCCAATGCCAAGGTGATCGCCACGCTGGAAAGGATGGCGATGGAGAAGGGCGTCACCTCGGCGCAGCTGGCGCTGGCCTGGGTGCTGCACCAGGGCGACTTCATCGTGCCGATCCCGGGTGCGCGAAAAATCCGCCACTTGGAGCAGAATACGGCGGCGGCTGACATCGTGCTCAGCGCGGCAGAGGTCGCGGCGATCGGCGATGCGCTGTCGCCCGACAAGGTTATGGGCAAGCGCTATACGGAGGAGTTGCTGGCGCTGGTGAATGGGTGAAGGTGGAAAAGGGCGCGCCCTTTTATGCAGCGAATTAAAGGGCGTTGGCGCGAGGCACCCCCCTCTGTGACAGAGGGGGGTGCCTCGCGCCAACCTGAAACTCTGTTAGCTCACCACGGCACCACCGTAATCTCCGGCCAATACGCCCGCGCTCGCGCGCCCTTCTCCTCATGCGTCTTCCGGTTATCCATCAGCCGGCTGGGCGTAATTCGAAACGAAAAAAGGTCGTCGAGCCCGAACGGCGCCACGAGGTCCAGCTGCCCGTCGGCGTCGTAGCGCACCCCGACCGCATGCGTCTTCGAGGCAAAATAGCTGACGGATTGGCTGGCACTCGTATAGCGCGGGCACGGCTGCCCGAACTTTTGCGGATACCACAGATGCACGCGCGCCTGGTTGCGTACTTCCACCGGCAGTGGCAGTCCTTCGAAATGCCTGGCGGCCCGTTGGATCACCGCGTCTTCGGCCTCGTAGGACAGGTCGGAGTCGTCGAAATAAAACAGGTCGACATCCCTGATGCCGTAGCCCGATGGCTTGCCGGTCAGGTGGTTCCAGACGCTGTTGTAAAGCGCGCCGGAAACCACCAGCCAATCCGGCAGCGCAAGCGCGCGCACCCTCGCCAGCGTTTCGGCAAGCAGCGGGTCAGCCGCGACGATGTCGAGAAAAGCCGTACGCTGTTTCTCGAAGGAGAGCCCAGAATAGCGCAGATGGTCCATCGCCCTTTGGAGAGCGATTCGCCATCCGCTCGCAAGTCTCAGCCGCGCAGCACGCCGCCCGTCTGCTTACCGACATTCTCGACGATGCGCTTGGCAAGCGCCTCGAAATCCTCGTCGGTCAGTGTCTTCTCGACCGGCTGGATAGACACTTCGATGGCGATCGACTTCTTGCCTTCGCCCAGCGACGCACCCTCGAACACGTCGAAGACCGAGACAGCCGTGATCAGCTTCTTGTCGGCGGCAAGCGCGGCACGTACCAGCGTGCCGGCCTCGACTCCCTTGTCGACGACGAAGGCGAAGTCGCGCTTCACCGCCTGGAAAGCGGACAGGTCCAGCCTGGGCTTGGTCTTGGTCGGCTTGGCCTTCGGCTCGGGCACGGCGTCGACGAACACCTCGAAGCCGCAGAGCGGCCCCGAGACGTCGAGCCCTTCCAGCGTCTTCGGATGGAACTCGCCGAACGTGCCGAGCACGGTCTTCGGGCCAAGCTTGATCGTTCCAGAACGGCCGGGATGGTACCAGGCGGGTCCGCCGGCCTCGATCTGCAGCCGGTCGACCGGTGCGCCACAGGCTTCGAGTGCGGCGATCGCATCCGCCTTGGCGTCGAACACGCCGACCGGGCCCGAATTGCCGGCCCAGTTGCGGCCGGAGCCGTCGAGCTTGGCCGTGCCGCGGCGCACGCCGGCGGCGACGCGCCGCTGCTGGTCGGCGCCGTCGCCCTCATAGGTGCCCGAGACCTCGAACAGCGCCACGTCGCCGATGCCCTTGTCGGCGTTGCGCTGCGCGGCCGAAATCAGCCCCGGCAGCAGCGAGGGCCGCATGTCGGACATGTCGGCGGCGATTGGGTTGGCAAGCTTCAGCGCCGTCTGGCCGCCGCCGAACAGTTCGGCGTGTTTGGCCGGGATGAACGACCAAGTAACGGCCTCCATCATGCCGCGCACCGCAAGCGAACGCTTGGCGGCACGGGTGCGGATCTGCAGCGTCGTCAGGATCTTGCCGTTGACCACGTCATGCGCGCCGAGCGGCTGCGGCGCGATGTTGTCGACGCCATGGATGCGCATGACCTCCTCGACCAGATCGGCCTTGCCGTCGACATCGGGCCGCCAGGACGGCACGGTCACGTCGACGATGTCGCCCGATCCCTGCGCGTGGAAGCCGAGACGCGACAGGATGTCGAGGCTCTCCGCCTTTGGCACCTCGATACCGGTCAGCCGTTTCACTTCCGACAGCGGGAGCGGCACGATCTTCGGCTGATGCCCGGCATAGCCGGCCACCTCGGCCTCGGTCGGCGTGCCGCCGCAGAAATCGATCACCAGCTTGGTCGCCAGTTCGATGCCCGGCACCATGAATTCAGGGTCGACACCGCGCTCGAAACGGTAGCGCGCGTCGGTGATGATGCCGAGCGTGCGGCCGGTGCGGGCCGTGGTGATTGGGTCCCAAAGAGCGGATTCGATCAGCACGTCCGTCGTGTTCTCGTCACAGCCGGAGTGTTCGCCACCCATGATGCCGGCAATGGACTCGACGCCATTGTCGTCCGCGATCACGCACATCTCCGGCGTCAGCGTGTATTCGCGCCCGTCGAGCGCCTGCACCTTTTCGCCATTTTTGGCGCGGCGCACCACGAGCTTGCCGGCGACCTTGGCGGCATCGAAGACATGCAGCGGCCGTCCGCGGTCGAAGGTGACGTAATTGGTGATGTCGACCAGCGCGCTGATCGGCCTCAGCCCAATGGCGATCAGCCGCTGCTGGAGCCATTTCGGCGAGGGTCCGTTCTTGACATCCTTGACCAGCCTGAGGGCGAAGCCGGGGCAAAGCTCCGGCGCTTCGATCGTCACCTTCACCGGGCACATGCCGTTGCCGACATGCGGCATGATCGCCCCGCCGACGAGGCGGCCAAGCCCGCTCGCCGCCAGATCCCGGGCGATGCCGTAGACGCTGGTGGCGTCGGGCCGGTTCGGCGTCAGATTGATCTCGATGACCGGATCGTCGAGATGCGCATAGGACGCAAAGCTGGTGCCGACCGGCGCATCCTCGGGCAGGTCGATGATGCCATTATGCTCGTCGGACAGTTCCAGCTCGCGCTCGGAACACATCATGCCATGGCTTTCGACGCCACGGATCTTGCCGACAGTCAGCGTCACGTCGATGCCGGGCACATAGGTGCCGGGCGCGGCGAAGGCGCCGATCAGGCCGGCGCGGGCGTTCGGCGCGCCGCAGACGACCTGCACCGGCGGCTTGCCGTCGCCGGTATCGACGGTCAGCACCCGCAGCCGGTCGGCGTCGGGATGCTGCACCGCCGTCAGCACCTTGGCGATGACGAAGGGTTTCAACTCCGCCTTATCGTCGACATGCTCGACCTCGAGGCCGATCGAGGTCAGCCGCTCGACGATTTCGGCCAGCGTGGCGTCGGTTTCAAGGTGATCCTTGAGCCAGGAGAGGGTGAATTTCATTGGGCTGTTCCGTGGTAGCTGGCAGCAGGAGTCTTCAGGGCCGTCACGCGCTCAAGCCTCCGAACAACGTCGGCATGTCGAGCGGCCGGAAGCCGTAATGCGACAGCCAGCGCACATCCGCGTCGAAGAAGGCGCGCAGGTCGGGCATGCCGTATTTCAGCATGGCGATGCGGTCGATGCCCATACCCCAGGCAAAGCCCTGGTACTCGTCTGGATCGAGCCCGCCGGCCCTGAGCACATTGGGGTGCACCATGCCGCAGCCCAGGATCTCCATCCAGTCGGAGCCTTCGCCGAAGCGCACTTCGCCGGGCCTGGAGCGGTCGCACTGGATATCGACCTCGAGGCTCGGCTCGGTGAACGGGAAGAAGGACGGGCGAAAGCGCATCTTGACCTGCGGCACTTCGAAGAAGGCCTTGCAGAACTCTTCCAGCACCCACTTCATGTTGGCGACGTTGGCCGATTTATCGATCACCAGCCCTTCGACCTGATGGAACATCGGCGAGTGGGTGGCGTCGGAATCCTGGCGATAGGTCTTGCCCGGAATAACAATGCGGATCGGCGGCTTTTGCTTCTCCATGGTGCGGATCTGCACCGGCGAGGTATGAGTGCGCAAAAGCTTGCGCTCGCCCTTCTCGTCCGGCTGGAAGAAGAAGGTGTCGTGCATCTCGCGTGCCGGGTGGCCCTCCGGAAAATTCAGCGCGGTGAAATTATAGTAGTCGGTCTCGATATCGGGACCTTCGGCGATGGCGAAGCCGAGATCGCCGAAGATCGCGGCGATTTCGTCGATGACTTGGCTGATCGGATGGATGCGGCCGCGCTCGGCCGGCGACTGTCGCACCGGCAGCGTCACGTCGACCTTCTCAGCCGCCAGACGGGCGGCGATCGCCACATCCCTCAGTTCAGCCTTGCGGGCCGTCAGCGCCTCGGTGACACGGTTCTTGAGGCCGTTGATGGCCGGGCCCTTCACCTGCCGGTCCTCGGCGCTCATCGCGCCAAGCGTCTTCAGCATTTCCGAGATTGAGCCCTTCTTGCCAAGCGCCGAAACGCGCACCGCCTCGATCGACGTCTCGTCGGCGGCCGAGGCGATGTCAGCCATCAGGGTATTTTCGAGTGCATCAAGGCCAATGGTTGCGTCGTTCACGATCAAACTCGCTGCGTTGGAAGTCGGCTTAAGTGAAAGTCACTTTAAAAGTGAAATTCAGGCAGAGACAAAAGAACCCGCGCCAGCCGTGCCAGCGCGGGTTCCCCAAATCAGAATTTCGAATGCTTGGGAAGCGCTGGGCTCGGAGCCCGATCCCGAAAAGTTGCAGACTTTTCGGAAAAGATCGCGCTCCCCGCTAATTTCCCTGGAGCATGATGTTGTCCAAAAAGTCAGAAACTTTTTGGCATCATGCTCTAGGCGACAGCGCTTTCAAAAGCATTCGGAGTGGTGTTCTTGAGGTACTCAAGAGCAACCTTGGCCTTGGCCACCAGGGCGGCGAAAGCCTGCGGCTCGTGGATGGCCATGTCGGACAGGATCTTGCGATCGATCTCGATGCCGGCCTTGTTCAAGCCGTCGATGAAGCGGCCATAGGTCAGGCCATGCTCGTGCGTCGCGGCGTTGATGCGCTGGATCCACAGCGCGCGGAACGAGCGCTTGCGGTTCTTGCGGTCGCGGTAAGCGTACTGAAGCGACTTTTCCACCGCCTGCTTGGCAATGCGGATGGTGTTCTTGCGGCGGCCGTAGAAGCCTTTCGCGGCTTTCAGGACCTTCTTGTGCTTGGCGTGCGAGGTGACGCCTCTCTTTACGCGTGCCATGTCATGATCTCCTTAAAAGCAATTCCAGGTGCCTGGCGGCGTTCCGTTCGAAATTGCGTAAAACTGATGCGTGTCCGGACCGTATGCCTTAGAGGCCGTTCGGCAGAAAATTCTTGATGACCTTCTTGCCATCCGGTTCAGCCAGAACCATCGTGCCGCGGGCATTTCGAATGAACTTGTTGGAACGCTTGATCATGCCGTGACGCTTGCCGGCCGCAGCCGACAGGACTTTACCCGTACCTGTGATCTTGAACCGCTTCTTGGCGGCCGATTTGGTCTTCATCTTGGGCATTTTGCTACTCCGTATTGTTGGCGCACGATCGCGCTTCTTGTTCGCTCCGGGCCGACCAAAGCCCGAAAAGCAAATGAAACCGCCACGGCATGCCCTGCCGGGCGGTTTTCTTGGAACGGCGGTGCTATAGATCAAAGATGGAGCGGGCGCAACACCTCAGCACCGTGCGACGCACTGTCCCCGGTCAGGGCAGCCTAAACCAGACCGGCAGCATGCCCGACAACTGCGCGCCGTCGATCAGTTCGAAAGCCGGCAGCGCGATCAGGAACACCAGCCCGTCGAGCAGTGTGGTCAAAAGCAGGCTCGGCCTGAAGCTGCCGGTGTCGCCTTCCTGGTAGAGCGAAAGCTTGGGGAAGAAGCGCGGCACGCGTGCCAGATAGTCGGCATAGGGTGCACCGAGCGCCTCCTTGAGGAACTTCTCCTCGCGCAGGATGACGATATGGAAGGCACCGGCGCACAGAACCGCGAAAAGAATGATGCCGGAGAACGAGCCGATCTGCGCGCCGACGCCGGCGGCGGCCACGGTCGAGAACACGTAGAGCGGGTTGCGGGTGATCGAGTAGGGGCCGCCGGTCACCACCTCGGAGGATTTGCGCCCGCCTATATAGAGCGTCGCCCAGAGGCGCCCGACGATGCCGAGGAAAATCAAGAGCACGCCGAACATCTCGATCGTTTCGTGCACCGGCGTGTCCGGCGGGAAGGTCGACTGGCCGAACAGCAGCGCCAGAAACAGCACCACCACGAGCACGGCAAGCACCAGCCGGCGCATCTGCTGGTAGTTGCCCAGCCCATGTTTGACGTCCTTGACGTCCGAAACCTTGTCGTTGGCCATGCGGGAATCCGATCGTCGAAGAGCTTTGCCGGCGATCGCAGCTTTAAGCTAAAAAATAAGGCGTCCCGCCGATCGCCGGGACGCCCTGTAGCACAATTCGGGCGGATTTGGAGCGCGATGTCCGGGCCTGACGTCATCGTGATCCAAGTGGGTTCCGCAAACCTTAGCGCGGCGCCAGCACCATCATCATCTGGCGGCCTTCGAGCTTCGGCTCGGCTTCCACCTTGGCGATGGTCGCCACCTCCTCGCGCACCTTGTTCAGAAGCTGCATGCCGAGTTCCATATGCGCCATCTCGCGGCCGCGGAAGCGCAGCGTCAGCTTGACCTTGTCGCCTTCCTCGAAGAAGCGGCGCACCGCCTTCATCTTGGTTTCGTAGTCATGGCTGTCGATGTTCGGGCGCATCTTGATCTCCTTGATCTCGATGACCTTCTGGTTCTTGCGCGCCTCGGCCGCCTTCTTCTGGTTGGCGTATTTCAACTTGCCGAGATCGAGGATTTTTACGACGGGGGGGACCGCGTTGGGCGATATTTCGACGAGATCGAGCCCGGCCTCTTCGGCGAGCAGCAATGCGTCGTTGATGGAAATATCGCCGCGATTCTGGCCGTCGGCGTCGATAAGCTGGACCCGGGGAACCCGGATGTCACGATTGGAGCGCGGCCCATCCTTGGTCGGCGCCGCTGCTTTGAAAGGTCTGCGAATGGTCGTGGTCTCCTTGGCCGTTTCGTTCGGGATTTGTCGGTCTTGATACGTGGACGCGCCAATGTGGTGAGCGCGCGGGCGGAGTCAATAGCACAGCATTGACAGAAAATCACCCTGATCGCTGGCCTGCACCAAACAAAGAAACAGCGCGAGTACTTTTCGCCACGCCTCCGGCTGTGCCACAAGGACCGCGTGCCAAAAGACGGGCCTGAGGAAAAAACCATGATCACCACGCCCCCATCCTCTCTGGCTCCAACTTTTCTGGATGTCGACGGATCTGATATCGCGGTGCGCCATTCAGCCGGCTCGACGCCCGGCATCGTCTGGCTCGGCGGCTACAAGTCGGACATGCTGGGCACGAAGGCCGAGACGCTGTCGGACTGGGCGGCACGGGAAGGCCGGGCCTTCCTGCGGCACGACTATTCCGGCCATGGCGAATCCGGTGGCGCCTTCGCCGACGGCACGATCTCGAAATGGCTTGCGCAAAGCCTTGCCGTCTTCCGGCATTTCGCCAAAGGCGATCAGATCCTGGTCGGTTCGTCGATGGGCGCCTGGATCGCGCTGCGCATGGTGCAGGAATTGCGCAAGGCGGGCGACGCAAACGTCGTCGGCCTGGTGCTGCTGGCCCCGGCGCCGGATTTTACCAGCGACCTGATCGAGCCGGTGCTGACCAAGCCACAGAAGCGCGATCTCGCCGAAAAGGGCTTCTTCGCGGAACCCTCGGATTATTCCCCCGAGCCTTACGTCTACACCCGCGCCCTGATCGAGGATGGGCGCGATAACCGGGTGATGACCGGGCCGATCGACACGCATTGCCCGGTTCACATCCTGCAGGGACTGGCCGACGCCGACGTGCCGTCGAGCCATGCCTTGAGGCTGGTCAGCCTGCTGCCGGCCGACGATGTCACGCTGTCGCTGATCCCTGACGGCGACCACCGCCTGTCGCGGCCGCAGGATCTCGACATGCTGGTGCGGGCGGTCGGCGATATGGCCAGGCGAGGCCAGTGACGATGCGCCTGTCCATCCCGATCTCCGCCTTCGTCGCGGCCATCGTCGGTTTCGGCGGCACGCTGGCCATCGTCATTGCCGCCGCCAAGGCGGTCGGCGCGACGCAGGTCGAGACGGCAAGCGGTGTGACGGCGATCTGCCTGGCCATGACCGTCGAGTGCCTGTGGCTGTCATGGCACACGAAAATGCCTGTCATCACCGCCTGGTCGACGCCAGGCCTTGCACTGGTCGCCGCCTCGAGCGGCTTCTCGATGGGCGAGGCCGTCGGCGCCTATATCGTCACGGGCGTGCTGCTGGTCGCTACCGGCCTGTTTGGGCCGCTGACCCGGCTGATATCGAGAATACCGGCTTCGGTCGCCTCCGGCATGCTGGCCGGCATCGTCGTCACCTTCGCCATCAATGCCATGAAGGCCATCCCGGCGGACCCTTGGCTCATCCTGCCGCTGATCACGGCATTCTTCGTCATCCGGCTGTTCAATCCGGCGCTGTCGGTGCTGGCGGTGCTGGTTGGCGGTGGCCTTGCCGCCTTCCTTACGGGCCGTGTCGGCGGCCTGCCCGCGCCCGAACTGTCGACACTGACGTTTATCGCTCCCCATTTCACCGCCAAGGCGATCATCGGCCTGGCGCTGCCGCTCTACCTCGTCACCATGGCTTCGCAGAACCTGTCGGGGCTGGCGGTACTGCGGGCGGCCGGCTACCACCCTGAACCTGGCCCGCTGATCGGCGTCACCGGCCTGTTTTCGCTCCTGTCGGCACCATTCGGTGCCGGAACCACCAATCTGGCCGCGATCTCGGCGGCCATCTGCACCGGCCCTGACGTCCATCCCGATCCCGCCGAGCGCTGGAAGACCGGGCCGTTCTACGCGCTTGCCTATCTCGTCTTCGCAATTTTCGGCGCTTCGCTGGTGGCGATCTTCGCCGTCCTGCCGCAGAGCCTGATCGTGCTGGTGGCGGGACTTGCGCTGATGGGGTCGCTCGCCAACGCGCTGGCGATCGCGCTGAAGGACGAGGGCGAGCGCATGGCCGCAACCGTCACCTTCGTCGTGACCGCCTCCGGGCTGACGCTGTTCGGTGTCGGCGCCGCATTCTGGGGCCTGATCGCCGGGTTGGTCGTGCTTTTCCTCGATATGCTCAAAAAGCGATAATCATTTCAGGCCCTTGTTCGGTTTTGGCGGACATCGTCTTGAATCGCCGTTTTCGCCTTCCCATTTCGATTCCACGCAGCCGGTTCTGGCTGTCTCCAACCGAAGGAATGGGAGAAAATGAACACATCTGCATTGATCCGCCCGGCCTGGACGCCGGCGACCATCGCGTTGATGGTGATCGGTTTCATGGTGTTCTGGCCGCTCGGCTTCGCCATGCTCGCCTACATCATCTGGGGCGACCGGCTCGAGGGCTTCAAGCGTGACGTCAACCGCGCGACCGACGGCATCTTCGCCGGCTGCCGCCGTGGCTCCGACAAGGCCGCGCGCTGGGGCAACGGCTCCGCCCGCACCGGCAACGTCGCTTTCGACGACTGGCGCGAAAAGGAGCTTGAGCGTCTGAACGAAGAGCGCCGCAAGCTCGACGAGATGCTGACGCAGTTCGACGAGTATGCCCGCGAATTGCGCCGCGCCAAGGATCAGGACGAGTTCGACCGGTTCATGGCCAACCGCAACAAGTCGACCGCGCCGGCCAAGACCGATCCGAGCACCGGAACGACCCCCACCAAGCGTGGCAAAGGCTCGAACCTGCTCGACGACTGAAGCCCGGCGACAGGGCCAAGGTATGATAACGGCGTCGCGCGAGCGGCGCCGTTTCTTTTTTGTTCTATTCGTTCTCCTCGAATCGCGTATCGTCCCGCCATGACCATCGGGTTCTTCCGCAATCTGACGAAGCCCAAACCCACGCCTGTGGTGGAGCGGGAATATTGCGTCGCCGGCCGCACGCTGCCGCTCAAGATCGTCGAGAGCGCCAGGGCGAAGCGTCTGACGCTGCGCATCGATTCCGGCGGACAGGGCCTGCGCATAACCGTGCCGCCGGGCCTGCGCCGCGGTGAAGTGGACAGGTTCCTCGACCGCCACCAGGGCTGGCTGGAACAGCGGCTGGCCAAGGTGCCGACGCGGCCGCAGGTGCGTCCGGGCATAAAGATTCCGGTACGCGGCGTGGCCCACCGTATCGTACATGAGCCGTCAAAGCGCGGCACTGTCACCATATCGCGCGACGACCGCGGCCCGCTGCTGATCGTGCATGGCGACCGCATCCATCTGCCGCGCCGCATCGCCGATTTTTTGAAGCGCGAGGCCAAGAAGGAAATCGAAAAGCTGGTCGTCAAGCATACGGAGGCGCTTGGCAAACGCGCCAAGGCGATCCGCTACAAGGACACCTCCAGCCGCTGGGGCTCCTGCACCTCGGAAGGCAATCTGTCCTTTTCCTGGCGCATCATGATGGCGCCGCAGCCTGTCATAAACTACCTTGTCGCGCATGAGGTGGCGCATCTCAAGGAGATGAACCACGGGCCGAAATTCTGGAAATTGTGCGAAAAGCTCTGCCCCGACACCGATCGCTGCAAGGATTGGCTGAAGCGCAATGGCGGCGCCCTGCAGGCGATTGTGTTCGAGTAGGGCGCCTCAATCATCATTCGCCGCATTGAGCTCATCCGGCCGCAACCCTTCGTCGCCATGGTGCGGCCAGGGTAGAAAGTTCCGGTCGAAAGCTTCGCCGCCGAAATAATCCAGCGCTCGATGCGCCTCGGCGCCATTGAAGGCGGCTCTGTCCATGAGGTGCGCTATGACCTCGCGCGCCTGCGCGATCTTCTGCTTCAGTTCGGCAACGGTCTGGTCGGCCATGGCTGTGCTCCCGCCTTGCATGCTGTCCAATCCATAGGTAGCGCCTTTGGCCCTGCCGGCAAACAGCATGCTTTTTCTCGACTCTTGGCGCTTTTCGTGCCAATTCCCGCGCCATGGCGCTCGACATCAAGATCTGCGGCTTGAAGACCGACCAGGCAATGGCCGCGGCCCTGGCCGGCGGCGCCAGCCATGTCGGGTTCATTTTCTTTCCAAAAAGCCCGCGTTATGTTGAGCCGGCCGAAGCCGGCGGTCTGCGCGAAGCGGCTCGTGGCAAGGCCTCGGCGATTGCCGTCACCGTCGATGCCAGAGACGCCTTCCTCGACGAAATCGTCGAAAAGCTGCAGCCCGACATGCTGCAACTGCACGGCTCCGAAACCCCCGAGCGAGTGGCTGAACTGAAAGCCCGCCATGGGCTGCCGGTGATGAAGGCGTTGCCGCTCAGCGAGGCCGCCGATCTCGAACGGATAAAGCCGTTTGTCGGCATCGCCGACCGGTTCCTGTTCGACGCCAAGCCTCCAAAGGGCTCGGAGCTGCCGGGCGGCAATGGCGTCGCCTTCGACTGGCGCATTCTCGCCGGCCTTGACGCCGGGATCGATTACATGCTTTCCGGTGGGCTCAACGCCGCCAACATCGGCGATGCCCTTAGGCTGGCCAATCCGCCCGCGATCGACATTTCGTCAGGCGTGGAAAGCGCCCCGGGCGTCAAGGATCCGGCGCTGATCGAACAGTTTTTCCGGGCCGTCAGGGCCGCGCGGGACGACCGCGCTGCCTGAACAAAATTTCGAACCCTGAGCATGTCCCGGAAAAGTGGGAACCGGTTTTCCGACAGGACATGCTCAAAGTACAGATCTAGGAGATCGGCGATGAACAAGCCGGCGACACCCAATTCCTTCCGCACCGGACCCGACGAACAGGGCATGTTCGGCATTTTCGGCGGTCGTTTCGTTGCCGAAACGCTGATGCCGCTGATCCTCGACCTGGAAAAAAACTGGAACGAGGTCAAGAACGATCCGGAATTCAGGGCCGAACTGACCGGTCTTTCGACCCATTATGCCGGACGGCCGTCGAAGCTCTACTTCGCCGAGGGCCTGACCAGGCATCTTCGTGAGGTTTCCTCGGCGAAGGGCCTCGGGGGCGGCGCGAAAGTCTATTTCAAGCGCGAGGATTTGAACCATACCGGTTCGCACAAGATCAACAACTGCCTCGGCCAGATCCTGTTGGCCAAGCGCATGGGCAAGAAGCGCATCATCGCCGAGACCGGAGCCGGCCAGCATGGCGTGGCGTCCGCCACGGTCGCCGCTCGCTTCGGCTTTCCCTGCGTCGTCTATATGGGCGCGACAGACGTCGCCCGCCAGAGCCCCAACGTCTTCCGCATGAAGCTGCTCGGCGCCGAAGTGCGGCCCGTCACCGCCGGTCACGGCACGCTGAAGGACGCCATGAACGAAGCCCTTCGCGATTGGGTGACCAATGTCGAGGACACCTATTATTTGATCGGCACCGCGGCTGGCCCGCACCCCTATCCGGAACTGGTGCGCGATTTCCAGTCGGTGATCGGAACCGAGGCGCGCGCGCAGATCCTCGAACAGGAGGGGCGGCTGCCCGACACCATCATCGCCGCCGTCGGCGGCGGGTCCAATGCCATCGGCATGTTCCATCCCTTCCTCGATGACAAGGAGGTTCGGATCATCGGCATCGAGGCCGGCGGGCGCGGCCTCGACGGCATCGAGCATTGCGCCTCGATGAATGCCGGCTCCCCCGGTGTGCTGCACGGCAACCGCACCTATCTCCTGCAGAATGCCGACGGCCAGATCATGGACGGCCATTCGATTTCGGCCGGCCTCGATTATCCCGGCGTCGGCCCGGAGCATTCCTGGCTGCGCGACTCCGGGCGTGTCGACTATGTGCCGATCCTTGACGACGAGGCGCTCGAGGCCTTCAAGCTGACGACCCGCGTCGAAGGCATCATCCCGGCGCTGGAATCCGCGCACGCCATCGCCCATGCGGTCAAGATCGTGCCCGCCATGGACAAGGACCAGATCGTCATCGTCAACCTGTCCGGCCGTGGCGACAAGGACGTGCACACGGTGGCCTCGATGCTGGGCATGGAGATCTAGGCCCTTTGGACCGTTCGACCTGGGAGTTGATTATGAGCAAAATTCGTCCAAAGGGCCTGACATGACAACCCGCATCGACCGCCGCATGACGAAGCTGAAGGCCGAAGGCCGCCCGGCCCTCGTCACCTATTTCATGGGTGGCGACCCCGACTATGCAACCTCGCTGTCGATCATGAAGGCGCTGCCCGGCGCCGGCTCCGACGTCATCGAGCTCGGCATGCCGTTTTCCGACCCGATGGCCGACGGCCCGGCGATCCAGGCGGCGGGCCTCAGGGCGCTCAAAGGCGGCCAGACGCTGGTCAAGACGCTGAAGATGGCGTCGGACTTCCGCGCCGGCGACGATGAAACGCCGATCGTGCTGATGGGCTACTACAACCCGATCTACATCTATGGCGTCGACCGTTTCCTGAAGGACGCGATCGCCAGCGGCATCGACGGGCTGATCGTCGTCGACCTGCCGCCGGAGATGGATGAGGAACTCTGCATCCCGGCGCTGAAGGCCGGCATCAATTTCATCCGGCTGGCGACGCCGACCACCGACGACAAGCGCCTGCCCAAGGTGCTGCAGAACACATCCGGCTTCGTCTACTACGTGTCCATGACCGGCATCACCGGCTCGGCGCTTGCCGACACCGGCAAGGTCGCCACAGCGGTCCAGCGCATCAAGGGTCACACCAACCTGCCGGTCTGCGTCGGGTTCGGCGTCAAGACCGCCGAACAGGCGCGCGTGATCGGGGCCAACGCCGACGGCGTGGTCGTCGGCACGGCGATCGTCAACGCGGTCGCGAACGTGCTGGGGCCGAACGGTGAAAAGACCGCCGATCCGGCGGAGGCAGTCGCCACGCTGGTCAGCGGCCTTGCGCAAGGCGTGCGTTCGGCCCGCCTTGCTGCCGCCGAATAGTTTCCCTACGTCTTTACCCAACTCTTCGTCAGGACAGGAGCCGAAGCGATGAACTGGATCACCAATTACGTTCGCCCGAAGATCAATTCGATGCTCGGCCGGCGCACCGACATGCCCGAGAATCTCTGGATCAAGGATCCCGAGACTGGCGAGATGGTGTTCCACAAGGACCTGGAATCCAACCAGTTCGTCATCCCGTCTTCCGGCCATCACATGAAGATCTCGGCCAAGGAGCGGCTGAAATTCTTCTTCGATGACGGCAAGTACGAGACCCTGGACAATCCCAAGGTCATGCAGGATCCGCTGAAGTTCCGCGACGAGAAACGCTATGTCGACCGGCTGAAGGACGCCAAGGCCAAGACCGGCCTGGAAGACGCCATCATCAATGCGCTGGGGACCGTCGAGGGCTTGCCGGTGGTGGTGACGGTGCAGGATTTCGCTTTCATGGGCGGTTCGCTCGGCATGGCTGCGGGTGATGCCATCGTGCATGGCTTCGAGGTCGCCTTGCAGCGCAAGCGGCCGTTGATCCTGTTCGCCGCCTCCGGCGGCGCGCGCATGCAGGAAGGTATTTTGTCCCTTATGCAATTGCCGCGCACCACGGTTGGTGTCGACCGGCTGAAGGAAGCCGGCCTGCCCTACATCGTCGTGCTGACCAACCCGACCACCGGCGGCGTCACCGCCTCCTATGCCATGCTGGGCGACGTGCACATCGCCGAGCCCGGCGCGCTGATCGGTTTTGCCGGGCCGCGTGTCATCGAACAGACCATCCGCGAGAAGTTGCCGGACGGCTTCCAGCGCTCCGAATATCTGATGGAGCATGGCATGGTCGACATGGTGGTGTCGCGGCTGGAGCTGCGCGAGACCATCGCCCGCCTGTTGAAGATGCTGCTCAAGATGCCGGAAGAGCAGAAGCCTCTGGAACCGGAAATCTTGCCGCCGGCCGTGGTTGCCGCCGAAGTCCGGCCGCAAGCTTGACGCTACATCGACATGACGCGAGACTGGCCTGACGTGAGACTGGCCTGACGCGACATTGGCCGCCGCGAACAGCGATTGCGCGGCATCCGTTGCGCGCTGTAGCCTTTCGATAGCCGTGGTCTTTGCGGGAGCGATTCTGGCTCCAGGCCATGCACGGGATTTGCCATGACGACGCTTGCCGCGGACCGCGAAATCGAAGCCCTGATGGCGCTTCACCCGAAGGGCTTCGACCTTTCGCTCGACCGCATCTCGCGGCTGTTGGAGCGGTTGGGCAATCCGCAGGACCTGCTGCCGCCGGTCATCCACATCGCTGGCACCAACGGCAAGGGTTCCTGCGCCGCCTTCTCGCGGGCGCTGCTGGAAGCCTCCGGCCGGCTCGTCCATGTCCACACCTCGCCACATCTGGTCAGCTGGCACGAGCGCTACAGGCTGGCCGCCGAAGGCGGCGGCAGGCTGGTCGACGACGACATCTTCGCGGAGGCCATTGCCCGCGTTGCCAAGGCCAATGCAGGCCAGAAGATCACCGTCTTCGAAATTCTCACCGCCGTCACCTTCATCCTGTTTTCGGAACATCCGGCCGATGTCGCGACCATCGAGGTCGGTCTTGGCGGCCGTTTCGACGCCACCAATGTGATCGCGCGGCCGGCCGTGTCGGTGATCATGCCGGTGTCGATGGACCATGAGGCCTATCTCGGCGATCGCGTCGAACTGATCGCCGCCGAAAAGGCCGGGATCATGAAGCGTGGCTGCCCGGTGGTCATCGGCGCGCAGGAAAGCGAGACGGCGCTGCAGGTGCTGATCGACGCCGCCGAGCGGCTGGAATGCCCGACCCTCGTCTACGGGCAGGATTTTCTCGCCTTCGAGGAAAACGGCCGCATGGTCTACCAGGACGATGATGGGTTGATGGATCTGCCGCCGCCGCGCCTGCCCGGTCGGCACCAGTTCGCCAATGCGGCCGCCGCGATCGCCGCGGTCAAGGCGGCCGGCTTCGAGATCAGCCACCGCGCCGCCGAGAAGGCAATGACCAACGTCGCCTGGCCGGGCCGCATGCAGAAGCTGGCGCAGGGCCGGCTGGCGGAACTGGCGCCGAAGGGCGCCGACATCTGGCTCGACGGCGGCCATAATCCCGGCGCCGGCGTCGTCATCGCCGAAGCGCTGGCCGAGCAGGAAGAAAAGAACCCGCGTCCGCTCTTCCTCATTTCCGGCATGATCAACACCAAGGACCAGGCCGGCTATTTCCGCGCCTTCAAGGGCCTCGTCCGGCATGTCTACACCGTGCCCGTGAGCATGAGCGATGCCGGTGTGCCGAATGACGAACTGGCGATCCGTGCCACGGAAGCCGGGCTGACGGCCGAACCGGTAAGCTCCGTCGCCAGCGCCCTGATGCTGCTGCGCGACACCTGGGACGGCCCCACGCCGCGCATCCTGATCGGCGGGTCACTTTACCTGGCCGGCGCGGTTCTCGCCGAGAACGGCACGCCCCCAACCTGAGGCCGTCCATCGCCTCGTTATCCCCCGGAGTAGCGAGGAGCGAAGCGAAGCAGCGCAGACCCCAGGAACCGCGACTTCAAAGCGCCGCAGCGGTGCGGAATTTCCTCCGCTGTATTCGTCGATGGCCGTCACAGCATGGATACCTGGGTCTTCGCGACGGAGCTTCGCTCCTGCTTCGCCCTGGTATGACGAAGTTAGGGAGGTCTCGCTCAGCGTCAGAGGTGCCGCTTACTTCAGCTCAATCTCGATAAAAGCGTACTCGCCCTCATTGGCGCTGACGACGTCGTGTTCCACTCCCTCCTTGCGGAAATACGGCGCGCCTTTCTTCATCTCGGCGAAGGTTTCGCCGTCCTTGGTCACCAGCTTCAGCTTGCCGTCCATCAGTGGCACCACGACATAGTCGTGGCCGTGGCGATGCCAGCCGGTGTTGTCGCCCGGCTGGAAGCGGTACTCGGTGACGATGACGCGTTCGTTGTCGATGAAGACGGTGGCCTTGGCGGATCCGGTCATTTCTCTCTCCCTGCTTCTGCTGCCAACAGAGGACATGGAGTGGCCCGATGTGAGGGCCAGAGCGGCGCACCGATGACGCCAACAAAAAGCCCGGCGCGATGGCCGGGCTCAATGCTTCGAATTCAGATGGCATCAGGCGAGATTGCCGTTGACCCAGTGCGACAGTGCGGTCTTGGGCGCGGCGCCAACCTTGATGTCGGCCACTTCGCCGCCCTTGAAGATCATCAGCGTCGGGATCGAGCGCACGCCAAACTGGGCGGCAAGCTCGGGATTTTCGTCGATGTTCAGCTTGGCGATCTTTACCTTGGCGCCGAGCTCAGTGGCGATGTCTTCGAGCGCCGGTGCGATCATCTTGCAAGGGCCACACCATTCCGCCCAGAAATCAACCACAACCGGCACCTGGGCATTAAGCACGTCAGCCTGGAAATTGTTCTTGTCGACCTTGACGGTGGTCATGCGGAAATCCTTTCGAAATTTTTCGTCCCACCAAATGTGGTGGTTGTCGCGCCCTTCTTCAAGCAGTTCTTGTGTCACGCTCCCGTGAGTCGGGCAAGGGCGTCGTCCATGGCCCGGGACGGCAGTTCGATCAGCCTTGGCGCTTCGGTGAACAGCAGGGCTGCCTTGACCTCCCGCCCGGGGTAAAGCGGCTGCAGCAGGGCGCGATAGAGCGCGAGCTGAAGCAGATAGGCCGGCGGGACTTCCGCCAGGGAGGCGGGTGCGGGCCGGTTGGTCTTGTAGTCGACGATCGAGACCGCATGCGGGGTCACCGCCAGCCGATCGATCTTGCCGGAAATGGAGCGGATCTTGCCTTTGACCTCCAGGCTGCCCATGATTGCGACCTCGGCGCGCGAGGAGGGCGCGAACAGATGACCGAGGCCGGGGTCGGCAAGGATGGCGATGACCGATGCCAGGGCCTTTTCACGCTCGGCCTCAGGCCACGCCGCACCCGTTCGGGAGAGATAACGCTTCGCAGCGTCCACCCGTGCGTCCTCGGCGATGCCGGGCAGCATCTGCAGCAGTTTGTGCAGGGCGAGCCCGCGCAGCACGGCAAAACCCGGCTCGGCAGCGGCGTCCAGCACCGGCGACGCCTTGTCGACCACCGCTTCCTTGCCTTCCTCGATCAGCGCCGAGGCGCCCGACGGCGACAGAGGACGCGGCAGGTCCTCGAAAGGCGGCAAGGGCCTGAACAGGGTCGTCGGCAAGGGTCCGAAAGCATCGGCCTGCCGTGCCTGTTCGCCTGGACTTGGCGCAACCGGCGGCAGTTTGGTGATGTGGAAACGGTAGACAGGCTCCCCGTCGGCAGGATGCGGACGCTGTTCGCTTTCGGGCGCGCCGCTCAGCGCGCGGCTGACGATCGAATGCCAGGTGCCGGCGTTCGGCGCCCGCTTGCCGTGATAGCCGCAGACGATAAGCCGGTCCTCGGCGCGCGTCATGCCGACATAGAGCAGCCGGCGGTACTCGTCGTCGGCGAGTTCGCGGGCGCGAGCGGCGGCCGTCTTCGAGAAGCCGTTGGCGACGTCGCTGGCCGAACGCCAGAGATAGCCCCTGCCATCCCAATGTCGGCCAGAGCCGTCGAAAGGCATCAGGCGCGGTAAATGCTGGTCGCTGAACGGGGCGGAACCGCCGTCGACCAGGAACACCACGGGCGCCTCCAGGCCCTTGGCCGCATGCACGGTCATGACCCGGACTTCATCGCGGGTCTGGTCCATCTCGCGCTTGATCTCGGGGCCGGCGTTTTCCAGTGTCGACAGGAAGGCTTCCAGCCCGGGCAGGCCGGTCCGCTCTTCGGCAAGGCAGAAGCTCAGGAACTCATCGAGAATATCGCCGGCTTCCGGCCCGAGCCGCGCAATCATCTTGCGGCGTACGCCATCGCGCGCCAGCAGGGCGGCATAGAATTCGAACACCGGCTTGAAGGCGGCCTCGTCAGCCCAGCCGTCGAGTTGCGCGACGACCGCCGCGAGCGTTTCGCTTCCGCCGGCATGCTGGCGTAGCGATGCCGCCAGCGACACGCCGGACGGCCGTTGCGCGGCGAGCGTGAACAGTGTCTCTTCCGACAGGTCGAAGACCGGACTGCGCAGCAGAGCGGCGAGTGACAAATCGTCCTGCGGCTGGATCAAAAGGTGGCCGAGCGCGATCAGGTCCTTGACGGCAATATGGCCCGACAGGCTCAGCCGGTCGGCGCCGGCAACCGGGATGTCGCGGCGCTTGAGCGCGCGGGTCAGCGCGTGGACGAAGCTGTCGCGCTTGCGCACCAGCACCAGCACGTCGCCCGGCCGCAGCCGCTTGCCACGCCCCTCGATGATTTCCCCCTTGCCGATCCAGCCGGCAATGGTGGCCGCGACATTCTCGGCGACGCGTACCGCCGGCGCATGGGCATGATCGATCGCTTGCGCCCAGTCGTCGGGTTCGTCGACGGCCTCAGCGCCGATCGACGGCCAGACCTCGACATAGCCTGGCGCATCGGTGCGGATCGCCTTGTGGTTCAGTGGATCGGGATCGTGGCTGATGCCGCGCCGCACGATGGGGTCGGCAAAGACCCGGTCGACGGCGGCCAGCACATCGTCAGTGGAGCGGAACGACCAGGTCAGCTTGAGGTCGGCGAAGGACGCTTCGGCATCGCGCACACGCCCGGCGAACAACAACCGGCTGTCGGCGAAGGAGTCGGGTGCCGCACCCTGGAAGGAGTAGATCGACTGCTTCTCGTCGCCGACGGCAAAGACCGTGCGGTGGACCCGCTCGCGGGCGCCGAAGCCGGCAAAGAATTCTTCCGCCAGCCGCTTCACCACCTCCCATTGATCCGGGCTGGTGTCCTGCGCCTCGTCGAGCAGGATGTGATCTATGCCCTGGTCGAGCTTGTATTGCACCCATGGGCCGGCATCGGGCCGCGCCAAAAGGTTCACCGTGCGGGTGATCAGGTCGTTGAAATCGAGAAAGCCGCGGCCGCGCTTCAGCACTTCGTAGCGTGCGATCAGCCAGTCGGCGATGGTCAGGGCCGCGCGTGTGCCCTCCAGCATCCGGAATAGCGCCAGCCGGTCGACAGTCTCCATGATGGCCCTGGCGGCCGACACATAGCGCTCGGCCAGCTCAGGCAGCCGGTCGGTGAGCGCCTTTTTGAACGCCTTTGCCGGATCATAAGGATCGCCGTCGGTCTTGAGGAAGGCTCTTGCAAGCAACGGCAGCCGGCGGAGAGGGTCGCTCTCGGCGAAGGCCTGGCGCGCATAGGGCAGGATGTTGTTCAACACCGACCTGGCGTCGGTGGCTTCGGCTGCCTGGGCAAAGCCGGCAAAATAGTCCGGCAGGAAACCAGGCAGCGGCCATACAGATGCCGCTATGCCTTCGGCGGTCTGGCCGGGCTGGAAATGGAATTCATCGAACAGCGGCTGGAAGCCGTCACGCCCGACAGCATCGAGGAAATGGCGCAACCCGTCACGCTTGCGCACGATCTCGCCAAGCAAGGCGTCGAGACCGGCTTCACCGCCGCGTTCCAGGACAGTGGCGAAGGCCTCCGCCAAAGTCCTGTCGCCGGCGGCGGAGATCATCTCGCGGCGCGCAGCGGCGAAAAGCGAGGCCTCCATCTGGCTGTCGAGCATTTCGAAATGGGCGGGGATGTTGGCTTCCAGGGGGAACTGATGCAGGACGGATTCGCAGAAGGCGTGGATGGTCTGGATTTTCAACCCGCCAGGCGTCTCCAGCGCCTCGGCGAACAGGCGGCGGGCGCGGCGCATGGTGTCGCGATCGGCCCGGCGCCCTTCCAGCGCCTCTATTTTGGCGGCCAGCTCCAGGTCACCCAGCGATGTCCATTCCGACAGCGTGGAGAAAACCCGGTTCGACATGTTGGCGGCCGCTGCGCGCGTATAGGTCAGGCACAATATCTTCGAGGGATCGGTGCCGTTGAGCAGCAGCCGGATGACGCGCTGGGCCAGCACGTGCGTCTTGCCCGATCCCGCATTGGCCGACACCCAGGCCGAATTGCCGGGATCGGCGGCCCGGGCCTGGCTCGAAGCCGTATCGCTCGGGACCGGATAGGCTTTCTTCATGCCTCCCCTCCCTCATCCCCGGCGTCGCCGCCGGCGGACCATTCGAGCACGCGGGCGAGGTGGTCGTAATCGCCATCGGTTTCGCCTTCGCGAAACGGCAGCGCACGCGACAGATAGCCGGTCGCCGGGTCGGCATAATGGATCAGCAGTTTTTCCAGCCGCGCCCAGGCCTCTTCGGCAAGATCGGCGGCGGTGCGTGGTTGGCGGTTGTGTTCGAGTATGGACTCCTCGAACACCTCCCCATTCGGCTTCAACCTGATGAAGGCCAGTTGCGACGGTTCGCGCGTGCCCAACTCCTTGAATGCGCCACGCCTGAGCAGCGCCCCTTCCAACGCCAGTTGCGGCGCCAATAGCGTATGGGCCTGTGCCTTGGAAGGCGATGAGCCCGTCTTGTAGTCCAGAATGTCCGCCATGCCGCCGGCCAGCAGATCGACACGGTCGGCATAGCCGGACAGCGTTACGCCGGACTGTCCGACCACAGTCTTGCCGGCGCGCTCCTCGGCATGCCGCTGGATGACCGCGTCGGCGCGCGTTCGCTCCCATTCGATGATGTTGGCGGCGAGCTTTTCGAACCGCGGCCACCACACCGCCTCGATATCGGCCGGAAGCGCCGCCTCGGCAAAACAGGCGCGGCCGGCGGCGATGAGCCCGGCCAATGCGTCCGGCGCGCGCGGGTCGGCCACCTCGGACGAAAAGAGATGCAGGATGGCGTGAAACAGCGTGCCGCGCTCCGCCGCACCCGGATCGCGGACGAGCGGATCGAGCGGCGTCAGGCCAAGGATCCTCCGGGCATAGACAGCGTAGGGGTCGCGGCGCAGCGTCTCGATCTCGGTGACGGAGAAATGCGTCGGGCGGACCGAGAGCGGTGGCTTCGGCTGCGGCCGTGGCGCGAAATCCCGCTTCGGCCCCGTGTCGAGCGCGCGCGCCCAGGCGAGCAGCTCATCGCCGCGCCGGCGCAGTGCCGCCGCCTGATCGTTGCCGATGAAGGTGAGCAGCCGCTGCAACCAGCGCGACGGCACGGCGGGCGCGTCGCCGGCACGCGCCGAGCGGGCCAGCACCACATGTCTCGCGCCCATGGCCATCTGGAAATCATGCGCGGCAAGCCCGATGCGCCGCTCCGGCGGTTCCAGGTCGATGCCGGTCTTCATCAGCCGCGACATGAAGCGGTCGCTCTCCGGCTTGCGCGGCCAGACCCCTTCGTTGAGCCCGCCGATTACCAGCGTGTCGACATCCTGCAGCCGCGCCTCCAGGGCGCCCCAGATGGCGATGTTCCTGTCGGTGCCTTGCGCTGGCTTGACGGTCTCGGGCGCGATCAGCGCCTCCATCACATCGGGCCATTCGATTGCCGCGAACGACAGCGGCGCCGAAGCCGCGACCAGCCCGCGCAGCAGTTCGGCGAGCTTTTCGCCGGCATCGCCGGCGTAGAGTTCGCCAAGACCACCGTCGGCGGAACGGCCGAGATTTTCCAGGGCAGCGACGCTGGCTTCGACCAGCGCGGCAAGGCCGGCCTCCGCCTGGCCGTGAAAGGCCGAAAGCGGCGCCAGCGCGTCAGCCAGGCGTGCGAGAAGGGTCCGCGCAACCTCAATGGAGCGCACGGTCAGGCGGGCAAACCAGAACGGCGGCCGGCTGCCGTCGCCTAGCCCGGTGAGGCGGGCCTCGAAAAGATCCGGCAGCGAAGCGATGTCAGGGCGGCCGGTGCCGCCGCGCAGCGCCACCAGTTCGACCAATTCCGCCGCGTGGCGCACGTTGACCCGTTCCAGACCCAGGCCAAGCAGGGGATGCTTGAGCAGCGACAACAGGCCGACCGGATCGCCCGGCCGGAACACCGCTTCGAGCGCCAGCCTGAGCAGGCTGGCCGCCGGCGTGTTGGACAGCGGCGTGCCGCCGGAATCGTCGGCAACGACACCGAAGCGCTTGAGCTCGACCGAGACGCGGCGTGCCAGCGCGCGGTCGCCGGTCACGAGAGCGGCCCTTTGGCCGGGTTCTTCCACTGCCTGCTTGAGCGCGACGGCGATCGCGACGGCTTCGTCGCGCTCGCTTGCCGCCTCCAGCAGCGTCACGTCGGCGAAAGCGCCGGCGATATCGGACGCTGAAAACCCGTTTCGTGTTTCCGCCCATAATTCCGTGGTCTCGGCCGGCCGCAGCGCCTCGCCGACAAGGGCGGCGCGGCGCGCGAGCTTCGGCTCGGCCGCACCGATCTCCTCGACATCGCCGCGCAGCACGCCGATCTTGCCGATCAGCTTTGCCAGGCCGTATTGCGGATGGCCCAGCACGGCTGGACGCGCGCCGGGAGCGACGAGAGCCTGGAAGGAGGCTTCGTCGAGCATCTGGTCCAGGCCGGGCAGCACGATGGCACCGCCGGACAGGCCGGCGATGGTCGCAAGCAGTTCCGCCGTGGCGGGTATGGAGCCAGTGGACCCCGCGGCTATGACCGGCCCGGCGGGTGGATTGCGCCGCAGCCGCGCGGCCTCGGCACGGATCAAGGCGCTGCGATGCGCGGCTGGGTTGGAGCGGTCGCTCTCTGCGAGGAATTTCGGCCAGGCATCGGTGACGATGCCGAGGAATTCGAGCGTGACCTGCCACCATCCGGCAAGGTTGCCGCTGACGAGGCCGGCAAGTTTGGCCCAATCGGTGCCTTCCGTCTCGATCTCGTCCATCAGTCCGGCCAGATCGCGCGCCAGCCAGATCGCGTCGGCGGTGGAGGCCGGGACGACGATCTCCTCGGCGAAGAGGGCCGCGACATGGGCGGGCAACCGGCGTTTCCACGCCCGCACCAGCGGCGTCAGTAGCAACAGTCTCTCGGTGGCGGGGATCGCGGGCGCGAGATCGATTGCCGCCGTTGGATCGGTCTCGAATGCGGCCTCATCCTCGTCGAATTCGCCGAGCGGCCGGATCACCGGCAGGATCGCCGAACCGCCGCCGCCACGCGCCTTCAGGCTGTCGACGAAGACGCCGCGCAAGGCACGAGCGGCCCGGCGCGTCGGCACATAGATGGTAACATCGGCCAAAGCGAGGGGGTCACCGTCGAACCGAAAGCCGGGGATAAGGCGGCCGTCAAGCAGCGCCTCGGCCAGCGTCGGCAGAAACGGCGCTCCGGAGGGAATGGAGAAAACGCGGCTTGAGCCGCTCATTGCGATCCGATGAGTGCGCCGGCCACTGCGTCTTCGGCGAGCGGAATGGCATCGGGCGTGCCGACGGTTATCCAGCGGCCATGCATCGGCATGCCGAACAGGCGGCCGCCGGCAATCGCCTTGTCGAAATAGGCATTGAGCGAATGCGGTTCGGCGGGTGCGTTTTTGAACAGGCGCGGATGGATGATCGCGGCGCCGGCATAGATCAGGCCAGCGGGATCGCCTTTCGAACGCCGCAGGGCACCGTCCGGCGCCACCAGGAAATCGGTGCTGCCACAGTGCCCTGTCGCCTGATGGAGATCCGCCAGCATCAGCAGAATATCCATTTTCGCGACGTCCCATGCAAGGGCGAGCCGCCCGAGATTGAGCGGGCCGTGGTCGATCCAGAATGTATCGGCGTTGAGGATGTAGAACGGCTCCTGGCCGAGCTCCGGCAGCGCCTTGACGATGCCGCCGGCGGAATCGAGCAGCCGGCCGCTCTCATCGGAAATGACGACGCGCGGCGCGCGGCGGGCGGCCACATGAGCGACGATCTGTTCGGGAAGGTAATGGACATTGACCACCGCCTTGCCGACGCCGGCTGCGGCCAGGCTGTCGAGGCCCCAGTCGAGCAGCGTCTTGCCGGCGATGCGGACCAGCGGCTTGGGGATGGCGTCGGTGATCGGCCGCATGCGCTTGCCGAGCCCGGCGGCAAGTACGATGGCGGTGTCCGGTCCTGTCGTCACAGCGCTCGTTCCTCCAGCAGCCCGTGCACATTGTAGAAATCCCGCAGGTCGGCGAGCGCGGAATGCGACAGCGCCCGCTTGAGATAGTCGCGGATGCGCGGCAGGTGCCTGAGATAATAGGGCTTGCCGTCACGTTTTTCGAGGCGCACGAAAATGCCCAGAATCTTGGAATTGCGCTGCGCGGCCATGATTGCATAGGCTTCGAGGAAGCTTTCTTCGTCGAAGCCGCCCGCTGCATGACGCGCGGCGACATAGGCGTCGAGCGTCCGCTTCTCGATCTCGGGCGCCATGGTGACGCGGGCGTCCATCGCGAGCGAGGCGACGTCATAGGCGCAAGGCCCGATCAGCGCGTCCTGGACGTCGACGATGCCGAGCCGGTCGAGGCCGGACCGCTCGCCGCGCCAGATGATGTTAGGCGAGTGGAAGTCGCGCAGCATCAGCGTGTATTCGCTGCCTTGCAGCCGGTCGAGAAGCGCATTCCATATCTTGTGGTAGCCGGAACGCAGCGCCTCGCTTGCCGGCTCGCCCGATATCGCCGGCACGTACCAGTCGATCAGCAGGTCCGCCTCGATCAGCATGGCGTCGCGATCGAAGGGCGGCACGTCATGAACGACGCCGGGAGCCGCCTCCATGCGGTGAGGCCAGGCCTTGCCGTGCATCATGGCAAGCAGTTCGGCCGCCGCCTCGTAACGTTCGGCGACCGGCTCGCCATTGCCGTCGAGGAAACTTTCCGAGCCCAGATGCTCGAGCAACAGGAAACCCTGGTCGAGATCCTGCGCGTCGATCCTGGGCACCGCGACCCCGGCGGCCAGCAGCGCACGGTCGATGGCGACGAAGGCGGACACCGACTGCGCCGTATGGGCGATCACGGCATAGGGCTTGCCGTCGCGCACGGGCGGGCCGAGCACCAGCCGCGGCGAGTTCATCAGCACGCGCGGCGCCTCGCCGGCAAGCGTTACGATCTCATAGGAGCGGGCCGAGGCGTCGCCGATGAAATGCCGGCGCCGCGCTTGCCCCCAGCCGGCGCTCTCCAGAAAGCCGCGCATGGCCAGCGAGCGCGCGACACGGTCGAAGGTAGCGCCTTGCCCCGACAGTCGGGCCAGCCGGCCCTCGCCATGCTGGACGAGTTCGATCAGCACCGTCGCCTTGGGCAGATAGCCGTCAGCCCGTTCGGGCCATTCGATCAGGGCGGCACCTTGCGCCAGCGCCTCCTCGAAGCCGAGTTCGTCGAGCTCGGCCGCCGAGGACAGGCGGTAGAGATCGAAATGGTGAACCGGCACGCGGGTATCGTAGCTCTGTACAAGCGTGAAGGTCGGGCTCGGCACTTCGAGACCGGCATCGTCGGCCAGCACCCGGATCAGTGCCCTTGCCAGCGTCGATTTGCCGGCGCCGAGATCGCCCTTGAGCGCCAGCACGTCGCCCACGCGCAGCGCCAACGCCAGATCCTCGCCCAGCCGCGCTGTCTGGGTCTCGTCGGCGAGCAAACGCTCCAGCACAGGTTCCGTCATCGAGCGCGCTACTCGGCCGCTGCGCGGATACCCGGCATGTCGGGAAAGGTGCAGATGACGGTCGTGCCCTTGTCCTTGCCGGTTTCGATGCGAACGGCGCCGCCATGCAGTTCGACAAAGCTCTTGACGATCGACAGGCCGAGGCCGGCGCCGCGCCGGCGGCCGCCATTGGCGCGCGGTTCGAAGCGGCGGAACACCGAATCGAGCACATCGGGCGGCATGCCAGGCCCGTCGTCGTGAACCGAGAACTCGACCCCGTCCGCCAACTGACGGCAGGCCAGCCGGATGGTGCTGGCCTCCGGCGCGTAGTTGGCGGCGTTGCTGAGCAGATTGTAGAGGATCTGGCGGATGCGCGTTTCGTCGCCATGGAACGTCTTCGGCGCGGCGGCGGCATCGACCGCGAGCCGGATCGAATGCTCCTCCAGCCGGTCGGCGACAAGCTCGGCGGCAGCCGCGATGGTGCGGTCCACATGCACCTCGGAAATGTCGAGCTGCATGATGCCGGCATCGACGGTCGCCAGGTCGAGTATGTCGTTGACGATGGTCAGCAGCACCGAGGAGGACGAGCCGACATGTTCGACATATTCGCGCTGCTTCTGCGTCAGCGGGCCAGTCGCCGGCAGCGACAGCAGCTCGGTGAAACCGATGATGTTGGTCAGCGGCGAACGCAGTTCGTAGGACACATGCTGGACGAAGTCGTTCTTGAGCTGGTCCGATTTCTCCAGCGCCTCGTTCCTGTCCTTGAGCGCGCGTTCGACATGGACGCTGTCCGTGACGTCGACGAAGGTCATCATCACTTGCCCGTTGGGCAGCGGAATCACCGCGTAGCGCAGCACGGTGCCGTTGTTGAGCTCGGTCTGGCCGTGACGCTCGCGGCGCTCGTCGTCGAAGCCGGTGATGGCGGCGACAAAGCCGGGCCAGGGGCTCTCGACCGCCTGCCGATCTGAGAGCTCGCGTATGGTCGATACGTGCACATTGGGCTTGGCGACTTCCGTGCCCAACCCCCACAGCGTGGCAAAGGCCGGGTTCGACAGCCGCAGCCGGCCATCGGGACCGAACACCGCCACGCCTTCGGCCAGATTGTCGAGCGTTTCGCCCTGGACCCGGACCGCGGTGCGGTAGCGGCTTTCGAGATCCATCTTCTCGGTCAGGTTCTCGAACACCCAGGTGACGCCGCCCTTGGGTTGCGGGTTGGCGACGACGCGGATGGTCTTGCCGTCCGGCAGGTGCCACCAGTGTTCCTGCGATTCGACCGCTCGATAGGCGCCGAGCAGGCCTTCCTTCCAGCGGCGCCATTCCGGCTGTTCGGCGATCTTGCCTTCGCTGCGCAGCCGGTCGAGCAAAAGGGCGTTGTCGGGCGCGCTGTGCAGGAAGCCGCTGTCGAGCCCCCACAGTTTCTGGAAAGCCTGGTTGAAGAAGCGCAGCTTCTCGTTCGTGTCGAAGATGGCGACTGCCGTGTTGAGCTGATCGAGCGTATCGGCATGGCTGCGCACGGTCCGCTCATATTCGCCGCGGATGGCCTCGATGGCGCTGGTGTCGCAGGCAAGGCCGGCCGAACCGTCGGCGCCGGCAAAGTCGGTCACGGCAAACACGCGGCGGTCGCCTTCGATCACCGTCGAAAGCGATTGCTCGAACACCGGATGCGATTTGTGCTGGGCGGCGATGGCCTCGCGGGCCTGGCCGCCGAGGAATTCCTGGGCGTCACGCACGGCGGCTTCAGCGTTCTCGGCTTCGACCGCGTCGGCATAGGCCCGGTTGACCCATTTCAGCCGGCCATGCTCGTCACGCAGCCATGCCGGCATCTTCAGCGCCTCGAGCAGGCCGATCATCGTGTCATGGTCGGCGGCCAGCCGCTGGTTGTCGATCTTGAGCCGGGCCTGGCTGCGCTGTGTCTCGGACAGCGAGACAAACCGCACCAGCACATGGGCCGCGCTCTTTCGGCCATGCACTTCCAACGGAGCGCCGGCCTGCGATTCCACCACCAGGTCGAACGGTCTGCCTTTTTCCCGCAAACCCGTCACGGCATGTTCGAGTGCCGCCGCCGAGCGCGGCATCAGCCAGCGCCCAAAGGCGAGGAATGCGGCCCGTTCCTCCGGCGCTCCGCTTTCGGTCGGCAATGTGCCGATGAGCTCGGGTTTCTTGTTTTCCGAGGCCCAGACGACCACACGCTGGTCGCGCAGATTGAGCAGCGCTTCCGAACGTCGCAACGCTGCGCTGATATCGGCGACGCGGCTTCTCAGCTCGACATTTTCCGCCGAGGTGCGCGCGCGTTCGCGAATGAGAACGATGGCCGACAGGAATGCCGCTCCCATCACTCCGGCAAAGACGGCTAGCTGCATGACCTCGATCGTGCTGACCGAAAGGCTGGCCGCCACTTCGGCGCCTTGGGCGCATGCAACCCCACCAAGCAGCGGACCGGCAAGTGTGGAGCCGGCAAGCAGCAGCCCCGCGCGGCCACGCCACGAAGGGCGCCGCGAGCCAGTGGTCTCCGAATCCTGATGGCCGCCGGAAACGGCCTGTCCCGCGTGAAGCGGGTTTTCCCCCGGCATGTCTTGGTCCTCTTCGCCGCCTGAATGCAAGACCGCCCTGACGCGTGCGCCGGTCCTCGCCCCTGGACCCGCGAATCACAACAATAGCGCCTGCTGGAATCGGCGTGAAGAATCATTCGGCGCAAAAATAATGCCGGGCGAAAAGTCAATCGCCCGGCATCAATATCTTGTAGCAAATTCGGCTTTGGTTAATAGCGGTAGTGTTCCGGCTTGAATGGCCCCTGCGGCGTGACGCCGATATAGGCGGCCTGCTCGCCCGACAGCTCGGTCAGGCGGGCGCCTAGCTTGTCGAGATGCAGGCGTGCGACCTTCTCGTCGAGATGCTTGGGCAGCACATAGACCTGGTTCTGGTACTGCTCGCCCTTGGTGAACAACTCGATCTGCGCCAGCACCTGGTTGGTGAAGGAGGCCGACATGACGAAGCTCGGGTGGCCGGTGGCGTTGCCGAGATTGAGCAGGCGACCTTCCGACAGGAGGATCATGCGCTTGCCGTCCGGGAAGGTGATCATGTCGACCTGCGGCTTGACATTGGTCCACTTCAGATTGCGCAGCGACGCAACCTGGATCTCGTTGTCGAAATGGCCGATGTTGCCGACGATCACCATGTCCTTCATCGAGCGCATGTGGTCGAGGGTAACCACATCCTTGTTGCCGGTGGTGGTGATGACGATGTCGGCGGTCGGTGCCGCATCTTCCAGCGTGACCACTTCAAAGCCGTCCATCGCCGCCTGCAGCGCGCAGATCGGATCGACCTCGGTGACCTTGACGCGGGCGCCCGCGCCCTTGAGCGAGGCCGACGAGCCCTTGCCGACGTCGCCATAACCGCAGACGACCGCGACCTTGCCGGCCATCATCGTGTCGGTGCCGCGGCGGATACCGTCGACCAGCGATTCCTTGCAGCCGTATTTGTTGTCGAATTTCGACTTGGTGACCGAATCGTTGACGTTGATGGCCGGGAAGGGCAGCAGGCCCTTCTTCTGCAACTGGTAGAGCCGGTTGACGCCGGTCGTCGTCTCTTCGGTGACGCCGCGGATCGCTTCCTTCTGCTTGGTGAAGAAGCCCGGCGAAGCCTTCAGGCGCTTCTTGACCTGGGCGTAGAAATATTCCTCTTCCTCGCTCTGCGGATTGGACAGCACGTCCTCGCCGGCTTCGGCACGGGCGCCGATCAAGATGTACATGGTGGCGTCGCCGCCATCATCGAGGATCATGTTGGAGAGGCCGCCATCGGCCCACTGGAAGATCCTGTCGGTGTAGTCCCAGTACTGTTCGAGGCTCTCGCCCTTGACGGCGAAGACCGGAATGCCGGTCTCGGCGATGGCCGCGGCGGCGTGGTCCTGGGTCGAGAAGATGTTGCAGGAAGCCCAGCGGATGTCGGCGCCGAGCGCCTTCAGCGTCTCGATCAGCACCGCCGTCTGGATCGTCATGTGCAGCGAGCCGGTGATGCGCGCGCCCTTGAGCGGCTTCTTGGCGCCGAATTCCTCGCGGCAGGCCATCAGGCCCGGCATTTCGGTTTCGGCGATATCGAGTTCCTTGCGGCCCCAGCCGGCAAGAGAGATGTCGGCGACCACATAGTCCTTGCTATCCGTCATGGCAGTGCTCCGATGCGAATTGTCTTGCTGTGAATTGATCGTTTGGCTTGCGAATTGGTTGCGGATGCGCCCGCGCCGGTCGGCGCGTCGAAGGGCGCGAATTGCCGGCCTGACTAGCAGATCGGGCTTCGCACGACAATGGGATATAAAGAAATCTTTATTCGTGCATGTCTCGGATGGCTGACTTCCGGGTCAGCACTCCTCGCCGAAACGGGAGGCGACGAGCTGCTCCAGCGCGTCCATGACCTCGAGCGCCTCCGGGCCGCTGGCGGTGACGCGGATCGAGTATCCAGGGCTGGCCGCCAGCATCATCAGGCCCATGATCGAGGTGCCGCCGACCTTGACGCCGTCCTTCTCGACATGGACCGAAGCGTTGAAACCGCTGGCAAGCTGGACGAATTTCGCCGAGGCGCGCGCATGCAGGCCGCGCTGGTTGACGATCGGAAACTCCCTGACGATCTGGTCCTTGTCAGGCGACAGCGTACTCATTTGCTGCTCAAAAGCTGGCTGGCGACGTTGATATATTTGCGCCCCGCGGCTTGCGCTTCATCGAGCGCGGCCGCCATGTTGTCGCCCTTGCGGATCGACGACAGCTTGATCAGCATCGGCAGGTTCATGCCGGCGATCACCTCGGTGCGGCCGGACTCCATTACCGAGATGGCAAGGTTGGACGGCGTGCCGCCGAACATGTCGGTCAGCACGATTACACCCGCCCCTGTATCGACACGGGCGACGGCGTCGACGATGTCGCGGCGACGCTGTTCCATATCGTCGTCGGCACCGATCGCCACGGTTTCGAAATTGTCTTGTGGCCCGACGACATGTTCGACGGCATGTCTGAACTCGGTGGCCAGTTGACCGTGCGTTACAAGCACGAGTCCGATCATTCTTTGGTGGCTCCCGTCATCGCCGCTTCACAGGCGCATTTTATGCTCGCCAGCCAATCCAGGCGGCGGGAGCGCTATCTTGTCGACGCGCGGCCCGTTGACAAGCCCAAAATTGCGCCGGCCCACGCCATTTTGACGCATTGCAGCAAAAAACCCAGCGCGGATCATAGAAAAGGCGGGATCGACAGCCGCGCCATCACGGCGAGCAAGGCGGCCGCGACATTGCGCTCGGCCAGATCGATGCGCGCCACCGCGCAGCCGGCGATGTCGTCGCTTGCATCCTCCTGGAAGCGTGCGATTTCGCCGGCCGGCAACAGGCGCACATGCAGATCGACGACGCAGGCCGGTTCGAACGGCAGGGACCGTGGCCCATGTCCCGGCACCTCGGCAAGGCCCTCGATGGTGGCGGGCGCACGGCACACCAGCCGCCCGGCATGGGCTTCGACGAAGAGCTGATCGTCGCCGACCAGCCGCGAGAACAATCCGCGTTTCAGGCAATGGCTGATCAGCGTCAGCGCCAGCGTTGTCTTGCCCGACCCGGATGAGCCGCTGATGAGAATGCCGCTCTCGCCGATCAGCAGCGCCGTGGCGTGTATGTTGTCAGACCGCACGTCGCGATCCCTGGCGATTGGCGGTCATCCCTCGGCCGGGAGCGTCACGACGAAGCGTGCGCCCTTGATCTCGCCGGGCTTGGTGCCTGGTATGTTTTCGGCGGTCAGCGTACCGCCATGGGCCTCGACGATCTGCCTGGAGATGGACAGGCCAAGGCCGGAATTCTGGCCGAACGCCTCGCCGGCGGGCCGGTCGGTGTAAAAACGTTCGAAGATGCGGTCGATGGCGTCGGCGCGGATGCCGGGACCGTTGTCGTCGACGGTCAGGATGTTGAACTTGCCGGCGCGCGCCAGCGACAGGCTGATGTGGCCATGGTCCTCGGGGACGAAGGAACGGGCGTTCTCGATCAGATTGGTGATGACCTGGCCGATGCGCAGATCGTGACCGACGACGACATAGCCCTTGGCGCCCTGCGGCAGCTTGGCGACCTTGAGCTCGATCTCGACCGCCTTCTTGTTGCGCGTGGTTTCACGCGAAACAGCGACGAGGTCGGTGACGAATTTCTTCAGGTCGACGGTGCCGGCATCTTCGCGCGCCAATTCCGCATCGAGGCGCGAGGCGTCGGAAATGTCGGTGATGAGGCGGTCCAGCCGTTTCACGTCATGCTGGATGATCTCCATCAGGCGCGCACGGGAGGTGTCATTCTTCGCCAGCGGCAATGTTTCGACAGCACTGCGCAACGACGTCAGCGGGTTCTTCAACTCATGGGAGACATCGGCCGCGAAGCTTTCGATCGCCTCGATGCGCGCATAGAGTGCGTTGGTCATGTCGCGCACCGCAATCGACAGATTGCCGATCTCGTCCTGGCGGTCGGAAAAGTCTGGGATTTCCTCGCGGCTCTTGACGCCGCGACGCACCCGTACGGCCGCCGCCGACAGCCGGCGCAGCGGGTTGGCGATGGTGGACGCCAAAAGCATCGACAGGATGGCTGTGACGAGCGCCGCGATGCCGAAGACGCGCAGGATCGCCTTGCGTTCGGCGGCGACGATCTTGTCGATATCACCGCCTTCGGTCGACAGCATCAGCACGCCGAGCACGGCGCGAAAACGCTGGATCGGCACCGCCACCGAGACGATCTGCTCGCCCTGTTCCGAGACGCGCACGATGGTCGACGGACTGCCCGTCAATGCCTTGACCACTTCCGGGAAGGCGGCGCCGTTGCCGCCGGGCTGTTCGTGATAGACCGGCAGGTCGGTGTTGCGGAAGAAGTCGAAGATGAATTTCTGGACGCGCTCGACAAGGTCGGGCTCCTCCTCCTCGACCGGCGGCAGGTCGTAGCGCAGGATCTGACCGCGCGAATAGAGATGGCGCGAATCGAGCAGCAAATTGGCGTCGCGGTCATAGATGCGGGCTCGGGTGCGGGTCGGCGAGATCAGCCGCCGCAGGACCGGCGCCACGCGCTCGGGATTGATCGGAAAATCCAGATTGTCGAGTTGGTCCGAGCCAGGCCCCAGGCTTTCGCCGGCCTGCAGCTCAAGCAGTTTTTCCGGGTCGATGCTGATCGAATCCGTCTCGACCGTCGCCGACGCCGCAATCGCGCCGGCGATGATTTCGCCCTGCGTCATCAGGCTTTCGACGCGCGCGTCGATCAGCCCGTCGCGGAAGGTGTTGAGATAGAGGATGCCGGTGACGAGCACCGCCAGCCCGGCGAGATTGAGGAAAAGAATACGCCGCGTCAGGCTGGAAAAGATATGGTGGCCGAGGAAGCGGCGCATCGGCACCGTGATTTTCGACACGAAGGAAGGCATGATGCGCGACGGCCGCCTGGCGGCGCCCGCCGGTCTTGTTCGCTGTGCTTCCACTGCCATCGAACAGCAGCTCCCGCTAGTCCCAGGTTTGACGTATGTCGCAGCCCCACACTAGGGACCGCTTCTGCTCGACATACATCAAATTACGCTTCGCGGAACCGATATCCGACTCCGTAAAGGGTTTCGATCATCTCGAAGTCGTCGTCGACAGCCTTGAACTTCTTGCGCAGCCGCTTGATGTGGCTGTCGATCGTGCGGTCATCGACATAGACCTGCTCATCATAGGCCGAATCCATCAGCGCATCACGGCTTTTTACCACGCCGGGACGCTGCGCCAGCGAATGCAGGATCAGGAACTCCGTGACGGTAAGCGTCACCGGCTCACCCTTCCAGGTGCAGGTATGGCGTTCCTGGTCCATGACGAGCTGGCCACGTTCGAGCGAGCGGGCCTGCTGACTCGGCGCTTTTGCCGCGGCCTCGCGGGCACTGGCACGGCGCAGCACGGCGCGCACCCGCTCGACCAGCAGGCGCTGCGAGAACGGTTTGCGGATAAAGTCGTCGGCGCCCATCTTGAGACCGAACAATTCATCGATCTCGTCGTCCTTGGAGGTCAGGAAGATCACCGGCAGGTCGGATTTCTGGCGCATCCGGCGCAGCAGCTCCATGCCGTCCATGCGCGGCATCTTGATGTCGAGGATGGCGAGATTAGGCGGCCTGGCCGCCAGGCCTTCCAGCGCGGACGCACCATCCGTGTAGGTCTCGACACGATATCCCTCGGATTCGAGGGCGATCGACACCGACGTCAGAATGTTGCGGTCGTCATCGACAAGCGCGATTGTTGCCATTTCAAGCGGCTCCCTCATGAGCTGTCCCTTCTGTCGTAGAGAAGGGGCTTTTGCAGGACAAATTAGGTACAAAATGTGGCATAGGCCTTAACCGCTGTCACGCGCGGGGTGCCGCCGGCCACAATCCGACCTCGACATGGATTGGACGAACGAACCTCGCCAATCCTTTGGGCAACCGTGAAACTTTTCGCATATATAAACGATTTAAACAACTTTCAAAATATTTAAATCGATTAATGATTTGATATCATTTGGCTTTTCTGGTTCTGACCATCCTAGCCTGCTTAGTGGGTGTGCCGGAAATACGCCGGCAAAGATGCGGCAAATCTTGAGAAGGGTCACCAATGTCGGAAGTCGGCAAACGCAATCCTGCCTGCGCGATCGATCGTGTCGGTCTGAAAACCTCTGGCACGGTGCGCTACAATTTCGGCGCGGCCGCGCTCTACGAGGAAGCGATCCGGCGCGGTGAAGCCCGGCTGACCGCGCATGGCGCGCTGCTCGCCGAGACCGGCCAGCACACCGGTCGCTCGCCCAAGGACAAGTTCATCGTCCGCGACGCCGCCACCGAGCCGCAAGTCTGGTGGGACAACAACAAGGCGATCTCGCCGGCACAGTTCGACGCCTTGCTCGCCGATTTCCAGGCCCATGCCGGGGACAAGGACCTCTATGTGCAGGACCTGGTCGGCGGTGCCGACGCGGAGCTAAAGCTGCCCACCAGGGTGATCACCGAACTTGCCTGGCACTCGTTGTTCATCCGCAACCTGCTCATCCGTCCCGACGCGGCCGAACTCGAACACTTCGTGCCCGGGATGACGATCATCGACCTGCCGTCCTTCCGCGCCGATCCCGGCCGTCACGGCAGCCGCACCGAGACGGTGATCGCCGTCGACCTGACGCGCAAGATCGTGCTGATCGGGGGCACCTCCTATGCCGGCGAGATGAAGAAGTCGGTGTTCACCATGCTCAACTACCTCCTGCCGGAGAAAGGCGTGATGCCTATGCACTGTTCGGCCAATGAGGGACCGGCCGGCGATGCCGCTATTTTCTTCGGCCTGTCGGGAACCGGCAAGACCACGCTGTCGGCCGATCCGTCGCGCACCTTGATCGGCGATGACGAGCACGGCTGGGGTCCGCACGGCATCTTCAATTTCGAAGGCGGCTGCTACGCCAAGACGATCAAGCTGTCGGCGGAAGCCGAACCGGAGATCTTCGCCACCACGCAGCGCTTCGGCACCGTGCTGGAAAACGTCGTACTCGACGCCGATGGCATGCCGGATTTCAATGACGGCCGGCTCACCGAAAACACACGCTGCGCCTATCCGCTCGACTTCATCCCCAATGCCTCGAAAACCGGGCGCGCCAGTCACCCGAAGAACATCATCATGCTGACCGCCGACGCTTTCGGCGTGATGCCGCCGATCGCCCGGCTGACGCCGGCGCAGGCGATGTATCATTTCCTTTCCGGCTACACGGCCAAGGTGGCCGGAACGGAAAGGGGCGTGACCGAGCCGGAAGCGACTTTCTCGACCTGTTTCGGCGCGCCGTTCATGCCGCGCCATCCGTCGGAATACGGCAATCTTCTGCGCGAGCTCATTGCTCGCCACGGCGCCGATTGCTGGCTGGTCAACACCGGCTGGACCGGCGGTGCCCATGGCACCGGCAAGCGCATGCCGATCAAGGCGACGCGCGCCTTGCTCGCCGCCGCCCTCGACGGCTCGCTGAAGGCAGGCGTTTTCCGCACCGACGCCAATTTCGGCTTCGAGGTGCCGGTGGCGGTCCCGGGCGTCGACGGCGCCATCCTCGACCCGCGATCGACCTGGGCCGACAAATCGGCCTATGACCGGCAAGCGGCAAGGCTGGTCGGCATGTTCGCCGTCAATTTCGAGAAGTTCGAAAGCCATGTCGACGCCTCCGTCCTCGGCGCGGCGCCGCACATGCAGGAAGCGGCGGAATAGGCGCAGGCAGGACGTCGGTGCCGTCAGCCGTCGGTCGAGACAGTGACAGACTTCCACACCTCGATTTCCTGCCGGAGACGTTCGATTCTGTCCGACACGAGCTTGAGAGCATCGCTGCCAAGCAGAAGCTGCGGCGGCGGATCACTGGACTCGACCAGGCCTAAAACGGCGGCTGCCAGTTTATCGGGATCACCGAGCTGCTTGCCGCTCTTTACCTGTCGCGCCTCACGTATCGGATCAAAAAGCGCGTCGTAGTCAGTGATTGATCTCTCTGTGCGGACCATTGATCGTCCAGCCCAATCCGTCCGGAACGAGCCGGGGCAGACCGCGGTCACGCGGACACCGAACGGGGCCATTTCCGAACGCATCACCTCCGATATGCCTTGGAGCGCAAACTTGCTGCCGCAATAGTAAGCAATGCCGGGCATGGTAATCATGCCGCCCATCGAGGTGACATTGACGATGAATCCACGACGTCGCTCCCGGAACCGGGGAAGAAAAGCCTTAGCGACGGCGACAGCGCCGAAGACATTCACGTCGAACTGACGCCGCATCTCTTCGATCGGCGACTCTTCAAGCACTCCCTCGTGGCCGTAGCCGGCATTGTTGATCAGCACGTCAACCGGTCCATGTTCGTTCTCCGCCTGCCTGACGACGTCGGGTATGGCGTCGAATTCCGTTACGTCGCACAGTACCGGTCGAGCTGCGGGAAGAACGTCGGCGAGCGCTGCGCGTGATGTCTCCGAGCGAACGGCGCCAATCACCTTATGGCCGATCTGGATAGCCGCGGAAGCTATCGCCAAGCCGAAGCCGGAATTCGCGCCGGTGATAAAGAAGGTCTTCTGTGACATGATCGCAAGCTTTCCTTGATTGGTGATGAGTTGACAAATATTATGAGGAACCGAGCGTTTCGATCGCGGATCCTCTGAATTTGTTGCCAAATCCTATTCTTCCCAAACACGGACGATCCAAGCTGGTTGAGTTGGCCGGAGCTCTCGCCCCTCTTTGCGGCTACAATCCGACCGCGTTCAGCCGCGTCCGCATACTCCGGACGGAAGCCGTGCTTCACGACATCCCGGTCCTCTATAAGCCAGGCGCGGTGTTCGTATTACAGGGAAGCAAGCAGGGTATCCTCGAAAGGGAGATCTACCTCTACGACGAGGAGCACTATCTGGCGGTTTCGGTGCCCGTTCCATTCCGCATGAAATCGATGGCCAGCTCGGAGCGACCATTGCTTGCGGTCTATGTTGAGTTCGATATGCAGATGGCAGCCGAGCTCGCCATACAAGCTCAGATGCATGCCGAACCGGCGCGCGGCAAGCCGCGAGGTCTCGTGTCAAGCAGGATGGCCCCCGAAATAGAGGATGTCCTGCTGCGCCTCCTTGTGGCACTTCGCAGCCCCGTTGAAGCTCTCGTCCTTGGTGACGGCATTCTGCGCGAACTGCATTACCGGGTGCTGGTCGGCCCGCAGGGCGGTGCAATGCTCGCGGCGCTGCAGCAGAAAGGCACGTCTGGAAGGATTGTCCAGAGCCTGGCCTGGTTGCGAGAGAACTACGGTTCTGAAATTTCGATCGGCGATCTGGCAAAAGACGTGGGCATGAGCGTTCCTTCCTACCATGTCCATTTCAAGAGCCTGACCGGCAACAGTCCAATGCAGTACGTGAAGGCGATACGGCTCCACGAAGCACGATTGATGATAGCACGCCAGAACAGGACGATCGCAGAGGTCGCGGCTTTGGTAGGCTACGCGAGCCCGTCCCAATTCAGCCGCGACTTCAAACGGCATTTCGGGCGCACGGCATCGGAAGAGACGAAATGGCTTCGTCGCCATCTTGGCGAACTCGCCTGGGCGTCGTGATCAGGATCGTATATGTCAGTTAGGGGCTGCGCTTTCGATCGGGCCTTTTCTTTTTCGGTCCGCCGCGCCATGACTGCGGCATGCCGATCGACGACGACATCATCATATCGGGCGAAGCCGTGATTCACCCGGGCGACCTGCACGAGGATTTCATCCGCTCGTCCGGTCCCGGCGGCCAGAACGTCAACAAGGTGGCGACGGCGGTGCAGCTTCGCTTCGACGCGCGGAACGCCGAGGGCCTGTCGGACCGCGTACGCGAGCGGACCATAAAACTTGCCGGCCAGCGCGCCACCAAGGATGGTGTCATCGTCATCGAGGCCGGACGCTTTCGCACACAGGAGCAAAACCGCGCCGACGCACGGACCAGGCTGGCGGCACTGGTGGCCAAGGCCGCAGAACCGCCGCCGCCGCCGCGCAAGAAGACACGGCCGTCGAAAGGCGCGGTCGAGCGTCGGCTGAAGAGCAAGGCGGGGCGCGGTACGATCAAGAAGCTGCGCGGTCGCGTGGAGAACGATTGAGCAACACGCAAATCGTGCCCGCAAAACCACTTTCAATTTTGCGTTGCGGATGCGAGGTTTCCCTTGTTGCCACAGCAAGGGAGACCTAGAGATGGGTATGTTCGATTTCGTCAAGAACGTCGGCAAGAAGCTCGGCATCGGCGGCGACGAGGAAGCCGCACCCACCGCCGACACGCTCAAGAAAGAGCTCGATTCACACAAGCTCGGTACCGATGGCGTGCAGGTCGTTGTCCAGGGCGATACGGCGGTGCTGAAGGGCGTCGTCAAGGACCAGTCGATCTTCGAAAAGGCGGTCATCGCCGTCGGCAACACGCTGGGCGTTTCCAAGGTGCAGGCTGACGAGTTGCAGGTCGCGCCGGCTTCCGGCACGGCGACCGCGGCCAAGGAGCCGACCTTCTATACGGTCCAGAAGGGCGACAATCTCTGGAAGATCGCCGAAAAGAGCTATGGTAAGGGCCAGGGCGCCAAGAACACGGTCATCTTCGAGGCGAACAAGCCGATGCTGACCCATCCCGACAAGATCTATCCGGGCCAGGTTCTGCGTATTCCAGAACTTGGCTAATCGCCGGGCATGGTTGTATCAAAACGCTGAATCAGTGCGCCGCGCGTCCGAAAGGCGCGCGGCGTTGCCTTTACCAGCGGCGCTTCAGCGAAGCCGTGATGTTGCGGCCCTGGCCCATGTAGCAATAACCGGAATTGCACACCGTCGCGCGGTCATCGGCAATGTTGCGGACGGCGAAAGCGGCCGAGACACCTTCATACCTCTTGTCGATGGCGCCGAAATCGTAGGACGCCGAGGCATCGAGATAGACGGCGGCATCGTTCTTGGCGGTGTTTGACGTGTCGGTATAGGTCGCGCTCTGCAGCCGCACGCCGGCTCCCACCGAAAGGCCGGGTGCCGCACTGCCCTCGTCGAATTTGTAGTTCGCCCAGAGGCTCGCGACATGTTCGGGGGTGACGGCGGGGACCTTGTCCAACTCCGTCGAGTCAGGGCCGGCGCCCGTGATCTCGGCATGGTTGTAGTTATAGGCCGCGATCACGTCGAGCCCGTCCATGACGGCCGCGCGGGCTTCCAGTTCAAAACCATTGCTGGTGACCTCACCCAGTGAACGATAGGTGCCCGCATTGGGATCGACGACTACCGGCTTGTTCTTCTCGACCAGATGGTAGGCGACGGCGGACAGCAGGATATCCGTTCCCGGTGGCTGGTACTTGACCCCCACTTCGAACTGTTCGCCCTTCGTAGGCTGAAGAATGCCGCCGCCATCGGCCGAGCGGTTTGAGATCGGTTCGAATGACGTCGCGTAGCTGGCGAAGGGCGCGACGCCGCTATCGAACAGATAGAGGGCGCCGGCCTGCATGCTGAAGGCGTTCTTGTCCACCGCTTCCGAACCGCCCCCAAAATAGTCGCGCGTCTGCTCGGCCCGGGTCTGGCGGCCACCGAGCGTGAAACGCCATTTGTCCAGTTCGACCTGATCCAGCGCATAGACGCCGGTCTGGCTCAGATCCGCGTCGGACGCAGAGAACGTGGTGTCCGGGGTCGGGCCGGAGAAACCGTAGGTCGGGTTGGCAATGTCGAAATCGTAGGCCGGATCGGGCGGATCGAACCCATAGCCGAAGGACGAGGTCAGGTTCGTGTAGTCGAGGCCGAGAAGCAGCGTGTGGGCGAGCGCCCCGGTGTCGAACCTGGCCTCGACCTGGTTGTCGGCCTGGAAAACGTTCATTTCGTCGCGAATTGAGGTCGCATAACGATGCGCGACCGTACCTGTCCAACCGGAAACCGCGAGATAGCGCGACCTCAGGTCGAGATGGGAGTATCGTACATTCTGGCGCACCGTGATGCCGCCGCCGAAATCGTGCTCGAACTTGTAGCCGACCTGCTGCTGCCGGATCTTCTGATGGTCATAGTCGGGGTCGCTCTCGCGCAGGGTGTGGACCTTTCCCGACGGATCGGTGATCACGCCGACATTCGAATCGGTTTCGTCCGCCTGCACCAGCCCATAGATGGTGAAGGACGTCGCGGCGTCCGGATTCCAGGTGAACGACGGCTGCAGCAAATAGCGGTCGTCGGCGATGTCGAAATTGGTGTCGCCGTTTCGCGCCAGACCGACGATCCTGTAGAGGAAATCGTCACTGCCCTCGGTGACCGGGCCGCCGAAATCGAAGGCGGCCTGCGCCCTGTCCTTCGTGCCATAAAGCAGTTCGACTTCCCTGATCCTGTCCTTGGTCGGCAGCTTGGGCACCTTGTTGACGATGCCTGCCGGCGTTCCCGCGCCGTAAAGCACCGATACCGGTCCCTTGATCACCTCGACGCGTTCGAGCGAGTAGGGGTCGGTGCGGAACGTGCCGTAGTTGATATAGGGCTGGCGCAGGCCGTCCTTATAGTCGCCGAGCGTGGTTGCGTCGTAGCCCCTGATATAGATCTGGTCGAATCGCGGGTCGAATCCGTAAGCGCCGGTGCTGACGCCTGAGGAATAGCGCACCGCCTCGATAATGTCCTGCACGCCGCGCTCCTCGAGTTCCTTGCGTGTCACCACCGAGACGGAGCGGGGCGTTTCGATGAGGGGCGTGTCCGTCTTGGTCGCACCGGAGCTGCGCTTGGCAGCCACCGTCTTGTCGTCCTCACGGGACGTGTCGCCGCCGGCCTCGCCGCTGACCGTAATAGGCTCGAGCACGGTGGCGCCGCCCGATGCCTGGGTGCCTGCCTGCTGGGCGGAGGCTTGGTAGGCACCAGCCAGCGTCGCCAGGCATGTCGTGGCAAGCAGTCCTCGCCGCGACCAGATGCAGCCCCGTTCGATCGCGTTGAAGCCCTGAAGAAATGTCACTTCCATATCCCTCGCTCTCGTTGGCTGCCCGCGGCTTCGCTGGACGCGGAAGCTGAAAATTCTTGTGTCAACCGGTCCGGTTCTAAATCTTGACTATGTTAGTCATCTTTGTTCGTCAACCGCCATTTGGCCAAGACGAATTCGCTGCGGCCATCCCTCCTAAAAGCCACGACCGCTTTCGGGTCGCCGTTTTCGTCTGGCGGTGGCATGCTGAGGCTCCGAACCATTCACATGAGCCAACCCATGCTCGTTCTGCCCAAAGGCATCCGTCACATGCCGGCCCATCTGTCCCGCGCCGTCCAGGAGACGCTGGTCGAGGAGGTGAGAAGCATCGTCCAGCAGGCGCCGCTGTTCGTGCCGGCCATGCCTCGGACCGGCAAGGAGATGAGCGTGCGCATGACCAATTGCGGTCCGCTCGGCTGGGTCACCGACAAGGAACGCGGCTATCGCTACCAGCCGACGCATCCGCTGACCGGAGAGCCGTGGCCGCCTATCCCCGACAGTCTGCTCGATCTATGGCGGCAGGTGTCGGGCTATCCCAATCCACCGCAGGCCTGCCTGATCAATTTCTACACGCCGGAAGCGAAGATGGGCCTGCATCAGGATCGCGACGAGGCCGATTTCTCGGCACCCGTCGTCTCCGTCTCGCTGGGTGACGATTGCCTGTTCAGGGTCGGCCAGACAACCCGCGATGGCGCCACCAAATCGTTCAGGCTCAAAAGCGGCGATGTCGTCGTGCTTGGCGGCGAGGGCCGTCTTGCCTTCCATGGCGTCGACCGCATCTACCCTTCGACCTCGGCGCTGCTCAAGAACGGCGGCAGGATCAACCTGACGTTGCGGCGGGTGACGAAGCCTGACGAGGGCGCCGTATAGGCGAGGGTTCGCGCCCCGCACGGCGCCGCCGACCTTTGGGCGACCAGCGATAGTTCAGCGCAGCGGTGAAAAAATCGCCGAGACCAGATGGAAAGGCAATGCGCCGTAAGCGGCGACCGTCGCCTGATCGTCCCATTGGCGGAACTGCCGGGACGGCCGCGCTTCCAGCGTCAGGGCATGCTGTCGGCCATCGAATGTCACCTTGCCGCGAAAGCGCAGCACCCGCTCTCCACCAGACCGGCTGATGGCCATCGCACGCAGACGCGCGACGTGGTCGTCGCCCACATTGATCTCCATTTCGATGCGGCGCCGGACCGGCGGGACGCTGATCCTGATCGTGATGTCCAGCATCATCTCCCCCGCCGTCGCAGGGCACGGTATGGTCTGCGAGAAGGCCAGGGGCGACTGTCCTTCCAGCGGCTCGCGAGGTGCCTGCCTGCCGCGCCATGCTCTGCCGCGCCATGCCCTGGCGGGCGGCTCCTGCCGCAGCCGACCGCTCTTGCGTCTCAGCCGCAACTGCTTGGCGAAGCCGCGCGACAGCCAGGTCAGCCTGCCGAAGTCGGTTCGCGGCTTGGCCTGCAGCACCGCCGACCAGCGTGCAAGGCCGGTGCGGTCGGCCATGTCCAGCACGCGCGCCAGCACCTTGTCAGGCACAGTCACGCCAACATCGAGCGCAAGGTAGGAAAGCGCCACCGCCGCGGCAACGGCAAGGCCACGCCTGGCGACGACATCGAGGAACACGTCCCAGTCGACGCCGCCGGTGCGAATGGCCACCGCGCAATCGACCAGCCAATCGCTGTGGGTGTGGGCATCGAGCCCGCCATGCGCGATGGCGAGCGCGATGCGATCCGCGGGCGACGGCACCAGCACGCCGACACCGCTGAATTCGGCCGTCGCCGCGCGCTGCCAGATCGCCTGGTCATCCTCGTCGCTTTGCTGCGAGCCGTCATAGGCAAGCTGGTGCAGATCGATATCGCCATAACTGCCCTTGAAAAAATTCATCGAGCGCAGCGACGCCAGCCTTGTCCTCAGATATTGGGGACTCACCCCGGTGGCGATCTGCCAGTCGCCGTCGCGCAGCACGCCGAACGCCGCCGGCATGTCCTGCGGCCGCACCAATATGTCGATGTCGTGCGCCACCCGGCCACGCTGCGCCGAGGCGTTCAAGGCAATGCGGCTGGCACCCTTGATCAGCATCACCAGGCAGCCGGAATCCGTCATCGCCTGCAGCGCCGGTTCGGCCTCGCGCATCGCCATGCGCGACTTGGTCCACAGCATCTTTTGCAGGCCGACAAGGCGCGGATAGGCGGATTGGCCGGCCAATTTCCGGCCGAACCGATCGCAGATCGCGGCCAGCAGCCGGTGTTCCCTGAAGGAGACGAGGTCGATGTCGTTCGCGCTTAGCCACTGCATGGCGCAACCGGCGGCCGCGTCCTGATCGGCAAGAAGGGCGGCCTTGAGCAGTTGGTCGAGCCCGCCCGTCGGCCAGGACCAGCCATAGTCCGGGAAACGTCGGCTGATGCGGCGAATGCCCGCCATCAGCCCGCGCCGGCCTTGTTCCGGGCCCGTCGCAGCATGGCGAGCCGCGCCACTTCGAGATAGCCGCGGTCGCGCGCCGCATCGCGGCCATAGGACAGGCTGCCGGGCCTGATGCGGCGCAGCGCCAGCACCTCTTCCACCATGTCGAGGGCAAGGCCCGCCTCGCGTGCCCGCGCGATCCAGTCGATCATTTCGCCGCGGCCGCCCGGCGGATCGACGATTGGTCCGACGGTCTCGGCGGCCTCGCGCCGGATCAGCATCGTGGTCCGCGACCAACCGGGTACGATCGCGTCCTCGGGTGCATCGGGCCGGTCATTGCGGAAGTTTCGCAAATGGCAAAAAACGCCCGACGTTGCGGAATGCCTTTCGAGATGCGCGAGCTGTGTTTCGGCCTTGCTCGGCAGCCACAGATCGTCGGCATCGAGCGTTGCAATGAGCGGCGTCGACAAGGCGGCGATGCCCCTTGTCGTGGCGCTCCCAGGTCCGGCATTTGCCTGGCGCAGCAATTGCAGCGGCAGGTCCGTTCCGCCGATCGCCGCCGCGAGATCGTCGCTGGATCCATCGTCGACGATCACCACCAGCTCAGGCCGCACTGTCTGCGCCGCGACCGATCGCAGCGTCTCGGCGATGGTGCCGCTGGCGTTGAAGGCCGGTATGACGACGCCATAGCTCCGCATGCTACATGAAGCGCCAGTTGGCGAGTTCTTTGACATCGAAGATGCCTTCGATCCCGCGCAGTGAAGGGTCGGCCTTGCGCCGTTTCATCGATTTGTGGATGGCCCGCAAGAATTCCCGAAGGGATGTGTCGACCTGCTTCGTCATGTTGCCGGGATGACGTCGGTAGTAAAGCGATACGGTATCCGGCAGGACGAATCTGGGGCCGCTTTCAAAGGTGCGCAGCAGGTAGTCTGTGTCTTCGGCCTGGCCGAAGGCCTCGTCGAAGCCGCCGATCCGTTCGATGAGCTTACGCGAGAAAATGCCTGACGACAGATGAATTCCCCGCACGGTCATGAAATGGCTGCCGGGGCAGGGTTCCAGCAGATCGTCGTCGATGTGTTCGACCATCATCATCAGGGAATAGGTAAGCTCCAGAGCGGGGTCGGCGTCAAAGCATGCGATATCGGCCTTGAATCGTCCCGCAGGCGAGACATCATCCGAATCGAGGAACGACACGAGCTCCGTTTCCGGCGTGAGCAGTCTGAGACCAGCGTTGCGAGCCCGGGTCACGCCCATGTTCTCTTGCCGGAAAAGACGAATGCAGGGGTTCTCGGCCATCATCGAACGCACGGCCTCCGGCGACCCGTCGGTCGAGCCGTCGTCGATCACGATGATGTCGAGATCGGCGGCATCTTGCTGCCGCACGAGCGAGCGCAGCGCCGAGACGACATAGCGCTCGCGATTGTACACAGGCATGATCACGCTGAGCTTCACCGGGCGCCTCGTGTCAGGAAATCCTCGATCGTGCGGGCGATCTCTGCCGGGTCGATGCCGAGGGACAAACGGAAGCACGGCAGGTGGCGCGTCAATTCGCTGAAGAAGCGAAAGCCGCTTTCGCGCTCGCCCGGCATCTGGGCGATGCCGGACGGCGCCAAGGCAATCATGGCATCCCTGCGCGACACCGGCATAATCGAACTTGCTCCGCCTCCGCTGATATGTGGCACCACCAGCGCGACGATGTCCAGCATGGCGGGCACCGGCCGAGGCGCGATATCATGAATATGGAACGTGTGCTTGCCTTGCCAGTTCAGCGGGCCTTGCGCCGTTAGCCGCTGCCGCAGGCCCAGCCGGGCGAAACCTTCCGTGTCCTGCTTCAACGTCGAAAAAAGGGGGCGCGCGGTCACGCCGTCGGTGAGATCGATCAGCACATAGTCGTCGCCGACACTGTCGAGCCCGTTAAGCAGGCCGGCGGCGACGGTCCCCGATTTCCCGGCCCCGCCCGAGCCGGCAAGCAGAATACCGTTGCCGTCGATGCCAAGCGTGCCGGCATGCGTCAGCCGCATGCCGCGCGCGGCATATTCCCAGTGCAGGAAGGCGCGCAGCGGTGCTCCCGGCTCCCAGGGCGGAAAGGCATCGGCCGAGGCCATCAGCTGCACGCCGACGCGGCGGTGCGGATCGTAGACCTGCCAGAAATCCAGGTCGTGGAAATGGTGCCCGCGCAAACCGGCTTCGGCGAGCCGTTTGGCAAAACCGTGCTCGGTGAAATGGGCATCGCCCCAGTGCGCCGGCTCCGGGATGCCGTCAATGCCGGGATGCGCGATGAAGATGCGACCCGTGGACGGTGCCGGCTGATCATGCCCGGGCTCGACAAAAGCATGGCCCAATGCATCGGCAAGCACGCCGTGACCGAGATGCGCGGTCAGTTCAAGCCAGGGCAGGCGAACTTTTCGCGTGGTCGGATAGCGCGCGGCCGCGCCTTCAGCGGCGGCGATGAGATACCTGGCGTAATCCGGCAAGGTTTCGAGCGTGACGCGCGGCATCAATCGCCTTCCATCACGCTGCGGCCGCCCCGTCAGGAAGCCTGCTTGACCGCCGGCCAGCCGAGAGGTTCCTCGACCTCGTGGATGGGATCAACGACGATCAGGTCGGCGAGGTCGTCGTGAATGCTCACATTGAGCGGCTCGTTCGTGGCGGCAAGCTCGGCAGGCAAATCGCCCGGCAAAGGCTGCGCCGCCGCGTCCAAGCGCACCAGCAAACCCAATTCGAGCAATTGCGATATGAAGCGTTCGAGTTCGGCCTGGCCTATTGTCGAGCCGCCGGCGCTCAGCCCGACCAGAGCCTGGGCGTCCGCGCCGGATGAAAGCGCCTGCCATACCTTGCTGCCGGAATCGGAAAAGCCGAAATATTTGCCATTGGCAAGATTGAGCACCACGGCCTCGCCATCGAAAGATTCGAAAACGATATCCCGGCTCGCTACCGCATAGGCGTGGGAGTCATGCGTCATTGTTGCCCCGTCCTGCATTTCCTGCCCGCCAGCAGGACCGCTTCCACCAACAACGCCTGTAAACTTTCAGGTCTTCCTTGGCAAGGTAACCTTTGCCGGCAACGCGGGACCATTTCCGGGTTCAGTCGAAAGCCGGGCGGATCAAGCCTCGATTTCAAGCGGCGACAATGGCTTGGAACAACAGGCCAGGATGAAGCCATCATCGATCTCATGATCGAGGATGCCGCCATTGTGGCTCATCTCGACGCTGCCGGAGACTTTCTTCACTTTGCAAGTTCCGCACAGGCCGAATTCGCAGGCGGCCGGTATTCGCACACCCCAGGCGCGCGCCGTCTGCAGCACCGTCTGGCCGGCGACACAGTCGGCGTCGACATCCGAAAGCGCGAAGCGGATCGGCGTCGCGGCTTCGACGCAAATCGCCGCGCCGTCTTCAGCCGGCGAGGCAAACGGCGCTGGGATTTCCTCCATCGCCGGCGCGGCAAAGCTCTCCTGATGGTATTTTGCCATGTCGAACCCGGCGGCCTCCAGCATGCCGCGCACGGCGCGCATGAAAGGGTCGGGGCCGCAGCAGAAGATTTCGCGTTCGCGGAAATCGGGCGCCAGGAGCGGCAGCCGGATGGCGTCGATGCGGCCCATATGGCCGTACCAGCCCTCGCGGCTCGACCGCTCCTCGATCATGAAGCCGAGCGACAGGCCCGGCATATGGCCGCCGAGCAGTTCGAGTTCCTTGCGAAAGATGATCTCTTCCGGGCGCCGCGCGCAATTGACGAAGCCGACATCGGTCCATGGCGCGCAGTCGTTCAGCCAGCGCAGCATCGACATCATCGGCGTCACGCCCGAACCGGCCGAGATGAACAGGTATTTCGCCGCCGGGGGGCTGTGCAGCGAAAAGTCGCCGCCCGGTCCATAGGCCTTGACGTGCGAGCCGGGCGTCAGGTGATCGAACATCCAGCGTGTGCCGACGCTGCCCGCCTGCGCCTTCACCGTCACCGCGATCGAGAATGGCCGTGACGGCGATGATGACAGCGTGTAGGTGCGCATCAGCGGGCCGTCCGGTGTCGGCAATTCCAGCGTCACGAACTGGCCCGGCTTGTAGCGGAACCAGGTCTGGTTGTCGGAGCGGAAGGTGAAGGTCTTGACGTCGGGCGCCTCGTCGCTGACGCCGGTTACTTCCAGCACCTGCAGCCTGTCGTTCCACGGCGCCATCTGGTCGAGGTGGCGATAGAGGCCAAGATCAGTCATGGCGTTCATCCCTGCATACCTTTCATTTTGGGCGTGTCGTGATCCCAAAGCCGCTGCACAGTTTTGGCCGACATGCGCTAGGCGACACTGCGCAGAGCAGGCCGGCCGTCTTCGGAAAGCCGTGGGCCGATAAAGCGCGCGTACCAGTCGACGAACTGGATGACGCCGCCCTCGTGCAGCTCCGAATAGGGACCGGGCTCGTAGGCCGGCGACAGGATGCCGAAGGCATTTTCCTCGACGATGCGGCGGTCCTGGTCGTTGGTCTCGGTCCAGACATGGGTGAGTTCGGCGAGATCGTAGTCGACGCCTTCCACGGCATCCTTGTGGACCAGCCATTTGGTCGTAACCGCTGTTTCCGTGGCGCTGACCGGCAGCACGCGGAACGTCACCGCATGATCCACGAGGATATGGTTCCAGGTTGTCGGGTAGTGATAGTGCATCAGCGTGCCGATCCGGTCGGCCGAGACGCTGTCGGACAGGTTCTTCTTCACCGCCCGCTTGCCGGTCATCGTGTAGCTCTGGGCATCGCGCAGCAGCGGCGCGCGGGTGGCGCGGTATTGTCCGGCCGGGTCGATGCGAAACTTGCTGGGCAGGCCAACAGCTTCGCACTTCGCCCAGTGGGCCAGCATCTCCGGATCGCTGTCGGCGCCTTGCACGCCGGTCACGGTCGGCGCTTCCGGGAAGGTCTTGCACAGCTCAGGATGGTTGCCCGCGCAATGGTAGCATTCGCGGTTGTTTTCCCAGACCAGCTTCCAGTTGCCCTTCTCGATGATCGTGCTCTCGAAGGCGATCTTGGCCTCGCTCAGCCGGTGCGGCTGGAGATAGGGCTCGATCATCGCCCGCATCGGCGCGAAGTCGGCGGGCTCCTTGGCCAGGCAGATGAAGACATAGCCGGCGACGCTTTCGCAGGCGACCGGCTTGAGCCCGAACTGGCTCTTGTCGAACCCATCGGCCATCTGGCGGGCGAACAGCAGCCGGCCGTCGAGTTCGTAGGTCCACTGGTGATAGGGACACACCAGTTTGGCGGCCATACCCTTCTCGGTGTTGCAGACGCGGCTGCCGCGATGGCGGCAGGAATTGTGGAAAGCGTTGATCTTGCCCTGCTGATCGCGCACCAGCACGACCGGATAGTCGCCGATCTGCACGGTGATGAAGCTGCCCGGCTTGGGCAACTCGCAATCATGGCCGATGAACAGCCAGTCGCGATACCAGATCAGTTCCATGTCAAGCTTGAAGTAGTCCGGGTCGGTATAGAAGGGCTGTTCCAGCGAAAGGCCCTGTCTGCGGCCGTTTAAAAGCCTCAGCATGTCGTTGCGCGCGTCCATGTCCTGTCCTCATTTTCAAGGACTGAACTGGTGGTGATGGAGGAAGGACTGGGCGCAAGCCGGCGAAAGCCGGACAACACCATCCGCCCCTTGACCGCCCACCGCGATCAGTCGAGTTCTAGCGATCTCGGGCTGGTTTCCGGGCTCTGGAGTTGTCCTGGCGGACCATCGCGACACCTTCCCAAGCTTTCGCCCAGTGGTCTCCCGTTGCGACTTGAACTCCACCACCGTTGCGGGGGCAGCGCCGGAATCTGACCGGCTTCCCAATTCTCCGCTCCGTCGTCACGCAGCGGCACCTGAGATCGCTCGATCTAATCACGACAGGGTTTGCGACATCGGCACGAAAGCGACATCGCATCCATGCGGCGCGACACATACGCGGGATCGTCCCGGCGCAGTTGCAGCGGGGGAATCGCCTTTTCTCGCCAGGCGCGCGGGCACCGTTTTCGACCCTCAGCCGGGCCGGAAAAGGGTTAATGGTTTCGAAAAGTGACTATTAGCAGAGTCTAAAATCGAACCGAACGGTTCGTTTCTGTTGACGGTGCGTGCAGGATGGTGTGAACGCCCAGCCTTCCGACACAGTTGGTGATCGGGTCGTGATCTTAGACAACTATTTGATATCAAATGGAAAAATGAGACATGTAGAAGGCGTTGGTACAATTTCAAGTGGTGGAGTCATGGTCCACGCTGAACAACTTCGTGATTGGAAACGGCAAGGGGGCTCTCCCACATCGGGGCTGTCCGAACGACGCGATTTAATCCCAAGACACGCCGCTAGACGGACGGGAAAAATACTGGAGTACAAAAATGAAAAAGATCATTCTCACTGCCGCCGCCCTTCTGGCTATTTCCGGCAGCGCCTTCGCTAGCAGCGACCATTATGGTTCGAACGCCGCGACCCCCACGGCTACTGTCGACAGCTCCTACACCGCTTCGACCAAGAAGTCGGAGCCGGCTGCCCAGACGCCTGTGACGGGCGCCGACCACAACCTCTTCGGCAACAATTAATAGCCATCCCCGGCACGCGGCGGGTGACCCTGCCGCGCTGGTGGACCCTACAAATTCAGGAGTATTAAAATGAACAAGATCCTCATTGCTGCCGCTGCCGTTCTGGCTCTCTCCGGCAGCGCTTTCGCCGGCAGCGACAACTATGGCTCCAACGGCGCCAACCAGGCTGCTGCCGCTTCGACCGACAATTCGAACACCGCGTCGATCGGCAAGTCGGCTCCGGCCACCTCGGCGCCTGTCCAGCAGGGCAGCGACCGCAACCTCTTCGGCCACTAACGGCCATCCCACGGCCGGTAGGCTTTTGTCCGCCGGTCTGCGAGACTTCCAAAATTCAGGAGTACCTAAAATGAACAAGATCCTCATTGCCGCCGCCGCCGTTCTGGCCGTCTCCGGCAGCGCCTTCGCCGGCAGCGACAATTATGGCTCCAACGGCGTCAACCAGCCCACTGCTTCGTCGACTGTCAATGTCGATACGTCGCATACAGGTGCGATCCGCAACAGCGATTCGCCTGTCTACAAGCTGCTCAACTCGTCCGGCGACGTGCAGAAGCCGGCCCATCAGGGTGCCGATCGCAATCTCTTCGGCAACAACTAACCAGCCTGTGCAGACAAGAAGAGCGGCGGGCCAGGCCCGCCGCTTTTGTTCTTTGCATTACCGGACGGCCGTCTTCAGGCCGCCTTTGCTTCCGCTTCGTGGAGGGCAAAGGAGCGACCATCGGCATCGAAGATATGGAGATCGCCGGCATTGGCGGTCAGCCGCAGCGTCGAGCCGCGCTTGACCTCGACATTGCCCGGCAGCTTGGTCACCAGCGGCAGGTCGGCCCGGCCGATATCGACATAGACCAGCTGGACCTCGCCAAGCTGTTCGAGATAATCGACGGTCCCCTCGAACAGATAATCCGCACCGCTGGCGATCGCGAGATCTTCCGGCCGTACGCCGAAGCTGACCGCCGCTCCCTTTGCCGAAGCAGGTGTCGCGATCGGCACCGTCGCCTTGCGGCCGCCGACATGGCTGACGATGGTCGGACTGCCCGTCTTGTCGACCGTCGCCGGCAGGATGTTCATGGCCGGCGAGCCGATGAACTGGGCGACGAAGAGGTTGCCGGGGTTCTTGTAGAGTTCCATGGGCGTGCCGACCTGCTCGATGTGCCCGTCCTTCAGCACGACGATGCGGTCGGCCAGCGTCATCGCCTCGACCTGGTCGTGCGTGACGTAGATCATGGTCGTGTTGGGCATCGATTCCTTGAGCTTGGCGATCTCGATGCGCGTCGCGACGCGCAATGCGGCGTCAAGGTTCGACAGCGGTTCGTCGAACAGGAACACCTTCGGATTGCGCACGATGGCGCGGCCGATGGCGACGCGCTGCCGCTGGCCGCCCGACATCGCCTTGGGCAGACGGTCGAGATATTTGGTCAGCTGCAGGATCTCGGCGGCTTGCCGAACCCTTTTGTCGATCTCGGCCTTGCTTTCCCCACCGATCTTCATCGAGAAGGCCATGTTGTCGTAGACGGTCATGTGCGGGTAGAGGGCATAGGACTGGAACACCATGGCGATGCCGCGCTTCGAGGGTGGCACGTCGTTGACCACGTGGCCGTCGATCTTGAGTTCACCCGACGTGATTTCCTCGAGCCCGGCGATCGAGCGCAGCAAAGTCGACTTGCCGCAGCCCGACGGGCCGACGAAGACGATGAACTCGCCCGATTTGATGTCGAGGTCGATGCCGTGGAGAATGTTAAGATTGCCATAGGACTTCTTCACTTGTCTCAAATTGACATCGGCCATTGGTTTCCTCCAGTGATTCCTCGGATGTTTCAGCCTATGCGTCCGAACCAGGCGCCGTAGCCGCCGAGCTCGACCGACCCGGTGCTCGCCTGCCTGGAGAACCCGTGTCCCGGCAAAGGTTGCAGGGTTCGGTTGCCGAGGTCAACCTTCGCCGGCGTTGCGCCCAGATTGAAGACGCAGACGATCTCCTCATTGCCTGCCCGGCGGGTGAAGGCGACGGTGTCGCCCTGGCTTTCGATGAAGGCGATGTCCCCCTTGGCCAGTGCCGGATGAGCGCGGCGGAAGGCAAGAAAGCGCCGGTAATGCTCAAGCAGGGAGGTTTCGTCGCCTTGCTGCACGTTGACCGCCTGCGGCAGATGCTCGGCCGGCACCGGCAACCAGGGTTTTGCCTGGGAGAAGCCGCCATTCCTGGCATTGCCATCCCACACCATGGGCGTGCGGCAGCCGTCGCGGCCCTTGAATTCAGGCCAGAAACGGATGCCGTAGGGATCCTGCAGATCCTCGAAGCGCAGGTCGGCCTCGCCGAGGCCGAGTTCTTCGCCCTGGTAGATGCAGACCGAACCGCGCAGCGACATCAGCAATGCCGAGATGACCTTGAGATAGGCCGATGGGTCGGCCTCGTCGGCGGCCCAGCGCGAGGCCGGCCGCATCACGTCATGGTTGGAAAATGCCCAGCACGACCAGCCGTCGCTGGCCACCCGGCCAAAAGCTTCCAGCACAGAGCGGACCTTGGCGGCACTGATCTTTTCCGGCGCCAGGAAGTCGAAGGAATAGCACATGTGTACGCGCTTGCCGCCGGCGGTATAGGCGGCGACCACGTCCAGCCCGCGCTGCGAATCGCCGACTTCGCCGACCGCTGCGGTCGCCGTGTACTCGTCGAGCAGCGCGCGGAAGCGCTCGAGAAAGGCGAGGTTCTCCGGACGGCTCTTGTCGTAGATATGATCCTGGTAGTTGTAGGGATTGACCGCCGGCGCGGTCTGGTCGTTGCGCTGTTCCGGCGGCAGCGGCGGGTTGTTTTCCAGCCCCTGGCTGTGGAAGTAAAAATTGATGGTGTCGAGGCGAAAGCCGTCGACGCCGCGTTCCAGCCAGAAGCGGGTGACGTCGAGCAGCGCATCCTGGACCTGGCGATTATGGAAGTTGAGGTCCGGCTGCTCGGCCAGGAAATTGTGCAGGTAGTATTGCTGGCGGCTGGTGTCCCATTGCCAGGCCGAGCCGCCAAAGATCGACAGCCAGTTGTTGGGCGGCGTGCCGTCGGGTCTTGCATCCGCCCAGACATACCAGTCGGCCTTGGGATTGGTGCGGCTTGAGCGGCTTTCCTTGAACCAGGGGTGGATGTCGGCGGTATGCGACAGCACCTCGTCGATCATCACCTTGAGGCCCAGTCGGTGCGCCTCCGCCGTCAGCGCATCGAAATCCGCCAGCGTACCGAACATCGGGTCGACGTCACAATAATCCGAGACGTCATAGCCGAAATCCTTCATTGGCGATTTGAAGAAAGGCGAGATCCAGATGGCGTCCGCGCCAAGGGCGGCAATGTAGGGCAGCCTGCCGATGATGCCCTTGAGGTCGCCGATGCCGTCGCCATTGGAATCCTGATAGCTGCGCGGATAGATCTGGTAGATCACCGCGCCCCGCCACCAGTCGCGGTCGATGGCGGGGTCTGGTTTCGAAGTCGCCTTCAAAGCCGATTGCATGGTCTCAACCTCCTTTCACCGAGCCGGCCAGCAGCCCGCGGACGAAATAACGCTGCAGCGAGAAGAAGACGATCAGCGGCACGATGATGGTGATGAAGGCCGATGTCGTCAGGATCTCCCAGTTACCGCCACGCGAGCCAAGCAGAGCATTGAGCTTGGCCGTCAGCACGATCTGATCGGGCGCCGTTCCGAGGAAAACCATTGCCACCAGGAGATCGTTCCATACCCACAGGAATTGGAAGATGGCGAAGGAGGCAAGCACCGGGAAGGACAGCGGCAGCACGATCTTGACGAAGATCTCGAAATCGCTGGCGCCGTCGATGCGCGCCGATTCCATGATCTCGCGCGGCAGGCCGGCAATATAGCTTCGCAAGAGGTAGATGGCGAAGGGCAGTCCGAAGCCGGTATGCGCCAGCCAGATGCCGAGATAGGTCTTGGACGGCACGCCGAAGAACGTGCCGACGCCATTGTAGAGCTTCAGAAGTGGAATGAGCGACATCTGCAGCGGCACCACCAGCAGGCCGATGACGACGGCGATCAGTAGCGCGCGGCCTGGAAAGCGCATCCAGGCCAGTGCGTAAGCCGCAAAGGCCGCGATCAGGATCGGGATGACGGTCGCCGGGATGGTGACCGTTAGCGAATTCATGAAGGAGCGGCCGATGCCTTCGGAAAACAGCACGGTCTGATAATTGTCGGTGGTGAATTTCGGCGGCGCCGACGAAGCATAGTAGACGCGCTGGCCCCGGTCGCCCTCGAACGCCTTTGGCGAGGCCATGACGAAGCTGCCGTCGGCGTTGAGTTGCAGGGTCACGCCGTCACCGAGATCGGCTGATGTGCCGGCAGGATACTGCGTCGGTGCCGCCGCCCTGACGCCGAAGGCGCTTATCGCGCGCTTGGCCCCGTCGCCGAAGATGTTGCCCTGGAGAACGAACTTGCCGTCCTTTTCTATTTGTGTGGAGGCGGCCGGTAGTCGGCCGGCTTCTGTCTGGCTGGAACTGGCGAAGGAATTCCACCAACCCGAGGCGATGATCTGGTCCTTGTCGCGCAGCGACGAAACGAGGATGCCGAGCGTCGGGATGGTCCAGATCACCACGAAGACGAGCACCGCGATATGGACGCCGAAACGGCTGGCGAAGGAATTTCCGGTCGCGACGGCCATCTCAGTGCCCTCCCGTCTCTTTGTTGGCCTGGCGGATGTTCCAGACCATGATCGGAATGACGGCAATCATGATGATGATGGCTATGGTCGCGCCGCGGCCGAAATCGCCGCCGCCGCGGAACATCCAGTCGAACATCAGATTGGCCAGCACCTGGCTGTTCCATTGACCGTTGGTCATGGTCAGAACGATGTCGAACACTTTCAGCACCAGGATGGTGATGGTGGTCCATACCACCGCGATGGTGCCCCAGATCTGCGGCACCATGATCTTCCAGAAGATCTGGAACGGGTTGGCGCCGTCTATGACCGCGGCTTCCAGTGTTTCTTCGGGGATGCCGCGCAGCGCCGAGGACAGGATGACCATGGCAAAGCCGGTCTGGATCCAGATCAGGATGACCATCAGGAAGAAGTTGTTCCAGAACGGCAGCGATATCCAGACCTGCGGCTGGCCGCCGAAATACTGGATGATGGCGTTGAGCAGGCCGATCTGGATCTGGCCCTGGCCACGATATTCGTAGATGAACTTCCAGATCACGCTGGCGCCGACGAAGGAGATGGCCAGCGGCAGGAAGATCAGGCTTTTGGCAATCGTTCCCCACCATATCTTGTCGGTGAGCACGGCGATGATCAGGCCGAGGAAGGTGCAGGCCGCCGGCACCACCGCCAGCCACAATATGTTGTTGCGGATGGCGTTTCGCAGATCCGGATCGCGCAGCGCCCATTCATAGTTGGCGAACCCCACGAAACTCGTGCCGCCGCGATCGAAGAAGGACAGCCACAGCGTCGCGATCACCGGATAGACCAGGTAGACGGTCAGGATGATCAGCGCCGGACCCACGAACAACCAGGGCCGCACCAATCCCTGCCGGCGCAGATTGTTGACGGCGGCCGCTCCGGACACTCCGCGCGCGGGGAAGATCAGGTCAAGCAGTTTGTTGGCGCCCCAGAAATAGGCGACGCAGCCGCCGACGCCGATGATGATGACGAATATTGCCGAGAAAATCTGAGCCGCCATGGGTCCCTCTCCCTGCGCGTGACCGGCCAGCGGTGCTGGCGACCGATGCGCCGACTTTCAGTTATTCGGAACAATCGAAATGCGAAGCTTCCGGCGTGCCCCGCCGGTCGGATCCGGGCCGTAGCCCGAATCCAGTAGCAAGATGAGGAAAGATCAGGTCGCGCCGGAGCGGCCTATTTGATGGCGTCCCAGCTCTTCTGGATGTCGGTGGCGACGTCCTGGGCGGACTTGCCGCCGACCAGGTCGATCATGCCAGTCCAGAACGAGCCGGCGCCGACCTTGCCGGGCATCAGGTCGGAGCCGTCGAAGCGCACCGTCGTGGCGCCGACCAGGATCTCGCCCTGCTTCTTCAGCGCATCGCTGCCATAGGCGTCCTTGTTGGCCCCCTTGAAGGGTGTGACGAAGCTCTTCTGTGCCATCCACAATTCATGCGCGAGCGGCATTTGCAGGAACTTGATGAATTCGCGCGATGCCTTGGAATCCTTGGTGATCATCACCAGCGTTCCGGCGACTTCCAGCGGCGTCCCGAGCTCCGGCTTGGAGCCGTAGGGCGGGTAGGGGAAGAAGTCCGCATCCTGGCCAAGCTTCACGCCTTCCGGGAAGAAGGAGGGGATGAACGATGCCTGATGGTGCATGTAGCACTTCGGCGGTACGGTGAAGAGGCCCTTCGGGCTGTCGCGGAAGTCGGTCGCCGCGACCGCCTTGGCGCCGCCGTCGACCATCTTGTCGTCGGTGGCGATCTTGCCGAAGATGTCGATAGCGTTGACCACGGCCGGGTCGTTGAACGGAATCTCGTTCTTCACCCACTTGTCGTAGACTTCGGGAGTCTGCGTGCGCAGCATGATGTCCTCGACCCAGTCGGTCGCCGGCCAGCCCGTCGCGCCGCCCGAACCAAGCCCGATACACCACGGCTTGCCGCCATCGGCGATGATCTTCTTCTCGAGTTCGGCAAGTTCTTCCTGCGTCTTCGGCACCTTGTAGCCAGCTTCCTCGAAATTGTCGGGCGAGTACCAGACCAGCCCCTTCACGTCGATCTTGTAGGGAAAGGCATAGAAGCCCGGCTTGCCGTCCTTGCCGTTGTAAGTTCCGAGCTTGGCCCAGGAGTCGCCGGCGGCGTAATTCTCCTTGACCCAGGCTGCGACGTCGTCGCCGAGCGGGGTCAGCACGCCCTTGGAAGCGAGGTCCTGGATGAGGCCCGGCTGCGGCAGGACGGCGATGTTGGGCGGGCTGCCGGCCTGGGTGTCGATGACGATCTGCTGCTCGTAGTTCTCGGACGAGGAATATTTGACCTCTGCGCCGGTGGCTTCGGAGAAATAATCAAGTACCGACCGGACAAGCGTCTCGTCCTCGCCACGCCACGGTCCGAAGATGGTCAGGGTCTCGCCCTTGAGGTCGACTTTCTTGAGGTCCTCGTAATTCGCCCAGTTGAAGCGCTTGTCCTCGCCCGGCTTGAACTTCAGTTCGGCATGCGCGGGCGCGCTCAGGGCGAATGCGGCAGACGCAACACCCAGCAAAAGCATTTTCTTCATCGGTATTCCTCCCAGTGGGTCATACACACCGGACGGAACCTCCATTCCGCCCGCCGACGCCGCAGGACTGTGACTCAGTCGCAAGGGAACCGCAACCTTTCGAACAGTCTTCCAAAGCGCTTTGGCTTTGTTGATCTCGCCACTGAATCGGACGGGTGTCAAGGGGGAGCAGGAACTAATCGATTTAGTCGCCGTCTGCCAGGGTCCAAAAATTTGCACCGCAACATGCTTTTTCGGCACTGCAGCAGCAATTTTCGTTTCAAACCGGGCCCCGGCACGCTTATGGTCCATGTGGAGTTGGCCACGCCCTTGTGGCGTTTGGGTCGATTCAATTTAAAAGCGCTTTGAGGCAGGGAGGCCTCTCGTGAACCTCAAGCAACTCGCGCATATGCTGGCGCTTTCCCAGACCACGGTAAGCCGGGCGCTGAACGGCTATCCCGAAGTCAACGAGGAAACCCGCAGGCGTGTCGTGGACGCAGCCAAGCGCCACGGCTATCGCCCCAATCCGAGTGCGCGCCGGCTGGCCACGGGTAAGTCCGGAATGATCGGCTATGTCCTGCCGACGGGTGCAGCCGTCGACATCGATCCCCATTTCGTCGAATTCCTGTCCGGTCTTGGCGACTATGCCCGCTCGCACGAGCTCGACCTTGTCCTGTCACCGACCGATGCCGATGACCAGGAAACGACCTACCGCCGCATCGTCGCCAACCGGCAGGTCGATGCCGTCTACATCTCTTCGCCGAGGCCGCAGGACAGGCGCGTGGCGCTGGTCAACACGCTCGGCATTCCTTTCATCGTCCATGGCCGCAGCGAGGGCCTGAATTTCGACTATCCCTTTCTCGACATCGACAATGAAGGCGCCTTCCACGAAGCCGCGCGGCTGCTCGTCCAGCTTGGCCACCGGCGGCTGGCGCTGATCAACGGCGACGACCGCGAGACCTTTGCCATCCACCGCGAGCGCGGCCTGCGCCGGGCGCTGGCCGCGAGTGGCCTGGCATTGGACGATCGCCATGTCTGCTCGCTCGTCATGACCGAGGAGAACGGCTATCGCGCCGCCCGGCGCCTGCTCGAACAGGACGACGCGCCGACGGCAATCGCCTGTTCCAGTCTGATCATGGCGCTCGGCGTCGTGCGCGCGGTGCGCGACCTTGGCCTCAGCATTCCCGGCGACGTCTCGCTGATTGCCCATGACGACGTTTTTCCCTGGCTGAAGCCGGAGAATTTTTCCGTGCCGCTGTCCACGACGCGCTCGTCGATCCGGCTGGCCGGCGCACGCATCGCCGAGCGGCTGGCGGCGCGGATATCGGGACTGGAGGAGGGCGCGCGCGGCGAGGTCTGGCCGGTCGACCTGGTGGTCAGGGGATCGGTCGCCGGCGCGCCGGCCTGACCGCTCGCCAGCGGGGTCAATTGCTGGAACGACTTCTGCGCTGCCTCTGCCCGTTGTCTCAGCCCGCGGATTTAAGATGATCGATGAAGGCGCGCAGCTTCGGCAGGACCTGGCGCTTGCCTGGATGATAGAGGAAGACGCCCGGTGTCGCGCCGGCAAAGTCCTCCAGCACCGGTTTGAGTTTTCCCTGTTCTATTGCGCCGTCGGCGACAGGCCGAGGCGTCTGCGCCAGGCCGACGCCTTGGATCGCGGCCCCCAGCAAGGTTGGATAATCATGCGCGATCAGCGGGCCCGAGACGACCGCCTCGATCGCCCCGTTGCCGTCGGCGAAGGACCAGGGTGCGACGGCGCCGTTCGCGCGGCGCAGGCGCAGGCAGGCGTGGTGGCGCAGATCGGTGATCTGTTCGGGCTGGCCGTGGCGCTCGAGGTAGTCCGAGCTGCCCACGACCACGAAGGAGAATGGCGGCGTCAGCCGCACCGCGATCATGTCGGGCGCGATGAACTGGCCCAGCCGGATGCCGGCATCGAATCCGCCGGCGGCGAGATCGACCATCTCGTCGCTGGCGGCGATCTCCAGTTCGATCTCGGGATAGGCCCGGCAGAACGACGCGATCATCGGCTCCAGGATCAGCGGCACGACCGCGCGGGGCACGGACAGTCGCAAAAGCCCGGTCGGCCGCTGGCCGACATCGCGGGCGACCTCGCCCGCGGCCATGATCTCCTCGAAGGCAGGTCCGGCGCGGTCGAGGAACCGCTGGCCAGCCTCGGTCAGGCCGACGCTTCGGGTCGTGCGGGCAAACAGGGCCGCACCGATGCGGGCTTCCAGCGCGCGCACCGCCTGGCTCACCGCGGACGGCGTCACCGCCAGTTCGGCCGCGGCACGGCGGAAGTTACGATGCCGCGCGACGGCCAGGAACACCTCGACCCCGTCCAACGCGCCGTGCCGGATTGTGTATCTCTGCTTCATAGGCTGTTCTGATTACAGCGGATGGCCGAACTATGAAAGCAGTCTTAGCTAACGGTCGAAGTGCGCGGGACCGCATGACCCCTGTTGCGAGGAAACCCATGTCAACGCCGATGCTGTTCCAGATCCAACTCGTCCTGGGCTATGTCGCATGGCTGCTTTGCTTCGGTGCATATGGCCTGCCATGGCTGGACTCGATGGATCGGATGGCGGCGCAACGCGCCATTGCCACGCTGCACAGTTTCCGCTTCTTCGGTCTCGTGTTCCTGCTTCCGGGCGTGGTCGGCCCCAATCTGCCTGCCGGCTTCGCCATGTTCGCCGCCTATGGCGACTTCGCCACCGGGGTGCTGGCCATGCTGGCATTGCTGACGGTCAGAGTTCGCCTGCTCTTCTGGGCATTCGTCGTCGCCTTCAATGTTGTCGGAATGGCCGACCTTGTCGTCGACTATTACCACGCCATCCAGACCGACCTTCCCGAGCATGCGGAGCAGTTGGGAGCCACCTATGCGATTCCCATCGTCTACGTGCCGCTGCTGATGATCACGCACATCGCCGCGTTCTGGTTCCTGCTTCGTCCCGGCAAAGCGCGGCCTGAGCCGTCGTTGGCTATTCCTTCGCCGTCCCTGCAGCCTTGATGTCCAGCAGGCCGTAGCCGAAATCATTGTCGCGCCCCTTAAGCCCGAGATCCTTCGCGGTCGCCGCAAGCGCCTTCTCGATGTCGTCGGCCGAGCGGTCGGGCGTGGCATGGATGAGGTTGGCGATGGCGCCACTGACGATTGCCGCGGCAAACGAGGTGCCCGTGACGACGTCCGAGCCGGCGCCGCTCGGCGCCACCATGTCGACGCCCGGCGCCGAGATGAACACATAGGCGCCGCGATTGGCCTGCGGCATCAGCGCATCCTTGGCGTCGGTGGCCGTCACGGCGATGACGCCGTCAAAGGCGGCCGGATAGCCGTAGGGCGCCTTCGGCCCGTTATTGCCGGCCGCCGCCACCAGCACCATGGCAAGCGCCCGTGCATTGCGGCAGGCGGTGCCGAGCAGGTCGTTTTTCGGTCCGACGAAGCTCATATTGATGATGCTGACATTCTGGTCCGCCGCCCAGTCGAGCGCCGACAGGATGACGTCCATGGTCGACTTGCCGCCCTCGAAGGCGCGCGCATGGTAGATCCTGGCGCCCGGCGCCATGCCTTCCAGCGGGCCGACGCCGGCAATCAGACCGTCGATCGAAGTGCCGTGGTCGCGCTTTTCGATCGGCACGTCGGGCATGGCGTCGAACTGCGCGGCGATGACGCCGGCAAGCGCCGGATTGCTGTCGTCGATGCCGGTATCGATGACGGCGACGCGCACGTTCTCGCCGCTGGCCTGTTTGGCGTCGAGCGCGATGCGGTCGAAGGCATAGTTGACGATGCCGGCCGCCTGCTGCAGCGAGTAGATGTGGTTGGGCTCGCGGCGCCGCGTGCGGCCGTCGGCGGCAAGCTGCGCCAGCACCACGCCGACAGGGCGGCCATCGGGAATGCCGAAACGCACCAAAGTGGCGTCAAGCAGCCGGGACTGGCGCTGCGATCGCACTTCTAGGCCGAAGGAAGCGGCGATTTGCTGCACGGCGCCGGCATCGCCATCGACCGTCACCAGCACCTCGTCCGGCACGAAGTCCCCGGTCACGGCGCGCCGCGATTGGACGGTGATGAGATCGGTCGGCGAGACGATCGGTCCACTTGCTGGCGGGCCGGCCTGGTTGCCCCCGGGGGACGTCGCGGGCTCCGGCCGTGGTGCCGGCACCGGCGCAGGAGGGGCGGCCGGATTGGGGAAAAGGTCGACGATCAAGGCGGGCAGAAAAACGGCGCTGGCCTGGGCCGCACCCGACCCGCCTTTGGTGGCGCCGCCGTCCTTGACGCAGTCGGCCGCCATTGCATTGGCCTCGTTGCTGCAATCGATTTTGGCCCGCTCGGGATTGCCGTCGTTGGTCTGCGCCGACACAGGCACGGCGGCGATTGTCATCGCCGCCGCAAGGACAGCCGCAAATCGAATGACCGCCTCAGCCGCCATCAACAGGTTTCCTTCCCTCGATCACAGTCTCGGCGAAAGGCTGGGCGGCAATAAGGCTGCGCGCCTTCTCGTAGTCGGCGGCTGTCGTCGCCGGAATGGCGAGCCTGAAGATGCCATCGGCGGTCGGTCCGCCGATGATCTTGAGCTTGTTGGCGTCGAGGAAGACGGCAATGTCGGCCATCTTGGCGTCCGGCTTGAACTTGACCAGCGCAAACGGCAATTTGGCCAGATCGTCTTGTGCGCCGGCGATCTCGAAATTGCCGCCCCTGCCGCCGGGCTGCACCAGCGACTGCACCGCGATCAAGGCCAGCAGAACCGCGGCCGCCGCCCAGGCGACGCCGACCGGCACCGCCATGAAACGGCCCCACGCCTGCGCCAGCCAGGACGATCCTGCCGGCCTGCGTGCAGGCCCGGCCTCCGCGTCCAGCGCCTTGGCGAAGCGGCTGAGCGCATCGGCCGGCGGGCGGATCGCCTCATTGGCCGCCGCCGTGCCGGAGAACTCGGCTTCCGCCTCGCCAAGCGCGGCAAGTGCCGAGGGATCGTTGGCCAGCCATTCCTCGACGGCTTCCAGATCCGAACCTTCGAGCGAGCCGTTCAGGTAGAACGGCAGCAGCGTTTCCATTTCGTCGCGGCGCGACATCTTTTCAGCGGCGCTCATGGCCACCCCCTGTCGTAACCGGCGGCTTTCAGGGCTTCGCCGAGTTTCTTGCGGGCGTAGAACATACGGGTTTTGACGGTCGCGACCGGAATATCGAGCACCTCGGCGATCTCGGTCACCGATTGGCCCTGATAATAGGCGAGGTCGATCACCGTGCGGTGCTCCTCGGGCAGGGCGTCAATCAGGCGGCGCAAGGCGGCGGCCTTATCCTCCTTCATGGTGACGACCTCAGGCGTGTCGGCGCTGTCGGGCACCGCGGCGGCGGCCTCGTCGTCGATCCAGTCTTCCCTCTTCTTGCGCAGCAGCGACAGCGCTTTGAAGCGGGCGATGCCGAGCAGCCATGTCGAGACTTCGGAGCGCCCTTCGAAACCCGGCGCCTGGCGCCACAGTTCGAGAAACACCTCGTTGGCGATATCGTCAGCCATCATTTCCGATCCCGTCTGGCGCGCCACGAAGCGGTAGACCCGCGCGTGGTGACGCATGAACAGGAGCCGCACGGCGGCCCGGTCGCCCTTCGCGACCCGGTCGACCAGCGCGCGATCGGTCTCCGTCGCCGCTGTCATGGCCGGTCGAGCCGCCTGGCTCCTGTTTGCTCTGTCGCCGATCGGTCCAAAAAGGTTCATCCTCCGCCAAGGAATTTTGGGAGGCTAACCGAAGAGCGGGGCGGTTGCCAGAGCATCCCTTCGCGCCGTTTAGGGGGAGAAGGTGCCGGCAGGCGGATGCGGGAGGCGCCAGCCGCCCGATCAGGTGAGAAAAGCCTTCGCCTTCATCGTCGCCGGCACCGGCACGCCCAGCCGGCTCAACACCGTTGGCGCCAGTTGCAACTGGTCGAGCAGCGTGTCGGCTTCCGGCCCTTTGCCTTGTCCGAAATAATACAGTGCGAAATCCTGCATCTCGTCGTCATGGCCGCCATGGTGACCGCGGTCGGTCTGGCCATGGTCGGCGGTGACCATGACCTCGTAGCCGGCTTCGATCCAGCCCGGCAGGAAGGCCGCCAGCATGCCGTCCATGGCGTAGCAGGCATGGTCCATCTCGTGGCAGTCGTGACCGAAGCGATGGCCCATCGAGTCCAGCGTGCAGGTGTGCAGGATGCCGTAGTCGATGCCGTGGCGCCGGGTGAGCATGGTCAGCGTCGCGAACAGGTCGACATCGCTCGGCGTCATCTGGTTCTTGAGATTGTAGCCGGTCATGGTGTGGAAGCGGCCATGCGTGATCGGTCCGCCGGGCTTGTCATATTCCATGTCTTCGACGAGGTCGAAGGGGTAGGAACGGAAGAATTCAGACCAGTAGGAATGGGTAACCGCGCCGGTCCTGCCGCCGGCCTTGCTGACTTCCGAGAAGATATCGGGCTGTCCGACGCGAAACCGGTTTTCGTTGGACAGGATCCCGTGCACCTGCGGCGAAACGCCGGTGTGGATCGAGGCATAGCAGCAGGCCGAGGTCGACGGCAGCACCGAGCGCATCTTCCACACCCGCGCCTCGCCCGATTGCACCCAACCCTCGAGATTGCCCATCAGCCGGCGCCAGTTGCGGTAGGGAACGCCATCGAGGATGATCAGCAGAAGCTTGGATTGGATCGCCACCGGTTACTCCACGCGATTGTCTGTTGAAACGAGTGCGCCGCGTGTCGTTGGGACACGCGGCGCTTTTCAATATGAGACAGATGTCAGGCGTTCAGCCAGCATTCTCCCAGCGCGTACCCATCCATCATTTCGCCGATCGGGTTCTTGACCCATCCGCTGATCTTGTTGGTGGCGGCCGCGTCGATGAACTGGTTGAAGAAGGGCACGATCAGGCCGCCTTCGTCGCGCATCATGACCGCCATGTCGTGGTAGATCGCCTTACGCTTGTCCTGGTCGAGCTCGCCGCGCGCGGTGAACAGCATCTTGTCGAATTCCGGCCGCTTGAAGCGCGTGTCGTTCCAGTCGGCTGTCGAGACGTAACCGGTGGAATACATCTGATCCTGCGTGGCGCGGCCGCCCCAATAGGAGAGCGAGAAGGGCTTCTTGTTCCACACCTCGGACCAGTAGCCATCGCCGGGCTCGCGCTTGATCTCGATCTTGATCCCGGCTTTGGCCGCACTCTGCTGATAGAGCTGGGCGGCGTCGACGGCGCCGGGGAAGGCGACATCGGAGGTACGCAGCAGGACCGAGCCGCTATGGCCCGACTTCTTGTAGAGGGCGGCGGCCTTTTCGGGATCGAATTTGCGCTGCTCGATGGCGGTAAACAGCGGGTAGGCTTCGTTGATGGGGAAGTCGTTGCCCACCGAGCCGTAGCCGCGCAGAATCTTCTCCAGCATTTCCTCGCGGTCCATGGCGAGCTTGAGCGCCATACGCAGATCGTTGCTGTCGAAGGGTGCGGTGTCGCAGAACATGTTGAACGGGTAGTAGCCCTTGCCAGACACGTTCTCGATACTTACGCCGGCAATGCGCTTGACCAGATCGACAACCTTCGGCTCGACGCGGTTGATCATGTGGACCTGACCGCCCTGGAGGGCAGCGAGACGCGCCGTCGCGTCGTTGATGACGACGATCTCGACCTGGTCGGCATGGCCGGCCTTGTCGCCCTGCCAGTAGTTGGCAAAGCGTTCGCCGCCGTGACGCACGCCCGGCTGGTTGACGGTGACCTTGTACGGACCGGCGCTGATGCCGGCATTCGGGTTGTCCTTGCCGCCATTCGGCTGGATGACGAGATGGTAGTCGGCCATCAGATAGGGGAAGTCGGCGTCTGCATCGCCGAGCGTGACGATCACTTCCTTGCCGCTCGCCTTGACGCCCTTGATGTTCTTGAGGATGCCGAGTGCGCCCGACTTCGACTTCTCGTCGGCATGGCGCTCGATGGTGGCGGCAACGTCTTCGGCGTTTACCGTCTTGCCATTGTGGAATTCGATGCCGTCACGGACCTTGATCGTCCACGTCTTGGCGTCCTTGGAAGCGCCGATGTCTTCGGCGATCAGGTTTACCAGCTTGTTGTCTGGGCTTAGCCGGGCAAGATACTCGCCCCACTGCTTGCTGAAACTGTAGGTGACCTGGCTGAGGTTCAGGGCAGGGTCTAGGCTGTTGGTCGATTCACCGCCCTGCAGGCCGGCCTTGATGATGCCGCCCTTGACCGGACTCTGCGCGAAGGCCCTCCCCGCCAGCGTCGTTGCCAGCGCGGCGGACACGCCAAGCGCCGCGGTGCGGCCAAGAAAGTCGCGACGCGATATCCGGCCCTGGCCAGCGAGATCGGCGAGATGATCGAGTTCAGTCTTCATGTCCTACCCCTTGTTGAAAACAACGTCCCACCAGTGGCGCCCGTCCAAAGGACGTGTGGCGCCCTAGTGTTGCATGCGGATGACGATCGCCATCTCCCCTGGCTTGCGGATCGCTGGCTGGCGGGAGCAATTCGAGGAAAGTATGAACGGTCTTCCTTCCGAAATTGCGTAAAAACAAAGAGATAGAGCAGTTCACCGTTTCCGTGAAACGGTGAACTGCGCTAGTTCCCCGCGCTGGCCATGCGCCGCCCCTTGATCGCCTTTTCCAGCCAGCCGATCTCCATCTCCGGGACCGATGACAAGAGAAGGTCGGTGTAGTCGTCGAAGGGGGGCGTCAGCACCTTGCTTTTCGAACCATAGCGCACCACCTCGCCGCGATACATCACAGCGATCGAATCGGCGATCGACTTCACCGTCGCCAGATCGTGGGTGATGAACAGATAGGCGACGTTCTCCTCCTTCTGCAGTTCAAGCAGAAGCTTCAGGATGCCGTGCGCCACCAAGGGGTCAAGCGCCGAGGTCACCTCGTCACAAATGATCAGCTTGGGTTTTGCCGCGAGCGAGCGGGCGATGCAAACACGCTGTTTCTGGCCGCCGGAAAGCTCGGCCGGGTAACGGTCGACAAAGCCCTTGCCCATTTCGATCTTGTCGAGCAGTTCGGCGACGCGGGCATCGCGCTGTTTGCCGCGCATGCCGAAATAGAATTCGAGCGGCCGGCCGATGATGGTGCCGACGGTCTGGCGCGGGTTCATCGCCACGTCGGCCATCTGATAGATCATCTGCAGCTGGCGCAAATCCTCCTTCGGCCGGTCGGCAAGCCGGTTGGCCAACGGGCGTCCGTCGAACGTGACGGTGCCCTGCTCGGGTGGCAAAAGTCCGGTTATGGCGCGCGCCAGCGTCGATTTTCCGGAGCCGGATTCGCCAACCACGGCCAATGTCTGGCCGGGGTAGATATCGACCGAGACGTTCTTCAGCACCTTGACCTGGCCGCCGCCATAGGCAGCGGTGACGTTCTTGACCGACAGGAACGGCGTGGTGCCGGGGTTCTGCTCGGCATGTTCGATCTCGTGCACCGAAACCAGGGCGTTGGTGTATTCCTGGCGCGGTTCCTTGATGATCTGGCGGGTGCCGCCCCATTCGACCAGCCGGCCGTGGCGCAGCACCATGATCTCGTCCGAGACTTGGGCAACGACGGCCAAATCGTGCGTGATATAGAGCGCCGCCACATGGGTGTCGCGGATGGCGTCCTTGATCGCCGCCAGCACGTCGATCTGCGTCGTCACGTCGAGTGCCGTCGTCGGTTCGTCGAAGACGATCAGGTCAGGCTCCGAGCACAGCGCCATAGCCGTCATGACGCGCTGCAGCTGGCCGCCTGACACCTGGTGCGGAAAGCGTTCGCCGATGGCTTCCGGGTTCGGCAGGCTGAGCTTCTTGAACAGCGCGATCGCGCGTTTCTCGGCCTCCGCCCGTGTCGCCGTCCCGTGCAGCAGCGTGGCTTCCACCACCTGGTCCATCAGCCTGTGCGCCGGGTTGAAAGCGGCCGCCGCCGACTGCGCGACATAGCAGACCTCGCGGCCACGCAGCTTGCGGAAACCTTCCTTGCCGCCCTTCAGGATGTCGCGGCCGTTGAGCAGCACCTCGCCACCGGTGATGCGCACGCCGCCACGGCCATAGCCCATGGACGACAGGCCGATGGTCGACTTGCCGGCTCCGGATTCGCCGATCAGGCCGAGCACCTTGCCCTTCTCCAGCGTCAGCGAGACGTCGTGCACGAGCACGATATTCTTCGGCGCCTCACCTGGCGGATAGACCGTCGCCTCGATGCGCAAATTGCGGATATCGAGCAGAGGGGTGGACTTTGCCTTCACGTCGGCCGTCATCCGCGTCCTCCCTTCAGGCTTGTCGTGCGGTTCAGCACCCAGTCGGCCACAAGATTGACCGAGATCGCCAGTGCTGCGATCGCGGCCGCGGGAATGAGCGCGGCGCCTATGCCGAACACGATGCCGTCCTTGTTCTCCTTCACCATGCCGCCCCAGTCGGCGTCCGGCGGCTGCACGCCGAGGCCGAGAAAGGACAACGTCGACAGGAACAGCACCGCATAGATGAAGCGCAGGCCGAGCTCGGAGATCAGCGGCGACAGCGCGTTGGGCAGGATTTCGCGGAAAATGATCCAGGCGCTGCCTTCGCCGCGCAGCTTGGCGGCCTCGACATAGTCCATGACGTTGATGTCGACGGCGACCGCGCGCGACAGGCGATAGACGCGCGTCGAGTCGAGAATGCCCATCACCAGGATCAGCGTCACCAGGTTGGTTGGCAGCACCGAGAGCACCACCAGGCCCATGATCAATGTCGGGATTGACATCAGGAGGTCGACGAGGCGCGACAGGATCGTATCGAACCAGCCGCCGAACACGGCCGCCGAAAAGCCAAGTATGGCACCGAGCGAGAACGACAGCGCGGTGGCCAGCACCGCGATAAACAAGGTGATGCGGGCGCCATAGATCATCCGGGACAGCAAATCGCGGCCGAGATTGTCGGTGCCCAGCCAATGCGCCGCCGATATCGGCTCCCAGACATCGCCGACAATTTCGGCGTTGTCATGCGGTGAGATCCAGGGCGCGAAGATCGCCGCCAGCACGAACAGTGCCGTCAGGACGATGCCGATCAGCGCGGGGATGGGGATGCGTTTGATATCGAGCATATCAGCCCCCCTATTTCGGATGGCGGAGACGCGGATTGGCGACGATCGCCGCTATGTCCGCGATGATGTTGAGACTGATGTAGACGGCGGCGAAGATCAGGCCGACGGCCTGTACCACCGGTACGTCACGCTTGGTGACGTGATCGACGAGATATTGTCCCATGCCGGGATAGACGAAAATCACCTCGACCACGACGACCCCGACGATGAGATAGGCGAGGTTGAGCATGACGACGTTGATGATCGGCGCGATGGCATTGGGGAAGGCGTGCTTGCGGATGACGTTGAACGCCGACAGGCCTTTCAGTTCCGCCGTCTCGACATAGGCCGACTGCATGACATTGAGGATCGCCGCTCGCGTCATGCGCATCATGTGGGCGAGCACCACCAGCGTCAGCGCCGTCGCCGGCAGCGCGATCGCCTGCATCCGCTCACCGAAGGGCATGCCTTCGTAGACAGTCGAGATGCCGGGAAAGATCTGCCACTTCACGGCGAAGAAATAGACCAGCACATAGCCGATGAAGAATTCGGGGAAGGAGGTCGAGGCCAGTGCCAGCCCGGAGATCAGCTTGTCGACCCAGCCATTGCGGTAGCGCACCGCGATCAGGCCCAGGATGATGGCCAGCGGTACGGCCACGATCGCCGCCCAGAAGGCGAGGAACAGTGTGTTCCACAGGCGCGACTTGATCGAGGTTGCGATATCCTGCCCGCTCGACATCGCCGTGCCGAGGTCGCCGGTCAAGACGCCGCCGAGCCAGTGGAAATACCTGACATAGGCGGGGTCGTTCAGCCCGAGCTGCTCGCGCAGATTGGCGAGCGATTCCGGCGTCGCGGATTGTCCCAGAATTGCTTGCGCGACATCGCCTGGCAGAATCTGCGTGCCGGCGAAGATCAGGACCGAGATGGCCAACAGAAGGAGGATGCCCAGCGCAATGCGCTGGGCAATGAGTTTCAGGATGGGTGAAGACATCTCTGCAAAGCCGGACTCAGGCCTGCAGCCAGCACTTCGCCAGGGCGTAGCCGTTCATCAGTTCCTGGTGCGGATCATCCACCCAGCCATCGACCTTGGCGCCGGTGGCGTCGATGAACTGGTTGAACATCGGCAGGATCAGGCCGCCATCGTCGCGGACCATGACAGCCATGTCATGGTACATCTGCTTGCGCTTGGCCTCGTCGAGTTCGGCGCGCGCCGCCAGCACCATCTTGTCGAAGTCCGGGCGCTTGAAACGCGTGTCGTTCCAGTCTGCCGTCGACAGGTAGGCGGTCGAGTACATCTGGTCCTGCGTCGAGCGGCCGCCCCAATAGGAGGCGCAGAAGGGCTGCTTGTTCCAGACCTCGTTCCAGTAGCCGTCGCCGGGCTCTCGCTTGAGCTCGATCTTGATGCCGGCCTTGGCCGCGCTCTGCTGGAACAGCTGGGACGCATCCACGGCGCCGGGGAAAGCCACGTCCGAGGTCCTGAGCAGCACGGTGCCGTCATGGCCTGATTTCTTGTAGTGGAACTTGGCCTTGTCGGGATCGTACTTGCGCTGCTCGATCTCGCTGAACAGCGGATAGGACGCGTTGATCGGGAAGTCGTTGCCGAGCGAGCCGTAGCCGCGCAGCACCTTGGTCAGCATCTCCTCGCGGTCGATCGCCAGCTTCAGCGCCATCCTGAGGTCGTTGTTGTCGAACGGCGCCGTGTTGCAATGCATGATGAACACGTAGTGGCCGGGACCGGCGTGGTTGCGGATGGTCACGCCCGGCACGCGCTTGATCAGGTCGACGATCTTCGGCTCGACGCGGTTGATCATGTTGACCTGGCCGCCCTGCAGCGCTGCCGTGCGGGCGGTCGCGTCATTGATGACGATGACCTCGATCTGGTCGGCATGGCCCATCTTGTCGCCCTGCCAGTAATTGGCGAAGCGCTCGCCGCCATGGCGCACGCCAGGCTCGTTGGTCTTGACCACGTATGGCCCTGCCGAGATGCCGGCATCTGGCTTGTCCTTGCCGCCATTGGGCTGAACGATCAGGTGATAGTCGCTGAGCAAATAGGGAAGGTCGGCATTGGCCTCCTTCAGCGTCAGCACCACTTCCTTGCCGCTGGCCTTGATGGTGTCGATGCCCTTCATGTAGCCGAGCGCGCCGGATTTCGACTTCTCGTCCGAATGGCGCTCCAGCGTGGCGGCCACGTCCTCCGCGGTCACGGTCTTGCCGTTGTGGAATTCGACGCCGTCGCGGATCTTCAGCGTCCAGGTCTTGGCGTCCTTGGACGAGCCGATGTCTTCAGCGATGCGGTTCTCGAGCTTGCCTTCCGGCGACAGCTCGACGATCATTTCGCCCCAGCACTTGCCGAAGGCGAACGGCACCTGCGTCATCATCAGCGCCGGGTCGAGGCTGTTGGTGGATTCACCGCCGACCAGGCCGGCCTTCAGCGTACCGCCCTTGACCGGACCCGCTGCGCGCGCCGCGCTCGAAAGCAGCGCGTTGGCGAAGGGTGCGGCGATGCCGAGCGCTGCCGCCCGGCCGAGAAAATCACGACGGCTCAGTTTGCCAGACGCAACGCGCCGGCTAAGGAATTCTAGTTCATTTGACATTTGAGTTCCTCACTCTGTTGGTTCGACTCTGCGGTCGATTTTCTTGCTTCTTGTTAAAGGGAATAATGACCGCAAGGGAAAGCGGTAAGCAAGACCGAATGCGACATGCCGTGGCGTAAATCGCACGTCGCATTTGGATCAATGATTTCAACGCTCAAACAAGCGCACGCGGGACCTTTTCGTCGAAATCGCGCTCGAAGACGAGTTTTTCGCCCTCATAGGCTTCGATTCGGGCGCTGACGATGAAGTTTTGCGTGTCCGACCGCATCTGCGCCCATGTCTCGGTACGGACCGACCATCCATTTCGCGACAGGGTCTGCGTCCAGTGTGTTTTTCCCGAGGCTGACAGGGGATCGTCAGGTTGGATGGTCCAGGTTTCGCGGGCGATGCTGCCGTTGACCAGTCCGTGGTCGAGATCGCGCACTTCGCCGAAGTCGTCCGTTATCGACAGCGTGACAATCCCGGTCTTTTCGTCGCGGTCGACATGGCGTTCGGAATTGGCGGGCCGAACCGTCTCGGTCGCCCACGGCGTAGCACCTTCCGGCTCGGCGAAAACGGCTTCGTCGCCTGTTGCCAGCAGGCGCAACGGCACCGATAGCGTGGCCGCCGACACGGTCAGTCGTACCGGCTCGGGCGAGGGCCAGATAGCGGGCCAGTAGGCGGTCGAAACGGCGACGCGCAGACGATGGCCGGCCGGCACACGGTAGGCGCATTGATCGAGCACGACACGGACCGAAACCGTCTCCCCGGGGACCAGCGCCTCGGGGAATTCATGCGAACTGCGGTGCGTCAGATTGAGCACGCCATAGGAGATCAGTTCCGAGGCGCCGTCGGGATGCACGTCGCAGAGCCGGACAGCGATGTTGGCCTGGGGCCGATCCGAGGCAAGCTGGACCTCAAGCTCCGGCGCGCCGACGATCTCGATCGGCTTGGTGAGCTCAGGCTGGTCGAAACAGGCCGACAGCCCATCATCAAGACGCTGATCGCCCGGCAGTTCCGGTCCGAAGGTGAACGGAAAGTATTCGCCGCCGGCAAGCCCACAGGTTTGCGGCGAAGCGACGGTTGAAGGCCCTGCACCCGGAGCCATGAGCTCGAGCGCTTCAATCGTTATGTTGGACGATGGCCACTCCTGCTCGGCTATCCAGCGGCCGGGCCGCTCCGGATGCCAGCGCGCGGGACGCACGCTGTCCATCACATAGGCGCGGTAGTCGGGATCGGCCTCGACGCCGGTCTCGGCGCCCTTCAGCCAGCGGTCCCACCAGCGCAGCGCTTCCTGGAGGAAGCCGATGGCTGGCTTGGGGCCGGCATAGTGCGGGTATTTGTGGATCCACGGTCCGACGATGCCCTTGACCGGTGCCTCGATGTTGGTGACGAGGTGCGAGATCGTGTTGCGGTAGCCGTCGTGCCAGCCGCCGATCGACAGCACAGCCGCCTTGACGGCCGAAAAATCCTCGCAAATCGAACCGCGCTTCCAATAGCCGTCGCGATGCTGGTGGCTGAGCCACAGCGGCGCCATGAAGGCCAGGTTCTCCAGCCGGGTCATCCAGAGGTCGCGCCATCTGTCGTCGCCGGCAATCAGCGGATCCGGCGGCCGCGACGAATAGGAGAGCATCGTCGAGGCCCAGCCGAAATTTTCGTTCAAAAGGCAGCCGCCCTTGTAGTGGATGTCGTCGGCATAGCGGTCGACGGTCGAGCACAGGCTGATCACCGCCTTGAGCGCCGGCGGCTGTTTGGCCGCCACCTGCAGGCAGTTGAAGCCGCCCCAGGAAATACCCATCATGCCGACATTGCCGTTGCACCAGGGCTGCGCCGCCGCCCAGGCGATGACATCGCAGGCGTCCTGCAGTTCCTGTTCGGAATATTCGTCGTCCATCAGCCCTTCGGAATCGCCGTTGCCGCGCATGTCGACGCGGATCGAGGCATAGCCGTGGCCGGCGAAATAGGGATGGGTAAGCTGATCGCGAAAGATCGTGCCGTCGCGCTTGCGGTAGGGCAGGTGCTCGAGGATGGCAGGCACCGGATCGTCGCCCGCATCCTCTGGCATCCACACCCGAGCCGATAGCCGGCAGCCATCGGGCATGACGATGCCCATATCGGGAAATTCGACGACCTTGCGGGGAAATTCGGTGATGATTTTCATGGCAGGCATAACGCTCCGCGGCACGAGAACTTTCAATCGCCATTCGCGACTGGAGCAGCGAAATATGCGACCTGTGCCGCTATCGCAATTCGTCGAGCAGTTCGGGATGTTTCTCCAGCAGTGTCATCAATTGAATGGTCGGGCCACTCGGTTCGATCAAGCCTCTTTCATACTTGTCGAAGGCGTTCTCGCCGACCTTGAACAAGGATCCGGCCTCGCGCTGCGACAGCTTGAGCTTCGTGCGCATGCGGCGGATGGTTGACGGGGCCGGCACGCCGTCGATCTTCTCCTTGAGCGCGCGCAACCCGGCATCAACGGCGGCCATGTCGTCGCCGACATGCACACCCTCGCCATCCGATGGAGGATAGTAGCCGGGCAGGTCGACGATCATGCTCTCGCCCTTATAGGTCACGGTGAATGGACGGACTCCGCGCATCAACGTTTCTCCGGTTTCGGGGGAGACCATCCTATTCGTTTCACTGCTCTCCCTTGTCGCCATGGTCATTTCTCCTTGAATGACATGATCGTGAATTCGGTCACGACATCCGCCTGGAATTTCACATAGAGAAGCATGTCACGCGCTGGCACGTGATAGACGTCTTGCCACACTCGATGATCCGCGAAAGTCGTCATCGACTTTACAAACATCTTCCGCGTCACGCTGTCGATCACCTCGATCAAACCGGCGCGATCGAAGCCCAGCCCAACAGCATCCCGCAGTGCGGACGTTGTGATCGCCAGCGTGTCGACAGACCCAAATGTCGTCTTGATTGCATCAAGATCGTAAGTGGGTCAGCCTTTATCCATAATCCAGTATGCCCCCATAAAGGGGGTAACACAAGCGGCGATTGTTGAGACGGAAGCTCAGTTCAGCGGAATGTCGTTCTCAGCCTTGCTCGCCTGGTAGTCGCCCGACAATTCGTCGTAGCGCGCCGAGATTTTCCCGATCCGCTCCTCCAGCCGCTGGCGTTCGGCCCGGGGTAGCGCCCTCACCAACCTGCGGATCGAAAAACTTTTCCAATAGGCGTTCTCGGCATTGTAGCCGCCGGGGTCGAGGGTGAAGACCTCTTTCAGAATTTTGAGATCATGCGGGATGGCAAAACTGTCGCGCGAATCCTCGTGGCTGAACAAATGGTAGAAATTGTCGAAGCCGGCCCAGGTGATCGCCGACAGGCAGAGCGAGCAGGGCTCGTGTGTGGCGAGAAAGATGGCGTCCTTGGTGTCGACGCGCTCGGCCCTGGGCATCTCGTAAAAGCGCTTCAGGCAATGCACCTCGCCATGCCAGAGCGGGTTTTCCATCTCGTTGTTGGTCTCGGCCAGTACCAGCGAATGGTTGTCCTTGCGCAGGATCGCCGCGCCGAACAGCTTGTTGCCGTGGGCGACGCCTTCTGCCGTCTTCGGCACGATGTCGTGCTCGATGACGTCGAGCAGGCGGTCGATCAGCGAGATGTCGGTCATCACAAGCTCTCGTCGGGGAGGTGGATTTCGTAGGCGTGCGAGAAATGGAATTCCTCGAGGTTGGAGCCGTCGCCGCCACGGTCGACGATCAAAAAGTCCTGAGGCTCTCCGAGCGGCGTCAGCACGCCGTGCCAGAGATTGCGGAAATAGTTGATGCCTTGCCCCGGTGCGGTGACGAAGGCATGCGGCTCGCCAGGCCCGTCCTTGCCGTCAGGGCAGACGACGACCAGGAACGGACGCGGCGACAGCGGTATGAAAGCCTGGCTGCCCAAGGGGTGGCGCTCCACCATGGTCAGCTTCAGCGGCATGTCATAGGGCGTGCCGCGCACCATCGAGATCAGCACGCGCGCATTCGGCCCCGTGGCTTGCGCGGTGGCGAGGTCATGGTAGCGCTCTGCCTTGCCGCCATTGATCGGATAGTGGTTGTCGCCGCCCATGTCGATGACATCGCCGAATTCGGCGAAGGCCCCACGGGTCAGCGGCCGCGCGACAATGCGGCTCATGACGTCCGCTTCGCGATGCCGGCCCCGCCGAGCTTGGCGTGCCGATTGACGTCCTTGTAGAGCAGATAGCGGAATTTGCCGGGGCCGCCGGCATAGCAGGCCTGCGGGCAGAAGGCGCGCAGCCACATATAGTCGCCCGCCTCGACCTCGACCCAGTCCTGGTTGAGCCGGTAGACAGCCTTGCCTTCGAGCACATAGAGCCCGTGTTCCATGACATGCGTCTCGGCGAACGGAATGACCGCGCCCGGCTCGAGCGTGACGATGGTCATGTGCATGTCGTGGCGCAGATCGGCGGGATCGACGAACCGCGTCGTTGCCCAGCGGCCCTCGGTGCCGGGCATCGGCGTCGGCGCGATCTCCTGTTCGTTGGTGAAGAAGGCTTGCGGAATCTCGAGGCCGTCGACCGCCTCATAAGCCTTGCGTATCCAGTGGAAGCGGACAGCCGCCTTGCCTTCGTTGCGGACTGTCCAGCCGCTGGCCGGCGGCAGGAAGGCAAAACCGCCGGGGCGCAACACATGTTTCATGCCGTCGAGCAGAACCGTCAGTTCGCCCTCGACCACGAACAGGGCGCCTTCGGCGCTGGCATCGGGCTCCGGCCGCTCGCTGCCGCCGCCGGGCGCGACCTCGACGATGTATTGCGAAAACGTCTCGGCGAAGCCGGACAGCGGCCGCGACAGGATCCAGACACGGGTCTTGTCCCAGAACGGCAGGGCGCTGGTGACGATGTCCTGCATCACGCCCTTGGGGATGACTGCATAGGCCTCGGTAAAGACGGCGCGGCCGGTCAGAAGTTCGCTCTGGCCGGAATGGCCGCCCTTTGGGGCATAATAGGTTCGCTCGGGCATCCTGATCGTATCCATGGGTTCAAACCTATTGTGGAAGCATGTCCTTGAGGCGCAGCAGCGCGATGCGCTCGACCTGTTTGCAGGCGGTTTCGAATTCGACGCCGCGGCTGTTGCCGATGCGGGCTTCGAATTCGGCGAGGATTTCCTCCTTTGTCTTGCCTTTCACCGCGATGATGAAGGGAAAGCCGAAGGTGGTGACGTAGGCGGCGTTGAGCTTGGAGAACAGTTCGCGTTCCTTGTCTGTCAGCGCGTCGAGACCGGCGGAAGCCTGTTCCCTGGTCGATTCCGCCGTCAGTCGCCTGGCCTTGGCCAGCTTGCCGGCGAGGTCGGGATGGGCGTTGAGCACGCCGAGCCGTTCGGTCTCACTGGCGGAACGGAAGATGCGGCAAAGCGCATTGTGGAGGCCGCCCGCCGTGTCGTGCGCCGGGCCGAGCTCCAGCTCGTAGGCCCGCTCGGCGATCCAGGGCGAATGTTCGAAAACGCCGCCGAAGGCGTGAACGAACGTCTCGAATTCCATCTTCGACGGGCGCGGGGCGGCCGGCTGATAGGGGTGGTTTTCCTGCCAGTGCCGAGCAATGTCGATGCGCCGCGCCAGCCAGACCTTGTCGTGCGCTTTGACATAGTCGACGAAGCGTTTCAGCGCCGCCACCCGGCCCGGCCGCCCGACCAGGCGGCAATGCAGGCCGATGTTCATCATGCGCGGCCGGCCGGCCTTGCCTTCGGCATAGAGCGTATCGAAACTGTCCTTCAAATACGCAAAGAACTGGTCGCCCGAGTTGAAGCCTTGCGGTGTGGCAAAGCGCATGTCGTTGGCGTCGAGCGTATAGGGGATGATGAGCTGCGTGCCGTCCTCATGCTCGAACCAGTAGGGCAGTTCGTCGTCATAGGTGTCCGAGACGTAGTCGAAGCCGCCTTCCTCTGCCACCAGCCGCACCGTGTTGATCGATGTGCGGCCTGTATACCAGCCGGTCGGGCGCTGGCCGGTCACCTCGTAGTGCAGCTTGATCGCCGCTTCGAGGTCGCGGCGCTCGTCCTCGGCGTCGTGGTCGCGGTAGTCGATCCATCTCAACCCGTGCGAGGCGATTTCCCAGCCGGCTTCCTGCATCGCCGTGACCTGGTCGGGCGAGCGCGCGAGCGCCGTGGCGACGCCATAGCAGGTGACAGGCACTTGCTCTTCGCTGAACAGGCGCAGCAGCCGCCAGAAGCCGGCCCGCGCCCCATACTCGTAGATCGATTCCATGTTCCAGTGGCGCTGGCCCACCCAGGGCGCCGCGCCGACGATCTCGGACAGGAAGGCCTCAGAAGCTTTGTCGCCGTGGAGCACGCAGTTCTCGCCGCCCTCTTCGTAGTTGACGACGAACTGCACGGCGACATGCGCGCCGCCAGGCCATTTCGGATCCGGCGGATTGGCTCCGTAGCCACGCATGTCCCTGCTGTAACGCATCGTCCCTCCGCGCCCGGCATCACCGGAAGTATGATCAGGATATCGAAAGGGTGCTTCTCGCATTCCCCTCAAAATTTTTGAAAGTGTTTTTGTCGCACTCCGCTCGACCGGGACTTATGCATCGCCTTTAATTGGCGCACAATTCATCAGTAGTGTTCGATTGTACCGGCCAATTTGTTCGTATTGGAAAATGGGAGGCGGCCAATGGCAGAGACATCGAAAGCCGATGGCGGGCGTCTGACGACCCATGTCCTGGATACCGCGACCGGCAGGCCGGCGGCGGGATTGTCCATCGCGCTCTACCATATCGAGGGTTTGGCCCGCACGCTTCTGAAGACGGTCGTCACCAATGCCGACGGCCGCTGCGATGCGCCGCTGCTGGCCGGTGCCGACTTCCGCATCGGCGAATATGAACTGGTGTTCGCGGCCGGCGACTATCTGCGCGGCCAAGGAACGAAGCTGCCCGAGCCGGCCTTCCTCGACAGCGTGCCGATCCGCTTCGGCATGGCGCAGGCGCTGCACTACCATGTACCATTGCTGATCTCGCCATACGGCTATTCCACCTACAGGGGGAGCTGAGGCATGGCCAAAGTCAATATCCGCAACGAAATCCGCTTCATTCTGAATGGCAGGGATGTCGCGCTGTCATCCGTGGCGCCTGACGCGACCCTGCTCGACTGGCTGCGGCTCGACCGTTCGCTGCGCGGCACCAAGGAAGGCTGCGCCGAGGGCGATTGCGGCGCCTGCACGGTGCTGATCGGCAGACTTTCGGCCACCGGACTGGTCTATGAAAGCGTCAATGCCTGCATTCGCTTTCTGGGCTCGCTCGACGGCACCCATGTCGTGACGGTCGAGCACCTGCGCGGCGAAGCTGGCCAGTTGCATCCGGTCCAGCAGGCTATGGTTGATTTCCATGGCTCGCAATGCGGCTTCTGCACGCCGGGTTTCGTCATGTCGCTCTACGGCTTGTGGATGAAGTCACCGGACCCTTCGGACGCGGCCATCGAAAAAGCCTTGCAAGGCAATCTCTGCCGCTGCACCGGCTATGAGGCGATCATGCGCGCCGCGCACGCCATATCGAGCTACGGCAAGGCGGCAAAAGACGTGCTGGCGGTGGAGCGCCGGGACGTCACCACACGGCTGCAGGCGTTGCAGGATGGCGCCAGGGTCGAGATCGGCGCCGGCGGGACGCGGCTGGTAGTGCCGGCCGATGCCGACGATTTCGCGGCTGTCTTCGAAAAAGAGCCGACCGCCACCGTCGTAGCCGGTTCGACCGACGTTGGCCTGTGGGTGACCAAGCAGATGCGCGACATCTCGCCGGCGATCTTCATCGGCAATCTGCCGGGGCTTTGCACCATCACGGAAGACAATGGTGTCATATCGATTGGCGCCGGCGTCACCTACACCGAAGCCTTTTCGACACTGTCGAAACGCATCCCGGCATTGGGGCCGTTGTTCGACCGCATCGGCGGGGAACAGGTCCGCAACATGGGCACGATCGGCGGCAACGTCGCCAACGGCTCGCCGATCGGCGACACGCCGCCACCGTTCATCGCGCTCGGTGCACGGCTGACATTGCGCCGGGGCAAGACACGGCGCACGATCCCGTTGCAGGATTTCTTCATCGCCTATGGCAAGCAGGACCGCCAGCCAGGCGAGTTCGTCGAGGCCGTGCATGTGCCGGTGCCGGCAAAGGGGACAAAGTTCGCCGTCTACAAGGTCACCAAACGCCGCGACGAGGACATCAGCGCGACCCTTGGCGCCTTTTATCTGGCCTTGGCCAAGGACGGCACGGTAGCCGATATCCGCATCGCCTATGGCGGCATGGCGGCAACGCCGAAGCGGGCGTCCTCTGTCGAAAAGGCGCTGCTCGGCAAGGCCTGGACCGAAGTGACGGTGGAAGCGGCTATGGCCTGCTATGCCAGCGATTTCACCCCGCTGACCGATATGCGCGCAACCGCCGAATACCGAGCTTTGGCGGCGAAGAACCTTCTGTTGCGCTTTTACGTGGAAACCACCGGCACCAAGGCGCCGTTCCAGGTATCACGCAGCGAGGCGGCCTGATGAACAAGCACGCACCATCAAACCTCAAGGCCGAGAAGATAGTCGGCGGCGTCGCCACCGACCAGCGGCACGATTCCGCCCACAAGCATGTCAGCGGCGGCGCGGTCTATATCGACGACATGCCGGAGCCAGCCGGCACGCTGCATGTCGGTCTTGGCCTGTCCAAGGTGGCGCATGGCGTCCTGAAGAGCGTCGATCTCTCGGCGGTGCGCGCGGCCCCTGGCGTCGTCGACGTGCTGACCTATGCCGACGTGCCGGGCGAGAACGATGTCTCGCCCAGCAACATGCATGACGATCCGGTGCTGGCGGAAGGCAAGGTGCAGTTCTTCGGCCAGCCGATCTTCGCGGTCATTGCCGAGACGCGCGAGGCGGCGCGTCGCGCCGTGCGCCTGGCTGGGATCGAGTATGACGAGCTTCCCGCCGTCGTCGACATATGGGACCTCGATCCGACCAAGGACAAGCAGGTCACCACGCCGCTGATCCTGAAGCGTGGCGACGCGGCCGCCGCAATCGAGGCCGCCCCTCGCCGCGTCAAGAACCGCATGTGGCTTGGCGGCCAGGACCATTTCTATCTCGAAGGCCAGGTGTCGCTCGCCATCCCCGGCGAGGACGACGAGGTGACCGTCTACTGTTCGACGCAAGGGCCGAGCGAGACGCAGCATCTGGTCGCCCACACGCTCGGCGTGCCGAGCAACGCGGTGACGGTGGAGGTGCGCCGCATGGGCGGCGGCTTCGGCGGCAAGGAAACGCAGGCCAACCAGTGCGCCGCGATTGCCGCCATCGCCGCCAAGAAGCTGAAGCGGGCGGTCAAGGTCCGGCTCGACCGCGACGAGGACATGACCGCCACCGGCAAGCGGCACGATTTCGCCATCGACTACGAGGTCGGCTTCGACGACGAGGGCAACATCCTCGGCGTCGATTTCACCTATGCCTTGCGCTGCGGCTTTTCCGCCGACCTGTCCGGCCCGGTCGGCGACCGCGCGCTGTTCCACTGCGACAACGCGTATTTCTATCCCGCGGTGTTGGCCAAGTCGGCGCCGCTCTACACCAACACCGTCTCCAACACCGCCTTCCGCGGCTTCGGCGGCCCGCAAGGCATGATCGGCGCCGAGCGGGTCATCGACGAGGTCGCCTTCGCGGTCGGCAAGGATTCGCTCGAAATCCGCAAGCTGAATTTCTATGACTCGATGGAGGCGATCGGCGCGCGCTGCGTCACGCCCTATCACCAGAAGGTCGAGGACTGCATCATCCAGCGCATCGTGGCGGAACTGGAAGAGAGCGCCAGCTATGCGCGCCGCCGCCGCGAGATTTCCGCGTTCAACGCCAACAGCCGCTTCGTCAAGCGCGGCCTGGCGCTGACGCCGGTCAAGTTTGGCATCTCCTTCACCAAGACCGAGTCCAACCAGGCCGGGGCGCTGGTCCATGTCTATGCCGATGGTTCGGTGCACATGAACCATGGCGGCACCGAAATGGGGCAGGGCCTGCACCTCAAGGTGGCGCAGGTCGTGGCCGAGGAGTTCCAGATCGACCTCGACCGCGTGAAGATCACCGCCACCACAACCGCCAAGGTGCCCAACACCGCGCCGACGGCGGCGTCCTCGGGCGCCGACCTCAACGGCATGGCGGCGCAGAACGCGGCGCGCCAGATCCGCCAGCGGCTGACCGACTTCGCCGCCGAGAGATATCAGATACCTGTCGACCAGGTGGTGTTCCTGCCCAACCGGGTGCGCGTCGGCAACCAGGAAGTCAGCTTCAACGATTTGGTCAAGCAGGCCTACATCGCGCGTGTGCAGCTCTCGGCCGCCGGCTTCTACAAAACGCCGAAGATTCACTGGGACCGCGGCAAGGGCCAGGGCCACGCCTTCTACTACTATGCCTATGGCGCGGCCTGCGCCGAAGTGTCGGTCGACACGCTGACCGGCGAGTATGTCGTCGAGCGCGCCGATATCCTGCACGACTGTGGCCGTTCGCTGAATCGGGCCATCGACCTCGGCCAGGTCGAGGGCGGCTTCATCCAGGGCATGGGTTGGCTGACCACCGAGGAACTGTGGTGGGACGACAAGGGCCGGCTGCGCACCCATGCGCCCTCGACTTACAAGATCCCGTTGGCCTCGGACCGGCCGAAGATCTTCAACGTCGCGCTGACCGACTGGTCGCAGGCCTATGAGCCGACCATCCATCGCTCCAAGGCGGTCGGCGAGCCACCGCTGCCGCATGGCATGGCAGTGCTGCATGCGCTGTCGGATGCCGTGGCCAGCGTCGCCGACCACAAGATCTGCCCGCGCCTCGACGCGCCGGCGACCCCCGAACGCGTGCTGATGGCGATCGAGCGGTTGAAGAAAGAGGTCAAGGCTGGCGCCTGAAGGCCGGCAAACGTGCAATCCCAGGCGAAAAAGCCTATATTTTGCATTCGGGAACCGTGAACCATGAACTCGAACGTGCAAAGCCTGAAAACCTTTCTCGGCAGCGCCGCGCGACTTGCCCTGGTCGAAGTGGCCGGTACCAAGGGCTCGACGCCGCGTGAGAAGGGCGCTTTCATGCTTGTTTCGCCTGCGGCGATCTTTGGCACGATCGGCGGTGGTCAGCTCGAATACATGGCGATCGACAGAGCCAGGCAGATGCTCATCTCCCCCCTCGAGGGGGAGATGGCCGCGAAGCGGCCAGAGGGGGTCCTCGCAGGAGGCACCGCAAGGGGGTCGAGCACTGCCGCAACGACCCCACCCGGCGGCTTCGCCGCCACCCTCCCCTCGAGGGGGAGGGGAACCCGCATCGAAGTCGACGAAATCTGCGCCACGCTCGATGTGCCGCTTGGGCCGGAGATCGGCCAGTGCTGTGGCGGGCGCGTCGAGGTGCTGATCCGGCTGGTCGATGCAGCGCTGGCCGCCGAACTGGTTGCGGCGGCGGAAGCCGAGGAAGCCCATCTGCCGCACGTCTACATCTTCGGCGGCGGCCATGTCGGCCAGGCGCTCGCGTCTACGGTAGCGCTTCTTCCCGTGCACGGTGTCGTCATCGAGACGCGGGCCGAGGCGCTGGAAGGCATGCCGGAAACCGTCGAGACGCGGCTGACGCCGATGCCGGAAGCCGAGGTTCGCGCCGCCCCGGCCGGCACCGCCTTCGCCATCCTCACCCATGACCACGCGCTCGATTTCCTGATCGTCGCAGAGGCGCTGAGACGCGGCGACGCTGCCTATGTCGGCATGATCGGTTCGAAGACCAAGAAGGCGACATTCAGAAACTGGTTCCTGAAATCGGCGGACGGCACGGAGGCTGAATTTGGCCGGCTCGTCTCGCCGATCGGTGGCGACGCCGTCAAGGACAAGCGCCCGCAGGTGATCGCCGCACTGGCGGCCGCCGAGATCATGACGGCTCTAGTCGTGCACGGGGCGGCCTCAAGTTCCGACCGTCCCCATGACAGGGTGATGGCGAGTTAGACTTGCGCTGCCGCTAAGCCGGCCGTTTCAAGCCGAGATGTTCAGGCAGCGTGACCGCCGCTCTCGTCGAACAGTAGAGCATCCGCGTCCTGCCACAGGCCCTGCACGATGCCTGTGAATTCCTCCGCGCAGCGTCGAAAAAACCGTGTCCGAAAATCCTTCGGGCCTGCTGACGTTGGTGGCCTCGCGCGGGTTGGGTCAGCGATGCGTTCCAGCCGGCACGGCCGTGGCTGATGACGTCGAGGGGACGCGAAGCGACGCGCCAGATTATAGGCTGATGCGCGAGGGTCGAGGCGCCCCGGAATCGGCAACGATGACCCATCGGCTTTGCTCGTACCTCGACCAGGGTGCGGATTGCCCGGTCAAAACCGCGCAGGACGAAACTAAGCTCGTCCTGCAGCAAGACAAGCCCGGCGAATGGACCAGCCGGCGGTCACTTGCCGGCCTGTTCTACCGCCCAGCCAGGATGTCCTTGATCAGCCGCTGGCAGCGCTCCGCCATGAAGTCGAGCAGCAGGCGCACCTTGGGATCCTGCAGCTTCTTGTGCGGATATACGGCAGCGAACTGCACCGGCGTAGGCGGGGTGCTGGCGAGAATGACCTTCAGCCGCCGGTCGCGGATGAACGGCTCGACCTCGAAGCGCGGCTTGTTGATGATACCGCGTCCCGACAGAGCCCAACCGGTCAGCACGTCGCCGTCATCGGTGTCGTAGGGCCCGTGCACTTCGAATTTTTGCTGGCCGGCCGGCGTTTGCAAGGTCCAGACATATTCGCGTGCGCCGGAATAGCGCAGCATCAGGCAGTCATGTCTCCTGCCGATCAATTCCTGCGGATCCATGGGCTCGCCGCGTGCCTCAAGATATTTGGGTGCGGCGACCAACACACGTTCGCATTCCATGATGCCGCGCATCCGAAGGCTGGAGTCCTCGATGATGCCGAGCCGGAAGGCGACATCGATGCCCTCTTTCATGATGTCGACATTGTGGTCCGAGAGCCTGAGCCGCACCTCGATATCAGGGTATTTGTCGTGAAAATCGGGAATGCCCGAGGCCACCAGCCGCCGGCCGAGCCCAAGCGGCGCCGTCACCTTGATGGTGCCGCGCGGCTGGCCGGACAGTGCCGAGACGGCCGCCTCCGCTTCAGTGATCGCCTCCAGAACCTGCTTCGCGCCCGAGTAGAACACGGTGCCGTGCTCGGTCGGCATCAACTGCCGTGTCGTGCGGTTGAACAGCCGGACGCCGAGATGCTTCTCCAGTTCCTTGATACGGTTCGAGGCGACCGCCGGCGAAATGCGCATGTCGCGCCCGGCCGCCGACAGATTGCCGAGCTCGACGACGCGGACGAAGACGGCGATGTTGTCGAGATAGGCCATGCGGAGCACCTTCGCCGGTTTGCAGGGATCAACCTAGTATTTTCCAATTTTTTTTGAAAGTCATCGCACACCTCGCCTCTTTCCGTTTACGCGCCACACCTTAAAGTCGCGTCATCGGCAGGGACGACTTCAATGATGGATTTCGCGATTTTCTGGGACTGGCTGAGCTTCGCCGTGCGCTGGCTGCACGTCGTCACCGGCATCGCCTGGATCGGCTCGTCCTTCTATTTCGTCGCGCTCGATCTGGGCCTGCGCCAGCGACCAGGCATGCCCGTCGGCGCCTTCGGCGAGGAATGGCAGGTGCATGGCGGTGGCTTCTACCACATCCAGAAATATCTGGTGGCGCCGGCCGAGATGCCCGAGCATCTGACCTGGTTCAAGTGGGAATCCTACGCCACCTGGCTGTCCGGTTTCGCCATGCTGTGCGTGGTTTATTACGCCGGAGCGGACCTGTTCCTGATCGATCCCAATGTGCTGCCGATGTCGGTGCCAATAGGCATCCTGCTGTCGATGGCGACGATCGGCGTCGGCTGGGTGGTCTATGATCTCCTGTGCCGCTCGCCGCTCGGCAAAAGCGACACCGGCCTGATGCTGGTTCTCTATTGCGTGCTGGTGTTCATCGCCTGGGGACTGACGCATCTGTTCACCGGCCGCGCCGCCTTCCTGCATCTTGGCGCCATCACCGCGACGATCATGTCGGCCAATGTCTTCATGGTCATCATTCCGAACCAGAAGATCGTCGTCGCCGACCTCATCGCAGGACGCAAGCCGGATCCGAAGTACGGCAAGATCGCCAAGCAGCGTTCGCTCCACAACAACTATCTGACGCTGCCCGTGCTGTTCCTGATGCTGTCGAACCACTATCCGCTGGCGTTCGGGACACAGTTCAACTGGGTCATCGCCTCGCTGGTGTTCATCATCGGTGTCTTGATCCGCCACTATTTCAACAGCGTGCACAAACGTGCCGGCAACCCGCACTGGACCTGGCTGGGCGCCCTTGTCCTGTTCCTCATCATCATCTGGCTGTCGACCGTGCCGAAGGTGCTGACCGGTGAACCCAAGGTTTCCGCCTCGGCGCAAGTCTATATCGCTTCGGCGCATTTCCCGGCGGTGCGCGACACCGTGCTTGGCCGCTGCTCGATGTGCCATGCCGCGGAGCCGGTCTACGAGGGCATCTACCACGCGCCCAAGGGGGTGATGCTGGATACGGACGCGGGCATTGCCGATCATGCCCGCGAGATTTACCTGCAGGCAGGCCGCAGCCACGCCATGCCGCCCGCCAATGTCACAGAGATCACCGACAAGGAGCGGGCGCTGCTGGTCGCCTGGTTCGAAGGCGCGGGGAAATAAGCATGACCTCGACACTTCTGCGCGGCCGCACGCTGTCCTTCGTGCGCTGGCCGCAAGCCATCGACGACCACTCCGCCTGGCGCTACGAGGAAGATGGCGGCCTGCTGATAAGCGACGGCAGGATCGTTGCGTCGGGCGCCTACGCCGATGTCGAGAAACAGGCTGGCGAGGGGACGAAAAAGATCGATCACCGGCCGCATCTGTTGCTGCCGGGCTTCATCGATGCCCATGTGCATTTCCCGCAGATGCAGATCATCGCTTCCTATGGCGCCGAACTGCTAGACTGGCTGAACACCTACACCTTTCCCGAAGAAGCAAAATTCGCCAACGCGCAGCATGGCCGCCCCATCGCGCGCCTGTTCCTTGATGAGACGGTGCGCCATGGCACGACGACGGTCGCCGCGTACTGTTCGGTGCACAAGGCGTCGACGGAAGCGTTCTTCGCCGAGTCGCACGCGCGCGACATGCTCAACATCGCCGGCAAGGTGATGATGGACCGCAACGCGCCCGAAGGCGTGCTCGACACGCCGCAATCCGGCTATGACGACACCAAGGCGCTGATCGCCGAGTGGCACGGCAAGGGCCGCCAGCTTTATGCCATCACGCCACGCTTTGCCATCACCTCCTCACCGGAGCAGATGGAGATGGCCGGCGCGCTGTGCCGCGAACATCCCGACCTGCACATGCAGACGCATCTGTCGGAAAACCACGCCGAGATCGCCTTCACGCAACAGCTCTACCCCTGGTCGCGCGACTACACCGATGTTTACGAACATTACGGGCTGCTTGGCAAAAAGAGCCTGTTCGGCCATTGCATTCATTTGTCGGAGCGTGAGGCGGACGCGCTTTCGGACAGCGGTTCGGTGGCGGTATTCTGCCCGACCTCCAACCTGTTCCTCGGCTCCGGCCTGTTCGACTATCAGCGCTTTCGCCGCCGCGACAAACCATTGCGCATCGCGGCCGCCACCGATGTCGGCGGCGGCACCAACTATTCGATGCTGCGTACCATGGAAGAGGGCTACAAGGTAATCGCGCTCAATGGTGAGAAGCTCAACCCGTTCCAGTCATTCTGGCAGATCACGCGTGGCAACGCCGAGGCGCTGTCGGTGGCGGACAGGATCGGCACGCTGGAGGATGGCACCGACGCCGATATCGTCGTGCTCGATGCCAGGGCGACGCCGGCGATGCGGCTCAGGATGGAAACGGTCGAGACGCTGGCGCAGGAACTGTTCCTGCTGCAGACGCTGGGAGACGACCGCGCGGTGCGCGAGGTCTATGTCGCGGGGCGGCCTGCCAAGAGCGACATAGCAATTTAGCACTGCGGCGTGTTCCCTGCTTGACCCGGCGGCAGCCATCGGTCAAAGCGTGCGGCGAAGTTGACAGGGGAACGACATGGCCGTTGCTGACGACATCGCTCTGATCAAGAGACAGGAAGAGACGCTTGTCTTCACGGCCTTCGACGAGGCTGTCGCCTTCGAGATCGGTTCGGCCATCCGCGACCGGGCGCTCCGGGAAGACTTGCCCATCATCGTCGACATCAGGACCTTCGACCGGCCGCTGTTCTATGCCGCGATGCCGGGCTCGAACGCTTCCAATCCCGACTGGGCGCGGCGCAAAATCAATGTCGTGAAGCGCTATCTCAGAAGCACTTACCGGCTGGTGCTGGAGCAGCAGCGCCCCGACCGCACCTTCAAGATCGGCGAGGGGCTCGATATTGCTGACTATGTGTTGGCCGGCGGCGGCTTTCCGGTTGCGGTCAAGGGCGTCGGTGTCATCGGCGTGATCGCGGTCTCTGGCCTGCCTGAGCGCCAGGATCATGGCGTGGTGGTCGATGCGCTGTGCGATTACCTGGCCATCGATGCAGGCCAGCTTGCTCTGCCGCCGGAAGAAAAATCGTGACGTCAGCGCTGACCCTCCCCCTCACCCTCTCCCCGTATAGAGACGGGGAGAAGGGGGCACCAACGCTGGAGCGCTTCCCTTCTCCCCGTCACTATACGGGGAGAAGGTGCGGGGAGGCGGATGAGGGGCGGGGCCAGCCTTGCGGCTATTCGCAAATCGCCAATGGCAGCCAAGGATGACCGTGCTCGATCCCAAATCCTTCCTCATCTCCATCTTCGACGCCGCCGTCGCGGCCGCCGATCCGGAAAAGACCATTCGCGATCATTTGCCGGCAAAGCCGAAGGGCCGCACCATCGTCATCGGTGCCGGCAAGGGCTCGGCGCAGATGGCGGCGGCCTTCGAGAAGGTCTGGGATGAGACGATCGAAGGCCTGGTCGTTACCCGCTACGGCTATGGCGCCAAATGCGAGCGCATCGAGATTATCGAGGCCGCACACCCGGTGCCGGACGCCGCCGGGCTCGAGGCCTCGCGGCGCCTGCTGGAGAAGGTGCAAGGGCTGACAGCGGACGATCTGGTCGTGGCGCTGATTTCCGGCGGCGGTTCGGCGCTGCTGCCGTCTCCGGCCGCCGGCCTGACGCTGGCCGACGAGATCGCCGTCAACGAGGCGCTGCTTGCCTCCGGCGCGCCGATCGCGGCGATGAATACCATCCGCAAACACCTCTCCACCATCAAAGGCGGCCGGCTGGCTGCCGCGGCCTGGCCGGCCAAGGTGGTATCGCTGGTGGTCTCCGACATCCCCGGCGACAATCCGGCCCTTGTCGCCTCCGGCCCAACCGTTCCCGATGTCGGCAGCCGTGAGAATGCCCTGGCTTCGATATCAGCCTATGGCATGAAACTGCCGGATGCGGTCATGGCGCATATCCAGTCGCCGGCGGCCGACGCCCCAGATCCCGGCGATCAGCGCTTTGCGCGCAACGAGGTGCATCTGATCGCATCGGCCGGCGTGTCGCTGGAAGCGGCAGCGGTGGAAGCGAGGCGGCAAGGCATCGAAGCCGTCATCCTCTCCGATGCCATCGAAGGCGAAGCACGCGAGGTCGGCGGCGTCCACGCGGCCATCGCCCGCGAAGTGGCGACGCGCAACCGGCCCTTCCAAAAGCCGGTTCTGATCCTCTCGGGCGGGGAGACCACCGTCACGCTGCGGGCCAAAGGCAAGGGTGGCCGCAATTCGGAATTCCTGCTTGCCTTCGCCATTGGCATCAATGGCATCGAAGGCATTCACGCCCTGGCGGCCGACACTGACGGCATCGACGGCTCGGAAGACAATGCCGGCGCCTTCGCCGACGGCTCGACCGTTTCGCGCATGCGCGCGGCGGGTGTGGATGCCAAGGCGATGCTGGCCGGAAACAATGCCTGGACGGCCTTCAATGCCGTTGGCGATCTCTTCGTGCCCGGCCCGACCGGCACGAACGTGAACGATCTCCGAGCAATTCTCATCCGCTAAACCGGCAGATCAAGCCGCTATCAGCTTCTTCACCTGCTTCATATCCTGCAAAAACCGCTCGCGTTCGGCTTCTTTGCCGGCGTGATCCCGAATGCGCAGGATGAAGGAGGGATGGATGGTGAGGAAGACACGCAAGCCATCCTCGCGTTCGATCACCTGGCCCCGCATCTTGGTCACCGGGACCGCCTTGCCAAGCAGGGATAGCGCCGCCGTGGCGCCGAGCGCCACGGCGAGATTCGGCTTGATCAGGTCAAACTCGTGGTCTAGCCACCAGCGGCAGGCTTGAACCTCGCCGACATTCGGCTTGGAGTGGATGCGGCGTTTTCCGCGCGGTTCGAATTTGAAGTGCTTGACCGCGTTGGTGACGTAGACCTTCAGCCGGTCGACCCCGGCATCGTCCAATATGGCATCGAAAACCTTGCCCGCCGGGCCGACGAACGGCTGGCCGGCGAGGTCTTCCTGGTCGCCCGGCTGTTCGCCGACGAAAATCACCTTGGCGTTGTCAGGCCCTTCGCCGAATACGGTCTGCGTCGCATCGCGCCAAAGCGGACAGCGGCGGCATCCCTTGGCGGCCTCGCGCAATTCGGAAACCGTGTGCGCGGCATCGTCCTCAGGCGCTTCGGTAGGCTCATGCTTAGGCCAGTGCCTCGCCTGCACCTTGGCGTGGTGCGGCGCGGGCATTGTCGGCATCTTCGCAATCATATCCCTGGCGGCCTCGTCCGCTCCTGCGATCAAGTCAGGAATGAGCGAAGCCTCGGGAAGGTTCCGCCAATATTTCTTCGGCATCTCCTTTTGCATGGCCTTCACCTTGAGGCGTGCCGGATTGAAGATGTTCTCGAAATAAGTCCTCCACAGCGTCTCGGTATCGTCCTTGTCTGGCGCATCGCCCTTGGCCGCGCCCGGCCCGATCGCCAGCCTCTCGCCATCCCAATCGGCGGACGCGTAAGGCGTCAGGATCGTCCAGCGCATGCCGGTAAAACGCCTGACGAAGAAATCCGCATTGCGCTCGACGATGAAATGGTCGGGTTCCAACCAGGCGACATAGCGTTCATCCTCGCCGTCGCCGATCTTCCGGAAGCGGACGAAGGCGTGCATCTTGTGGCTGTCGCGCCGCACCGACTTTTCCATGGCTTCAAGCCGTTTGGTGTAGGGATCCGATGCGATCGCCAGCAATTTGGGCTCGGTGCGCAGCCGCCGCAGCAGCCTGTAGAGAAAGGCGAAACGTCCGGGATCGGAATGGCAGAAGGCGGTCTCGGCTTGGCCGATGAAATCGCGTGGCACAATGAGCTCAGCGCCCTGCGGCACGTCAGGCAATTCGCTTGGCGGCCGGTCGAGACCGGCTACGACATGCCAGCTGATGTCCCCGGGGCTGACCTCATTCAACGCCAGCCGCCGAGCCGCGTCGCGCCAGCCGGCGAAATCGGTCTGGCTTTCAAGCCAAACGGTGTGGCGGGTGAGGTCGAGCTCGGCTGGCGGCATCGTCAAAACAGCGCCAGTTGTTCGCAGGATTGCACGATCTTGCCGCGGAGTCCGGCCTTGTCTGTGAGCGCGCCTGGCGACCAGCCTTCGGCGATGATGAAGGGCCTGAGCTTGGCGATCGAATGGCAGAGCCGGCCGACATCCTCGAGCCGCAGTCGCCGGTAGCGGCGGGTTTCGAGGATTTTGGCGACAACCTTGGTTCCCAGGCCAGGCACGCGCAACAGCGCTTCGCGGTCGGCGCGGTTGACGTCGATGGGGAAACGTCCCCGGTTGCGCAGCGCCCAGGCAAGTTTCGGATCGATGGCGAGATCGAGCATGCCATCGCTGCTGCCGGCCAGGATTTCAGGCTGCGAAAATCCGTAGAAGCGCATCAGCCAGTCGGCCTGGTAGAGCCGGTGTTCGCGCATCAGCGGCGGCTTCCGGAGCGGGAGCGATGACGAGGAATCGGGGATCGGACTGAAGGCCGAGTAATAGACGCGCCGCAAATGGTAGCTGCCATACAGCCGGGCGCTGGCGTGCAGGATGCCGTCGTCGGAGGTGTTGTCCGCGCCAATGATCATCTGCGTCGACTGGCCACCCGGGGCGAAGCGTTCGCGTTTTTTGGTCCGCAACGTCGGCTCGGCTTTTTCCTCCATCTTCCGGCGCAAATTGGCCATGGAAAGCCGGATTGTCTCCGGCCTCTTTTCCGGCGCCAGCTTCTTCACGCCCTCGTCGGTGGGCAATTCGACATTGATCGACAGGCGGTCGGCATAGAGCCCGGCCTTCTCGATCAGGTCCGCCGAACTCTCGGGGATGGTTTTGAGATGGATATAGCCGGAGAATTTTTCCTCCAGCCGCAGCCGCCGCGCCACCTCGACCATCTCGCCCATGGTCTCGTCAGGCGAACGGATGACGCCCGAGGACAGGAAAAGCCCTTCGACATAATTGCGCCGGTAGAAATCCATGGTCAGCTTCACCACCTCGTCGATGCCGAAGCGGGCGCGCCGCACATTCGAGGACGAGCGGTTGATGCAATAGCTGCAGTCGTAGATGCAGAAATTGGTCAGCAGGATTTTCAGCAGCGAGATGCAGCGGCCGTCCGGCGCGTAGGAATGGCAGATGCCTATGCCTTCGGTGGAGCCGATGCCGCCGGATTTCAAAGAATCCTTCTTCGCCGCGCCCGATGAGGCGCAGGAGGCGTCGTATTTGGCGGCGTCGGATAGGATTGCCAGTTTCTCACGAACAGGGAGTGCGCTCATTTGTTCATGATATGTTCCGGAAGGCCAATGCGCCAGCTCATTTGATGGTGACGGCGAAAAAGTGATCGCCGCCGGTCCCCCGCATCAGACTTCGTGCAGATAGAGATGATAGTCCAGCTCGCTCACCGTGCGCGCCACGCGCAGGTACTCGGACTGCTTGATCGCCACAAAGGTGCGGTGCAGGTCCTCGCCGAGCGCGCCCTTCAGGAAGCTGGACGCCTTGGCCGCTTCGATGGCGGCCCGCCAATCGGCCGGCATCGTCGTGCGGGTGACGGCCGCTTCATAGCCATTGCCGGTCGTTTCGGGGCCGGGATCGAGCCCTTCGTCGAGGCCCTTGACGATGCCGGCAAGCACCGTCGCGGCAATCAGATACGGATTGGCGTCGACGCCTGATGGACGATGCTCGATGCGCCGGTTCTTTGCATCGCCGGCCGGCACGCGCAACGCCACCGAGCGGTTGTTGACGCCCCAGCTCGGCGCCACCGGCGCATAGGATTGCGAGACGAAGCGCCGCCAGGAATTGGCATGCGGCGCAAACACCAGCATTGATTCCGCCATGGTCTGGATCAGCCCGCCGAGGCCACGCAGCAGCGGCAGCGACCAGCTCTCGCCGGCGGCTTCCGCAAAGACGTTTCGGCCGTCCTTGTCCTGCAGCGAGACATGGAAATGCATACCGGAGCCGGCATATTTCTCGATCGGCTTGGCCATGAAGCAGGCGGTGACACCATGGCGGCGCGCCTGCGCCCGCACCAGCCGCTTCAGCATGACCAGATCGTCGGCCGCCCGCATCACGTCCTTGCGGTAATTCAGCGTCAGTTCGTACTGGCCGGGCGCATATTCGGAAATCACCGTCTCGGCCGGAATGCCTTGCGCCTTGGCGGCGGCGTAGATGTCGGAGAACAACGGCTCCATGCCGTGCAGATGGTCGACTGAATAAACTTCGGTCTTGCCCGAGACGCGGCCATCGAGCACCGCGCGCGCCGGCTGCACCTTGCCGTCGGCGTCGCGCTCATTGGCCAGCAGAAAAAACTCGAGCTCGAAGGCACCGGCGGGATAGAGTCCCTTGGCCGCCAATATGCCGACCTGCCGGGCAAGCGCCAGCCGCGGATCCGACGACATTGGCTGGCCGTCGAGATAATACATCGCCATCAGCAGTTGGCCGCGCGGCGGCTTCGTGCCGTAAAGCGGCACCAGCGTGCCCGGAATCGGCCAGGCCCTCAGATCGCCGTCGCCGCTGTCCCAGATCAGCCCGGTTTCGTGCACATCCTCGCCGGTGATGTCGAGGCCGAGAATGGAGATCGGCATGTGCCGGCCGCCCTCGAAAATGCTTTTCAGCTCATGCCGGCGCACGATCTTGCCGCGCCCCACACCATTGGCGTCGGTCAGCACGATATCGAAGGCCTCGATCTCGGGATGGGCGTCGAGGAAGGCTTGCGCCTCGGTGGGCGTCGAGCCCGAAGGTGAGGTCATGATCGCACTCAAATTTGGCTTGGGCGCTTGTCTCACGCCGCAAGCTTTGCCGCAACCGCGCCGAACGCGGCGATCAGCCGGTTGACCTGGGTGCCTGACGTTGCCGGCGAGATCAGCATCATGTTGTGGAACGGTGCGATCAGCGCGCCGCGATTGACCAATGCGACATGGATGGCAGCCTCCAGTTCCGGCGCATGCGCAACTTCCGCCTCGGCACCATTGCGCAGCGGGCCGGGCGCGCAGATGAACTCGACGCGCGCCCCGACGCGGGAGACATGCCAGGGCAGATTGTAACGATCGATCACGCCGGTCAGCCCGGCATCGAGCCGCCGCGCCAGATGATCCATGCGGTCATAATTCTCCTGCGTCATCACCTCCTCGAGCGTGGCGCGCATGGCGGCGAACTGCAGCGGGTTGGCCGACAGCGTCGTGCCCATGCCGGAATATCCCGGCTCTTTCGTCCTGTTATAGTCGGCATAGCGCGAGGCGACCTCCTCGCTCATGCCCCAGACGCTCGCCGGAACGCCGCCGGCAATCGGCTTGCCCAGCACGAACAAGTCGGGCTCCAGCCCATATTTACTGGTGTAACCACCAGGACCGGTCGAGATCGTATGCGTCTCGTCGATCAAGAGCAGGGTGCCGGCTTCACGCGTCAATTTTCGCAGCGCATCATGGTAGCCAGGGTCGGCAAGTACCATGCAGGAATTGGTCAGCACCGGCTCGGCGATGACGCAGGCAACGTCCCTGTCCTTGAGCGCGGCTTCCAGTGCGGCAACGTCGTTGAACTCGATGACGTTGGCCGTGCGGGTCAGGTCGCGGAATTCGCCCGCCAGTCCCGGCCGGTTGACGGGCTTGCCGTCGATCAGCCGCACCATCGTCTCGTCCACCGAGCCGTGATAGCAGCCGTTGAAGACCAGGATCTTTTCCCGCCCGGTAACCGCACGGGCGACGCGCAGCGCGAAGCGATTGGCGTCGGTCGCCGTGGTCGCGATCTGCCAGAACGGCAGGCCGAAGCGCTGCTGCAGCAGCAGCCCGATGGCCAGCGCATCCTCGGAAGGCAGCATATAGGTCAGGCCGCGCCCGGCCTGGCGGCGAATGGCGCGCGCCACCGGGGGAGGCGAGTGGCCAAACATCGAACCGGTGTCGCCGAGGCAGAAATCGTCGAGCTTGTTGCCGTCCATGTCGGTGATCGTGGCGCCTCGGGCGCTGTCGACCAGGATCGGAAACGGTGTCGGCCAATCGTTCATCCAGTGCATCGGCACGCCGCCGAAGAAGCCGGGCAGGCCGTTGCCGACCTTGGTTTGTGATCTCGGCCGCGCCTCGCGAAAGGCTGCCCCTTCCGTCTCGCGCAATTGCGCGATGCGGTCGCGGCTGATCCCGCCGATGGTCTTTGAACTATCGCTGCCGTGCATGAAAATCCCTCTGGCTCATTCCTACTTACCCAATCCACCTCCGCAACGGCAATTGGCCGTGCGTCCGTTCTGCATTGGCTCAGTCGCCTGCGGCGGGCGCTTGACCCCGCTTGCGAAGTCGGCGCCAATGCTGTCGGCAACGACAAGCGGGGGAAAGAATGCGGACGATCATCTGCGTGACCATGCTCTTCCTGTCGGCCGGTACGGCGTTCGCGACCGGCGGTATCTGGTGCACCGTCGATGATTCACAGGTCAAATTCCAGGTTGATGCCGGCGTCACCACGGGCATGGGCGGCCCGACTTTCAATTTCCGCGGCGACCTCGAAATCAAGGCAAGGCCCACGGGTGATCCATTGCGCAAGACGGTGTTAGAGGATGCGAACCTCACCCAGTATTGGCTCGACGACAAGGAACTGCGGCTAAACATCTACCACGAGCAGCAGGTCGCCAAGATCTACAGTTCGGTCGAATTGACGATCCTGACCAGGGCCAGCGACGAGGGCGTCTATGACGGGCATTACAAGCTCGCTGTCTATGACAGCACCGCCGACAAGGAAAGCGACGGCAAGCCCGTCGATCTGACCGGCAAGATCTCCTGCGGGGCCGAGTGATCGGCCATCCCGGCTAGGCCGTGATGTCGATGACGCCACAGTCGCCGGCGGCGCTGCCGAAGGCGACGCGGCGTTCTTCCCTGTCCCACATCATCGTGGTGATGGCGCCCTTGCCCGGTCGCCGCAAAAGCACTTCCTTGGCGTCGGAAAAGCGCACGGCCATCACCATGCCGTCGTCGTAACCGACTGCGACGACGTCCTGGCTCGGATGGCAGGCGACCGCCGTCACCATGGCATTGCCGCGCGTGCCGAGTTCCAGCGGCGCCTTGCCCATCGGGCCGTCCTTGCCCGAAAACGGCCAGACGATCGCCGCCGGCGCGCCGGAACTGGCCAGCCACTTGCCTTTCACGCTCCATGACAGGCTCTTGACCTTGCCGGGATAGCCGCTCATGCGCATGTGCTTGCCGTCGGCCAGCTTCCAGCCATGCAGGGCGTTTTCCTGCATGGTGGTGACCAGAAAGGCGCCGTCCGGCGAGAAGGTGATGCCGGTGTGCGCGCCCGCCCATTCCAGTTCCACCGGCTTGCCCTCGGCGGCGGGGAAATGCAGCGTCGCGCCATTGTAGCGGGCGACGCCGAAGCGCATGCCCTTGGGCGAGAAGGCCAGCCCCTCGACCGAGCGCGGATGGGCAAATTCCCGGGTCTTGCCATCGGCGAAGCGCACGAAGGCGGTCTTGCCCGTGGCATAGGCGATGGCTCCTTGCGGCCCGGCGGCAACGCTGGTGATCCATTTTTTTCCCGCGTTCGCCACCTCCTGGGTCTCGCCGCCGGCTTTCACGGCAAAAACCTTGCCGTCCTCGCCGCCGGTGATCAGCCGGTCGTTGGCCGCGTCATGGAAGGCGGCAAGCAGCCCGTCATTGGCCTGCACCGTCTTGTGGCCATTGTCGAGCCGATGGACAGCACCATCGGCCAGCGCGAAATGCGGCACGTCGCCGAGGAAGACGGCGGCGACGCAATGGCCTTCGAGATCAAGCGGGGCAACTGTGGGCATGGGTTATCTTTGTTCGACTGGATTAGAATTGTAGAGGCGGCTTACTCGACGTTTGCGGTTCCGACAACCATCGGGATTGGCAAGTGATGAAGGGGCAGGCGTCAAAGCAGCCCCTTGGCTCGTAGATCCGCAGCGAATGCTGCCAACGGCATCACCAGAGTCAAATCCGATCCTATGAGACGCTCGGCGCCGTAGCTTGCATACCACTTTGCCGCCCGCTCGCTCTTGGCGTCGATGATGAGCAGAATGCCGCCCCCTTCTCCCGCAAGCCGCAGGCAGCGCAATGCCGCCGCGGCAAGCAACTGACCTCCGAGGCCTTGCCTGGCGACGGTGCGATCGGTGGCAAGACGGCCAAGCTTGAAGCCGGAAACTTCGTGTCGTGCCAAGCCTCTCGTCAGGGCTGCGGGAACGGCTTCATGAGCGACGGCGGACGGCGCGATCGTATAAAAACCGAGTACACGTTCCGAAGCTGTATCGCCGATCGCGCAGAAGGTCTTGGCCGCATTCTGATCATGACTCTGTCGCGCGAACCGCTGCAGAAATTCGTTCATCTGCAGGTCGCCACAATCGAAGGACGCTCGATCGTGGCGTTTTGCTATTGGCTCCTCGTGCCAGGACGGAAGAGTCACAAAGTGTCCGGCAAGGCCGCAATCGCCGCCTTGAGCCTGGCGTTGGGTTTTGGCGGGTGTTCCAGCAGGTCCAGGATGCGCTTAAAGTCGCGGTCGGACACCTTCGTCACTTCAGCCGCATCAATCACCGCCTGCGCCGCAGGCACGATCTTATCGAGGATGAAGTCTGCCATGTCTTTGTGCGAGAGCGCAGCGGCGCGCGCGATCATCGCCTTCTCCGAAGGGGGAATGCGGATTTGGTAGCGCTCGGTCTTGTTGTCCGCAGGTCTAGGCATGGTCATTCCTCATCGCGATACGTACACATGATATGTGTACGTATCGCACAATTCAAGCTTTGAATCGTGTGGCTGAACCTAGGCCTGGCAGGCGTCAAAGCTCTTCTTCAGCCGTTCAGCGTCGAGTTCGCGTCCGATGAACACCAGCCGGCTTTCGTGCTTTTCGCCGTCCTTCCAGGCGCGCTGGCGGTCGCCCTCGATGATCATGTGCACGCCTTGGATGACATAGCGCTCGTCATCGCCCTTGAGCGCGATGATGCCTTTCAGCCGCAGGATGTTGGGGCCTTCCATCTGGGTGACCTTCTCGATCCACGGGAAGAATTTCTTCGGGTCCATCTCGCCGCCGCGCAGCGACACCGACTGCACCGTCACATCATGGATGTCGGACGGATGAGCGTGATGGTGGTGGTCGTGCCCATCGTGGTGATGATGATCATGGTCGTGATGATCATGATCGTGGTCATGGTGATCATGTTCATCATGCGCTTCGAGGAAATGCGGATCGTTCTCCAGCGCCCTGGACAGGTCGAAGGCGCCACGGTCGAGCACTTCCGACAGGGCGACGCCGGCGCGCGTCGTGCGGTGAATTTTGGCGGCCGGGTTGATCGCGCGGATCGTCGCCTCGACCTTGGCGAGTTCTTCCGGGGTGACGAGGTCGGTCTTGTTGAGCACGACGACGTCGGCGAAGGCGATCTGGTCCTCGGCTTCCTTGGAATCCTTGAGCCTGAGCGGCAGGTGCTTGGCGTCGACCAGGGCCACCACGGCATCGAGCTTGGTCTTGGAGCGCACGTCGTCGTCCATGAAGAAGGTCTGCGCCACCGGCACAGGATCGGCGAGACCGGTGGTCTCGACGACGATGGCGTCGAAGCGGCCGGGCCGCCGCATCAGGCCCTCGACGACACGGATCAGGTCGCCGCGCACCGTGCAGCAGACGCAGCCATTGTTCATCTCGTAGATCTCCTCGTCTGATTCCACGATCAGGTCGTTGTCGATGCCGATCTCGCCGAATTCGTTGACGATGACGGCGTAGCGCTTGCCGTGGTTTTCCGACAGGATGCGGTTGAGCAGCGTCGTCTTGCCGGCGCCGAGATAGCCGGTGAGGACGGTTACGGGGATCTGTGTCTGCGCTTCGCTCATGGCTTGCCTCGAAATGACTAGGCCCTGAAATTCAGGCCGCGAAAAGGGATTGTCGGTTCCATATAGGATGTGCGCCGGGCTTTTGCACGGGGCAAACCATGGGCCAAAGCTGCCGACCGGGATTGTCCCGCCATCATGGCCGCGGAAGCGGCCGCCCTCCCCGGCGGCGGAATGATCAACGGGCCTCTTGCCAGGGCTGTCCGGTCGTCGGATCGCATTCACGCAGCGGTCGCTCCGAATTCCCTTCACCCGAAACTCGTTTGTCATCTAACTGAAATAAACATCTGGCATCACCACGGCGGACACCGCAAATGCTTGCCGGCAAAGCTGTTTCGGATGCCGGAATCTTTTTCGATCGTCGATTGCCAACCGGCCGGCTGCGTCTATGCTGTGCGCACCGGTACGGCCGAAGAGGGATGACCATGGCCAAGGCGGACAAGACTGCAACGATGAGCCGGCTGCATTCAGCGGCAAGGCTGGCAAGGACCGCGCTGGCGGCACGGCTCCTGGCGCATGGCTTTTACGCCGGCCAGGACCAGATCATGCTGGCGCTGGACCGTGAGGACGGCCAGACGCCGGGCAATCTCGCCGGGCGTCTTGGCGTGCGTCCGCCGACCATCACCAAGACCATCAACCGGCTGCAGGCACAGGGTTTTCTGGAGAAACGCGCGTCCGACTCCGATGCCCGCCAAGCCCATATCTTCCTCACCGATACCGGCCGTGAAACCATCCGCGCCATTGAGAAGTCGGTGAAGAAGACCGAAAAGCAGGCGCTTAAGGGCCTCGACAAGAAGGACCAGAAGGCGCTGTTCAAGCTGCTCGCCCGCATCGAGGCCAACCTCTCCAACGAGGAACTGGTGCTGATCGACGACGACGCCGAGTCGGATGACTGATCTCTCCGGCCGTCAGGCGGCCGCGGTATTTCCGTGGATCAAGGACGACCAACGGCCCGGCGTCATGCCGAACGCTTTCTTGAATTGCCTGTTGAAGTGGCTCTGGTCGCTGAAGCCGGCCTCGATCGCGATCTGTACCAAGGGCACGCCGGCGGCGATCATCCTGCGCGCGCGCTGAAGCCGGCGCATTACCAGGAAACGATGCGGGCTGGTCGAGAAGGCCGCGCGGAAATGTCTCGACAGGGCATAGCGGTCGAGACCCGTGACGGCTTCCAACTCACCCGAACGCACGGGCCGGTCGAGGTTTTCCGTGAGATACTCACCCGCCAGTGTCGCCGCCCGCCACGCCGTCCCGGCTATTGGCTTTGCCGGCTTGCCGGCATGCCGGTTCAGACTTTGCATCAGTCGCGCCAGGAAGTCGTCGACGAACAGCTCGTCGAGTTCCTGCTCCAACGGCCCGAGCGCCGACAGCAGGGTCGCGCAGAAGGCCTCGTCCGTCACCACGCCGTCCCTGACGAAGGGCAGCGCCGTGCCGCCGAGACAGTCGAGCATCAGTGACGGCTCAAGATAGAGCATCCTGTAGCGCAGGCCTTCTTCCGTGCCGGCGCCGCCATCGTGCAACTCGTCCGGATGCAGCACGATGACCTGGCCGGGCAGGCTCAGCCGTGCCGCGCCGCGATAGCGGAAGGTCTGCACGCCGCGCAGCGTCACCCCGATCGCGTAGGTGTCGTGGCGATGCGGATCGAAGGCGCTGCCGTGAAACCGCGCCTCGATGCGCTCCATCCCCGCGGGGTCGCGAGCGGAGAAGATGCAGTTTTCAGCGGCATCGGCGCACAAACGTCCAAGACCCTCGAAGGCCTGACGGTCTAGATCGAACGACATCGTCTCCTTCAGCCTCGCTACACGGGGCCTAACCTTGAAATGGCTCACTTTCCCATGTTCGATACGAAATTTGCAATCGTGCTGCGGCAAGACCTGGCCGTCTGGCAGAAACTCAACGTCACCGCCTTCCTGACCAGCGGCATTGTCGCGCAATTCCCCGACATCATCGGCGGGCCCTATCGCGACCGCGCCGGCAATCTCTACAATCCCATGTCGATCCAGCCGGTCATCGTGCTCTCGGCCGACCAGGCAACGATGAGTGCGATCCATCGGCGTGCGCTGGAACGCGGCGTCACCACCTCGCTCTATGTCGAGGAAATGTTCTCGACCGGCTTCGATGCCGCCAACCGCGCCGTCTTTGCCGAATTCGCGCCCGAAGATGCCAAGGTGGTCGGCATAGCGCTGCGTGCCGAGAAGAAGGTGGTCGACAAGATAACCAAGGGCGCCCGCATGCACGCGTAGCGCCCGAAGGCTAAGCCTGACGCCGACTGTTGTTGTACCAGCGAGCTTAGGCGCGGCTGCGGGCGACAATTGGCTTGCCGGCAAGCCGCAATTCCCGCAAAGGTGGGGTTCCAGTCCAGCTTTTCCCCGGCCTGCACGTGAATCCTTCCCAAAGACATGTCGAAAGCGCGACGCCGCCGGTGGCGATCCTGTGCATGCTGACCACCTATGTCTTCTTCACCTTCCTCGACACCAGCAGCAAATATCTCGTCCTGGCCGGCGTCTCCGTCCTGATCGTCGCCTGGGTGCGCTTTGCCGTGCATGTCGTGCTGGTTGGAGCGCTGCTGCGTGGCTGGCGCGAACCGAGGCGATTTCGGCCGGTCAACCTGCCGGCGCATGTGATGCGCGGCGCGTTCCTGTTCGGCTCGACCATGTTCAATGTCCTGGCGCTGCGCTCCCTGCAACTGGCCGAGACGACGTCGATCTATTTCTTCGGGCCGATGGTGATCACCGCCCTTGCCGGGCCGCTGCTCGGCGAATGGGCCGGATGGCGGCGCTGGCTGGCTATCCTGGCCGCTTTCGCCGGGGTCCTGATCATCACGCGGCCCGGTGTCGGCGTTTTCGGCATCGGACATCTCTTCGCGCTCGGCTCGATGCTGTCGAACTGCTTCTATGTCATCATGACGCGCCGCATGTCGGCGACCGAGACTCCGGAGAGCCTGATCTTGTTCTCGGCGTTGGCGCCGACGGTCCTGCTGCTGCCCTTGCTGCCGTTTTCATTTTCCCTGCCGCATGATGGCTGGCACTGGTCCGTGCTGCTCATGCTTGGCGTGTTCGGCGGTGTCGGCCACTGGTTGCTGGTCCAGGCCTATCGGCTGGCGACGACCACAGCGCTCGCGCCATATCCCTATTCGCAAATGGTGTGGATGATCATTTCGGGCTGGCTTGTCTTCAAGCAGTTCCCCGACCGCTGGACGCTGGTCGGCGCCGCCATCATCGTCGCCAGCGGCCTCTACATCGTCCATCGCGAACATCGGCTCAGGCTGCGCAGCCGTGCGGCCTCGGATGTCGAGGCCGAGGCGCTGGCAAAAAAACTTTGATTTGGCCCGGATCGATGGCATAAGGCCGCCCTTAAACAGTTTAAAAAAACGACGGGGAGCGAAAGGCTGGCACAGAAGATCAAGCTGTCGACGATCGCGGATGCGCTCGGCGTGTCCACGGCCACCGTATCCTTGGCACTGCGCGACAGCCCGCTGGTTGCCGGCTCGACGCGCGACCGCATCAAGGAACATGCGCGCGCCATCGGCTATATCTACAACCGCCGCGCCGCCAGCCTGCGCACCTCGCGCTCGGGCATTGTCGGTGTCGTCGTCCACGACATCATGAACCCGTTCTTCGCCGAGATTCTGCGCTCGATCGAGAGTGAGCTCGACCGCAGCCGGCAGACCTTCATCCTGTCCAATCACTACGATCAGCTCGAAAAACAGCGCACCTTCATCGATACATTGCTGCAGCTCGGCGCCGATGGCGTCATCATGTCGCCGGCTATCGGCACGCCGGCGTCCGATATCGTCATGGCCGAGGAGAATGGGCTGCCGGCGGTGCTGATCGCGCGCACCGTCGAGGGTGCCGACGTACCGGTGTTTCGCGGCGACGATGCCTATGGCACGGGCCTCGCCACCAACCATCTGATCTCGCTCGGCCACAAGCGCATCGCCATGATCGGCGGCACCGACCAGACCTCGACCGGCCGCGATCGCTACCAGGGCTATGTCAACGCCATGGAGGCGGCCGGGCTCGAAGTCAGGCCGTCCTGGCGCATATCAGGCCCGCGCACCAAGCAGGCCGGTTTCGAGGCCGCTGGGCAGTTCCTGGCGCTTAAGGACAGGCCGACTGCGGCCTGCTGCTGGAACGACCTCGTCGCCATCGGCCTGATGAACGGCATTGCGCGTGCCGGCCTTGTGCCGGGCGTCGACATCTCCGTCACCGGCTATGACGACCTCGAAGAGGCGGCGATAGCCACGCCGGCGCTGACCACCGTCTGGAACGGCCAGCGCGAGGTTGGCCGCCGCGCCGCCAGCGCGCTGCTCGACAAGCTCAACGGACAGACGGTGCGGCCCTCGCAGGAATTGATCAAGCCGGAACTGCATGTGCGCCAGTCGACCGGCAAGCCGGTGGAGCGTGCATGACCAAGGCCGAACAATTGGGAGCCGTTGCCATTCTGGTGCCGGCCGATTTCAGCGACCACGCCGTCGCGCGTATCGACCGGACGTTCAATCGCATCGGCATCGAGCGCGCCGATCCCGCGCTGGTCACCGACGAGATGCGCCGCGCGGTGCGCGGCATCGCATCCTTTGCCGGCATCAGTGCGGCGATGATGGACGCGTTGCCGAAGCTCGAACTCATCGCCTCGTTCGGCGTCGGCTATGATTCGGTCGATGTCGGCCATGCGGCGGCGAAAAACATCATGGTCACCAACACGCCCGACGTGCTGACCGAAGAGGTCGCCGACACCGCGATCGGGCTGCTGATCAACACGGTGCGCGACCTGCCGCGTGCCGAAACCTGGCTGCGTGACGGCAGCTGGGCGAAGAAGGGCAACTATCCGCTGAGCCGGCTGACCTTGCGCGCGCGCCGCGTCGGTATTTTCGGCATGGGCCGCATCGGACAAGCCATTGCACGGCGGCTGGAGGCCTTCGGCCTGCCGATCGCCTATCACAACCGACGCCGGGTCGAAGGCCTGTCCTATCAATACCACGACACGCTGAAGGGCTTGGCCGAGGCAGTCGACACGCTGATTTCGGTGGCGCCCGGCGGTGCTTCGACACAGAAAGCGGTCAATGCCGAGATCCTGTCGGCGCTCGGCGCGAACGGCGTCTTCGTCAACATCGGCCGCGGCAGCACCGTCGACGAGGCGGCGCTTGCGGCCGCTCTCGCCGACGGCACCATCGCCGCCGCCGGGCTCGATGTCTTCGCCGACGAGCCGAATGTCCCCAAGGCGTTGCTCGGCTTACCAAACGCCTCTCTGTTGCCGCATGTCGGCTCGGCCTCGGAGCACACACGCCGCGCCATGGCCGATCTATGCGTCGACAATCTGGTGTCGTGGTTCAGCGACCGCAGGCCGCTGACACCAGTGCCCGAGACGGCGCATGTGAAGGCTCGCCCTTGAGCGGTGGCACTGCCATATTTATTAACGTCGGCTTAACCCTTTGAAATCATTCTTCATCCTGTGTGCTGGATGAGGAATGATGAAAACGCTTTTTGCATTGATCGCCGCCGCCGCGCTGTTTGGCGGCGTTCAGCTGTTTCATGACGGCAGCGGGGAAAGCATTGCCAATGAGGCCACGCCTTCCAATGCCTACAGACTGATTGCCAACGGCGACGAAGGCGCATGCGCGGTCACGCGCGGCGCCTCGGTCTCGGATGGCCTGTCGCTGCTGACGGTGGCGCCGAATTGCCGACGGCTCCTGCCGGGCCTCGAGCGGGCTAAATTCTGGCGCGAGCAAAACGACGGAACCGTTGCCTTCAGCGCCAACGGCATCGATCCGATCGTCACCTTTGCCGTGGCTGATGGCGATGGCTACGAATCCTACGCGCCGGCCCAGCCGTTGCTGTCGCTGGCATCAGACGGTGGGCTGAAACCTGGAAACTGACTACTCCGCCGCCGCCCGCGCGCCGGCTTTCGCGGCGGCATGCAGGCGCACCGCATCGCCGAAAGCGCGAAAAATCTTGGCGGAATTGCTGTCCGACTTGACCCAGTATTCGGGATGCCACTGGACGCCGACGGCGAAGGCGCGGGCACCCTTGACTGAAACCGCTTCGACCGTGCCGTCGGTGGCGACAGCCTCGATCTCGAGCTTCGATCCCAGTCGGTCAATCGCCTGGCGATGCAAGGAATTGACCTTGATGTCGCCGGCGCCGAACACGCCTGCCAGGCAACTGCCTGGCTTGATCGAAATGGTCTGGTGAATGGCGAAGCGCTCATCCTGTTTGTCGCTCACCGCCGCACGGTGGTCCAGCGACCCCTCGCGCTCCTGGATCTCGGTCCCCAGTGTGCCGCCGAGCGCCACGTTCAATTCCTGGATGCCGCGGCAGATGGCAAGCAGCGGCACGCCGCGCTCGATCGCCTTGCGGATCAGCGGCAGCGTCGTAGCGTCGCGCGCGGTGTCATAAGGGCCGTTCGCTTCGCTGGCATCGCCGCCATAGAGCGAGGGGTCGACGTTGGATTTCGAGCCCGTCAGCATGACGCCGTCGACCGACGACAGAAGTTCGTCGAAGTCCAGCCGGTCGCCGAACGATGGCACGAGCAGTGGGAAAACGCCGGCACCTACGATTGCTGCTTCCAGATATTGTTGGGGGGCGGCATGCCAGGTGTAGTTGTCGAACTGACGGACGTCGGTCGATATGGCGACGAGCGGCTGCTGCATTTTGGGTCTGTCTTCCATCTGGCAAGGGATATCCTGCCTTTAAAATAAGCGATCCCCGGCCATTTTTCCAGCCAAGTCTCAGCGTGTCGCATGGGCCACGAAACCGCCTGTTAGACTATAGTTGCAGGGTCGCATGGCTTCGCATCAAATCCGGCCGGCGTGCTGGACTCGACTCCTTGCCCGTGTATTGTTTCGAGCGAACCGATGCGGGAGCCGAGGATTTCCCGAACGTCGGTTTGTTGGTCCAAAAGGGAGGAACTGCATGGATCGTCGTTCATTTATCCGCAAGGCCGGCGTCACCGGCGTCGGCGCAGCCGCAGCGGCGGCCACGCTCGCCGCACCGGCAATCGCCCAGTCCAACCCCAAGGTGACATGGCGATTGGCGTCGTCCTTCCCGAAGTCGCTCGACACCATCTATGGCGGGGCCGAAGTGTTCTCCAAGATGCTGTCGGAAGCCACCGACGGCAATTTCCAGATCCAGGTCTTTGCCGCGGGCGAGCTTGTTCCCGGCCTGCAGGCCGCCGACGCCACCACGGCCGGCACGGTCGAGGCCTGCCACACGGTGGCATATTATTACTGGGGCAAGGACCCGACATGGGCGCTGGGTGCGGCGGTGCCCTTTTCGCTCAACGCGCGCGGCATGAATGCATGGCACTACCATGGCGGCGGCATCGATCTGTTCAATGAGTTTCTCGCCACGCAAGGTCTGTTCGGCCTGCCGGGCGGCAACACCGGCGTGCAGATGGGCGGCTGGTTCCGCAAGGAGATCAACACCGTCGCCGACCTCTCCGGCCTCAAGATGCGCATTGGCGGCTTTGCCGGCAAAGTGGTGCAGAAGCTCGGCGTGGTGCCGCAGCAGATCGCCGGCGGCGACATCTACCCGGCGCTGGAAAAAGGCACCATCGACGCCGCCGAATGGGTCGGCCCCTATGACGACGAGAAGCTCGGCTTCTACAAGGTCGCGCCCTATTATTACTATCCCGGCTGGTGGGAAGGCGGCCCGACCGTCCACCTGATGTTCAACAAGGCGAAATACGACGAGCTTTCGCCGACCTACAAGTCGCTGCTGCGGACGTGCGCCCAGGCCGCGGACGCCAACATGCTGCAGAAATACGACTATGTGAACCCTCCGGCGGTGAAGCGGCTGGTGGCCGGCGGCGCCAAACTGCGCCCATTCAGCCAGGAGATCATGGCCGCCTGCTTCGAGAAGGCCAACGAGGTCTACGCCGAAATGGAAGCCTCGAACGCGCCGTTCAAGAAGATCTGGGAATCGATCAAGGGCTTCCGCAAGGAGCACTATCTCTGGGCGCAGGTGGCCGAATACAATTACGACACCTTCATGATGGTCCAGCAGCGCAACGGCAAGCTGTAGGCGATCGTACTTTGCTTTTCGAAAGCCTCGGGGCATTTTTGTTCCCCGGGGCTTTTCTTTGCTCGACGGCGACGGCAATTGCCAAATGCCGCGAAGCCTGAACCTCAGCCCATACCTGGCACCACCAGCACCTTCACTTCACCAGGAGCCGGCGGGTTGGCGATCACCCCTGGCGCCTCTTCGAGCGTGACTTGCCTGGAGATCAACCGATCGATCTCGATCACGCCCGACGCGATAAGCTCGGCGGCGCGGCTATGCGTGTAGGGATTGAGGAATGAGCCCACTACCTTGAGTTCGCGGAACAACAGGTCGAAGGGCTCGAATTCCACCTTCATGCCTTGCGGCGTCACGCCGACGATAACGACGGTGCCGCCCGCCCTTGCCAGCCTCATCGACTGCTCGACGGTCTCGCGCACACCGGCGCATTCGAACACCACGTCGGCGCCACCGGGCATCAGTCCGGCCGGACCGGCGATGGCCTCGATCACATCGGTGGCGGCGGGATCGACCGTCGCCGTCGCACCGAATTCGCTGGCAAGAGCGCGCCGCGAGGCTTGCCGTGTCGACAGGATGATGGTGGTGGCCCCGGCCAGCCGCGCCAGTTGCACGGTAAGCAGGCCGATGACGCCGCCGCCGAGCACGACCACCGAGCTGCCTGGCTTGATCTCGGCAAGGTCGACGCCGTGCAGGCAGCAGCCGAGCGGCTCGCAGAAAGCACCATGAGTTGGCTTCAGATTGGCGGGAAGGACAAAGGCCTGTTTCTGCGGAATCACCACATAGTCGGCAAAGCCGCCGTCGCGGTGGATGCCGATGGCGGTGAGATTGCCGCACAAATTGACGCGGCCGGCATGGCAATGGCCGCAGCGCCCGCAGGCGATGTTGGGGTCGCCGGTGACGCGGTCGCCGACGGCAAAGCCGGAGACGGCGGTGCCGATTGCCTCGACGATGCCGGAGAATTCGTGCCCGGGTGTCACTGGCGGCCTGCAGGGGAACTCGCCGTGGAAAAGATGCCGGTCGGTGCCGCAGACACCGCAGGCTTCGATCCGCACCAGGAGGTCGTCCGGGCCCGGGACCGGTTTGGCGATCTCGCGCAACGAGATGCTGCCCACTGCCTCCAACCGCACGGCTTTCATGGCATCGTTTCCATCAATTGAAGCTCGGCGGTTGCGACAGGTCCGGCGCGGGTGCAGCCGGCTTGGCCGGCGGCGCATCGCCGAAATTCGGGGGCTGCGACAGATCGGGCGTGCTGGGCGCCGTCGGTGCGGCGCCGCCATTGGCAGGCGCGCCGCCACCGTCCGGCGCGCCGAGCGGCGACAGGCTGGGCACCCCGGGCACCGTGTAGTCGATCGTGCCGGAATCGACGGCCGTGCCCTTGTAGCGCATCACCATTTGCGGGAAGGCGATGGTCAGGCCGATCATGATCACCTGGATGCAGACGAATGGCACCGCGCCCCAATAGATCTGGCCCGTTGTCACCGGCGCGATCTGCTTGCCGGTCAGGCGATCGAGATAGGGCACGCGGGCAGCGACCGAGCGCAGGTAGAACAGCGCGAAGCCGAATGGTGGATGCATGAAGCTGGTCTGCATGTTGACGCCCAGGAGCACGCCGAACCAGATCAGGTCGATGCCGAGCTTGTCGGCCGCCGGCGCCAGCAGCGGCACGATGATGAAGGCCAGTTCGAAGAAATCGAGGAAGAAGGCGAGGAAGAAGACGAGCATGTTGACGCCGATCAGGAAGCCGACTTCGCCGCCCGGCAGCGAGGTCAAGAGATGCTCGACCCAGATCTGGCCGTTGACGCCGTAGAAGGTCAGCGAGAACACCCGCGCGCCGATCAGGATGAACAGCACGAAGGACGACAGCCGCGTCGTCGAGGCCAGCGCCTGCTTGATCACGTCCATCGACAGCCGGCCCTTCATTGCCGCCATCGCCAGCGCACCGACCGCGCCCATCGCGCCGCCCTCGGTTGGGGTGGCGATGCCGAGGAAGATGGTGCCCAGCACCAGGAAGATCAGCGCCAGCGGCGGGATCAGCACGATCACGACCTGCTGCGCCAGCCGCGACATCATGTTGATGTTCAGGCTGCGGTCGAGGATCGCGACGATGTAGATGAAGACGACGCCGACCGTCGCGCCGAGAATATCGGCATTGTCGCCATGAGCGGGCACCAGGTAACGGTAGGCGGCATAGGCGACCGCAATGGCCGCTATCAACGCGATCAGCAACGACACCACGCCATGGCCGAGCGTCCGCGCCTCGAGCGGCAGGGCCGGCATCGACTTTGGTCGGACGATCGACATGATCACGATGTAGAGCGTGTATAGGCCGGTCAGCACCAGGCCGGGGATCAGGGCGCCGGCATACATGTCGCCGACAGAGCGGCCGAGCTGGTCGGCGAGAACGATCAGCACCAGCGATGGCGGAATGATCTGGGCGAGCGTGCCCGACGCCGCGATGACGCCGGATGCCACCCGGCGGTCATAACCATAGCGCAGCATGATCGGCAGCGAGATCAGTCCCATGGCGATGACGGACGCCGCCACCACGCCTGTGGTCGCCGCCAGCAGTGCGCCAACGAAGATCACCGCGTAGGCGAGGCCGCCTCGGACGGGCCCGAACAACTGGCCGATCGTGTCGAGCAGGTCTTCGGCCATGCCCGATCGTTCGAGCACGATGCCCATGAAGGTGAAGAACGGGATCGCCAGCAGCGTGTCGTTCGACATCACCCGGCTGCCGTAGAAATTGTCCGGCAGCGCATAGAGCAGCGGCCATGCGAGATTGATCGCGCCGCCCGAATAGGGCGTCAGAAGCACGCCGATGAAGAAGAACATCAAGCCGTTGGCGGCGAGCGAAAAGGCGACGGGATAGCCGATCAGCATGAACAGGATCAGCGAGGCGAACATGATCGGCGCCATGTTCTGGGCGATGAACTCCATCACGAACGCACCTCTTCGGCGAGCGCCTTGGCTTCGAGTTCAGCCTGTTCGTGCACGGAAATGAATGGGTTGGGATCCTCAATGACGCCGCGCATGATGGCGATCTTCTTGATGATCTCGGAAATGCCCTGCAGCGCGAGCAGGAAAAAGCCGACCAGCAGGATCGCCTTGGCCGGCCACACGATCAGGCCGCCGGCGTTGGTCGACATCTCGCCGCTGTGAAACGACAGCGACACGTAGGGCACGAAATAGAACACCATCAGCGTCACGAACGGCATCAGGAAAAAGACGTGGCCGAAGAGGTCGATCCAGTGCTGCACGCGGCGTGAAAACAGGCCGTAGACGATATCGATGCGGATATGCTCGTTCTGTTTCAGCGTGTAGGCGGCGGCCAGCATGAAGGCGGCTCCGAACAGGTACCATTGCAGCTCCAGCCAGGCGTTGGACGAGGTGTCGAACACCTTGCGGATGACCGCGTTGGCCGCACTCACCAGGATCGCCAGCAGGATCAGCCAGGATACCGATTTGCCGATGAACTCGTTCATACGATCGATCGTTCTGGATAGAGCGAGAAGCCCTGCCATGCATTCCTCCCTGATGCGGTGACGCGCGATCGCCCTTTTCGTCGCGCCGCCTGGCCCAACCGTATGCAGTGCGTGGTCCGGTTGGTCAACACGGGGACGAAGGATGCAGGCCAATCGGCGCTCGCGGCACGGTGGAAAACCGCGGCCTGAAGAGACGTCATGCAACCAAAGTCTGACGGGATCAGACGACCTTGCCGGTGTCGCGGCCGGCGCCGATCAGGATCAGCATGGCAACCAGGAACAGATACATCCAGGCATCGCGCCATTCGGCCGGGAAATAGCCGGCCCACAGTGATTCGGCCATGCCGAAAGCGGCCGCGCCCAGCGCTGCCCTTGGCGGTGAGAGATAACCGCCGACCGCCGTCACGAACAGGATCTTCAGGCCGTAGACAAGGCCGGAACCGAAGCTGACATTGCCGTAGTAGAGGCTGGCCATGACCCCGGCCAGCGCGGCGCAGAAGCCGCCGAACAGCACGGCACGCCGGAACACGCCGCGCACGTCGACGCCGCATAGGGCGGCGGCCCTGGGGTCGTCGGAGACGGCGCGCCAGCACCGGCCGAAGTTTGAGCGGGCAAATGCCCAGGTGGCGAGGGCGACCGCCGCCACGACCACGGCGCAGTCGAGCACCTGGATCAGCGTCAGCGTCGCCTTGAATCCGGAGGCTTCGGCGAAAACGACGGGCTCGGCCAGCATCGGCGGCAGCCACAGATCATGTGTGTCGGCGGCGATGCGGCTTGCTTCCGACAGGACGAGCAGGATGCCGAGCGTCGTCACCACGATGGCGTTGGGCGAGCGGTCGGCCAACGGCTCGAAGACGCTGCGCGACAGGACATGGCTGATGAGCGCCGCATAGAGGAACGCCGCGAGGACGCCGAACAGCACCGAAGCCAGCAGCGTCAGCCACAGCACTTGGTAGCCGAAGGCGACGCTCAGGATCATTGCCTGGCCGCAAAAGGCAAACAGCGCCCCATAGGCGAGGTTGGTGCGGTGCAGAATGCCGTTGGTCAGCACATAGCCGAAGGCGAGCAACGCATAGAGCGCACCCGAATGCAGCCCGTTCAGCACCTGCTGGAAGAAGTAAAGCATGCTCGACAACACCAGAAGCATCCCGCCCAAGAGGGAATAGGACAAGCGCGGAGCGGACAAAGGCGACGATACCCTGCGCATCCGAGGTTTGCATCGCCGAATCTAACTTGTCAAACGCGATTTATCGGTTAGATTTCCGGAAATGACAGTTGCCTGGACTCCTCACCGCTTCACCGGCGGCCTGCTCGCGCTCGACACGGCGAACACCGTCGTGCTGCGCGGCGATCCGGAGCGCACATTCGACCGCTTCGACGATCCGGCCGAAATCGCCCGCTTCGCCGACGCGGCTAGCGGCTTTCGCGCCGCCGAGCTTGGCGACAGGCGGCTGGCGGTGTCCTCGCCGGCGGCAATCGCGCCCGTCGTGCTGTCGATCCGCGAGACGACCGATAGGCTGTTTCGAGGCGCTGTGTTGAAAGGCGCGGTCGCCACCGCCGATCTGCCCGAATTCCTGCGGTCCTGCGCCGACGGCCTGGCCGCCGGCGGGACCGAGATCGGGGCGCAGGGACGGCCGTTCGGCGATCCGGCGACGCCGATCGCCTTCGAGGCGGCACTGGCGGTTTCGGCGCTTTCCCTGCTGCGTGACGACACCGTCGCGAGGCTCAGGATCTGTCCCAATTGCACCTGGCTGTTCGTCGACAGAAGCCGCAATTCCAGCCGCCTTTGGTGCGACATGGCGGTGTGCGGCAACAGGCAGAAGGCAAGCCGTCACTATCGCCGCCGCATGGCGGCCAATGAGGTCAGGAATGCCTAGAATTCTTTCCCGCTCGACGGTTGCTGGCGCGGCGCTGATCGCGGCGATGACGCTTGGCGCTTGCCGGGATACCGGCGGTGAAGGCAAGCTGTTTGAAGTTTCCGGCAAGATATTCGTCTTCAACTACCGCCTCGCCAGGGCGACCTATGTCGTGACGCTGAGACCCTTGCGGCCGATGGGCGAGGGTCAGGTGGCGGTTGCCAGTTTCCAGAACCCCGCCGGTGGCGATCCCTTCGTGGTCGAGCAGAAGATCTGGCCGAAGCTCGACAAGGTGAGCCTGGAAAGCCCGGCGCTGACCTGCGTTGTCAGGAACAAGCCCTATGCCATCGCCATCAGCATCAAGGGCGCCGATGGCGCGGTCCTGCAGGAGATCGACACCACGCTGATGTCGACGGAAGACCAGTCCATCCTGCCCGATCGGCCGCTGGTCATCGACCAGCTCTACACGGCCAATCCCGACCTCGTCGGTCATCCCGACGGCAAGCTGCCGGGCGAGCCGAAGCCGGACTGCTCGAAAGCCGGCTGACACCTTCCGACGGCATCGATTTCGGCTGGAATTTTCGTATGCCATCGCGCTGTCGGCGCACCGTTTCATACGTGATCCAGCGCCCGCCGAACTGCTTGTCGCGCGTTGGCCGGTCCTTTCGATTTTGTTTGACCTGCCTTGCAAGGGGAGAAAGGATGCGTCATCCGATCCCGACGTTGGCTGCTGCCCCGCGCGGCCTTCGCAGAGGAAATGCCTGATGACGCTGCACGATGTCGCGCTCGACGACAAGTTTGATCTTGGAAAGGAGCGCATCTTCCTGTCCGGCGCGCAGGCGGTCATCCGCATGCTCCTGATGCAGCGCGAGCGCGACCGCCGCGCCGGCCTGAACACGGCTGGCTTCGTCTCCGGCTATCGCGGCTCGCCGCTCGGTGGCCTCGACATGCAGCTGTGGAAGGCGAAAAAGCAGCTCGCCGGGGCCGACATCGTTTTCCAGCCCGGCCTCAACGAAGAGCTGGCCGCCACCGCCTGCTGGGGCTCGCAGCAGACGGAACTGCTGGGCGAGGGCACCCATGATGGCGTTTTTTCGGTCTGGTACGGCAAGGGGCCGGGCGTCGATCGTTCGGGCGACGTGTTCCGCCACGCCAATCTCGCCGGCTCGTCCAGACATGGCGGCGTCCTTGCGCTCATGGGCGACGACCACATGGCCGAATCCTCGACCAATGCGCACGCCACGGAATTCCTCTTCGTCGACACCATGGTGCCGATCCTCAACCCGGCCGGTGTCCAGGAGATCATCGACTATGGCCTGTACGGCTTTGCCATGTCGCGCTTCGCCGGCACCTGGGCGGCGATCAAATGCGTCAAGGACAACATCGAATCGACGGCTTCGGTCGACGCCTCGCTCCAACGGTTGAACATCGTCGTCCCGGATTTCGACATGCCGCCGGGCGGCCTCAACATCCGCCACGAGATCGACATGCTCGGCCAGGAAGAACGGCTGCATGAACACAAGCGTGCCGCGGCCTCCGCCTTCATCCATGCCAATGGGCTGAACAGGCTCGTCTATTCGGGCGGCAGCAATCCGAAACTCGGCATCATCACGCTGGGCAAGAGCTATCTCGATGTCCGCCAGGCGCTGGAGGATATCGGCATCGACGAGGCGGCCGCCAACCGCATCGGCGTGCGGCTGTTCAAGGTCGGCTGCCCCTGGCCGCTCGACCTGCAGCACATCGCCGACTTCGCGCGCGGTCTCGACACCATCGTCGTCGTCGAGGAGAAACGCTCCCTCATCGAGGTGCAACTGCGCGAAAGCCTTTACGGCACGGCCTCGCAGCCGGCCATCGTCGGCAAGAAGGACGAGCGCGGCGACTGGCTGTTTCCGGCCAAGGGGGCGCTCGACCCCAACGAGATCGCCATTGCGCTCGGCGAGAGAATCCTCAAGACCATCGGCCCATCCGAAGAGATTTCGGCCAGGGTAGCCAAGCTACGCCAGTTCCAGGCGATGCTGGCCGATGCCACCGACATCGGCTCGCGCACACCCTTCTTCTGTTCGGGCTGTCCGCACAATTCCTCGACCAAGGTGCCTGACGGCTCGATCGCCGCTGCTGGCATCGGCTGTCACTTCATGGCGCTGTGGATGGATCGCAACACAGTTGGCTTTACCGCCATGGGCGGCGAGGGGGCGCAATGGGTCGGCCAGGCGCCGTTCTCCAGGCGCGACCACATCTTCCAGAACCTCGGCGACGGCACCTACAACCATTCCGGCACGCTGGCGATCCGCTTCGCCCTCTCGAGCGAGGCCAACATCACCTACAAAATCCTCTACAACGACGCCGTCGCCATGACTGGGGGCCAGCCGCATGAGGGCGGGCTGACGGTGGACATGATCGCCAGGCAGGTGCGGGCAGAGGGCGTCGACCGCATTGCCATCGTCACCGACGAACCCGACAAATATGCCGGGAAGGCCGAATTCCCGGCCGGCGCCACTATCCACCACCGCGAGGACCTCGACCTCGTCCAGCGCGAGCTGCGCGACGTCAAGGGCGTATCGATCCTGCTATACGACCAGACCTGCGCCGCCGAAAAGCGCCGTCGTCGCAAGCGCGGCACCTTTCCCGATCCCGACAAGCGCGTCTTCATCAACGAACTGGTCTGCGAAGGCTGCGGCGATTGCGGCGTGCAATCGAACTGCGTCTCGATCCAGCCGGTCGAAACCGAATTCGGCCGCAAGCGCAAGATCGACCAGTCGAGCTGCAACAAGGATTTCTCCTGCGTCAACGGTTTCTGCCCGTCCTTCGTCACCGTGCACGGTGCCAAGATCCGCAAGGCCGAGGGCCTGGCCGGCGGGACCGACCCGCTTGAAGGCGTGCCCATGCCAGCCGAATTCCCGCTCGGCGTCGAGGGCTGGGCGGCGATCATCGACGGCGTCGGCGGCACCGGCGTCGTCACCGTCGGTGCCGTGCTCGGCATGGCGGCGCATCTGGAGGACAAGGGTTGCGGCATGATCGACATGGCCGGCCTCGCCCAGAAGGGTGGCTCGGTGTTCACCCATGTCCGCATCGCCCGCCCACCGGAAGACATCAATGCCATCCGCGTTTCGGCGGGGAAGGCCGACCTCGTGCTCGGCTGCGATCTGGTCGTGTCAGGCGCCAAGAAAGTGCTGACGGCGGTGCGCGAGGGGCATACGATCTTCCTCGCTAACACCGCCGAGATCATGCCGGGCGAATTTGCTCGATCGGCCGATTTCTCGCTGCCGATCGAGCGCCTGAAGAAGGCGATCCGCTCAGCGGCCGGTGACGACAAGGCGCATTTCTTCGACGCCACCCGCACCGCCACAGCCCTGTTCGGCAATTCGCTCGGCGCCAACATGTTCATGCTCGGCTTTGCCTTCCAGTACGGCGGTCTGCCGCTCTCGGCCGAAGCCGTCGAAAAGGCCATCGAATTGAATGGCGAAGCGGTGGCGATGAACATCGCTGCTTTCCGCTGGGGCCGCCGCGCCGCGCATCAGCCGGATTTCGTGCGCGGCCTCATCGCCCAGCCGTCCGCAACCCTCGGCGACAAGGCCGGACAGGCCGGTCCGGTCGCCGAGACACTGGACGATATCATCGCCCGCCGTGTTGCCTTCCTCACGGCCTATCAGAACGCTGCTTACGGCAAGCGCTACGCCGACAGGATATCGACGCTGCGAGGGTCAGAAACGAAGGCCGTGCCGGGTTCGACCGACGTGACCGAAGCCGCCGCCAAAAGCCTGTTCAAGCTGATGGCGATCAAGGACGAATACGAGGTTGCGCGGCTCTATACCGACGGCTCCTTCGCCGCCGCGCTTGGCATGCAGTTCCAGAGCTACGAGAAACTTGAATTCCATCTCGCCCCGCCGATCATGGGACGTCGCGGCAATGACGGCAAACCCAGGAAATCGAGCTTCGGCCCGTGGATGATGAAAGGCTTTCGCCTGCTGGCCGCGATGAAGGGCCTGCGCGGCACGGCCTTCGACCTGTTCGGCTACACCGCCGAGCGGCGCATGGAGCGGCAATTGCTGGCGCAGTACGAGGCCGATCTACAGCTCGTGGCCAGTTCGCTGACGCCGGGCAAGATCGAGGCCGCGGTAGCCCTGGTCTCGGTCCCGGCGCTGATCCGCGGCTATGGCCATGTCCGGCAGGCAAGCGCCGAAAAGGCGGCGGGCGAGCGCTCCAGACTGCTCCAGCGACTGACCCAAACCATGCCGGTACCGGTTCTCAGTGCCGCTGAGTGATTTCTCCACCCATGCCTGAAGCCTGCTGCAAGGTTCCTCTTGCCGAGGCGGGTCGGCCGAAGCTGTAGCTTAAGCCCTCTGTCTAAGCCTTTCTTAAGGCGGTTGTGGCATGACAAGGCTTAGCGTTGGGCCGATCATATGGGCAAAACAAAGACCGAAAGCATCCCCGCGGATGTCTATATCCAATTTGTGCGGTCGTTGTTCGACAACGCGCACATGTTGGTGATCGGTGGCGCGTGCTACTGGATCCTCGGATTCATGATTTATCTGCGCACGCAAAATCCGTTGTTTCTGGCCTTTTCTTTTATTCTACTGCCGATCAGCCTTCTGCGTTATTTCGGTATTCGCAGCTTCCTGAAGACGGGCGGCGTGATTGCCGACGTCGAACACGCACACCGATTGGAGCGCAGTTACATCCTCAAGGGCTGCTTGCAGGGCCTCGGATTGGGTGCGCTGTGCTTCGTGTCGATCTATGTGTATCCCGACCCATTCGCCGAACTGGCGGCAATGTCGCTGACCCTGGCGACCCTGGTCACGGTTGTCGCCCGTAATTACGGGTCTCCGCGCATGGTGCGGATTTTTTCTGTAACCTTCATTGGTCCGGCGGCGCTTGCGCTCCTGCTGCGTCTGGATGCCCCGTCCGTCGTCCTTGGTCTGATGATCTTCCCGATGACGTTCATTACCATCAACAGCGCCGACCATGTTCGCAATGTGCTGTTTTCGGCGGTCATCGGCCACAAGCAGGCGAAAAGCATAACGCGCAAGTTCGACCGCGCGCTCAACACCATGTCGCACGGCCTGGTCATGCTCGGCCCTGATGGGCGCGTCGCGGTCGCCAATGCCGAGGCCGCCCACCTGATGTCGCTGAAATCGGCCGACGCGCTGCTCGGGCGCTCCATCCACGGGCTTCTGATGCGCGGCGTCGCCGGCGGCATGCTGGCGCCGAAGGACTGCCGCTACGTCGAGGCGCAGCTGACGCGCGCGCTGCGCGAGGGCAGGGACCGCAAGGTGCTTGTTTCGCTCGCCAACGGCCAGCATTACGAATTCTCCGCGCGCGAAGGCAGCCAGGAACTCGGCGTGATCACCTTCGAGGATGTCACGGCGCGCGTCGAAGCGGAGGAAAAGATCCGCTTCATGGCGCGCTACGACAATCTCACCGGCCTTCCCAACCGCGCCTATTTCCACGAACTGGTCGGCGAGCTGATGGCCTCCGGCGACCGGGATCGCCTGTGCGGCCTCGCCGTGATCGACCTCGACGATTTCAAGAGCGTCAACGACACGCTCGGCCATCCCGTCGGCGACGGGCTGATCTACGCCGTGGCCGACCGGCTGGCGGCCATCGCCGGGCAAGGCCTTACCGTCAGCCGCTTCGGTGGCGACGAGTTCATGCTGTTCTTCGACCGCATCGATGACGAGAGCCATCTGGAGAGCCTGCTCGACCAGATTTTCGCCGAGCTGCAGGGAGAGGTCGACGTGGCGGGCCACGGGTTGCGGATCCAGGCCAGCGCCGGCGCGGTGCTGTCCAAGGTCGGCGGAACCGATGTCGACGCCATGATCGTCAAGGCGGACCTGGCGCTCTACAAGGCCAAGGAACTCGGCAAGAACGGGTGGCGGCTGTTCGAGGCGGCAATGGATGCCGCATTCCGCAATCGCCAGCTGATGAAGGCGGATCTGCGCAGCGCCGTGGAAGGCAGGGAACTGCGGGTCGTCTACCAGCCCATCGTGGCGATGAACACCATGCGCATCGCCAGCTGCGAGGCGCTCTGCCGCTGGGACCATCCCGATCTCGGACCGATTTCGCCCGGCATCTTCATTCCCCTGGCTGAGGAGATGGGCATCATTTCCGAGATCAGCACCTTTGTGCTGCATGCAGCTTGCACCGAATGCGCCAAATGGCCTGACCAGACCAGCGTCTCGGTCAATCTCTCGGCGAGAGATTTCCGCAGCCGCGACGTCATCCAAAAGGTGCGCGATGCGTTGGCTAACTCCGGCCTCGATGCTAGCCGCCTGGAGATCGAAGTCACGGAAACCGCGCTGCTCGACGACAAATCCCTGACCCGCCAGTATATCGAGGAACTGAAGCAGCTTGGCGTCCGCATCGCCCTCGACGATTTCGGCACCGGCTATTCAAGCCTGAGCTATCTGCACAAGCTTCCGCTCGACAAGATCAAGATCGACCGGTCGTTCGTTATGGATGTTACCCACAATCCACGCTCGCTCGAGCTGTTGAAGGGTGTCGTCGACCTGACCCGTGTCCTGGGGCTCACCGTCACCATCGAAGGCGTGGAAACATTCGAGCAGCTTAAGGTCCTCATGCATTCGGTGAAGCCGGATCTTGTCCAGGGCTTTCTGTTCGGAGCGGCGCTCAGCGCGTCGGGCATCGAGACGATGTCGAACGTCACCTGGCCGTTTGCCGCGGATCTGCGTCTCGCCGCAAAGCGCACAGTCGGCTAACTTCGTCCTCGCCGAGTTGATATTACGCGTTGCTTGGATCGTGCGGCAGCTACGAACCACAATATTCGGTTGATCGCGAAAAAACCTAAGCAAAGCGTGCAGTAGTTTTGGCCGAATTTGAAGAAGCGAAAGATTTGACCGGATCGACGCATCTGTCGAAGCGGAACGCTCCAGTGCTTTTCGCGCCCGAGTCTGCAGCGCGCCCTTCGTGAGAATGAAGCCTTGGACTAGAACATCCAAGCTGCCCCTTCAGCAACCACTCCGCAGCCAAGGACCTCCGGCTGTTAAGGTTAACAAGTGGTAAACCAACGGGATCCAATTTTCGGCTTGTGTCTCATTTTAACTCGAATAGCCTGTTCACGGCGGATACGAGGACTTGAGAATGGATGCTGCGAGAAACGATGCGCGGGCTGGCGCCAGCTCCAATGCTGGGTCGGCGCTGAACCAGTCGATCATGCAATTGCTGGAGCATGTCGACTACCGTCTCATCACTGGAGGCGAGGATCTGGAGGCGATCTACCGCCTTCGCTATCAATCCTACCTGCAATCGGGCATGTGCGGCCCGATCGCCAGCGGGATGTTCGAGGATCGCTGGGACAATCTGCCGAATTCCTATCGGTTCGGCGTCTATTTCGATGGACACCTGGTCAGCACGTTACGGCTTCACTACATTTCCAGAGAGCACCCTCATTCGCCGTCCGTCGATGCCTATCCGGAAATATTGGCCGAGCGGCTTGCCCGCGGAGAGACGTTCATCGACGGGACTCGTTTCGCAACCGATGCCGACAGTGCGCCCGCGCCCGGAGTTCTGCCTTTTCTCACGCTCAGGCTTGGCATGGTGGCCGCTTCTTACTTTGGGCTTACCGCAGTGCTAACGCCGGTCAAGATCGAGCACTCCGCTTACTATGCTCGTATCTTTCATGCCGTTCAGAGGACAGAGGGCAAGGTGTTCCCGGGAGTCCTTGCGCCGATCGCTCTGTTCGAAATCCCGTGCGGCGAAAACTTGCGCCAGACACTCGAACGGTTTCCGTTCTTTAAGTCGACAGCCGTGGAACAGCGGATGATGTTCGCCAATCCGGCCATCAACCGGCTGACGCCGCTGTCCATAGTGCCGACGGCGAAATACTACCGCGATGCTGCCTGAACGGGCGTCGTCCTTGCATCTGAACCTTCCCGCGGCTTCGCCGTTATAGGTAGCGGCATCGCCATCGAGTGTCGCCGCGATCCTGCCCAACGGGCATTTCGCCCCGGGCTCCTGTCGCATTGTTCGTGGGAAGGAATACGGTCATGACCATCCACTCGCTCGCGCTCACACCGCTTATCTCGCTGATCGCCGGCGTGCTGATCCTGATCATGCCGCGGCTCCTGAACTACATCGTCGCGCTCTATCTGATTGTCGTTGGGCTGCTCGGGCTTTTTCCTCACCTTGCTGGCTGAGACGCTGGGCAGGGCTCGCGCAAAAGCCATCCCCGCGGGCATCGGCCGCCAGTTTCAATTTTCCCTTGAGGGAGTTGTCGGCTGCGATGCGGCAATAGCGCCATTGCCCTGCGCCCAGCTTTTCGGTATGTGCCTGAAAGATGTCTTCGAAGGGGTATTCCTATGGCTGAGCACACGCCGAGCGGTCCTGTAGAACTGGGCGCGAAGATGGACTATGCCGAGCATGACCGCACCTATGCGGGCTTCCTGGCGCTGGCCAAATATGGCTCGCTCTTCTGCGGCGCGCTTCTCCTGGCGATGGCTTTCGGCTTCTTCGCGGGCGGCTTCTTCTCTGCGCTGATCCTGTTCGTGCTTATTCTGGCAGTCGGCGCCTTCATTCTGCGATAGACCTTCCAAAACGCTCTTGCGGTTGACGTCGCCGGATATCCCGGTCGACACTTCGCGCAGACAGGTTCCGGCCGAAAGGATCATGCGGTGGGACAGACGGTTTTCATCCCTCGTGAGCTCGACGCGAACGAGCCGCGTGTCGCGGCTTCGCCCGATACGGTGAAGCGGCTGACGGCCCTGGGTTTCGACGTGATCGTCGAAGCCGGAGCCGGCACCCGCTCGCGTATCCCCGACGAAGAGTTTGCCAAGACGGGTGCTGTCATCGGCAAGGCCTCGGATGTCGCCAATGCCGATGTCGTGCTGAAGGTTCGCCGGCCAACGGATGCCGAGCTGAAGAGTTACAAATCCGGCGCCGCGGTGATCGCCATCATGGATCCCTACGGCAACGATGCGGCTGTCGCGGCCTTGGCCAAAGCCGGCGTCACCGCCTTCTCGATGGAGTTCATGCCGCGCATCACCCGCGCGCAATCGATGGACGTCCTGTCCAGCCAGGCCAATCTTGCCGGCTACCAGGCGGTGATCGACGGAGCCGCCGAATACGACCGGGCGCTGCCGATGATGATGACGGCGGCTGGCACGGTGCCGGCGGCCAAGGTCTTCATCATGGGCGTCGGCGTTGCCGGCCTGCAGGCGATCGCCACCGCGCGCCGTCTCGGTGCCGTCGTCACCGCCACCGACGTTCGGCCCGCCGCCAAGGAACAAGTCGCCTCGCTCGGCGCGAAGTTCCTCGCAGTCGAGGACGAGGAGTTCAAGGCCGCCGAGACGGCCGGCGGCTACGCCAAGGAAATGTCGAAGGAGTACCAGGCCAAGCAGGCGGCGCTGACCGCCGAACACATCGCCAAGCAGGACATCGTCATCACCACGGCGCTGATCCCCGGCCGGCCTGCGCCGAAGCTGGTGTCGGCGGCGATGGTCGCCTCGATGAAGCCGGGCTCGGTGATCATCGACCTCGCCGTCGAGCGTGGCGGCAATGTCGAGGGCGCCGAGGCCGGCAAGATCGTCACCACGGTCAACAATGTGAAGATCGTCGGTCATCTCAACGTGCCAGGTCGCATCGCGGCATCCGCCTCGCTGCTTTATGCCAGGAACCTGTTCGCCTTCGTCGAGACGCTCGTCGACAAGACGACCAAGACGCTTGCCATCAATCGCGACGACGATCTGGTCAAGGCAACCATGCTGACCGACGGCGGCAAGGTCGTTCATCCGGCCTTCGCCAAGGCCGACCAGCAGCCTTATGTCGAGCCGGCCGCGATCCCGGCCACGACCATGGTCGCCGATGCCACGGCCGCGCCCAGGAAGGCCGCGCCCGGGAAGCCCGCCGCATCCAAGTCACCCTCGCCGAAGCCGAAAGGGACCGCGTGATGGACCAGACCTTGCAGAAAGCCCTGGATCAGCTCGACCAGGCAAGCGCTGCCGTTCGGCTCGCGGTGCAGAACCTGGCCAATGCCCCAGGCGGTGCCGACGCGGCCGGTGATGCCGCGCATGCGCTCTCGGGCGGGGCCATCGATCCCTTCGTCTTCCGTTTCGCCATCTTCATCCTGGCGATCTTCGTCGGCTATTACGTCGTCTGGTCGGTGACCCCGGCACTGCACACGCCGCTGATGGCCGTCACCAACGCCATCTCGTCCGTCATCGTCGTCGGTGCGCTGCTCGCCGTCGGCATCGCGGCCTCCGGCGTCGCCGCCGGCTTCGGTTTCGTCGCGCTGATGCTGGTCTCGGTCAACATCTTCGGCGGCTTTCTCGTCACCCAGCGCATGCTGGCCATGTACAAGAAGAAGGACAAGTGACGTGACCGTCAATCTCGCCTCCTTCCTCTATCTGGTATCCGGCGTCCTGTTCATCATGGCGTTGCGCGGCCTCTCGCATCCGACCACCAGCCGGCAGGGCAATCTCTACGGCATGATCGGCATGGGCATCGCCATTGCCACCACGCTGGCGCTGGCAACCCCGTCCGCCGGTCGCTTCGGCCTGATCGTGCTTGGCCTCGCCATTGGCGGTGGCGTCGGCGCCGTCACCGCGCGCCGCATCGCCATGACCTCGATGCCGCAACTGGTCGCCGCCTTCCACTCGCTCGTCGGCCTTGCCGCCGTCATGGTGGCCGCCGCGGCCATCTATGCGCCGGAAAGCTTCGGCATCGGCACGGATGGCGACATCCATGCCCAGGCGCTGGTCGAGATGAGCCTTGGCGTCGCCATCGGCGCCATCACCTTCACCGGGTCAGTCATTGCCTTCCTGAAGCTCGACGGCCGCATGTCGGGCAAGCCGATCATGATCGGCGGCCGTCACGTCATCAACGCTGCCCTTGGCGTGGCCCTGATCGTGCTGATCGTGCTGCTGGTCACCACGGAATCGAAACTGGTGTTCTGGCTGATCGTTGCCGCCTCGCTGGTGCTCGGCGTGCTCCTGATCATCCCGATCGGTGGCGCCGACATGCCGGTGGTCGTATCGATGCTGAATTCCTATTCCGGCTGGGCGGCCGCCGCCCTTGGCTTCACGCTCGGCAATCTGGCGCTGATCATCACCGGCGCGCTGGTCGGCTCGTCGGGCGCGATCCTGTCCTACATCATGTGCAAGGGCATGAACCGAAGCTTCATCTCGGTCATCCTCGGCGGCTTCGGCGGCGAGACCGCCGCTGCGGCCGATGACGGCATCGAGCGCACCGTCAAGCAGGGTTCGGCCGACGATGCCGCCTACCTCATGATGAACGCGCAGAAGGTCATCATCGTGCCGGGTTACGGCATGGCGGTCGCCCAGGCGCAGCATGCGCTGCGTGAAATGGCCGACAAGCTCAAGGCCAACGGCGTCGACGTCAAATATGCCATCCACCCCGTCGCCGGCCGCATGCCCGGCCACATGAATGTGCTGCTCGCCGAAGCCAACGTGCCGTACGACGAAGTATTCGAGCTCGAGGACATCAACTCGGAGTTTGCCCAGGCCGACGTCGCCTACGTCATCGGCGCCAACGACGTCACCAACCCGTCCGCGCGCGACGACAAGTCGTCGCCCATCTACGGCATGCCGATCCTCGACGTCGACAAGGCCCGCACCTGCCTGTTCGTCAAGCGCTCGCTCGGGTCCGGCTATGCCGGCATCGACAACACGCTGTTCTACAAGGACGGCACCATGATGCTGCTCGGCGACGCCAAGAAGATGACCGAGGAAATCGTCAAGGCGATGGATCACTGACCGGTCGGTCTTGATCGTCGAATAGAAAGAGCCCGGTCGATGCCGGGCTCTGTAATTTTGGCGTGATGCTGCCTTCAGCCGTTGGTCAGGAACACCGCTTCCTCTTCATCGCGCTGCCTGCCGCCGAGCGCTGCGGCCGCACTGGCGATGAAGGCGCCGATGACCAGCGACAAGGCGCCGAGAAGCGCGAAAGTGGCGCTTGCTTTCCTTGCCGTGTCGGCCGCCTGCTTCGCCTTGACCTTTGCGTCCTGCGCCTTCGCCAGCACCGTGTCGACACGCGTCTTGGCATCAGCCTCGGAAAGGCCGGTGCGCGCGGCGACCAATTGCGCAAGATAGGTCTTGTCTTCCGCCGAAACCTCGCCGGCGACGGCGCCGGCAATCAGGATCCGCGAGGCCTGCCCGGCCGCGGCGGCTTCGTCGGCAGGATTGGCGGTGGCGAGCTTGGCCGGATCGGCAGGGCGGAACAGCGAATCCACCAGATAGGAGGTCGCATTGTCGGTCGATGCACCGCTGGCATTCGCCGAGGCGCCGGCCGACGCACCCATGGCGGCTCCCGAGGCCACGGTGGACGCGGCCTGCACACCTGAACCAATCGCGGCGGAAAGTGCCGAGCCAAGCACGCCGGCGACCAGCAAGGTGGCCAGCGCCCAGGCGAGAAAGCCGTGCGCAGTGTCACGGAAATAGACTTCGTCGGTGTGGATGCCGACCCATTTGGTCCGCAACCGGCCCGCAAGGTAGCCGCCTACACCGGCGGACAGCCACTGCACGATCACCAGCCAGACGGCGGTGGAAACCGCGAAGGTGGTGATTGACGCGCCAGAGCCCGACCATGGTGAAACCATGCTGAGCCCAAGGCCTGAGCCGAGCAGCATGAGGATGAACGTCAACGTCGAGGCCGCGAAAGCGCCGGCGATGATCGGTCCCCAGCTGACGGCGGTGGAGGACGATTCCGTGGAAGCGGATACGTCGACAGCCGATAGGGTGGACTGCATCGACGCCCCCTACCGTACGAACAGCATGATGAGGATGATGATCGGAATCGGAATGCCGAGCAACCAGAGTAGAATGCCGCGTCCCATGAAAAGCCTCCTGCAAGAAATTGTGATGGACACTGTCACAATGTCTTCGAAGGCCTTCTGTTCCGGCGCATCCTCATTATTGGCGCGGGCACGAGCTATGCCAATCTGTCAAAAAGGCTGTGCGAAACCTCAAATATCCAGGTTGGCGACCGACAGTGCGTTGTCCTGGATGAACTCGCGCCGAGGCTCCACCTCGTCACCCATCAGCCGCGAGAACAGGCTGTCGGCATCGGTCGCATCGTTGACCTTGACCTGCAGCAGCGAACGCACGTTCGGGTCAAGCGTGGTTTCCCAGAGCTGCTCGGCATTCATTTCGCCGAGACCCTTGTAGCGCTGCATGGTCAGCCCCTTGCGGCCGGTCGCAAAGACCGCGTTGAGCAGCGCCAGCGGTCCCGAGACTGTTTCGGACACCTCCTTGCGGCGCAGCACCGGCGGCGCCCCGTAGACTTCGCTGAGGCGCTGCGCGTAGCGATCGAGCTGGCGTGCGTCGGCGGAATTGATCAACGCCATGTCGAGATGGGCGTATTCCTTGACGCTGCGCACGGTGCGTTCGAAGACATAGCCGCCGATGCCCTCGTTCGAGGTCGACATGCGGCCGGTCCAGCCGCGCTCGGTGTCCTCGGCAATGATGTCAAGGCGTTGCGCGATCCGCTCCGCCATCGCGTTGGCGCGGCCAAGATCGGCGAAGATTTCGGGATTGAGCCCGCCGGCGATCGCCGCCTGCTCGACGACGTCGCGGTTATAGCGCGTGTGCAAGCCGTTGATGAGCTGGCGCACGGCAAGCGCATCGGCGACGGCGCCGTGCAGATCCTGCCCGGTCCGCACTTCCCCTGAGCCGAGCGTAAGGGACGCTTCCTCCAACCCCGAATCGATCAGGAATTCTTCGAAGGCGCTCTCATTCTTGATGTATTGCGAGCTCTTGCCGCGCGTCACCTTGTAGAGCGGCGGCTGGGCAATGTAGAGGTGGCCGCGCTCGATCAGCTCCGGCATCTGCCGGAAGAAGAAAGTGAGCAGCAAGGTCCTGATATGGGCGCCGTCGACGTCCGCGTCGGTCATCAGGATGATCTTGTGGTAGCGCAGCTTGTCGGCGTTGAATTCGTCCTTGCCGATCGAGGTGCCGAGCGCGGTGATCAGCGTGCCGATCATGTCGGACGAGAGCATGCGGTCGAAGCGGGCCCGCTCGACATTGAGGATCTTGCCGCGCAGGGGAAGGATTGCCTGGTTTTGGCGCGAACGGCCGCCCTTCGCGGAGCCGCCGGCCGAGTCACCCTCGACGATGAAGATTTCGGACTTCGCCGGATCGCGTTCCTGGCAATCGGCCAGCTTGCCGGGCAGCGAGGTGACGCCCAGCGAGGTCTTGCGGGTGATGTCGCGAGCCTTGCGCGCCGCTTCACGCGCCGCCGCGGCCTGGATCACCTTGTCGACGACCACCTTGCCCTCAGTCGGATGCTCTTCGAGCCACGTGCCGAGCGCTTCGTTGACCAGTCCCTCGACCACGGGACGAACCTCCGACGAAACCAGCTTGTCCTTGGTCTGCGACGAGAATTTCGGATCGGGAACCTTAACCGACAGCACCGCCGTCAGGCCCTCGCGGCAATCGTCGCCGATCAGCGAGACCTTTTCCTTCTTGGTCAGCCCCGAAGATTCGCCATAGCCGGTGATCTGGCGGGTCAGTGCGCCGCGAAAACCGGCCAGATGGGTGCCGCCATCGCGCTGCGGGATGTTATTGGTGAAGGCCAGCACATTCTCGTGGTAACTGTCGTTCCACCACATCGCCACTTCCACGGTGATGCCGTCACGCTCGGCCCTGATGGAGATGGGCTTTCCGATCAGCGGTTTCTTGACCCGGTCGAGATATTTGACGAACTCTTCCAGGCCACCATCATAGTGCAGTTCATGCTTCACGACGTCGGCATGACGGGCGTCTGTCAGAACGATGCGCACGCCGGAGTTCAGGAAGGCGAGTTCGCGCAGCCGGTGCTCCAGCGTGCCGAAATCGAATTCGACCATGGTAAAGGTCTCGGACGACGGAAAGAAGGTGACCTCGGTGCCGCTGCGGCCCTCATTGGTGCCTGGGCGCTTGTCCTGCTCGTAGCTGCCGATCGCCTTCAGCGGCGCATCGGCATTGCCGTGGGTAAAGCTCATCTCGAAGACCTGGCCGTTGCGGCGGATCTTGAGCTTCAGCCAGGCCGACAGCGCGTTGACCACCGAGACGCCGACGCCATGCAGACCGCCAGACACCTTGTAGGAGTTCTGGTCGAACTTTCCGCCGGCATGCAGCTGCGTCATGATCACTTCGGCCGCCGAAATGCCTTCGCTGGGGTGAATGTCGGTTGGAATGCCACGGCCATTGTCGATAACCGTCACCGAACCGTCGGGATTGAGCGTCACCGAAACCAGGTCGGCATGGCCGGCCAGCGCCTCGTCGATGGCGTTGTCGACCACTTCGTAGACCATGTGATGCAGGCCCGAGCCGTCATCGGTATCGCCGATATACATGCCCGGCCGCTTGCGGACGGCGTCCAACCCCTTCAAAACCTTGATGGAATCGGCGCCGTATTCGGCTTCAGCGCCGTTTGTGTTCTCGGTCTGGTCGCTCATGAAAACCTGTTGTCTAGATGCCGCTTTTACAGCGCGAAAAATCGGCCCCGAATCGCGCTTCTGGTATGGGGTAAATATAGGCGCTAAAGGCGGTTTTTCCAAGGTTTGCAGGCATTTCCGGCGCGAATGCCGAGCCGGCAGCCGGCTATTTTTTTCGGGCGTTGAATTTAGCCAGGAGGCCGCGCAAATATTTGACCGTGGATTTGTCCCTGGGCGCCAGCCGGCCCGTCTGGTCGAGCTCCAGCGAAACCAAGTTTCCTCAGCGCCGCTTCCATCGCTTCGCCGCCTTGGGCGGGGTTGGCAATTGGCCGGACCAGCCGGTAGTCGTCATTGGCCATGACCAATGGCCACGTGCCGCTCGGCCGCCGCGATAGCGGTGGTCGCAAGCATCAGCAGCATGGCAACAGCAAACGCAGTCGAACCGCCCCCCGGCTCAGTCGTTTGCCGACCATTCCACCTCTTTATGGCGCAAGCAAGCCGCGCTGAGGCGGCTCTCTCAGGCGACGCGCATCGGTTTCAACGCCTCGCTCCAGCGCAACAGTTCGTCCAGCATGGTCTTGGTCCCGCTCCGCACTTGCTCGCTGGCATCGAAGGCGCCGTTCTCGTCGAGCAGTTTCTGGTACAGCGGCAGCGCGACACCTTCCGGGATAGGCATGATCCCGACCGAGGTCAGCAGCGGCTTCAGCGCCTGTGCCGCGCGCAGGCCGCCGGAGACACCCCCATAACTGAAGATCGCAGCGGGCTTGTATTTCCATTCGCGGGCGAGATAGTCGATCGCGTTGATGATCGCGGGTGCGGCGAAGTAATTGTATTCCGGCGCCACGAACACGAAGGCGTCAGCGGCATCCATCGCCTTCGACCAGGCCTTGGTGTGGTCGTTCTGATAATTGCCGAGCCTTGGATGATGCGGTTCATCCAGGACCGGCAGGTTGAACGCGGCTATGTCGGTCAGCACTGGCTCGAATTTTCCGTGTTCGCGTACGAACGTCTCCAGCCATTCGGCGAAAACCGGGCCAGCGCGGCCGGGCCGCGTGCTGCCGATGATGATGTTCAACTGGTGCTTCAAGGCAGGCTCCTTTGTCAGGCAGTATCTGTTGGTGACTGCCACTACGGCAGAGCGTTCCAGCAGGCAAGGTTGGATCCCTGAAGGAACGGTCACGATCGGATGAACAGACCGTCCGCCCTGGCGTTCCCGCCGTCATGGGTCCGGTTGCCGTTCGGTGACATGGACGCCCGAGGTGGCAGCCACTACATTGATGGGAACAGCGGAGCACTTCATGGACACGCAGCCCGCCCCATTCGTTCCTCCCGCCCCGAAGCCGCGCACGTCGCCGCCTTCGACGCTGGAAATGATCCGCATCGTCTATCGCAACCCGCTCGAACTCTGGGGCGAGCCGACCTACAACGAACCCTGGATTTCTGCCAAGGGCGCTGGTGGGCCGCTGGTCATCGCCAATGATCCGGGCCTGATCCGCCATGTGCTGGTCGACAACGCCAAGAACTACAAGATGGCGACGGTGCGCCAGAAGATACTGAGGCCGATCCTGCGCGACGGCCTGCTGACGGCCGAGGGCGAGGTGTGGAAGCGGTCGCGCAAGGCAATGGCGCCGGTGTTCACGCCACGCCACATTTTCGGCTTCGCCCAGCCGATGCTGAAACGGACGCTGGAGTTCGTCACCCGTTACGAGGCCGGCGGCACGTCCGATATCGCCCATGACATGACGCTGCTCACCTATGACATCCTGGCCGAGACGCTGTTTTCCGGCGAGATCGCGGGCGAGCCCGGCAGTTTCGCCAACGAGATCGACCGCCTGTTCGAAACCATGGGCCGCGTGGATCCGCTCGACCTGCTGCGCGCGCCCGACTGGCTGCCGCGGCTGACCCGTATCCGCGGCCGCAAGACCATGGCCTATTTCCGCAAGATCGTGACCGACACGGTCAAGATGCGCGAAGAGAAGTTCAGGCGCGACCCCGATGCCGTGCCGCAGGATTTCCTGACGCTGCTGCTCAAGGCCGAAGGCCCCGACGGACTGACGCGCCCGGAAGTCGAGGACAACATCATCACCTTCATCGGCGCCGGCCACGAGACCACGGCGCGCGCGCTCGGCTGGACGCTCTATTGCCTGGCCGAATCGCCCTGGGAGCGCGACCGGGTCGAACAGGAGATCGACCGGGTGCTGGCGCGCGAGCCCGATCCGGCGAAGTGGCTCGACGCCATGCCGCTGACACGCGCCGCTTTCGACGAGGCGCTTCGGCTCTACCCGCCGGCACCATCGATCAATCGCGAGCCGATCGTACCGGAAATGTGGAAGGATCTTTATATCCCCAAGCACGCCGCCGTGCTGGTGATGCCATGGGTGGTTCATCGCCACAGGAAGCTGTGGGACCGGCCCGACGCCTTCCTGCCCGAACGCTTCCATCCGGGAAACCGTGAAAAGATCGACCGCTTCCAATATCTGCCCTTCGGCGCCGGCCCGCGCGTCTGCATCGGCGCCAGCTTCGCCATGCAGGAGGCGATCATCGCGCTCGCCATCCTCTTGTCACGCTTCCGCTTCGACGCGACCGCTGAAACAAAACCCTGGCCGGTGCAGAAATTGACCACGCAGCCGCAAGGCGGTCTGCCGATGCGGGTCACGCCTCGCCCTCGCTGAGGGCCGACGCTTCTTATACCGCGGGCTTACGCTGCTGGAACTGGCCGGCGGCGCGGAAGCGCCAGAGGTAGCTCGGCAGGATCGTCGCGATCGATTGCGGCTGGATGCCGAGCCCCGCCAGTGTCCGGTTGGCCTTGGCGGCTTCGTCCGAAACGATGTTGTGCTCGCGCAACTGCATCACCTGGTCCTTGGTCAGCAGCGGATTGGGCAACAGGCCGAGGATCGAGGCCTGGATGTTTGCCATCCACCACGGCACCGGCACCAGCAGGCGCTTGCGCTCGATAACCGTGAGCAGTTCCTGCATGCACTCCTTGAAGGTGAGCACGTTGGGGCCGCCGAGCTCGTAAACCTGGCCGCCATCGATCTTGCCGTCGACCGAACGCGCGACAGCCTCCGCCACGTCACCGACATAGACCGGCTGGAACTTGGTCTGGCCGCCGCCGATCAGCGGCAGCACCGGCGAATAACGCGCCATATTCGCGAACCGGTTGAAGAAGCTGTCCTCCGGCCCGAAATTGATCGACGGCCGCAAGATCACGGCATCGGCGATCGTGTCCAGCACGGCCTTTTCACCGAGCGCCTTGGTGCGCGCATAATCCGATTCGGAATCCGGATCGGCGCCGAGCGCCGAAATATGGGTGAGCCCGGCGCCGACGGAGCGCGCCGCCTCGGCGATGGCGCGAGCACCGAATTCGTGCACGGCGGAGAATTTCTGCCGGCCGCTCTCATGCAGGATGGCGACGAGATTGACGACATGGTCGGCACCTTGCACGGCGCGGTCGACCGACCAGCGCACGCGCACATTGGCCTGCACCGGCTGGATCTGGCCGACATTGCCGAGCGGCTGCAAATGGCCGGCAAGGTCGGGCCGCCGGCAGGCGACCCTGATGCGATAACCGCGCTTGGCCAGCGCCCGCACGACATGACGGCCGACAAAGCCTGACCCGCCAAAGACGACGACGAGCTTTGGGGTCTGCAGGATTTCGGTCATGGCGGGCTCCGGCGCGCGTTCCAGATGGCTTGGCTGAGCCGTTTCATAGTCCGTTTTGCGCCAAAGGCAAAGGGCGACGCGTCGTCGCGTCATCCTTGTTTTTCGCGCAAATCAAAGAAAAAGTAAGACGCGGTTTTCCTGCGACAAGCGCACGAATCATATCTTGGCCCTGCGAGCGACAAACGCAGAAAACCCCGCCGAAGCGGGGTTTCCCGGATGACATCCATGAGGTGTCAGGGGCCGACGAGCGGCCTGACCTGAGACGGTATCAGGAGGGCGTGAAGCAAGTACGCCCACCCCAGCCCTGAACATCCGACATGGTGCCACCAACCTTCTTGCATGCGGCGACGAAATCGGCGCTGCAGTTGGCGAATTTCGCATGGCCGTTCTTGCAGTAGTGGTCCTCGGTGGCGCCGCCACCCGGCGCGGTAATGACGCCCGGGTTGGCCGGCTTGACCGGTGCGGCCTTCAAATTGGCAGCCTGCGTGGCGCCCATGAAGGAACCGAGCAGGAGGACGGCGGTCAGCATGGTGGTCTTGGTGTTGGTCATGATGATTTCCTTTGATTTGAGGTTGGGTTTCCGGGACGCGGGGGGCGATGCCTTTCACGCGAAGCAGACTTTCGATTTTGATTTTGCTGTTCCCCGGTCTGGATCGGGCAAGCTCACCTTGCCCTGGACAAACGTTGGTCGCCCGGGCGCTCAAAAAGGTTCAGGACGCGCGCGAAAAAAAACGCGCACAACCGCGCGTCAGGCGGGGGCGGCCAAGTAATCGTCTGCAAAGAAAGGAGAAGAAATCAGGCCGAGTAGCGTTCGGCGAATTCTGAGATGCGCTGGATCACTGCCTTGGGCGCGGTGATGCCGCGCGCCTGCGCCTTTTCGGCCGCTTCGGCGCGGGCGCGGCCTGGCACGTGAACGCCGAAGCGCCGCCGCAGCCGGTCAAGCTGGTCTTTCATGCGCTGCTCGAAGCCCGGGTCGAGCAGCTTGGGCTCGACGGCAAGCACGAACAGGCCCGTCCCGGGGCTGTCCGGGCCGCCGCTGAACCATGGCGCGTCGAGTGACCAGTTGGCGCCCGACAGGCCGGCCGCCAGCACTTCGACCATCAGCGCGATGTTGGCGCCGCGCTGGCCGCCGAAGGCGAGCATGGCGCCCTTCATGGCCGCCGCCGGATCGGTGGTCGGGTTGCCGCTGGCGTCCAGCGCCCAGCCTTCGGGGATCTTCTTGCCGTCCTCGGCGGCCTTGCGGATGTTGACGAAGGCGGTGGCGCTCGACGACTGGTCGATGACCAGCGGCGCGCCGTCGGCGGCGGGGGCGGCGAAAGACATCGGGTTGGTGCAAAAGACCGGCTTGACCGAGCCTGAGCCGGCCAGGACGGCCGGACCGTTGGTTGCGGCGAAGGACACCAGCCCCTGCGCGGCCAGCCGGCCGGTGAAGTAGCCGAGCGCCCCGCAGGTGTAGGCGTTCTTCTGCGAGAAGATGGCGACGCCGAACAGTCTTGCCGCCTTGGCGAGGTCGTCGATGGTGCGGTCGAAGCCGGTATGCGCCAGCCCGCCGCGTGCGTCCGAGAGATAGATGGCCAGCGCCGGCCGGGTGATCACCGGATCGGCATTGCCGTCGATGCGTCCGGCCTCGAGCGCTTCGAGGTAGTCGATGAAATGTGTGAGCCCGACGGCTGCAAGTCCCTCTGCCTCGGCCGCGATGATCGAGGCGGTGAGCGATTGCGCTGCTTCCTCGTTGGCGCCGGCGCCAAGTGCCGCCATCCGGCACAGCCCTTTTGCCTGGTCGAGACTGAGTTGCATGGCGATTGCCCTTAGTGAGTAGTGAGTAGGGGTTGGTGAGTGGTGAGTTGTGGAGTGCGCGGCAGCCACTTCCTACTTACCAATCCCTACCCACCACCCACTTGGACCTAACCGATCTTGACCGGGATTCGTGCCTCGATCCGGCTGAAGGCGAAGACCAGAATGCCGGTGATCGCCATATAGATCAACGCCAGGAGCAGCAAGGGCTCGTAGGTGAGATAGGTGTCCTGCCGCACCTTGGACGAGACGGCGAAGATGTCGATCACGCTGATGGTTGCCACCAGCGGCGTCGATTTCAGCTGCAGCACGGTCTCGCCGGTCAGCGTCGGCAGCGCCCGGTAGAAGGCTTGCGGCAGCCAGATCCGGCGGAAGATCTTCCATCGGCTCATGCCGAAGGCGCGGGCGGCTTCCAGCTGCCCCTTGGGCACGCCGGCAAAGGCGCCGCGCATCACTTCGCCCTCGTAGCCGGCGAAGGACAAGGTCAGCGCCAGCACGCCGTACGGCCAGGCCTGCCTGAGATAGGGCCACATCCAGGATTCGCGGATCCATGGATATTGCGGGAAAAGCGAGCCCAGCCCGTAATAGAGCAGCCATAGCTGCAGAAGCAGCGGCGTGCCGCGGATGATGGTGCAGAAGACTTTCGCAGGTGCCGCGACCCAGATCGAGCCGGCCGCCTGCGCCAGCCCGACGGGCACGGCGATCATGAAGCCGAGCGTACAGGTGACGGCCAGGATCCACAGGGCACGCCAGATCCCCATCAGGCCCATTTCCCAATATTGCGGCAGCCAGTCCCAGCGCATGAAGAAGGCGGCTGACGCCACCAGCCCCAGCGCGATCAGGATCAGCACGATGCGATGCGGCTGCAGCCAGAGCGATGCGCGCGCCGCCGTGTCGATGATGACCGTTTCGCTGGTCATCAGCGTGCCTCCTTGATCGAAGGCATGCCGCGCCGCGCCCATTTCTCCGCGCGGCCGAGCAGGAGGTTCGAAACCAGCGTCACGCAGAGATAGAGCACGCCGGCGGCGAGGAAGAAAACCAGATAGGCCTTGGTGACACCCGCCGCCTGTCGTGTCGCCAGCGTCAGTTCGAAGAAGCCGACGACAGCCAGCAGCGCGGTGTCCTTGGTGGCGATCAACCACAGATTGGCGAGGCCCGGAATGGCGAAAGGCAGCATCGCCGGCAGCGTGATGCGCCGCAACAGAAGGCCGGGAGACATGCCGAAGGCGCGGGCGGCTTCGATCTGGCCCTGCGGGATAGCGAGGATCGCGCCGCGGATGACTTCCGTCGAATAGGCGCCCTGGACGAAGCCGAGCACGGCGATGCCGGCCACCAGCCCGCTGATGTCGACACGCTGGTAACCCATCGCCGTCAGCACCTGGTTTATCAGGTCGGTGCCGGCATAGTAGAGCAGCAGGATCAGCACCAGTTCCGGCACGGCGCGCACCACGGTGGTGTAGACCGCGAACAGGTCGCGCACCACGGGTCCGCCGTAAAGCTTGCCATAGGCACCGCAGGTTCCAATCAGCAGGCCGACGATGGTGGCGCCGACGGCGATCTCAAGCGAATGCAGGAGCCCGAGCAAGAGCGTCCCGCCCCAGCCGACGGGAGCCGGCGAGAGCAGTTCGACGATGCCGGCCGCGGAGGCCGGAAGAAAGGATTCGATCAGCTTCGCCCCCGGATTGCTGGCTCTGTCCGCCGGCACCAGCAGCCGGCGGCAAGCATGCGTGGACAGGCCGGCTGGAGGACGAGGGCGTCAGCGCCCTGTCCTCCAGCCGATGCGAGGGTCTCAGTTCGACTGCGTGGCGCCGCCGTAAATGTCGAAATCGAAATATTTCTTCGAGATCTCGTCATATTTGCCGTTGGCGCGGATCGCCTTGATGCCGGCGTTGATCTTCTCTTTCAGGGCGGTGTCTTCCTTGCGCACGCCGGCGCCGACGCCCGGTCCGAGCACCTCGTCGTCAGGGGCCACCATGCCCTTGAGATCGCAGCAGGCCTTGCCTTGGTCGGTCTTGAGGAACTCCTTGAGCGCGATGGAATCGGCCTGCACCGCGTCGAGGCGGCCCGCGGCGAGGTCGTTGTTGGCTTCGTCCTGCGTCTGATATTCCTTGATCTCGGATGCGGTGGGGCCGAAATGCTTCTTGGCGTAGACGGCATGCACCGTCGACACCTGGACGCCGAGGACCTTGCCCTTGAGATCGTCGGGCGTGGCGCCGAACTTCTGGTCCTTGGGGCCGATGATCGCGGTCGGGGTGTTATAGTACTTGTCGGAGAAGTCGATGGTCTTCTTGCGTTCGTCGGTGATCGACATCGACGAGACAATGAGGTCGATCTTCTTGGTAGTCAGTGCCGGGATGATGCCGTCCCAGGCGACAGGGGTGATGACGCAGTCGAGCTTCTCTTCGGCGCAGACGGCGTCGATGAAGTCGATCTCCCAGCCGACCCATTTGCCCGAAGCATCTGGCGAGGTGAAGGGCGCGTAGGGTTCGGCGGCGACGCCGATCTTGACCGGATCGGCCTTGGCCACGCCCATGGCGGCGACGCCGAGCAGCAGCGCCGTGGCGAATGTCTTCAGAACAGTCTTCATTTCAGAACTCCCAGTTTGTTGTTGGTTCCCGGTTTTCTTCCGTCCCGGCCTGTCCCTAGCCGATGTTGCGGATGAACTGCTTTAGCCTTTCGGACTTGGGCGCGCCGAAGATCTGCTCCGGCGGGCCTTCCTCCTCGACCAACCCGTTGTAGAGGTAGACGACGTGGGTCGCGACCTCGCGGGCGAATTTCATTTCGTGGGTGACCAGCACCATGGTGCGGCCTTCACGGGCCAGATCGCCAATCACCTTCAGCACTTCGCCGACCAGTTCGGGATCGAGCGCCGAGGTCGGTTCGTCGAACAGCATGACGCGCGGATTGATGGCCAAGGCGCGAGCGATCGCGGCGCGCTGCTGCTGGCCGCCGGAGAGATACGCAGGATAGACGTCGCGCTTCTCGGCCAGACCGACGCGCACCAGCAGCTTTTCGGCCTGGGCGACAGCCTGGTCGCGCTTGACGCCCAGCACATGAACGGGAACCTCGATGACGTTTTCGATCAGAGTCATATGGCTCCACAGGTTGAAGTTCTGGAACACCATGCCGAGCTTGGAGCGGATGCGTTCGATCTGCCTGCGGTCGGCCGGAATCGTATGGCCATGGCTGTCCGCCTTGAGCTTGATCTCCTCGCCATTGACCCGGATGATGCCGCTGGTCGGGTTTTCCAGGCAGTTGATGCAGCGCAGCAGCGTCGATTTGCCCGAGCCCGAGCCGCCGATGATGGCGATGACCTCGCCGTCGCGCGCCGACAGCGATACGCCCTTCAGCACATGCAGTTGACCGAATTTCTTGTGCAGGTTCTCGACATGGATGGCTTCTGCGGCGCCGTCCTGCGCCTCGCCGGATGGGACTTTGGCAGCTGCCACAGCGCTCACCAAATGACCTCCATATCGCCGCCGGCGGTTCGTCGAACGTCTATCCGGCTAATCAACATACGCTGTACTGCCTCGCTCCAGACCTCAAGCATGGACCCAACAGAGCGAGCCCGTCAATCCCGCTCATTACGGCACTTGCGGCCTTGTTGTGCAAGTGTATAAATAACCTCTCATGAAATTTTCTCGGTTTTTTTCAGCTTAAAAAGGGCATCGATGAGCGCTTTCGGATCTCAGTCCATGGCGGCGCCGCTGCGGCGCGTGCTGATGCGGTCGGCCGCCAACGCCATGCGCGACGCCGACCGGGCTGCCTGGCACTATGGTCCGGGATTCAACCCGGCGAAAGCTGCCTCGCAGCACGCAGCCCTGGCTGAACTGGTGGCGGCTTCCGGCGCCGAGATCGAATGGATCGAGGACAAGGCCGACGGACTTTCGGATTCGGTGTTCACGCACGACCCTTCGCTGATGACCGACCGCGGTGCGCTGATCCTGTCCATGGGCAAGCCGCTGCGCGCCAGGGAGCCTTCGCTGCATGAAGAAACCTACAGAAGGCTGGGCATTCCGATCCTTGGTCGCGTCGAGGCTCCTGGCCAGGTCGAAGGTGGCGACTGTGTATGGGTGGATGCCCGCACGCTGGCGATCGGGCGCGGTATCCGTTCCAACCAGGAAGGCATCCAGCAGGTTTCCAACCTGCTGTCGCCGCTGGGGATTTCCGTCTACGGCTTCGATCTGCCGCTGTGGCAGGGCGAAGAGGCGTGCCTGCATCTGATGTCGGTTATCAGCCCGCTGGCCGACGACCTGGCGCTGGTCTATTCACCGCTTTTACCGGCCCCTTTCTATCAGACGCTGAAGGCACGCGGCATCCGGCTGGTCGAAGGCGACGCCGAGGAGTTCGCGGCTTCCAACGGCCTCAGTCTCAACGTACTGCCGACCAGCCCGCTCAAGGTCATTGCCGTTGCGGGCTTTCCCAGGACCAAGGCCGCCATGGAAGCCGCCGGATGCACGGTTGAGATCTTCGAGGCGGACGCGCTCTGCATCGCCTGCGAAGGCGGGCCGACATGCCTGACGCGACCGATCCTGCGCCAATGAATGGGCGCCGTAAGTTCCGTCGCGAGGGCGAGGAGCGGCGGCGGCAGGATCTGATAGAGGCGACTCTGGACAGCGTGGCGGAATATGGCCTTCAAGGCGCCAGCCTGCGCACCATCGCATTGCGTGCCGGCGTCACCGCCGGGCTGATCCGGCATTATTTCCCGGGCAAGGAAGAATTGCTGCAGGAAGCCTATACGGCGCTGGTCGACCGCATGACCGAGCAGGCGAAGGCGGCATTGGTCATGGATGATGCCTCGCCGCGCCAGCGTCTTGCGGCTTTCATCACCGCCAATCTCAATGCGCCGATCATCGACGCGCGGGTGTTTTCGCTCTGGGCAACCTTCATCGGCCGCGCCAGTGCGGATCCCGCCCTGGCCCGTGCCCACCGCGAAGGCTACCTTGGCTTTCGCAACGAGGTGGAAGCAGTTGTGGCCGACGTGCTCGCCGCCGAACAGCACAAGCCGGACGCAACCCAGTTGCGCCACCATGCCATCGCGATCAATGCGATCATCGACGGGCTCTGGATCGAAGGCTGCCTGGCCGGCGAGATGTTCTCGCCCGGCGAATTGGCGGCGATTGGCATCAAGGCTGTCGAGTCCGAACTCGGCCTCGCGCCGCTGGAGCAATTCCTGGAAAAATGAGAAGCGGTTTTCCCGGGAAAAGCGCGCAGCGCTTCCCCCTTGGGAATTGCGTAGAAACAAAGAGATAGGGGAGAAAACCAATGACCACTGTGGGCGAAGCGCTCATTTCGCTGCTCGAGGCGCATGGCGTCGACACCGTGTTCGGCATTCCCGGCGTCCACACGGTCGAACTCTATCGCGGTCTTGCGCGCTCGAAGATTCGCCACATCACGCCGCGCCACGAACAGGGCGCCGGCTTCATGGCCGACGGCTATGCGCGCGCCGGCGGCAGGCCGGGCGTCGCCTTCGTCATCACCGGGCCGGGGCTGACCAACACCATCACCGCCATGGGCCAGGCGCGCGCCGATTCGGTGCCGATGCTGGTGATCTCCGGCGTCAACGCCACCGACACGCTCGGCAAGGGGCTTGGCTTCCTGCACGAATTGCCCGATCAGCGCGGCATGATGGAGAAGGTAGCGCTGTTGTCGCTACACGTGACCGGGGCCAGCGAATTGCCCGGTGCGCTGGCGCGGGCTTTCGCCCTGTTTTCCTCGTCTCGGCCCGGCCCTGTGCATATAGAGATCCCGACCGATATCATGGTCAAGCCGGCGGACGGATTGTCGGCAGCCTTGAGCAATGCCGGGCCGCCGGCGCCAGAGCGTGCCGCCATTGCCAGGGCTGCCGAACTCGTCGCCACCGCACGCCGCCCGCTCATCCTTGCAGGCGGCGGCGCCAAGAAAGCCGATGCGGCGCTGCGGCGCCTTGCCGAAAGGCTGGGCGCGCCGGTTGTCGAGACCACCAACGCGCGCGGTCTCATGCATGGCCATCCGCTTTGCGTGCCGGCAAGCCCAAGCCTCAAGGCGGTTCGCGCGCTCATGGCCGGGGCCGATCTGGTGATCGCCGCCGGTACCGAATTCGGCCCGACCGACTATGACGGCTATGGCGACGGTGGCTTCGTACTGCCTTCGAACCTGATCCGTATCGACATCGGCGCCGACCAGCTTGCGCGGCGTCCGGTGACGGTCGCCATCCAGGCCGATTGCGCCGAGGCGATCGAGGCGCTGCTTGCGGCGATCGATCCCGCCCACAGCGCTGGCGAAGATGGCCATGGCCGCGCCGCGGCGGCGCGAAAGGCCGCTTTTGCCGAGTTGAGCCCGGCCTATGCGGCGCAGGTGCGTGCCGTGGAAATGATCCGCGACGCTTTGCCCGGTGCCATCATCGTTGGCGACTCGACCCAGCCGATTTACGCCGCCAACCTCTATTACGACCACGACCGGCCCGGCGGCTGGTTCAATGCCGCGACCGGCTTTGGCGCGCTTGGCTACGGTCCGCCGGCGGCGATCGGTGCGGCACTTGCCGTGCCCGATGCGCCGGTTGTCTGCCTGACCGGCGACGGGGGCTTCCAGTTCACCTTGCCGGAGATAGCGGTGGCGCTCGATTCTGGAGCGCCCGTCATCTTCGTGGTCTGGAACAACAGAGGCTATCGCGAGATCGAGACCTCGATGCTCGATGTCGGCGTGGAACCTGTCGGCGTGTCGCCGGCGCCGCCGGATTTCTGCAAGCTTGCCGAAGCCTATGGCATTGGTGCCGAAAGGCTGGCCGACATCGACGCCTTGCCACAGGCGCTCAGGCACGCCCGGGCAACGGGGCTGCCGCGCGTCATCGAAGTCACGGTCGTCTGAAACATCCGGGCCGTCCTTGCCGACAGGAAGTGGACCATTTGCCGGCTTGGTTTTTGCAAGACCTGATCCGCTTCCGGGCGGCTTCGTTATTCGGCGATGCCCTGACGCATGCAAAGACGTGACGGCTGCCATGTCGAGATATCGGTTGAGTGATCGACTGAAAGGGGCGACGCTTCGCGTCGGCGCGGCAAACCAACGACAAAAGTCATAAAAATGACAGGAGCGGTCCAGGATGACGGAAACACTTGAAGGCAGGCACATCGTTGTGACCGGTGGAACCGGCGCGCTCGGTGGGGCGGTGGTCGGCAGACTGCTGGAACAGGGCGCGATCTGCCACGTGCCGAACGCGCATGCCGCGGCACCTCAGCACTTCCCCTTCACCACGCACGATAATGTCAAACTGGCGCACAATGTCGATCTCTCGGACCCCGCCAAGGTCGAGGCGTTCTATAGCCAGGTTCCTGCCTTGTGGGGATCGATCCATCTGGCCGGCGGCTTTGCCATGGCGCCGGTGGAGAAGATCGAATCGGCGTCGTTTGCCGAGATGATGGACACCAACGCCCGCACCGCCTTCCTGTGCAGCCGCGCCGCCATCCGCTCGATGCTGGCGTCGGATACCGCCGGTCGCATCGTCAATGTCACGGCACGCGCCGGGCTCGACCCGCGCCGCGGCGCCGGCATGGTCGCCTATACGGCCAGCAAGGCGGCAGTCGCGGCCATGACGGTGGCGATGGCGGAAGAATTGAAGGCCCAGGGCATCCTGGTCAACGCGGTGGCCCCATCGACGCTCGACACGCCGGCCAACCGCGCCGACATGCCGGATGCCGATTTCACCAAATGGGTCAGCCTCGAAGCAGCGGCCGAGGCAATCGCCTATCTCGCCTCGCCGGCCAATCAGGCAATGAGCGGAACGCTGGTGCCGCTCTACGGCAGGGCCTGAGCGGAGAGCGTCGAAGCCGGGCAGCCGGCGTCGGATCCATCGGCGTTGCGGTAGCTGTAGATACGCAGCGGCGATGAAGCGTCCGTGGGACACTCCCTCAACCAAGCCGGCGGCTTGCCTTCCATCAGGGCCGCCGCGAAAGGGTAGGCGGCTTCGAGACCTGGCGACGGCGCGCCTCGCCAGGCACAGATCGCGACATGTGTCGCCTTCGACGCGTCGAGAATCGCACGCGGGTCGGCGGTCATGGGGTCGAGAAAGCGGTAGCTCCGTTCGATGCCTTTGGCCGAAGGGTGGTTTGGGATCGTCACCACCTTGGGGCCGTCGGCCAGCGCGACGAAATGCGATCCGATGAGCGGTGGCGAAAAGACGATGGCGCCCGACGGCCAACCCCGTTGCGCTCCGAAATGATCGAGGTCGCAACTGTCGGCGAATTCGGCGGCGGGTATCGCCGCTTGGGAGGGTCTGACCCCCAGATGGTACAGCGCCATGGCCCCGGACAAAACCAGACCGGGCAGGATCAATGCGTATTTGCGCGATGGCGCCGGCACGGGAGATTTCAAGTAGCGCCGCAACCCCGAACCTTGCGGCAGCAGGCTCTCCAGCACGAAGATCAGGCCGATGCCGGAGAAAATCGGAAGATAGCGGAAGTAGCGGAGATAGTCGATCGCCAGCACCAATCCGAGCAGCGAAAACAGGGCCAGTATGACCAGAGGCCGGCTGCGGCCATGCGACCCGGTGCAGATGCCGACCGGCGCGAGCGCGCCGACGAACAGCAGCAACATGCTGGGAAAGCCGGACGACAGGACGAAATCGGGGCGCCGAAACAGGCTCAATTCCTGAAGAATTCTGTTGAGCATGTTGTCGCGGACATAGGCGTCCATCGACGCGTAAGGGCCGTCCAGGCATTGCGGAAACAGTTTCACCAGCGCCACCAGGCTGATGGCGGCGAACACCAGCAGAAGCGCGGCCCGCATTGCCCAGCCGCCACGCGTGCCGACAAGCCGAGGTACGACGGCGAATGAGAGCCCGGCGGCGGTCAGCGCCAGCACATGCGGCGCGGAATAGGTATCGCATTTGACCGCGGCATAAGCCGAGGGCGCGACGGTAGCGGCGAACAGGCCGATCGCGCCGATCGCCAGGGCCACTCCAAAGCCGGTGATCCCTGTCGCACTCTCGTCGCGGCCGGCGATCCAGTCGAAGGCGTAGACGGCCATCACCAGGGCGAAGAACGGTGCGAACTCGGCGCTGATCGCGATTGCCAGGGCTGTCAGCAAGCCGTTGACGAAGGGCGAAAGGCGATTCCGCGACAGCAACAGGACCAGGGCGGCAAGCAGAAGCAATATCTGCAGATTGTGATAGTCGATCCGCCCCGGCGCGTATTCGAAGAAGGTGCGCGCGGCGAAGATCAAGGCCAACGGCAATGCAATGGCCGGATAGGCAAAGCCCATCGCGACAATCAGCCGGTTGTAGAAGTAGAGCGCGGGTACAAACAGGAGCAGCGGCACGACAAAGCTTGCTGCCATCAGCGCCGGCTCGAAGCCGGCGAACGGCGCGAGCAGCCACGCAAAAGCGGCATAGGGCAGGTCCACGATCCATGGCCAGTGCGAGATGTAGGGCTCGGGCTGGGCAATGCCGGGCATTGTCCGGTCGAAGATATTCCCGGTCACGAGCAAGGTGCGGATCTCGTGTATTTTGAGAAGGTCGTCCGCATCGGCATTGAGCCGGAAGCCCAGGGACCAGAGGACGATCATCACCGTCACCATGCCGCTGAAGCAGAAAAGGGCCGGTGCGCTCATATAAAGACGCGGCAGCCACGAAGATTGCGCTGCGGCCCTGTCGTCGTCATTGCTCATGGAAAGCTTCCCCGGGATGACTGCCAAATACGCGAGGAAGTTTATCTTGCCGTAAAGAAAGACCCCGCCGGATCGCTCCGGCGGGGTCTTTGTTCAAGCCGCACGAAAATCGTGCGGCAAGCGGTGAATCCTTAGTTGCCCTGCTTCTTCAGCGCGGCACCCAGGATGTCGCCCAGCGAAGCGCCGGAGTCGGTCGAGCCGTACTGTGCGACGGCTTCCTTCTCTTCGGCGATTTCCAGCGCCTTGATCGAGACCTGCAGCTTGCGGGTCTTCTTGTCGAAGGCGATGACGCGGGCGTCGACCTTCTGGCCGACGGTGAAGCGCTCGGGGCGCTGCTCGTCGCGATCGCGGCTGAGGTCGGAGCGCTTGATGAAGGTCTCGATGCCGCTGTCGACCAGCCGCACTTCCAGACCGCCATCCTTGACGCCGATGACTTCGCAGGTAACGACGGCGTTCTTGCGCAGTTCGCCTGACGTCGCGGCTTCGCCGACCGTGTCCTTGGCCAGCTGCTTGATGCCGAGCGAGATGCGCTCCTTGTCGATGTCGACGTCGAGCACCTGCGCCTTGACCATGTCACCGCGATTGTACTCTTCGATGACCTGCTCGCCCGGACGGGTCCAGTCGAGGTCGGACAGGTGCACCATGCCGTCCACGTCGCCTTCGAGGCCGATGAACAGGCCGAACTCGGTCTTGTTCTTGACCTCGCCCTCGACCTGGCTGCCGACCGGATGGCTCGAGGCGAAAGCCTGCCACGGATTCTCGAGCGTCTGCTTGAGGCCGAGCGAGATGCGGCGCTTGGCCGGATCGACTTCGAGCACCACCACGTCGACTTCCTGCGTTGTCGACAGGATCTTGCCGGGATGCACGTTCTTCTTGGTCCACGACATTTCCGAAACGTGGATAAGGCCCTCGATGCCCGGCTCCAGCTCGACGAACGCGCCGTAGTCGGTGATGTTGGTGACGGTGCCCTTGATCTTCTTGCCGATCGGGAACTTGGTGCCGATCTCGGACCACGGATCGCTCTCGAGCTGCTTCATGCCGAGCGAGATGCGGTGGGTTTCCTGGTTGATGCGGATGATCTGCACCTTGACCGTCTGACCGATGTTGAGGATTTCGGTCGGATGGTTGACGCGGCGCCATGCCATGTCGGTGACATGCAGCAGGCCGTCGATGCCGCCGAGGTCGACGAACGCACCGTAATCGGTGATGTTCTTGACGACGCCTTCGACAACCTGGCCTTCCTCGAGGTTCTGCACGATTTCCGAACGCTGTTCGGCGCGGCTCTCCTCAAGCACGGTACGGCGCGACACGACGATGTTGCCGCGGCGGCGATCCATCTTGAGGATCTCGAAGGGCTGCGGGTTGTGCATCAGCGGGGAGACGTCGCGGATCGGGCGAATATCGACCTGGCTGCGCGGCAGGAAGGCCACGGCGCCGTCGAGGTCGACGGTGAAGCCGCCCTTGACCTGGTTGAAGATGACGCCTTCGACGCGCTCACCCTTGGTGAACTTCTCTTCGAGCTTGACCCAGCTCTCCTCGCGGCGCGCCTTGTCGCGCGACAGCACGGCCTCGCCCAGCGCATTTTCGATGCGCTCGACCATGACTTCGACGGTGTCGCCGACCTTGAGCGTCGAGTCCTTGCCCTTTACGCCGAATTCCTTCAGCGGCACACGGCCTTCGACCTTGAGGCCGACATCGATGATGGCCATGTCTTTTTCGATCGCCAGAATCGTGCCCTTGACGACTTGGCCTTCGCCGGAATGACCGGTGGTAAATGATTCTTCGAGCAGGCTCGCGAAATCATCGCGAGTGGGATTTGCAGCAGACATTGTTTCTCCTGGAGTACCCCGCATTTTTCGCGGGGCGGGCGCCGTGGGTTAGCGTTGCGTTGGCCTGCCGGCGTTCCGGGCTGCAAAAGCCCTGGGCCGCTTTTCAAGCGGCAATTCCGGCGCATGAAGAATGCAGGCAGGCTGGTTCGTGCCCGATATGGGTATTTTCTTCGCCTCCGGCAACCGGAAGCAGCATGAAACCCGGATCAGGCCTTGTTTCTCTTGGCCAGCACGTCGTCGATGACGGACATGGCCGCGAGAAACGCGGCTTCTATAGCCATTTCGCTGGTATCAAGCAAGTGCGCGTCGGCCGCCGGCTTCAGCGGCGAGTCCGCCCGGCCCATGTCGCGCTCGTCGCGACGCTGGATATCGGCAAGGATTTCGGCGAAATCGGCGGTGCCGCCGATGCTTTCGATCTCAGCCAGCCGGCGCTTGGCGCGCACCTCGGCACTTGCCGTCACATAGAGTTTTATGTCGGCCCCGGGGCACACGACCGTGCCGATGTCGCGCCCGTCCAGCACCGCGCCCGGCGGCGTCCTTGCGAAGTCGCGCTGCTTTTCGACCAGGATGCGCCGCACAGTAGGGAAAACCGCGACCTTCGAGGCGGCCTCCCCCACCGCATGCGCCGACAGCACCGCACGGTCGAGCTTTGCCAGATCGACCTGGCGGGCGGCGGTTTCTGCCGCCGAGACATTGTCGAGCGGTAGGCCCAGCCGCAGCAGCGCATGGGCGACGGCGCGATAGGTCAGGCCGGTGTCGAGCAGGTTGAGGCGGTAGTGATCGGCGAGACGGCGGGCGAGCGTGCCTTTGCCTGCGCCGGCCGGTCCGTCGATGGCGATGGTGAAGGGGTGGGTCATTGGCGGGTAGACGCCTTACGCATGGAAATAGGCCCCCGCGACTTCGTCATCCTAGGGCGTAGCGAACGCGAAGCGGAGCGAAGACCCTGGGATCCATGCCGTGACGTCAGCCAAAGAACGCTGCGGATCAGAATTTTGCAACGTTGCGGGGCGTTGAGGTCATGGCATGGATCCTGGGGTCTGCGCCGCGTCGCTGCGCTCCTTGCTTCGCCCCAGGATGACGAAGCACGGGATGTCGCCAGCCAATCCCCAAGGTTTGCGATTGCCACTATCGCTCGATCTCCGCGCCCAGCCCCTTCATCAAGTCCATGAACTCCGGAAAGCTCGTCGCGATCATGGCCGCGTCGTCAATAGTTACAGGCTTTTCAGTCGCCAGGCCCATCACCAGAAAGCTCATGGCGATGCGGTGGTCGAGATGGGTCTGCACCGTCGTATCCCGGCCGTTGGGGTGGCCGCCCAATCCCCTGCCGCCTGGTTTGCCGCGCACGGCAAGCGAAGCTTCGCCCTCGGTGCAGTCGACGCCGTTGAGCTTCAGCCCGTTGGCGACCGCCGACAGCCGGTCGGATTCCTTCACCCGAAGTTCCTCCAGCCCCTGCATCAGCGTCTCGCCCTCGGCGAAGCTGGCGGCAACGGCCAGCACCGGGTATTCGTCGATCATCGACGGCGCCCGCTCGGGCGGCACGGCGACGCCTTTCAGCTCTGAGTAACGAACGCGCAAGTCCGCGACATCCTCGCCGCCGGCATTGCGCGGGTTCAAGATGTCGATCTGGCCGCCCATTTCCTGCAGCGTGAGAAGCAACCCGGTGCGGGTCGGGTTCATCAGCACGTTTTCGATCGTGATGTCCGAACCCGGCACGATCAGCGCCGCCACCAGCGGGAAGCCGGCCGAGGACGGGTCGCCCGGCACGGCGATGGTCTGGCCGGTCAGCTTGCCCTGGCCTTCGATGAAGATGTGGCGCACGCCGCGCTCGTCGGTCTCGACCGACAGGTTGGCGCCAAATCCCTTGAGCATCTTTTCCGTGTGGTCGCGCGTCATGACAGGTTCGATGACGGTGGTGATGCCTGGCGTGTTCAACCCGGCCAGCAGCACCGCCGACTTCACCTGCGCCGAGGCCATCGGCACGCGGTAGGTGATCGGGGCGGCGTGCTTCGGCCCATGCAGCGTGATCGGCATGCGGTCGCCGGGCGTGGCTTTGAGCACCTGCACGCCCATCTGGCGCAGCGGTTCGAGCACGCGACCCATCGGCCGGCCCGACAGCGAGGCGTCACCGATGAAGGTCGTCTCCATGTCGTAGGTGCCGACGAGCCCCATGGTCAGCCGCGAGCCAGTGCCGGCATTGCCGAAATCGAGCGGACCTTCCGGCTGCAGCAGCGCGCCGTTGCCGGTGCCGCGGATCACCCACTCGGCACCGCGTTTCTCGATATGCGCGCCCATCGCCTTCATGGCCGCGCCCGTGCGCATCACATCCTCGCCCTCGAGCAGGCCGGTGATGCGAGTTTCGCCGGAGGCGAGCCCGCCGAACATGAACGAGCGGTGCGAGATCGACTTGTCGCCCGGCACGCGGGCCGTGCCGGAAAGGGCTGGTGACTTGCGGGCAGTGGCCGGCTTGGCAGCGGCGGCGTGAGACATGGAATTTCCCTGGACGGATTGCCGGCGTGCCGACGCTTTTCATTTGTTGCGGCGGTCTCGTATCACGGCGGGACGAAATGGTCATCCCCATGCTCGTCACTTGGCGCGAGGCCTTTCAGTGCTTGGTTTTGTGACGCCGGCTTTTCGCTTTGACAGCGCTGCAAACTGTGGTTAAGGGGACCACTCTTTTATCGACGAGGCTTGCCGTGGCAAAAACCGAACTTGGCACAAAACGCATCGACCCGGAAACGGGCCGGAAATTCTACGACCTGAACAAAGACCCGATCGTCTCGCCCTATACGGGCAAGACCTATCCGCGCTCCTATTTCGAGGAAGGCAAGATCGCCGCCATCGAGGAGGAAGAGGAAGTGGCCGAGAAGGAAGTGGACGCCGAGGAGGAAGAGGGCGTCGAGGTCGTCTCGCTCGAAGAGGCGGAAGACGACGCCAAGAGCGACGATCTTCCCGATCTCGGTGACGACGAGGATGACGTCGACCTCGGCGACGACGAGGATGACACCTTCCTTGCCGACGAAGAGGAAGAAGACGACGACGTTTCCGACATGATCGGCGTCGGCGACGACGACGACGAAGTCTGACAAAGGCTTCGAACGTGAGCGTTTGCCGGCTTTCACGCCCTGTGAAGAAAAAGCCGCCGATGAAGGCTTGATATCTGGGAATGGCGGGGTTAGAAGCCGCCTGCACTAACGGCGCGGTCTTCCAACCCGCGCCGATCTCTCGCCGGAAACGGCGCCGGCTGACTGCCGGGAGTGGGGCCATAGCTCAGTTGGGAGAGCGCTTGAATGGCATTCAAGAGGTCGTCGGTTCGATCCCGATTGGCTCCACCAGTTACCTTCCAGGGCAAGGAAACGCTTTGTTTCGGCGGGACATCTCCGACCTGTTCAACCATTGGCGATCCCTGATTTGCGCGATCACGGAACGTCAGCGCCGAACTCGACGGCAAATCCCGCGTCGATCGCGCTTCGCGCAATGAGATCGCCAAGTTCCCAATCCGTGAGTTCGCAAAGCGGGAACATTCTCCTCACCTCGTGGCTCACCTCGGATATCGAAATGCACGGCCAGTCGACGGTGTCGATCAGGCAGCGGACAATCGCTTGGCGAACGTCCGACAGGGTAGGGGTCTGCGCGAGCGCAGGCATCTCCGCCCCTACGAATGGAGCTGCGGCGCTACGCCATCGGCTGGGTTTGTGTCGAAGGCCACGGGTACGCCGTGAACGAGGGATGCGGTCGCCAGCAACTCCTCCAACTCGCGGTCGGTAGCCCTGCATGCGGGCATGAGTGTTCGGATGGCGCGTATTGCCTGCGCAACGGAGAGAAAGCGTGCCTTGCCCCTGGAAAGAACATAGGCTTCGGCGGCTCTTTCAACCGTGATGGAGTGAAAAGAGTTGGTCATCGAGAATTCCTCCCTGAACCCTGACCAACATGGTTTACGGCAGGACTTCGGTGGTCTTCAAGCCTATGTCCGGTTCCAGACAATCAGTCAGCCCCTGCGCTGAAGTGATGTTGCTCCTCCTCGCCATAGGCACCATCCGTGAGTTTTATCATTCCGGTACGGTCGACGATCGTGATCTCGCCGCGCTTGGCATGAACCAGCCCCCGATATTCGAGCATTTGGAGGGCGGTGGTAACGCCCGGGCGCCTGGAGCCAAGCATGGTCGCCAGAAATTCATGCGTCAGGTAGATGATATCTCCTTCAGCGCGATCGTTGACCATCAGCAACCAGCGGGCGAGCCGTTCCTCGATTTTCGAATGGCCATTGACCAGCGCCGTTCGCGACGACTGGACCAGGAATGCGTGGGCGTAGCGAAGCAGCGACGGGCGAAGGGTCTGGCTCTCGGCAATCGCAATGCGCAGACGTTCAACCGGCAGACACCAGCCGTTGCTGGCGACTTGAATATAGGTTTCATTGGGAGATCGGTCCTGGCCGAGAACGACCGCTACCCCGGTCATGCCGTCGCGGCCGATGATGCCGACTTCGCTTTGCCGCCCTCCGGTCATGGCGGCGACCACCGACGCGATACCGGTTTCGGGAAAATAGACATGCTCGATCGGCTGATGCGCGATCTCCAGCCGGGCTTTGATGGCCAGTTCGACGTGATGCATCGACGGCCGTAAAAGCCCGAAATCCTCAGGCGTGAGGGTTTTCAGAACATGGTTGCGAAAGGTGGATTGAGGCATGGCTCTTCTCCCTATCGGGCAAGAGCATGTACCCTCTTACTGTCGGCTGCATCCGGACAAACGGCGGCCGATGGCTGATCTTACGCTTCATGCGCGGGCTTGGCAAACGACTGCGCCTGCGTGGAAAGCTAAGAGCATTGACCGTCAGGCGTCCCCGGGAGCAGCAGCGCTGCTAGACGCCGAAGAAGGCTTCAGCCGAGAAGGTCCGCGGCGACTTCGAGCGTGTTGCGGAACGACGTCTCGAGGTGGTGTTCCATCGCTTGTGCGGCGCCCTCGGCATCGTGCCGCCTCAGGGCCTTGAGAATGGCCTCGTGCTGCTCGATCGTCTGTTCGCCATAGCCGGGCCTTGGAATGGCGAGATAGCGGCCGCGGTCCATCTGCGCCTTGGAGATGTCGACCGCTCGCCAGATCATCGGCAGGCCGCAGATTTCGGCGATGGTGCGGTGAAAGACATCGTCGAGTTGGATCGCGGTGGCATATCGGCCGCGCGCGATGGCGAGCTTGTGCGCCGCCATATTGTCCTCCAGCAATTCGGCGGATGCCGGCGTGAGCTTGATGGCCGCGCGCCTGGCGCTCTCCATTTCCAGCGCCCGCCGGATGACGTAGGCCTCCTCGAGGTCGGCGCGGCTGATCGGCGCGACATAGGTGCCGGTCTGCGCCAGGATATTGACCAGGCCTTCGTCGCTGATGCGCTTCACCGCTTCCCGCACCGGGGTGCGCGAAACGCCGAGCGCTTCGGCGATGGCCACCTCGTTGATCACTTCCCCCGGCTTCATCTGTCCGACGACGATCAGGTTGCGGATCTTCTGATAGATCTGATCGCGCAGCGGCAAAGCCCGATTGAGGGTCGAAGGGTCAAGGTCCATGGCAAATCCGTAGCGTTCGTTCACCAGAAATGATCGGATTATATTGGAACGTAAATTGGAATGCACCCAATGCGGAGGCGTCCCTGTCGACAATGGAGGGGGTGGCCAAGTCACTCGACGCCTGGAAGGAGGCCGCCAACCCTTCCAAGGCGGCGCAAGGACAACGTCAACGCGGTCGAGCCGGCCCTCTCCGCTCGCAGGCGGCGGGCATGAGGAAGAATTTCCAATTGCGTGCACGGATTTAGAATAAACTAACTCTACAGATTTTGTAGAATTAAGCAATCTGCATGGGCGATCTGTTTCCTGCACAGGACCACGCCATGCCAGCATTTTTGCGTCTACTCGTGCCGGAGCCGGGCCGCTACCGTCGAACCACAGGAGGCAAGGCATGACCCGAGATGTCCCCGACCGCATCAAGGTTCTCTGGTTCCTGCCGACGCATGGCGACAGCCGTTATCTCGGCACCACCGAGGGCGGCAGGGCCGTCGATCTGCCCTATCTGTCGCAAGTGGCGAAAGCAGCCGACACGCTTGGCTATTACGGCGTGCTGTTGCCGACCGGCCGGGCCTGCGAGGATTCCTGGGTGATTGCGTCGGCGCTGGCGCCACTGACAGAGCGGCTGCGTTTCCTCGTCGCCGTGCGGCCCGGCTTGCAGTCGCCGACGCTTGCCGCGCGCATGACAGCCACGCTCGACCGCATCTCCAACGGCCGCCTGTTGATCAATGTCGTCACCGGCGGCGATCCGCTGGAAAACAAGGGCGATGGGATCTTTCTCTCGCATGCCGAGCGCTATGAGGTGACGCAGGAATTCCTCCGGATCTACAAACGGGTGCTGAGCGGTGAGACGATCGAGCACCAGGGCAAGCATTTCCGCATCGAGGACGGAAGGTTGCTGTTCCCGCCGGTGCAGGCGCCCTATCCGCCGCTCTATTTCGGTGGCTCATCGGATGCCGGATCGGCAGTCGCGGCGCAGGAAATCGACAAATATCTGACCTGGGGCGAACCCCCGGCCGACGTCGGACGCAAGCTCGATGCCGTGCGCGGACTGGCCGACAAGGCCGGCCGCAAACTCTCCTTCGGCATTCGTCTGCATGTCATCGCCCGTGAAACCACTGAACGGGCCTGGGCCGCCGCCGACAGCCTGATCAGTCGGCTCGACGACGCGACGATCGCTTCGGCGCAGAAAGTGTTCGGCCGCATGGATTCGGTCGGCCAAGCGCGCATGAGCGCGCTGCATGGCGGCAACCGTGACAAGCTCGAGATCGCGCCCAATCTATGGGCCGGCGTCGGCCTGGTGCGCGGCGGTGCGGGAACGGCACTGGTCGGCGACCCGGATACGATCGCCGAGCGCATCGATGAATACCGTCGCCTCGGCATCGACACCTTCATTCTGTCCGGCTACCCGCATCTGGAGGAAGCCTATCGCTTCGGCGAACTGGTGCTGCCGAAACTGCCGACCGATCATCCGGTCAAGTCGGCCGGGTCGTCGGTCAATACCGGGCCGTTCGGCGAGACCATTGCCGGTGACCATCGGCCGAAGTCGCTCGCCAGCGCCTCGTGAACGCGCTGCCTCCGGTCCGCCGATCGCGCGTCGCCATAATCGGCGGTGGTTTTTCCGGCGCGGCGGTCGCTTGGCATCTTGCGCGGGCCCCTGGGCCGGAGCGCCTGTCGATCTCGGTGATTGAACCGCGTTCCGCGCTCGGCGGCGGTCTTGCCTATTCCAGCGAAGAGCCGTCGCACCGCGTCAACGTCCCGGCCGTCCGGATGAGCATGGTTCCCGAAGACCAGCAGCATTTTGCGCGCTGGCTGGCCGGCAGTGGCGAAATCGAGCGGGACCCGGATGCGCTGTGGAAGAACGGCGACGTATTTCCGCGCCGGCGGGTGTTCGGTCGCTATGTCGCCGAGCAGCTCGCACCTTGGCTTGACTCGGGCGCTATCCGTCATGTCGAAGCTCAGGCCACCCGGGTAGTTCGAGCCAACGGCGCGGGCTGGACCGTACAGACCTTAGCCGGACCTGTCGCGGCCGACATCGTCGTGCTCGCCGCGACTCATCCTCTGCCGGCCATCCCGGCAGCACTTGCCCTGTTGGCTGAAGCACCTGGCTTCATCGCCGATCCCTACGCGCCGTCGGCACTCGCCGGGATCGGGCCGGAGGCGTCGGTCCTGATCGTCGGCTCCGGACTGAGCTCGGCCGACATGGTGGCCGAGCTTGACCGCCGGGGTCATCGCGGCCGCATCCTGGCGCTGTCGCGCCGCGGACTGCGTTCGCGCGGCCACCCGGATATCAGACATGAGCCCTTCGGCGACTTTGCGTCGGTGCCGGCCACATCCGCACTTGGCCTGCTGAAGAACATTCGCGCCACGCTGGCCGCGGCGCGAGCCGCCAACGTCAACTGGCAGTCGGTCTTTGACCAATTGCGCATGCAAGGGCCGGTGCTGTGGTCCGCCCTCGCTCCGCAAGAACGGGCAAGGCTGGTCCGCCAGCTGCGCGTGTTCTGGGACGTGCATCGCTTCAGGATCGCACCGCAGGTGGCTTCCGTCCTCGACCGCCGCCAGACCGCCGGCACATTCGACACCATTGCCGCCCGGCTTGTCGCGTCGAACGACGAGGGCGACAGCCTCGCGGTCAGCTTCCAACGGCGCGGACAGACGCGAATCGAGACGGCAAGCTTCGATGCCGTCATCAACACGACAGGGCCGGCCCATGGGCAGGCGCTCCAGTCAAATCCGGCGCTGCGTTCCCTGACTGAGGCCAGTCTGATCAGGGCGGACGCATACGGGCTCGGTATCGAGACCGGCCTCGATAGTCGCGCCGTCGGTGGCGATGACAAGGCGGTTGCCGGGCTTTTCGTCGCCGGTCCGCTGGCGCGAGGCACCTTTGGCGAACTCATGGGCCTGCCGGAGGTCGCTCGCCATGCCCAAAGGGTCTCGGCCGAGATCGCGGGGCTGCTCGACACATCTTCTTCAGGCGGAGCGGTTGGCCCCAATGCCGGGGGCGTTGCGGTCGCGGGCTGACAACCGCAAGCCGGCATGGCTGGGCAAAATTGGTATTTCCGTCCCGCAAGTGCGCCAAAAACGGAAAATCCTCCTTTGTATATAAATTCCATAAACATAATAAATACCGACATCTGGCTGCGGCTGGACCGATCAACAGCCTGACTGGGAGACAATTCATGGCACATGCAGGAACCGACGCGGTCAAATTCGCTTACTGGGTGCCCAATGTTTCGGGCGGCCTGGTGATCTCCGACATCGAGCAGCGCACCAGCCATTCAGCCGAGTACAACCGCAAGCTGGCACAGATCGCCGAAAAGGCCGGTTTCGACTACGCGCTGAGCCAGATCCGTTTCACCGCCGGCTACGGCGCCGACGAGCAGCATGAATCGGTGGCATTCAGCCATGACCTGCTGGCCGCCACCACGACGCTGAAGGTGATCGCCGCGATCCTGCCCGGCCCCTGGAATCCCGCGCTGGCGGCCAAGCAGATTGCCACCATCAGCTACCTGACCAACGGCCGTGTCGCCATCAATCTCGTCTCCGGCTGGTTCCGTGGCGAGTTCCACGCCATCGGTGAGCATTGGCTCGACCATGATGAGCGCTACCGTCGCTCCGAGGAATTCATCCGTGCGCTGCGCGGCATATGGGCTGAAGACAGCTTCACCTTCCGAGGCGACTTCTACCGCTTCAACGAATACTCGCTGAAACCGAAGCCGCCGCGGCCGCTGCCCGAGATCTTCCAGGGCGGCTCGTCGCGCGCGGCACGCGACATGGCATCACGCGTCTCCGACTGGTATTTCACCAACGGCAACACGCCGGCCGAAATCGCCAAACAGGTCGATGATCTCAAGACCAAGGCAAAGGCCAGCAATCATTCCGTCAAGGTCGGCGTCAACGCCTTCGCCATTGTCCGCGAGACCGAGCACGAGGCCAAGGCGGTGCTTGCAGAGATCATCGCCAGGGCCAATCCGGAAGCGGTCAACGCCTTCGGCCACGAGGTCAAGAACGCCGGCAAGGCCTCGCCGGAAGGCGAGGGCAATTGGGCGAAGTCCTCCTTCGACGACCTCGTCCAGTACAATGACGGTTTTCGCTCCAACCTGATCGGCACGCCGAGACAGGTTGCCGAGCGCATCGTCGATTTGAAGAGCGCCGGCGCCGATCTCATCCTGCTCGGCTTCCTGCATTTCCAGGAAGAGGTCGAGTATTTCGGCAAGCATGTCATCCCGCTCGTTCGCGAGCTGGAGGATGCCGGGCAGGCGGCTTCGCTGGCAGCGGAATAGTCATCTCTCCAAGGCTGGCCGGGTAATCCGGCCAGCACCCGAATGAAGGTTTTCAAGCGCGCTCGATCTTTTCGGGCGGCATCGAGAATTCGTGCGCCTGCGGGCGAAATCGAGGACGATTGGAATGCCGTTGCCCAGCTATGCCATAGGCGTGATGGAAGCCTCGGTCTATGCGCCGGAAGTTTTCGCGCGCGGCCTGCCCTCGGCGCTGCAGCCGTCCGAAGGTCATACCGCACCGGTAACAGGCACTGCGGTGGCCACATCTCCGATGCTTTCACTCCAGGCCATCGGCCTGTCGTTCGGCGGCGTCGTCGCGCTGGCCGACATCGATCTGTCTGTTCGATCAGGTGAAATCCGCGCCATTATCGGCCCGAACGGCGCCGGCAAGAGCTCGCTGATCAATGTCATCAGCGGTGTCTACCGGCCGGATCGCGGCCAGGTCCAGCTTGCCGGAATCGACTATGCGCAGGTGCCGACGCAGCGGCTGGCGCATCTCGGCGTCGCCCGGACTTTCCAGAACCTTGCTTTGTTCAAGGGACTGAGCGTCCTCGACAATGTCGCCACCGGCCTTGCCTACAAGGTCCGTTCCAACTTCGCCGGCCAGGTGCTCGGCATCGGACGATCGCGCGGCGAGCGACGTGAGACACGCAGCCGCGCCGATCAGATTCTCGAATTTCTCGACCTCACCGCCGTGCGCGATCGTCTTGCCGGCACGCTGCCCTACGGGCTGCGGAAGCGGGTCGAACTCGCCCGGGCGCTGGTCGCGGAGCCGCGCCTGCTGCTGCTCGACGAACCGATGGCCGGCATGACATCAGGTGAGAAAAGCGAAATGGCTGCTTTCGTGCGCGCCGCGCGTGACCGCTTTGCCACCACCGTCGTCCTGATCGAACACGATGTCGGCGTCGTCATGGGCCTGTCCGACCGTGTCGCCGTTCTCGACCATGGCCGCAAGATCGCCGACGGCACACCCGACGAGGTCCGCAACGACCAGCACGTCATCGATGCCTATCTGGGCGTCGCCTCAGACAATGAGGACGGGGCGGGCATATGATCGCCGACTTCGACTATCAGTTCTTCATCGAGGTGCTCGTCGGCGGGCTGCTCTCCGGCGTCATGTATTCGCTGGTCGCGATCGGCTTCGTGCTGATCTACAAGACCTCGGGCGTGCTCAACTTCGCCCAAGGCGCGATGCTGCTGTTCGCCGCCCTTACCTTCGTCAGCCTTGTCGAACGCGGTGTTCCGTTTGCACTGGCGTTGGTGGCAACGTTCGCCATCATGGTGGCGATCGGCATCGCCATCGAGCGCACGGTGCTGAGGCCGCTGACCAACAAGCCGCCGATCACCTTGTTCATGGCGACGCTTGGCCTGTCCTACATCATCGAGGGCGCCGCCCAACTGATCTGGGGCACGCAGGTCCATGGTCTTGACCTCGGTATCGAGGATGTGCCGCTGGAAGTCGGCGGCGTGCTGATCAGCCAGTTCGATATTTTTGCGGCGGTGGTCGCGGCCGGCATGGTTCTCCTGCTGTCGCTGTTCTTCCGCTACACCCGCATCGGCCTCGCCTTCCGCGCCGTCGCGGACGACCAGTTCGCCGCACTCGCGGTTGGCCTGCGTCTGCCACTGATCTGGGCCACCGTCTGGGCGGCGGCCGGCCTGGTCGCGCTGGTCGCCGGGCTGCTCTGGGGCGCCCGCCTAGGGGTGCAGTTCTCGCTGTCGCTGGTGGTGCTCAAGGCGCTGCCGGTGCTGGTGCTTGGCGGCTTCGATTCCATTCTTGGCGCCATTGTCGGCGGGCTCCTGATCGGCGCCAGCGAGAAGCTCGCCGAGGTCTATATCGGCGATTATTTCGGCGGCGGCATCGAGAGCTGGTTCGCCTATGTCGTCGCGCTTGTCTTCCTCCTGATCCGTCCTTCCGGCCTGTTCGGCCAGAAGCTCGTCGAAAGGGTCTGAGCCATGGCCGCGACTGCAAGCGACTTTTCCGCCGTGACTGTGCTGCCGAAATGGGTGGCCCCCGTACTCCTGCTCGCCTTCGCCTATGGCGTCGTGCCGCTGATCGGCTCGAGCTACCTGTTCGAGGCCATCCTGCTGCCGTTCCTGGCACTCAGCCTCGCCGGTGTCGGCCTCAACATCCTGACCGGCTATGCCGGCCAGGTTTCGCTGGGTAGCGCCGCTTTCATGGCGGCAGGCGTCTTTGCCGCCTATAATTTCAACCTGCGCGTCGAAGGCCTGCCACTGATCGGCAGCATTTTCCTCGCCGGCATCGTGGCCGCCGCGATCGGCATCGTCTTCGGCTTGCCGAGCCTGCGGTTGAAAGGTTTTTATCTGGCGGTTTCGACGCTTGCCGCGCAGTTCTTCGTGCAATGGGCGCTGACCAAGTTCAGCTGGTTTTCCAACAACTCTGCATCCGGCGTCATCGACGCGCCCAGGCTGTCGATTTCAGGCTTCACACTCAATGGCCCCGTCGGCCGCTATTTCTTTGCGCTGACCATCGTCGTCATCCTGACTTTCTTCGCCTATCGGCTGGTATCGTCGCAGACGGGACGAAACTTCATCGCCATCCGCGACAACGAGACCGCCGCCCGCATCATCGGCATCCCGGTCTTGAAGACCAAGCTTCTGGCCTTTGCCATCTCGTCCTTCGTTATAGGCGTCGCCGGTGTCATCTGGGCGTTCGCTTATCTCAGGACCGTAGAGCCGGATGGCTTCGATCTCGACCGCTCGTTCCAGATAATGTTCATCATCATCATCGGCGGCCTTGCCTCGATCCGCGGCGCATTCTTCGGCGCCGCCCTGATCGTGGTCTTTCCGCTCGCACTGTCGCGCCTCGGCGGCTTCCTGCTTGGCGATGTCTTCGACTCGGGCGTGCTCGACATGAGCCAGCGCATCGTGCTCGGCGTCCTCATCATCCTGTTTCTGATCCTCGAACCCGACGGGCTGGTGGCCCTGTGGGACAGGATCCGAAGACGGCTCCTGTTCGCTTGGCAACCGACCTGAGCCCTCGCACTCCAGAATCCTATTCGAAGATGAACCAGAGGCCGGACCAAAGACGGCCCATACCGGGAGTACCTAGCCATGACCTTCCTCAGCACCATCAAGGCGGCGGCTTTGTCCGCGGCGATGATCGTGTCGGTGGCCTTGCCATCAGCTCATGCCGACGAACAATATTTCCCGCTGCAGAGCTATCGCGTCGGACCCTACGCGGCCGGCGGCACCGGCTTCTTCGGCGGCTTCATCGATTATCTCAACCTCATCAACATCCGCGACGGCGGCGTCAACGGCGTCAAGCTGACCTGGGACGAGTGTGAGACCCAGTATGAGGTCGAGCGCGGCGTCGAATGCTACGAGCGGCAGAAGAGCCATGCGGGTGCCGCTGCCTGGAACCCGCTCTCAGTGGGCATCGCCTATGCGATGATCGACCGTATCACCGCCGACAAGGTGCCGCTGATCACGGTCAACCATGGCCGCACCGACTCGACCGACGGGCGCGTCTTCCCTTACGTCTTCCCGCTGCTGCTCAACCCCTACAGCGAGACGTCAGGCATCGTGAACTATATCGCCGCCAAGGAAGGCGGCATCGACAAGCTCAAGGGCAAGAAGATCGTCGTGCTCTATCACGGCTCGCCCTACGGCAAGGAGACCATCCCGATATATGATTTGCTGGCGCAGAAATATGGCTTCACCGTGCAGCAGATCGAGGTGCCGCATCCCGGCAACGAACAGCAGTCGCAATGGCTGACCATCCGCCGCGCCAAGCCTGCTTTCGTCGTCCTGCGCGGCTGGGGCGTGATGAACCCGGTGGCGCTGAAGACGGCGGTCAAGGTCGGCTATCCCGTCGACCACATCGTCGGCAATGTCTGGTCGAATTCGGAAGAGGACGTCATCCCCGCCGGCGATGCCGCCAAGGGCTACACCGCCATCACCACCCAGGCCTCGGGCAACACCTATCCGGTGGTGCAGGAGATCGTGAAGACCGTCTACGGCGCCGGCAAGGGCAATCTCGAAGACAAGTCGCGCATCGGCTCTGTCTACCACAATCTCGGCATCGTCAACGGCATCCTGAATGTCGAGGCGATCCGCGTCGCGCAGGAGAAGTTCGGCCATCGCACGCTGACCGGCGACGAAGTCCGCTGGGGCTTCGAACATCTCAAGCTCGACCCGTCCAAGGTCGAGGCGCTCGGCGCCAAGGACCTGTTCCACTCGATCAATGTCAGCTGGGACAACCACGAGGGCGAGGGCTACGTGACCTTCCAGCAGTGGGACGGCAAGAAGTGGAACGTCGTTTCCGACTGGATCGCGCCGGATTGGGCGCTGCTGCGGCCGATCATCGAGAAGTCGGCCGAGGCCTATGCCGCCGAGAAGAGCATCAAGCTGCGCACCGCCGACGATGCCAACGCCGTGACCACCAACTGATCTCCGGGCCGGGTGCCGTGGACACCATCCGCGGCGCCCGGCCCATCCGCAAAGCACGGAAACAGCCATGCCGAACGACGACATCATCCTGGCCGTGGACGCGGTCCACGCCACCTATATCAACGCCATCACGGCGCTGCATGGCGTCAGCTTCGAGATCAGGCGGGGTGGGATTCTGGCGCTGCTCGGTGCCAACGGCGCCGGCAAGACCACGACGTTGAAGGCCGTCTCCAACCTGCTGCCGGCAGAGCGCGGCCAGGTCAACGCCGGCTCCATCCGCTATGATGGCTCGGATGTCTCGCGCCGCAAGCCGGGCGATCTCGTACGCGCCGGGCTGGTCCAGGTGCTGGAAGGCCGTCACTGTTTCAAGAGCCTCACCGTCGAGGAAAACCTGGTCGCCGGCGGCATCGGCCGCAGCGGCCGCCGAGCCGAAATCAACGCGGATCTCGAACGGGTTTATTCCTATTTTCCGCGTCTCAGGGAAAAGCGCCGGACATTGTCCGGCCTCACCTCCGGTGGCGAACAGCAGATGACTGCCATCGGCCGCGCGCTGATGTCGCGGCCGCGCCTGCTGGTTCTCGACGAGCCCTCGATGGGGCTTGCCCCGCTCATCGTGCAAGACATCTTTCAGACGCTGAAGAAACTCAACCGCGAGACCGGTCTGTCGATCCTGGTCGCCGAGCAGAACTCGGCGGTCGCGCTTGGCTATGCCGACCACGCCACTGTGCTCGAAAACGGCGTCTCGGTCCTGTCCGGCGCGGCCGCCGATCTTCGCCAGCGCGAGGATATCAGGGCGCTCTATCTCGGCCAGCAGCCGTCGCCCGCCGCCAAGCCATCCCGTCTCCACGCCGTTGCCTGAACCGAAATTTGAAGGAGCAATGAAATGACCGTCTCGACCGTCAAGACAGACCATGCTTCCGCCGCCGTACCGCCGGTCGCAAGGCCCTCGGCACCAGCACACATCATCAGGGACGATGCGGAGGCGATCGCCATCGCCCATGCGCTCGCCGCCGAATTCGTCAAGGGGGCGTCCACGCGCGACCGCGAGCGTATCTGGCCGGTTGCCGAGCTCGACGCCTTCTCCCAAAGCGGCCTGTGGTCGATCAATGTGCCGAAGGAATTCGGCGGGCCGGAACTGTCCTATGCGACGCTGGTCAAGGTGATCGAGATCATCTCGGCGGCCGATTCCTCAATCGGCCAGGTCGCGCAGAACCATCTCGGCGTCATCGCGGCCATCCGCACCGTGTCGGATGTGGGACAGCAGAAGCTGCTGTTCACCGAGGCGCTGAAGGGCACCCGGTTCGGCAACGCCTTTTCCGAGTTCGGTTCGAAGCGCGCCGCCGATTTCGAGACCCGCTTCACCGACGCCGGCGACCATGTCGTCGTCAACGGCCGCAAATTCTATTCGTCCGGCGCGCTGCTTGCCCATCTGGTGCCGATCGTGGCGCTCGATGACGAAGGTCGCGCCTGGTATGCCATCGCCGACCGTGGCGCGCCCGGCCTGACCGTTATCGACGACTGGTCGAGCTTCGGCCAGCGCACGACGCTCTCCGGCACCGTCATCATCGACAACGTCAAGGTGCCGAAGACGTATCTGGTGCCGGGCTACAAGGGCTACGACAAGCCGACCGCCGACGGCGCCATCTTCCAGATCATCCAGGTGGCGGTGGACACCGGGATCGCCCAGGCGGCGATCGACGAGACGGTTCACTTTGTCAGGACCAGGAGCCGCGCCTGGATCGACAGCGGCTTCGACAATGCCTGGGACGATCCCTACACCATCCAGGCTGTCGGCGACCTCACGCTGCGCCTGCACGCGGCGCAGGCGCTGCTCGAAAAGGCCGGCCATGCCATCGACAAGGCGGTGGCCGAGCCGACAGCCGAAACGGTCGCGCATGCCCAGATCGTCACCGCGGAAGCAAAAATCCTGTCGACCGAAATCGCCATCGCCGCAACGAACAAGCTGTTCGAACTGGCCGGCACGCGCTCGACGCTGGCCGAGCACAATCTCGATCGCCATTGGCGCAACGCCCGCACGCACACGCTGCACGATCCGGTGCGCTGGAAATATTCGATCCTTGGCAAATATTTCCTCAACGGCGAGAATCCGCCGCTGCACGCCTGGAGCTGATCTGCCGGAGGCGGACGGCGCGCGCTGCGGTCGACCTGGTCGTCGCCGAGTGGCTTTGCCCTGACGGTTATCCCCTTCGGGATGCCGGCGGCGGGTGAAAGCTTACGCGCAATTTAGGACCATCGGTTACACCGGTTCCTGTCTGATTCGTTCGGGACAGGAACCCCATGAGCAAAGCCCTCACGACCTTCGCACTCGTCTCCGTCTTGACCGCCTTGCTCATGGCGCTGAGCCTTGCGGTGGCCCGTCACGGCTATCCCTATGGGGCGATCGGCGTCAAGCGTCTCGACGGCATCGCCGACGCCGGAACGTTCATTCCGCTTGCGGCAATTTTCTTCTTCAGCGCGCTGTTGATGATGATCCTGCCGATCCGCGCGGCCAGTATCGTCCTCCTCCATGCCGCCGATGCGATCTTCTGGACTGTCATTGTGCTGTTCGCCACCATCGTCGGCGGCCTGCTCGCCCGATGGGCCTTCGGTCAGGGCAGCGCTCTTCTGGCGTTGTTGAACTGGCGGTTCCTGTTTGCCGTGGCGGTCGTCGGTTGCCACTTCGTCATGAACGAGTTACGCCGCAACGTGCTGCTGCGCAGCCTGTTCTTCGTGATCTTTGCCGCCGCCACGCTAGCCTGCCTGTTCTGGTCGTTTACGCTTTAGCCGGAACCTACCATCCTATCGCCGCCGGTTCTTCGTTCCATGGCGAAGCGCTATTGGGATCACGAGTTCGGAGTCTTCGGGCTACCGGCCGCCGGAGACCGCTTTCGCGACGTAGCACGAAAAATCCTCGACATCCGCAGCCGAAGGCTCCTGGCCGGTGAAGCTGCGCAGATACGCGGCAACATGCGGCAGGCGACTGCTCATCGGCTCATTGAGTTCGAGCGAATAGTAGCCGATCTGCATGAAATAGAGCACGCGAGCGCGAACGAACGCGTCTTCCTCCTCATAGCCATGACGCAAGAACATGCCGCGGATGGCAGTGACGCGTTCTTCGTCGGCCTCGTCGAGCGCACGCCGGATGGTGGGGGAGCGGCGAGCCCATGCCCGGATGGCGAAATCCAGCCGGGGATCGAACAGCTTTTCGTCCACCCAGCATTCGAAAATGCTCATCACCCCGCGAATGACAGTCGTGGAAGGGCGTGCGGCACGCTCGACGATGAATCGGGTATTGGTCTGCCGCCAGTGGTCCAACAATTGGTCGAGCAGATCCTGCCGGCTCTTGAAATACCAGTAGAAGCTCGAGCGCGAGACATCGAGTTGCTGGCCAAGCGTCAGCACACGGACGCGTTCGACGCCGTCCGAGATCAGGGTTTCAAGCGCCAGCTTCAGCCAGTCTTCGCGGGTAGCCTTGACGTTGCCGGTGGCGCCGGCGCGCTGGATCGTCGTTTCGAGTGCTGCCATCGTGACGACGCATGACACGCCACACCAGGCAAATCAAGATTGTGGACATGCTTGTACAGGGCAATCCGGCCTTGACCCGGAGCGCTGCCCGCCCATGTTAGCCGGATTGCTCGGCGACGCGGCTCCGTTGCCGCTGCCGCGAAGGCGTGAGTGCAGGCCCGGGGATTTTTGTCGCGGTCTCCAGGCCCAGTGCGTGCTTTCCCGCAAGGCAATTGTCTGGCAAATACCACTTCAGACAGATGCCGCCGCGCGGCCAACAGCCAGGAAGGCAAGGACATGACAGCGTTTCGAAAGAACCTCATCGATGGTGAATGGGTCGGCGATGCCGGCTCCCGCAACATCAACCCCTCTGATACCGGCGACGTCGTCGGCGAATATGCTTCGGCGGGGGTCGAACAGGCGGGCCAGGCGATAGCGGCGGCCAAGGCGGCGTTTCCGGCGTGGTCCCGCTCCGGTCCGCTGGCGCGCCATGCGGTGCTGAAAAAGGCGGCCGACGAGATCATGGCGCGCAAGGACGAACTCGGCCGCAATCTGGCGCGTGAGGAAGGCAAGACGCTGGCCGAGGGCATTGGCGAGACCATCCGCGCCGCCCAGATATTCGATTTCTTTGCCGGCGAAACATTGCGCCTGTCGGGAGAGGTGGTGCCAAGCGTGCGGCCGGGCGTCGGCGTCGAGATCACGCGCGAAGCGGTCGGCGTGGTCGGCATCATCACACCGTGGAATTTCCCTATTGCCATTCCCGCCTGGAAGATCGCTCCGGCGCTGGCCCACGGCAATACCATCGTCTTCAAACCGGCCGAGCTCGTTCCCGAAAGCGCCTGGTCCATCGTTGACATCCTGCATCGCGCCGGCCTGCCCAAGGGCGTGCTCAACCTCGTCATGGGCAAGGGCTCGGTGGTTGGCCAGGCGATGCTCGACAGCCCCGACGTCAACGCCATCTCCTTCACCGGCTCGGTGGGAACCGGCAAGCGCGTCGCGGCGGCAAGCGTCGAGCACATGCGCAAGTTCCAGCTTGAAATGGGCGGCAAGAATCCGCTGGTCGTGCTCGACGATGCCGATCTCGCGGTGGCTGTCGATTGCGCGCTGAACGGCGCCTTCTTCTCGACCGGCCAGCGCTGCACGGCCTCGTCGCGTTTGATCGTCACCAAAGGCATCCACGACCGTTTCGTCGACGCGCTCAAGGAGCGCATGGAGAAGCTGGTGATCGGCGACGCGCTCGACGCGCAGACACAGATCGGCCCGGTCGTCGACGCCACCCAGCTCAAGCAGGACGAGGACTATATCGCCATCGGCGTCCGTGAAGGCGCCACGCTCGCTTTCGGCGGCGAACGGCTCGACCGCAAGACGCCGGGCTTCTATCTCAAGCCGGCGCTGCTGACCGAGGCCACCAACGCCATGCGCAGTTCGCGCGAGGAGATTTTCGGCCCCGTCGCCAGTGTCATCCGCGTCCAGGATTATGACGAGGCGCTTGCCGTCGCCAACGACACGCCGTTCGGCCTGACCTCGGGCATCTGCACCACGAGCCTCAAGCACGCCACGCATTTCAAGCGCAACTCCGAAGCCGGCATGGTGATGGTCAACCTGCCGACGGCGGGCGTTGATTTCCACGTTCCTTTCGGTGGTCGCAAGGGCTCGAGCTTCGGTCCGCGCGAACAGGGCCGCTATGCCATGGAGTTCTACACCACGGTAAAGACCGCCTATACGTTCGCGGGATAACCTGGCGCGCCGGCCGACCGCCGGCGGACCGTCACTTCCTCTGGAAACGGACCGGTGCAAAGGGATGACATTGCAGGACCTGACCTGGCTCAACCCGCCGCCGCACCATGCCATCGAAGGTGATGGCGTGCGCGTGCGCACCGGCAAGGAGACCGATTTCTGGCGTGAGACCTTCTATGGCTTCTGGCGCGACAACGGCCACTTCCTGTATCGGCGGGTCGAGGGCGATTTCACCGCCGAAGTGACCGTCAAGGGCGACTACGAGGTGCTTTACGATCAGGCCGGCCTGATGGTCCGGCTGAGCGAAACGCACTGGATCAAGGCCGGCATCGAATACACCGATGGCCTTGCCTATTTCTCCGTCGTCGTCACCAACGACACCTCGGACTGGTCGCTGGTGGCCATTGCCGCCGGCCCTGACGGCGTCAGGATCCGCCTGACCCGCCACGGCGAGGCGGTCCGCGTCCAGTATTTGGATGCTTCCGACGGCCATTGGAAGCCGGTGCGGCTCGCCTATTTCCCGACCTCGAAGATCGTCGATGTCGGGTTGATGTGCTGTTCGCCGCAGCGTGAAGGTTTCGAAGTCACGTTCTCCGGATTTTCGGTCGGTCCGCCGATTGCGCGGGATCTGCACGACTGACCCTGGCAACCGGGCTCCGCGTGGCGTGTGCGAACGGACCGGTAGGACATTGCGGCCCCAAGGCCCTTCCGGCTCTCGGCATAGGCTGGAAGCGTTCGGGAACGCTGTCCGTCTTCCACGTCTGGTGGATCGGTGGGATAATCGGCGGCTCATGGGGTGATCGGAGATGGTTGGTCGTCATCGCCGTCATTGTCCAGGACAAGCCCGGCACGGACGGCATCGCGGATCGCCTGCGGGCCAAACCTTGCCCATACGGCCTGGTGGGCGCGCACGCGCTGCCTTGCCCGGCGCCCGGCGTCGCGTGAAAGTTGGACGGCCATGGCGGCCAAGCCTTCGTCGCTGGCCGACAGCAGCACCTCGTCGTTCTCGACCAGGCCCAGGCCCTCGGCCGCGAGCGGTGTCGCGATCACCGGCACCCCCCAGGCCATCGCCTCCAGAATCTTGATGCGCGTGCCCCCGCCCGCCCTGAGCGGGATGATGCTGAGATGCGCGCTGGACAGGAGCGGCCCCACGCTTTCGGGATCTTCGACGAGCTCGACATCGGGCAACCCGCGCAGGGCCAGCACGGCCGGTTCCGGGCCGCGTCCGGCGAGAACCAGCTTCGCGTCGGGCAAGGCCTGGCGGATGCGGGGCAATATGGTCCGGGCCAATCGCACGGCGGCGTCGACGTTTGGAGGATAGCCGAGATGACCGATGAAAAGGATCACCGGAAAGCCGCTATTGGCCGACGGTTCCGGGGGCAGCACATTGGGAATCGCCTCGACGTTGGGAATCCCGTTGGGAACGACATCGATGGGCATCGCGCGCCCGCCAAAGCGCATCAGCTTCTCGCGATCCTCGTTCGAGCAGACCCAGACCCTGTCGACAAGGGCGAGCGCCTTTCTTTCGAGATGCCTGATGCCAGGCACCGATGCGGCAACGGAAAGGCGCGATGTGGTCGCTTCGGCGCGTTTCATCTGCGCGGACAAGTCGGACTCGACATTGTGCATGTCGAGGATGAGCTGCTTTGCCAGCGATCGCAAAGGCCGCAGCAGCTTGAACAGGCCGATGCTCTCGACCACCACGGTGTCAGGGCGGAATTCGAGGATCAGTGCTTCCAGCCGTGCCAGGGCCGCGCGCGAAATGCGATGCTCCTCCCTTATACGCCACCATCCGATGGAAGCCGTCCGGGGCTCTCCCTCGATCGACAGCGCCTCGGTGCGGATCAGCGGATTGGGCGCGGTCATGGCGATGGCCCTGGGCCGCACCGAGGCCAGGCAGGCCGGTCCGAACGCGGCCGCCGCCACGGCATTGCGATAGTTGCGCAGATCCGCGCCGGAAGTCGGCGGAAACGCCGGCTCATGGCACACGATCAGCACGCGTCGCCCGCTGCCGCGCGCCGGCATGTCGGCATCGGGCCGCGCGCTCAAGGCGGACGCCCGACGCTTCGCGCCAGAAGTTGCGCAAGCTCTTTCTCGGACGACATTAACGAGGCCCCCGCAGCCACAGAAATCAGCTTCGACTTGTTTAGCCGAACCGTGCTTTCGTCAAGCGCTGGATCACAGTCTGATGCCCGGCGCGCTTGCCTTGCGGATCGGTCGCAATGCGGATCCGGCTGGGACCGAGCGCAAAGGCTTATCGCCTGGACCAGGCCAGCCAGCGGGCCGCCAGGCGCCTGCGCAATGAAGTGAACCGTGTCCGTCGGTAAGCGTCGCCCGCCATCTTGATGCCTTGCGCCTGTGTCGGGAAGGGATGGATGACATCGGCCAACGCATGCAATCCCATCCCCGAACGGATAGCGAGGGTCACGGCATTGATCATCTCGCCGGCATGGCTGGCGACGACCGTCGCTCCCAGGATGCGGTCGGATCCCTCCCTGACGTGGATCTTGACGAACCCTTCCTCTTCGCCGTCCATCACGGCGCGGGCGACATCGTGCATCAGGACCGTATAGGTCTTGACCGGAATGCCGTTGCGCCGCGCCTCCAGGGGATAGAGACCGACATGGGCGATCTCCGGATCGGTATAGGTGCACCAGGGGATAACGAGTTCGCTGAGCCTTTCGCGGCCGCGAAACAGGGCATTGCGCACGACGATGCGCGCTGTTGCCTCGGCGGTGTGGGTGAACTTGTATTCGAGGCAGACGTCGCCCGCTGCGTAGACATTTGGGTTGGTGGATCGCAGATAATCGTCGACCTTGATGCCGCTGGCGTCATAGGCCACGCCGGCTTCATCGAGGCCCAGGCCATCGACGTTGGGCGAACGGCCGACGCCAGTGATGATCTCATCGACCGTAATCGTCGTCGTGTCGCCATCCCGCATCAGGTCGGCGGCCTTCTTCTCGCCCTCCATCCGCACCGCCACCACTTCGGTGTTCAGCCGCACCTCGATCCCCTCGCGCGCCAGCGCATCCGAAAGGATCTGCGCGGCGTCGCGCTCCTCGCCGGGCAGGAACATCGGATCGCTCTGCGCCAGGATGACCTTGGCGCCGAGCAGGCAGAAAGCCTGCGCCGTCTCGCAGCCGAGCGGCCCGCCGCCGATGACGAGGAGCCGCGGCGGGCATTGCGTAAGGTCGTACATGGTCTCGTTGTCGAGATAACCGGCCTCGGCAAGCCCCGGAATCGCGGGCCCGCTCGCATGCGCGCCAGTCGCGACCAATGCCTTCTTGAAATGCAGGGTCCTGTCCGCGACCACGACGGTGTCCGGTCCGGCGAAGCGCGCTTCGCCGAAATAGAGGTCTATGCCCTCGGCTGCGACGGAAACGGCCGAATTGGCACGGCTGATCCGCTGCCGTATCTGCCGCATCCGTGTCATCGCCCGTTGAAAGTCGACACGAAGGTGGTCTGGCGGGTCGCCGCCAAAGCTCTCGGCGTCGCGCATATCGGCATAGAGCCTGGCCGTGCGGATGATCGACTTCGACGGGATGCCGCCGACATTGACACAGGCACCACCGATCAGCCCGCGTTCGATCAGCGCGACCTTCGCGCCAAGGCTCGCGGCGTCACGCGCGGCGGTCAGCCCGGCCGGCCCGGCGCCGATGACGACGAGATTGTAGGGGCCGTTCGGGGTCGGGTTCTTCCAGTGCGCGGGATGCGCGCCCCTGATCAGTTCGACATCATTGCTGTCGACAGGGAAGACGGCGGCTCTCGTCGGTTCACGCGACATCGCGCCCTCCGGGTACCGGCCGCGACAGCCATCCGCCGGTGAAACCCGCCTTGCCCAGGCCGCGACGGATATGGGGATTGGAACGCATCAGCCCCCAGATCAGTCCGGAACGGTGGTTTTCGATCATCATCACCGCGATGCCCTGGTCGAGCCCGTAATGGCCTTCCGAGACCCAGCCGTTGCGGCCGAATTTGCGGCGGTTGGCCAATGTCGGGTTGAAACCGCTCGGCAGGCGGAAATCGTCGAGAACCTCCGGATAACGATCGACGAGGTGACGCAGCGCCGCCAGGCAAATGTCCGGCGCGAAAGGCAGCGACGCCGGATAGGACCATGGCGCGATTGTCCCGTCATCCGGTCCGAAAGGCGCGCCGCGCGCGGCATAGCCGGAAAACCGGTGGGTCCGCCGCTCCACGCTGGCGCGGAAGCCGCCCGGTCCGTCTCCGGCCGAAAGACCCCACAAATTCTCGCCATAGCCGTCAAAGCCGTAAGGGTTGTGCCGGGCGTAGTCGCGGTGAAGGTATGTCGAGCGGCGGCTGTTTTCGAAATAGTCCGAATTCTTCTCCCGCATGAAAGCGTCGCGGATGCCTGCGAAATCGATCCAGGCATGCGAGAACTGGTGCATGAACAGCGGCCCGCCATAGAGCACGTCGTGGCCGTAGATGTTTTCCCATTGATAGGTCGCCGTCCAGGCCTCGTAGCTGTCGTCCGAGGTCGGGCGGTCCGGAGAGGCCATCGACAGCACATAGAGGATCGTCGCCTCGTTATAGCCTTCCCAGCCATAATGCAGAAAGCCGCTCCTCGGCTTCCAGCCCTGGCGGAGCGTTGGGCTGCTGCCTTGCGCCCATCGCCAGTCGACGCGCCTGTAGAGCGCCTCGGCCAGGAGGCGGATTTCGGCTTCCTCGTCGTTGTCGCCGGAAAAATAGGCGCTCGCCACCAGCATGCCGGCGATCAGCAGGGCGGTATCCACCATCGACAGTTCGCAGCGCCAAACGCGCAAGCCGCTCCTCAAGTCGAGAAAGTGGTAGTAAAAACCCTTGTGGCCGGTGACGTCGTGGCCGCTGCCTTGCGTGCTGGTCTGGAAAAAGCGTAGCGCCGCAAGGGTCAGGCAGGCAGCCGCATCACGCGTTATCCAGCCACGTTCGACGCCGATCGGATAGCAGGACAGGGCAAAACCGACGACGGCGATGCTGCACGGCGAATTGGGCCGCGACGTGTCGGCGACCAGCCCGTTGTCGGGGTTCACGTTCTCCAGGAAATAGCCGAACGCGGCGCGTTGACAGCGGTCCAGCAGTTCGTCATCGGCCAGCGCGGCGGGATCTGCTCTAAGCAATCGATAAAAACTCCAGCCTGATGGCAGCAACGCCCTGCGCAGGTACGGTGACATCGAACAGAAGGGTATGATCGCTGAAGGCGATCGCTTGCGGCTGTTTCGGCATCGCCGAGGCCGCATGCAAATGCTCTACCATTGCTCGGCTCAGGTAATCGGGACTTCCCATCGTCGCCCATAGCGCCTTGGGGTTGGCATTTGCCGCATCGACGCGTCGGATGGTTACCATGTCGGGCCGCCGTGCATTCTCAAGTTGAATCTGCACGGTCTCGTTCGCGATCGGATGCCGCGGCAAAGCGAAGTTGGAGATCAGCACGGTCAACGAATTTCCGTCGCGCACACACCAACTGTCGACGGTGGGATGATTGCCTTGAGTCGACAGGATTTCGGTTCCAAGGCCATGCAGCATTTCGAAGGCACGGTAAGCCGGTTTGGCTACGCCGTGAAGGTTCATCAGGCCGAAACCACCATGAAAGGGCAGGGATGGAAAATAATTCTCTTCGAAAATATCCGAAAAGGTCCAGTAGCTGTAGCCCTGAACCAGCCCTCTCGCCTCCATGACCGTCTTGACGATGAAGGCGGCGGCATAGGGCTCGTCGTGCATGGGATCGCGCGGGTTCGACGATGTGCACCATTCGGTGTAGTAGAGCGGACGGTCGCCTGCCTGCCGTCGCGCGGTGCGCGCTTCCTCGCGCAGGACGCTTCGCGTGCTTTTCGAGAGCTGGGCTTCGGTGTCGTCGCCAGGCTGGCCGAAGGCATCGGTCGGATAATGGTGCGTGCTGACGAAGTCCGCGGGAAGGCCGTTCTGGCCACAGTAAGCGATGAACTCATCGATCCAGGCATTGTCGGCTGTGGCTGGTCCGCCGACCTTCAAATGCGTGTCAACGGATTTGATTGCTCTTGCCGTGTAGGCATACAGCTTGAAATAATCCTCCTGTTTGCCGCTGCCGAACGCCTCGAGATTGGGTTCATTCCAGACCTCGAAGAACCATTGCCGCACCTCGTCGAGGCCGTAGCGATCAACCCAGTGAGCGACGAGTTTCGAAATCAGCGTCGACCACTGGTCGTAGTCCTTCGGCGCGCTGACATTGGCGCGATAACGGAAGACGATCTTTCCGGACGACGACAGCATCGTCGGCGTGAAACTCAGCTCGACGAAGGGGCGCATGCCGATCGACAGCAGGAAATCGAAGATCTGATCGGCATTGAAGAACGAATAGAGCGGCTTGTCGTCCTGGTCGATGAGCGTGCCCATGTCGTCATCGAGCAGCCCGTGAAAACGGACATGGCGAAAGCCGAGTTCGTCATGCGCCCGGCGCATCTGTGCCTGCCAGTCCGCGCGCAGGGCGAGCGTCGCGTGGCCGCTGCCGACCGTATGTTCCCAGAAGTGGGGGAATTCCTCGCCCTGGACGCCGAGATCGCAGCGAAAGGTCACACCCGTGGAACTGTCTGAAATATTTGCCGTTTCTACACCTTCCATCACCGACTATACGTCGGCGATGGCATATCGTTGCCTGCTCACGCGGATTTGTAGTGCATCAGTAGGTGGCGCGGCCGCCCGAGACGTCGAACACAGCGGCCGTGGTGAACGAGCATTCCTCCGAGGCGATCCATGAGATCAGCGCCGCCACTTCCTCGACCTCGCCGAACCGCGCCATCGGTATCTTGGAGAGCATGAAATCGATGTGCTCCTGCTTCATCTGCTTGAAGATCGCGGTGCGCACGGCGGCTGGCGTCACGCAATTGACCGTCACCTTGGTTTTGGCGAGTTCCTTGCCGAGCGACTTGGTCAGGCCGATCACCGCCGCCTTCGAGGTGCTGTAGGCGGAAGCGTTGGGATTGCCTTCCTTGCCGGCGATCGAGGCAATGTTGACGATGCGGCCATAGTTGCGCTCGAGCATGTGTGGCACCAGCGCCTTGTTGCAGTAGAAGACGCCGTTGATGTTGATGTCGATGACTCCACGCCAGTCCTCGACCGAATAGGACCAGGTGGTCATGTTGGGGCCGGTGATGGCCGCACTGGTGACCAGTATGTCGACCGCGCCGAAGGCGTCGATCGTCGATCGTGCGGCGACCTCCACACTTGCCGCATCCGCAACGTCCAACGTCACTCCACGCAGGCCGGGAACAATGGCTTTCGCCTGTTCGATCTGTGCGGGATCGCGATCCCAGACGCAGACGCGCCCGCCTTCGTCGACGATCCTCTGCGCGACCGCCAGGCCGATGCCCGAGGCACCGCCGGTGATGACCGCCGACCGGTCGGCGAAGCGTCCCGCGAAATTCATTGGCATGTGTTCCCCCCTGTTCATGTTGGCTGAAGCCGCCCCGCGTGCTGGCCCGTCCTGGGACTGTGAGGTGACCGCCGACCGAGTTCAAGCCGGCATGCGGCCGGATCGTCTGGGCCAATCGGCCGGATTATGGCGCGGCTCCTTCGAGCTGGTCGCGCAGCGCTTCCACCATACCCACCACGGCGGGGCCGATCTAGGCGTGCGCATGGACTAAGGAACCTCAAGGGAAGCGTCTCGTTCTGATGGGCAGCCGGAGCGCATGACCGATTGGCCCGTCCACGGCCGACATCTCTCGGCGATCGCCGCGCTGTAAGACAAGGTGACCGGATTTGCCATTGAGCACGGGGTGCGATAGGTTATATTGCACTGCACAATGGAGACGCCGTTTCTTGTACGACCCTGTTCGCGGATATGCCGGCTGGTTTGCGGCCTGCCGGTCCTGGGTCGCGTCGACGGGACCGTGAGATGAAAATTCCCAAATCCCTGCTCGTCGATCCCGAGAAGAATTCGGTCTATGGCAGCTTTGCCGTTGCCGTTTCGATCTGGGCGTTCTCCTATTCCGTCATTTTCGGCCAGGTGCTGATCCTGGCCTATTATGCCGTCTGGCTTCCGCTTATCCTGGTCGACTACCGGCGTTTCCTGCGGCAACTGTCCAGCGCCTGGCTGCCGCTGCTCTTTGCGGCCTATGTCTGCTTTTCCGTATTCTGGTCGCAGGCGCCCGGCGTCACCGCCAGAACGGCGGTCCAGTACTTGTCCCATATCGCCTGCGCCTATGTCGCCGCACGCACCGTCAGCGTGCGTACCCTGACAATAGGCGCCCTGGTCGGCATATTCTTCGTCCTGCTCTATTCGCTGAAAGTCGGCGCCTATTCCGAGGACGTCCTCGACGGCACCTATAATTTCGTCGGCGCATTCGCCTCCAAGAACCAGATCGGCTTCGTCGGCTCGCTCGGCATCTATTTCTCGGTCGTGTTCCTTGCTTTCCTTCGGCGTGGCCGGCTGAGTTTCATGCTGACCGTGCCGGTCGTGCTGTTGTCGGCCTATGTGCTGGTCGTCTCGCATTCCGCCACCTCGATGGCCTCGATACCGGCGGTTCTGGCGCTGGTGGCGCTTCTTGCGATGAGCAAGCTTTTGTCGCGACGCTACCGCCGGGTGATCTTCCTGGTCGGCGCCGGCATGATCGTCGTGGTGGCCATCGTCGCCCTCAATCTCGGGCTCATGGACTTCGTGCTTGGCATCTTCGGCAAGGATTCGACGCTCACCGGGCGGACTTATCTGTGGGAGCAGGGCTGGAACGCCGCGATGCGATCGCCGATCCTTGGCGTCGGCTATGCCGCCTATTGGGTGCAGGGCTTTGCCGAGGCGGAGCGGCTGTGGAACGAATTCTACATCAGCACCCGCACCGGCTTCCATTTCCACAACACCTATGTCGAAGCCCTTGTCGAACTCGGCTTCACCGGGGCGGTGCTGATATCGCTGATCATGCTGCGCACGCTCCTCGGCCACATCGCGGCGGTGGTCTTCAAGACATGGCAGGCCGAATCGGTGGTTCTGATCGGCGTGATGGTGCTGCTGCTCATCCGCTCCTTCGTCGAGGTCGAGATACTCAACCCCTACATCATGGGTTCATTCCTGATGTATTTCAGCTTCTTCAAGCTGGCGAGGCTGCCGGTCACCCGCACGCGATGGTCACCGGCTTTCGAGCCGGGGGATGCCAAGGCCGGACAGGCAGCCTGGCCTCACCGTCCCGCGGCAGCCGAGTAATGATGAGAGTCCGCTAAAGCCATCGCGGGAAAACCGCGTAGCGGTTCCGTTCGGGATTGCGTCAACAGCCATTCTGGTTTTCCGGTGCTGAAAATATATCAGCAAAAACCTCCGCCAAGCAGGCTTGGCGGAGGCTCAAGGCCCTTGCGCTATGGATCGAACGCGGCGGGCCGCGCGACCTTCCGCGTCTCTACTGGCTGGCCAGCGGCGCCAGCTTGATCTTGATCACATCGCCAGGCAGTACCGGTGTGTCTTCCTTGGCGGCGATTTCGCTGGTCTTGCCGTCGACATTGCGCACCAGCGAATAGAGCAAGGTAGGTTGCTGGTCGTTGGTGATGGCGGCCGTCGTTGCCGGATCCGTGGCCTGGGCTATCAGGCCTTTTTGCATATTCACCTTCAGCGCGGCCTCGTTCAGGTCGGCTTCGGTCTGCTGGCGATCGGCGGCGAGGCTCGAACTCAAGGTGTTCTGGGCGTCGATGGCGTCCTGCGTGGCCTTGCTGATCGCCTGCTTGGCGGTCAGGATGGCTGTCTCGTAGTCCAGGATCTTGCCCTGCAGGTCGGTAACGGACTGCTGCGAATCCAGAAGCCTGGCATTGGCCACCAGTCCCTTCTGGGCCAGCGGACCGATGCTGGCCAGCTGTTGCTGGGCCAGGTCGACCTGCTTCTGCTGGTTGACGATCTTCTTCTGCAGCGATTCGATTTCGGCCTGCAGCACACCCTTGAGATCGTCGAGCGCCTCGAGCTTGAGCTTCAGCGCCTTCTGGTCGGCGGTAAGGATTGTCATCTCGTCGGCGACGATGGTCGGCAGCCGCGGATCGCCTTCGACCTCCTTGGGTGCCTCAAAACTCGTCTTGCCGGCCATATCGGCGTCGATGCGGGCGCGCTTGACGATCAGCCGAACGCGCTGGTCGTCGGAGATATCGAAATTGCCCTTGGCGGTGACCAGGTCCTTGCCGAGCTGGGGACCGTAGTCGGCGTTGCGCCTGATGCCTCCGGCGACGCTGATCGCTTTCAGCACCGTAAGATCGGGCACAAAGGGAAATTGCCCGGGATTCTGCACCTCGCCCGAAATGTAGAAGGGGCGGAACTGTGCCATTTCGACCGAGGCTTCAGGCTTGTCCGATAAAGCGAGCTTGTGCTGCAGCGCCTCGCCGATCGCCGCGGCGACCTCCGCCGTAGTCTTGCCGGCCGCCGGCAACTCGCCGACGAAAGGCACCGACAGCGTGCCTGCCGGGCCGATCGTATATTGGCCATTGACCGACGACCAGTCGCGGAACGTGCTTTCGACCGTCTGCCATTCGGCGATGCGGATGGTGAGCTTGTCCTGGGAGCCCAGACGGTAATCGTCGGCGGCGGCCATCTGGGGAAAAGCAAGCGACATCGCAAGGCAGGTCGCCAGGAGCCGCGAGCGGCCGGAAAACGGGCCGCTGCCAAAGGCTTCGAAAATGTCTATCTTCAACTGAGCGTTCCGATCCGTTTTAGCCCCATCGCCCGATGAGCTTGCCGCCGGATGCCTTGATCCTGCCGGCCGATCAGTAAGAGCCGCGCGACATCCAGACGGCCGGCACTGTTCTGATGATGATGCGAACGTCCTCGAACAGCGACCAGTTCTCGACATAGTGGCGGTCGAACGCGACGCGGCTGTCATAGGAAACGTCGTTGCGGCCGCTGACCTGCCACAGGCCAGTCAGGCCGGGCCGGGACTTCAGATAATAGACAGCCGCGCTGCCATAGATTTCCAGTTCGTCCCGGACCACCGGGCGAGGCCCGACAAGGCTCATGTCGCCCTGGAGGATGTTGATGATCTGCGGCAATTCATCGAGGCTCAGCTTGCGCAGCACCGTTCCGACGCGGGTGACGCGTGGATCGTTCTTCAGCTTGCGGGTCGCTATCCATTCCGCATTGGCCTCTGGATTGGTCGCGAGATAGGCTGCCAGCACCTTGTCGCCGTCCGGAACCATGGTGCGGAACTTGAGGCAGGAGAAGAGCCGTCCGCCGCGCCCGATTCGGCGGTGACCATAGAAAACCGATCCGCCATCGGAGAATTTGACGAGCAGCGCTATCATGATGAACAGCGGGCTGAGCGCGATCAGTCCAGCCAGCGAACCGACGATGTCGAAACTCCGCTTGATGAGGCCGCCGATCGGCGGCGGAAAGTCGGTGTCGGCCTGCGAAAACCCCGCCGTGGCCGACTTGGCAATATCCCTCATACGGAAACTCCATGCGTTGAACGAATGGTTTACCGCACGATACCAAAAAAATGCTGCAGCGCAACACACAATTTCCCACGCCGCTGAAATAGTCGCGTCATGAATTGACTAAATAATAAGCTCGCGCTGCACAAATTTCGAAATGTTTAGCACATTTGTGACAATAAATGGGCAAGCATAAAAAAATCCGGGCGTTTTTAGGGCGTTTTGTGGGCGGCGCGTTCCCAGTGTCGGGATCCAGAGCATACGAGTCCTTACTGACGATGCTATATTCTGGACTATTCACCTAAAATACCATCTAATATTATGGGGTGTACTCCAGATCTGCAATGGCTGCAGGTTGAGTGAAATGCGGCCGGGTGCGTTGCAGCATGGCAGAATCGAACGCGTAAGCGCAATCAAAAATATGTGCGGTTGCCCTTGCCGCCTTCTGCTCGCCTTAATAGAATTGCAAATTATACCTGTCACGGTGGCGACAGGTTGAAAGGCCGGAAGCAACCGGTCGAGAGCGGGTGGTTTAACAAGCCCGCATCACAAGGGACGGCGCTCGGGTGGGGCTATCGTTGGATATACCCGAGCCGGTTTATGGGCTGTTGGGTATGTCGCTTCCAAAATTCATCGTTGGGATGCTGTTCGCGCTCGCGATCGTCGTCGCCTGGTCCTGGCTGGGTGGAGCTTCGCTTGGCACGACACTGCTGCGTGTCATCATCTGCGCGGTGGTCATCCAGGCCGGTTATTTCGCGGTCGTCTATGCCATGATCGCCAGGAGCGCGCCAACGCCGGCCGACAGGCTGCGCGAAGCCGAGAGAAAGCAAAACTCCACCGAAGTGCCCGAGGGCGAGAAGCTGGGCAGCGTCCGGCGGGGGCTGCATTAGATCCACGGGGACATCATCGTCCTCAGGCCACATCAGCGGGTTCGGTCTCCGACTGTTCTCCCGACAGCATCCGGGATAGCCGGCTCCCCGGCTTCGCCTTCAACCGCTGATATTGCCCGACCTCCACCACACGACCATCCTCCATCGCCACCACCCAGTCGGCGAAGGCGATCATCGACGGCCGGTGCGCGATGGTCAGGATCGTCATTGCGCCGCGCAGGCCGTCGATCGACCGGGCGATAAGCGACTGGTTCTGCCAGTCGAGCGCGCTTGTCGCCTCGTCCAGGATGAGCAGTGACGGCTTGCGCAGCAACGCGCGTGCCAGCGCGATGCGCTGGCGCTCGCCACCCGAGAGGCGCACGCCGCGGTCGCCGACCACGGTATTCAGCCTCAGGTCCAGTCGGTCCACGAAATCGCCGGCGTGAGCGGCGCGCAGTGCCTTCCACAAGTCGTCCTCGCTGGCCTGGGGCGCGGCAAGGCGCAGGTTCGCCGCAATCGTGTCATGCAGCAGGAACACGTCCTGCGGCACATAGGCCACCTGATCGCGCCAGCGGCGGCGATTGCCGGCATCGAGCTCGACGCCGTCGACGAGGATCTTGCCGGTGGTCGGCTCGAGCAGCCCGAGCAGCATGTCGGCGATCGTGCTCTTGCCTGACCCGGACGGGCCGATGAGCGCCGTGACCTTGCCGGCCGGAAGGCCGAAGGTGATGTCGCTCACCACTGCCTTGCCGGCGCCGTCGTCATAGACAAAGGAGACGTCGCGAATGTTCAGCCCCGTATCGAGGGTCAGCTTGCGGTGATCCGTGGATTCGACGTGGCCAGGCTCCCGTTCGGCGTCGAAACGCGCCTGCAGGTTGCGCATTGCCGTATAGGCGGGCAGGTTGATCAGCACCTGCTGGGCCTGCGTCTGCATGTCCATGAAGCGCGGCGCGATGCGCATGAAGACCAGGAGCAGCACGACGATCTCGGCCAGCGACAGGTGGAAGCGGACCAACGCCACATAGATGAAGACGCTCAAGCCCACGACGCTCGCCACCTGGAACACGGCGGTGCCGATCGAAGAGTTGCGGACATAGGCGATATTGTCGGCCTTCATCTTTTCGAGCGTGACCCGCAGCTGCGCGAAATAGCTGGCCTCGACGTTCAGGCTCTTGGCCACCTTGATGCCGCCGAGAAATTCCGAGACCGTGCGGTACTGGTCCTGGCGATTGGTCGTCAGGATCCGGCCGAAGGCGGTGGCTCGCGAGCGAAATGGCTGCAGCGCTATGAACATCACGATGCCGATGACGACGGCAAAGGCCGTCATGACCGGCGAAATGAACATGGAAATCACCAGATAGCCCGCCAGCAGCACGGCGATCTGCACCAGCATCAGCAGGGCAAAAGCCGCCCCCTGGACGCGGTCTATGTCGCCGGTCAGGGCATGGTCGAGATCGGAGCCGCGCATGCGCGTGAACACGCCCCAGCGCGCCTTGCCGATGCTCTCGAACAGGTTCATGCGCAAGCGGTTGATGAAATCGAAGAGCAGCCTTGCCATGTACACCGACTTGAAGCGGTTGAAGGCTGCTTGCACGGCAACAAGCCCGACCAGCGCGCAAAGCACCGTCGTCAGCTGCAGCGTTCCGCCGGGCACCAGCCAGCGCACGAACTCGATATTGGGCAGCCTTACCGCGAAATCCTGGTCGGCACGGCCGACCAGGTGCAGCAACGGCACCAGCAGCAGGATGGAAACGCCTTCCGTCAGGCTGCCGAGGATCAGGAACAGCAGCGCCGTCCAGGTTCGTCGTCCGCCGATCCGGGCAATGACCGCGCCGAATGCCGCGACATCGCGAAACAGCGACAGGCTGAAGACCGATGACCTAGGCATCTCCAGCCAATTCCTTTTCGATCAGCGCCACAGCCTCGCCGATCCTGTCGATGCCCGTCGGAACGTCCAGCCGGCACACGCCGACATGGTTAGCGATCGCTGAACAGTGGCGAAGATGCATCGCCGCGAAATCGCCGGAGAGCGCCGCGCGGCCAAACCGCGTCACGTAGGAGAATTTGATGATAGCTGGCAAGGCGGCGATTTGAGGCAGGAGGGTGATCCCCGCCCCTTCGCCGCGCTCGAGGATGTAAATCCTGGCCGCCGGCACCCTGTTGCCGGAGAAGGCGCCGTGCAGGCGATGCTGCATCTTCTCGATTGCCGGATGCACTTGCGGTCGCACTTGCGCTTGCCCAAGCGAGATTGCCGCCGCGGCGTCGGCGGCAAGCTTGATCTGCGGAAATCCCGGAACGATCATCGGTTCGTCCGGGTTGGTGAGATCGAGCGCCACGACGTCGTCGGTGAGCAGGTCGTGTCCGGCCCGGATCAGGGCGCTTGCCGTCGTCGACTTGCCGGCGCCCTTGTCGCCCATGAAGATGGCGCCCCTGCCGGCCACCGCGATGGCGCTGGCATGCAGCACCAGCAGGCCGCGCTGGTGCAGCAGCAGCGCCAGCACTGGCCCCAGCAACGGGAAGGCAAGCAAGGCGTCGTCGACGCCGGGCGCCGGCTGGACATCGATGCGGCGGGCGTCGCTGATCAGGAATGCGCCGACGGCCTCCCAGGCCAGATACTGCCGGCCAGGCTCGAAACGGAAGACGGTCGCTGCCTTCGCCGAAGGCTTGGGCATATCGATCGGGCCGATGACGATCTCGATGTCGGCCGTTGCCGGGTCCGCCGGCTCCAGTTCGGGCAGCCACACGTCGGACGCGATGAGCAGGCCGTAGGCGCGGTAGTAACTTCGTTCTCCCGCTGTCCTGTCGCGGTTGGGAAGACGGTCGAGGTCGCCGGCGAACGGCTCATGGCGAGACATCATGCGGGGCTCCCGCCATGCTGGACCTGCCGCAGCCACAGCGACAGCGACGCCGAGCGCCAGACATACTGGACATCGAGCGGTGCCGCCTGGTCCGGCTGGCGCAGCAGCCGCGCATAGGCGGCGTTTACTTCCGGCAGGTTGACATAGGGTGCGATGCGACCCGCATCGCCGACCAGCAACTGCTCCAGCAGGTCGCGATGGTTGCGCACCATGCCGTTGACCAGATTGGCGGTGAAATCGATCTTGTCGCGCCGCCACTGTACCGCCGCCGGCAGGATGCCTTCCATGGCCCGGCGCAGCACGTAGCGGCCAAACCCATGACGGAGCTTCTCCTCGCCCGGCAGCCCCAGGCAGAATTCCACCAGCGGCTTGTCCCAGAAGGGATACCGCGGCTCGATGCCGAAATTGGCGGCGGCCTTGTCCAAAACTTCGAAAGAGTGCGGAACATAGCCGTTGGACAGGATCCAGCGGTGGCTGAGCGCGTCGCTGGCTTGGACGCCGGGCGGCATGTAGCCAGCCCGATGGAACCGGTCGATGAGCTCGGTTCGCCTGGCAAGGTCCGGATTGATCAGGTCGCGCCAGCTGCGGCCACGCTTCGATCGGGCAGGCCTGCGCATCCTGTTCAAGGCTCGGTTCCCCAGCTGTCTCAGCCTGGCGATGCGCCAGGCCGGCCCGTAGATGGTCAGGAACTGGAAATAGAGGCCGAGCGTGCTGTCGCCATAGGTGTTGGAGGCGCTGCGGACCTCGCGCCAAAGGTCCAGCCACCTGCCGCCATTGGCAAGCTCGTGCAGATGGCCATGTCCCTGTGAAACGACCTCGTCGCCGCCATGGCCGTCGAGCAGGACCTTGATGCCCTTGGCGCCGGCCGTTCGATAGATCCCGCGGGTCAGCGTCAGGCCCGGCGCCAGGAACGTGCCTTCCTGTTCCTCCAGCACCCGTTCGAATTCAGCGAAGGGTGCATAATTGCCGACTGGGATGAATGTCGGATCGGCTTTCCGCTGATCGAGCACGGCATCGATGAATGGGCGCTCGTCCATCGAGGAACCCTTTTCGAACACGAGCGAGAAGGTCGGTAGCCTCGGCTTGCGCTCGGCCGCATTTTGCACTCCCGCCACGCAGGTGATCGAGGATGAATCGAGGCCGCCGCTCAGCATCGCGCCGATCGACGGACTTCCTCGCATGCGGTTGCGGACCGATTGCGCGAACAGATGGGCGAATTCCTCCGCGGCATCAGGCCGCGGTGCTCGCTGCGATGGTTCGATCTGCCAGTACCGGCGCAGCACCAGACGTTGCGCGGTGACGGTGAGGCTGTGACGCGCCGGCAGGGCGAAGATGTCGCTGTAGGGCGTGGACTGCGGGTCATCGGGCAGCCCGGCCAGGAACCCCGAAATCCGGTGCTCGCTGAGGCGCGCACCGACCCCGTCGAGGCCGAGCATTGGCCCGATCTCGGAGGCAAAGGCAAAGCGGCGTTCCGCTGCGTGGTAGTAGAAAGGCTTGACCCCGAAATGGTCTCGCGCGCAAAACAAAAGCTGCCGCTCGGCATCCCAGATGGCAAAGGCGAAGTCGCCTTGCAGATGCACGGGGCACGTTTCACCCCAGCGCAGATAGGCCCGCATCAGCAACGCCGCATCGGCGACTGAGTTGTCCCTGATGCCGAGCCTTGCGAGCAGCTCGTCGCGGTTATCGAGCCGGCAATCGGCGGTGATGGCCAGCTTGCCGCCGGCCATGGTCAGTGGGCCGGGGCCGGCTTCGTCGGTGGTGTTGAGCCAGGCATGGCCAAGCGCGACGCCGCTGTCCTGCCACCACGAGGTTCCGTCGGGACCACGATGGCGCATGCGCGCCAGCATCTGCTGGATGTCGCTCGCCGCTTCAGTCGGCGCGGGGCCTTGTCGCAGCAGGATTCCGGCTACGCCGCTCATCGGCTGCCGTGGTCGATCAGGTGGGCGAAACCATCGACGGATCCGCCAAGCACGATGTGGTCATCGCTGACCAGCCAGGCATGCGCCTTCAATTGCTCGCCCGTGCCGCGCTCGATGCCGATGCGGATGTTCGACGCATTGCCCTGGCGCGCGAGGAGGTATTGGCCCGACAGCGCCTGGGTCAGGCAGGTGGCGCCCGGAACGAACCGTGCGGCGGCCGCAACCCCCCAGGCGACAAGCCGCAACTCGCCCATGCTGGCACACTGGTGCGCGTTGAGCCGCGTCACCATCCCGCGGACGCGGTTGTAGGAGAACAATGTCAGCCCGAGCCGGACGGTCGTGACCACCAGCAGGCACCGGCACAGGAAAAGCGCTTCCGAGCCGCTCAAGGACAAGATCCTGGCCAGGCCGCGCCTGTCAGGCCGCTGCTTCATCGGCCGGGGATTTCTCTGCGTCACAGCTCTTTGCCGCGCAACCATGGCCTTCTGCGACACCTGCCTAGACGAGTGCCTCATGCTCAAGCCTCGCAAGCCCGTTTTCCGCCAGGCCTTTCAGCAATGCGTCGACGTCGGCCTTGCAGCGTTCGGCGTCGACATTGTAGCGAGCGAGGACGGCGCTGCGGATGTCCGCGATCGGCTTGGGTTCCTGGATCAATTCCCAGATGAAGGCGCCGACACCGTTGAGGCTGTAATAGATATTGGACTTCAGGTTGAGAAGCGCGAGGCCATCGCCGAATTCGCAAGCAACGGCGTCCTTGGTGGCCTTTACGCAATCGTGCTCGGATGGGTTCCAGTTCATCCTAAAACCTCGTTTGCAACACACGGTCTACGCGTCATCAGGTTCAATGGAAAGTCGGGGATTTTCATCCCCGGCTCCATTTCATTGTCTTCGATCCCGGAGGCCCAACGTCATTCCTCCAGAATCAGGCTGGTCTCAGGAGAACGTCAGGTCGCCAATCGGGGTGTGCGCGGGAAACGACGCGTCGATTGCCGTGCTGCCACCACCGCCTTGGGTAATGGTTTCGATTGAACCATGTACTGTCAGGTTTGGCGTTTCGTACTCATGCTTTTCAACATTCTGTTCCATTTTACTCTCCATAAGGACTGGAAACGGCCTGTCGATTGCCGTCAGCACTTTCATGCTGCATCGCAATAGCTGCACAGCAACATTTATGAGTCAAGCCTGATTTACCGGTCGTTAATCAATTATGGGTTGCGGACGTCACCCCGCGTGTAAGAAATCCACCTCTTTCGAGATGAAGCCGGGTGTGATTGCCCCTCGTCACAGGAGATTCCGTAAACCATTGATTTTGCATAAACAAGAGGAAGCCAATGCTTGGCCATTGCCATTGGACAACGCCGAAAGATACTCAACTTTCAGCTGATCCCATCGATGGCCCGGCCGAAGCGCTGCGCTAGGGTGGGAATTTCTCCATACATCTCATCCCCTTCCGCGAAGCCGGCAAACGCTATGGTTGTAAAATTTCGCACTGCGAAAGGAAAGGCTTTACGGCGCCGCCGTTTTTGACGATGCTTTGCTTAGCAGCTGCAGCATACGCTTCGCGCAAACCGCTTTTTGGAGACTGTGCGCTCAATGGCCTTGCCGGAAAGCTCCTATGAAAGACTGCGCGCCACCGACTGCGCCGACGAGATCGCTTATGTGCGGGCCTGCTTACGGTTGTATTTCGCGGGGCCGGCCGCCTCGGCCGGTGAAACGTGGACGCCGGGCCTTTCCGACGCTGTCGTCACTGATATCGCCAGGTTGAACAAGGTCGGTACCTTCGTCTTGAAGGCGCTGTCGCGTACGCCGGCGCATGAGAGGCCGGCCGAACTGTTCCAGTGGCTCGAAACCTATCGCAGGAGGACGGTGTCGATGAACGCCGCCTGCCTGATGGATTCGATCGCCATTCACGAGGCGCTGCTCGACAGGCGGATTGATTTTGTGTTCCTGAAAGGGCCGTTCCAGCAGCATCTGCTTTACGACGATCATTTCATGAAACCCTCGGGCGATATCGATATTCTGGTTTCGCCTGCCGGGTTCTTGAAGGCACGCGAAGCGTTACGCTCGATTGGCTACGAAGTATCGGGCAAGTCGCGTTCGGTCTGGTGGGTCCGCTTCCTCGGCGAACAGCACATGATCCGTGGCAATGGGTCGAAATCATCCACTGTCGACCTTCATTACCGGCTTCAGCAGCCCGGCTCGCCCAGTCCGCGCGATGCCGACGGGTTCCTGCGGCGAAAGCGACTGGTCGAGATCACCGGCGCCGAAGTCCCGTTCACGTCGGCTGCCGACACGCTGATGCTGGCCTGCATCAGCGTCGCCAAGGCACTGTTCAACCGGGAGCCTTGCGCCGGCTACGTCTGCGATATCAGGGCCAGCGCCAGCCGTCTCGGCCACGCCGATCAGCAGCGTGTGCTCGATGCGGCGGTGAGCCAGGGGCTGGAGGACACGCTGCTGCTCGGCCTGCGTTCCGCCGATGTGCTGCTCGGCGGCACCGGCACGCTTCTGTCGGAGCGGGCCAAGCCGATCCTGTCGCGCATCGGCAATGAAGACCTGCTCAACATGGTCATCGCGCCATGGCTGTCGTCGCTGCGCTGGCCGCAGCGACGCACGGTGTTGTGGGAATTGTGCGGCCGGGCTCCGGTCCGTTACCTTTCCGAGGCCGGTTGGGCGGCGTCGGCGGACATCAGCCGCCGCATCTTCGAACGGCCAGCCGGCCCGTGAAGGCGGCGGATATCGAACGCGTACAGGGCGAGGGCAGATCGGAACCTGTGCAAGAGGCAATTCCATGTCGATGACGAAATCTCAAGTCTGCGTGATCATCGCGGCCAAAAACGCGGCGCGAACGATCGCCGTCGCCATCGCGTCCGCGTTGCGCGAACCGGAAGTCGGGGAGGTCGTCGTCGTCGACGATGGCTCCACGGACAATACGGCCGAGGTCGCACGCTCCGCCGACGATGGCAGCGGCCGGCTTGCGGTGATGCGCCTCGACGTCAATCGCGGCCCTTCTTTTGCCCGCAATGCGGCGATCGCCGGTTCACGAGCCCCGTTCATCAGCATTCTGGACGCCGACGATTTCTTCCTCGAGGGCCGGTTTCGCAACCTGTTTGTCGGCGCCGATTGGGATTTCGCCGCCGACAACATCATGCTCATCAGGGATGACGCGGCTGGCGATGCAACCAAAATCGTCGCCCCGGATTTTGCCGCCGATCCGGAATTCCTCGATTTCGAAGGATTCGTGGAAGGCAACATCTCCAGGCGCCGCGTCCAAAGAGGCGAACTCGGCTTCTTGAAGCCGGTGATCAGCCGTGCCTTTCTCGACCGCCACGGGTTGCGCTACGACGAGAGCCTGCGGCTAGGCGAGGACTACGAGCTTTACGCGCGAGCGGTCGCCCACGGGGCACGGTTCAAGGTCATCCGTTCCTGCGGCTACGGCGCCATCGTCCGCGCCGATTCACTCAGCGGCCGCCACAAGACGCAGGATCTGAAGCGGCTGGCCGATGCCGATCTGGCGCTGCTGGCGATCGACAGCCTGCCGGAAGGGTCGAAAGCAGTGCTGCGGCGGCACGAGCGGCATGTGCGCGACAAATACCGGCTGCGCAATTTCCTCGACGTGAAGGCCGAGCGGGGCCTGGCTTCTGCCGCGGCCTACGCCTTCGCAAGCCAATCCAACCTCGTCCCCATCGTCCAGGGCGTGGCGTCCGACAAGATCGAGGCGCTGTTTCGCAGTGTTGGCCTGGTCTCCAGGAACAAGCACGTGCCGCCGCTCCGTTTCCTGATGGCTGGAACCAGTACCGGCAAAGGACGGTAAGGCGCGGTGTTACCTGCCGACCGCGAGGCCGCCACGCAACCATTTCCATCGGATTTATGAGTTTACGAATTGGGTGGTTGCCTCGCGGCTCTGGGGATGGCAGTCTATGCTGCGGTGCAACAAATTAAACGACCAGCCGAACTGGCCCCCGATCGGACTGGTGCGAAGTCTCTCTTCGTCAGAGGAGTTGGGCGACGCGGTTACGAGTTTTCAGCCCCGGTTGCGGGGATCGGCCAGTGGCCTGGCCTGAAAGCCGGTCCAGGAAGCCGGCGATGACGGGAATTTAAGTTCATGGCCTCGATATTCGGCTTCAGATCAAGGGATCCGGCCCGCGACAGGCAGACCGACGTTGCGCGCCTGGACCGGCTGGCGAAGCTGTTCGAGCAGATCGCCGCCGAGATCGAGGCGGAGAAAACCGGCTTGGAGAGCCGCTACCGCAAGGAGGCGACCAACGCGGCCTTTCTGGTCGAAGCCATGGAAAACGGCTCCGCCTCCGATCGCCGCTCGTCCGAAGTCAGCGCGTTGACGCAGTCGATCCTGAACAGCGAGCGCCGCATCGCTGCGCTGTCGCGCCAGGGCGGTAGGATGCGCGAGCTCCGTCATTCGCTGGACGTGGTCTTCGACGAGAATACGAGCACCGATCCGGCGGCGGTCGACCCCGCCAGGCAGGCGGGAGCCGGCCGAAATTGAAGGCGGCGGCGCGGGACCGTTACGGCGAAGGTGATGCAAGGCTGGACGTCGGGAGGGTGATTGAAAAGGTCAAGGTTGGCCCGTTTGGAAGCGGTTCGAACGTCGACTTTGGGTTGGGGACACAGCGCAAAGGTGAGTCACTCATGAATTCGGATCCAAAGACCATGTCCACGACAGCAATCGACGCCCCTTCAGCCCTGCTTTCCTGGCGGCGGTCTGGTCTGGCTGTCGCTTTGCTGCTGGTCGCTCTTGGCAGCCTGCCGGCAACCCCGTCTCATGCGCAGGATATCCAGTCCGCGCCCTCTTTCGTCGACGATTTCAAGAATTTCGACCACGAGCGCTGGTACGTTTCAGACGGCTGGACGAACGGCAGCCATCAGAATTGCACCTGGTCGAAAGGCTTGGTCAAGCTTTCCGATGGCGTTCTTTCGCTCGGATTCGCGAAGCAGAAGACCAAGGATCGCGAGTTTGCCTGCGGCGAGATCCAGACCAAGCAGCGTTTCGGCTATGGTACCTATGAGGCGCGGATGAAGACTGACACAGGCCCTGGCCTCAACGCGGCGTTCTTCTCCTATATCGGCCCATCCGACAAGCAGCCCTGGGACGAGATCGACTTCGAGATCCTGACCAAGGACACCTCCAAGGTGCAGGTCAACGCCTATATCGCCGGCAAGGGCAAGAACGAGAAGCTGGTCGACGTGCCGGGCGGCACCGACAGTGCCTTCAACGACTATGCCTTCGTCTGGGAGAAAGATAGCCTGCGCTGGTATCTCAACGGCCAGCTGGTGAACACCATCACCGATCCCGCGAAGCTGCCCAGCCATGCGCAGAAGATCTTCTTCAGCCTTTGGGGTAGCGACACCATGAAGGGCTGGATGGGAGCGTTTGCGGACCCGGGCCGCAAGCTTTCGCTGCAGGTCGAGCGGGTCGCGTTCACCGCGCTGGGTCAGCCCTGCCAATTTCCGGAATCGCTGGTGTGTAGTGTAAAAGAGCTGGGAAAGACGAATTGAACCGGCAGGGCCGAGAAGCGGTCCGCTGCCCTGGATGGGAATGAAACCGAATGAACTTGACGGTGTTTGGAATTGGCTATGTCGGCTTGGTGCAGGCGGCGGTGCTTGCCGAGGTTGGCCACCAGGTTGTTTGCGTCGATATCGACGCAAACAAGGTGGAGCGGCTCAATCAGGGCCTCGTTCCGATCTTCGAGCCGGGTCTTGAAACCATCGTCAGGGAGAATCACGCCGCCGGCCGCATCAAGTTCACCACCGATGCGGCGGCAGCCGTCAGGCACGGCGAAATCCAGATGATCGCGGTCGGCACGCCGCCCGGCGAAGATGGTTCGGCCGACCTCAAATATGTGCTGGCGGTCGCCGAGACCATCGGCCGCGAGATGGATACCGCCAAGATCGTCGTCGGCAAGTCGACCGTGCCGGTCGGCACCTGCGAAAAGGTGAAGGCCAGGATCGCCGAGACGCTGAAGAAGCGGGGCCGCGAGGATCTGAGCTTCGACGTCGCCTCCAATCCCGAATTCCTCAAGGAGGGCTCCGCGGTCGCCGACTGCATGAAGCCCGACCGCATCATCGTCGGCACGTCGAGCGAGGAGACCGAGGCGGTGATGCGCGAACTTTATGCGCCCTTCAACCGCAACCACGAGAAGATGATCGTGATGGACGTGCGCAGCGCCGAATTCACGAAATACGCCGCCAATTGCATGCTGGCGACCAAGATCAGCTTCATGAACGAGATGGCCAATCTCGCCGAGCAACTCGGCGCCGACATCGAGGAAGTGCGCCAGGGCATCGGCAGCGACCCGCGCATCGGCTACCACTTCATCTATCCGGGTCTCGGCTATGGCGGCTCGTGCTTTCCCAAGGACGTCCGCGCCCTGATCAAGACCGCCGAGGGCGTCAAGTACGACGCCAAGCTGCTGCGCGCCGTCGAGGAGCGCAACAATGATCAGAAATCCGTTCTGTTCGACAAGGTGCACCGCTATTTCAAGGGTAACCTCAAGGGCAAGACCTTCGCGCTGTGGGGCCTGGCCTTCAAGCCCAACACCGACGACATGCGCGAGGCGCCCGCGCGCGTGCTGATGGAGGCGCTCTGGAACGCCGGCGCGGCCGTGCAGGCCTATGATCCCGAGGCCATGCAGGAATGCCAGGCCATCTACGGGCTGCGCGACGACCTGCTGTTGTGCGGCACCAAGGAGGCGGCCCTGCGCGGCGCCGATGCGCTGCTGATCGCCACCGAATGGAAGAGTTTTCGCGCACCGTCCTTCGATGCGCTGAAGGATGCGCTGACCACGCCGGTCATCTTCGATGGCCGCAACCTTTACGATCCCAAGGTCGTGGCGCGCCACGGCATCGAATATCACTCGATCGGCAGAATGGCGGCATGAGATCGGGCGCGGAGAGCCGAAAGCAGGATCGGGCCAAACGCCCGGCGTAGAAGGAATTGTAGCTGATGGTGCTGGACGTAAAGCCCGAGCAAGTCACCAAAGATCATTTCGATGTTGTCGCGATCGGTTCCGGCTTCGGTTCGGCTTTCTTCCTGCATGAATTCGCCAGGCGGCGTAAGGCGCGCATCCTGGTTCTGGAGTGGGGTCGCCACAACACGCATGAATGGCAGCTTGACCAGAACGTCAACACCGACATAGACGACGAGACGACCTACAGCACCAATTCCGACAAGCCGTGGAATTACACGATCGGGCTGGGTGGCGGGACCAATTGCTGGTTCGCGCAGACGCCAAGATTCCACCCCAATGATTTCAGGCTGAAAAGCACCTACGGCGTCGGCAATGACTGGCCGATCAGCTACGACGATGTCGAGCCGTTCTATTGCGACGCCGAAGACATCATGTCGATCTCCGGCGATCCCGACATGGCGGCGATGCTGCCGCGCTCGAAGCCCTTTCCGCAGCCACCGCATCGCATGTCGACGCCGGACAGGATGATGAAGGCGGCCCAGCCCGACCAGCATTTCGTCATGCCGACCGCACGGGCGCGCGTGCCGACCGCGCAACGCAGCTCCTGCTGCGCCAATCTGCGCTGCTGGCTGTGCCCGGTCGATGCCAAGTTCACCGCCAATAACGGCCTGATGCATGTCTTCGAGCATCCCGACGTTTCGGTCTGCCTCGGCTCCGAAGTGCGGCGGCTCGACCATGTCGGCGGCACGGTCCGTTCGGTCGCCTTCGTGCATGAGGGCAGGGAATATCAGGTAAGCGGCGGCCTCTTCGTTCTCGGCGCCAATGCCATCCAGAGCGCGGCGATCATGCTGCGCTCGGGCCTGGGCGATGAATTCGTCGGGCGCGGCCTGCATGAATCCTATGGCTGGAATTTCGAGGTCTATCTCGACGGCGTCGACAATTTCGACGGCAGCACCATCACCACCGGCCTGAATTTCGGCCTCTATGACGGTCCGCACCGGTCCGAGCACGCGGCGGCCCTCGTTTATTTCGAGAACCGCTGGCAGCACGGGATGCGCGCAGAGAAGGGCCGGCTGCGCCAGGCGCTGCCGCTGGTCGTGGTCACCGAGAACCTGCTCGATCACGAGAATTTCGTCACCCTCGACGAGGCTGACAACGCCTTCGTCTCCTTCAAGGCGCCGTCGGACTATGCCGTCAAAGGCATGGCCCGGGCGCTGGACAAATTGCCCGGACTGCTTGCCCCGTTGCCTGTCGAACGGCTCTTCGACCGCGGCATCCGCCCAACGGAATCGCATGTCCAGGGCACGTTGCGGATGGGCACCGGCCCGGCCGATTCGGTGATCGACAGCAACATGATCCATCACCGGTTGAGAAACTTGGTCGTCGTCGGCACCAGCACCTATCCAAGCTGCTCCTGCGCCAACCCGAGCCTGACCGCGGCAGCTTTGTCCCTGCGCGCGGCGAGCCGGATGGCGTGACGGGAAGGGAAGGAGGTAACCGATGATGGAAATCTCACGGCGCTCGGTCTTGGCCATCATGGCTGGTGGAGTTGCATCGACTGGCGTGACCTTCGCGGCGGTGTCTTCGTTTTCGGACGAGGACCTGGTTCGCGTCACGCTCGAAAAATATCTCGGCGGGTTGAACATGCGCATCGAGCACCTGCAGCAGTTCGTGCTGGAGTTCCGCAACCGCAATCCGTGGCTGTTTCCCAGCGAAAAACTGGGCGACGCCGTCACTTTGCTCGAGACGGTGAAGCTCGGCCAGGCACGCAAGTTGTTGCCAAAGCGGAAGCAGCGCGACCTCCGGCATTTCGACCGCTGGGTCGTGGCCGAATTTCACATGTTGACGGACTACGCCTCGCGCAGTTCGCCTAGTGATCCCATCCGGTTCACCGGATGGCAGCCATGCACAAATCCGTTCGCGACGCTTGATCCGCTAAAGACTGCGTGAGGCTGCACTTGACGCTGCCGTTCATCGGCCGTGGGCATTGAAACGCGATAGACGAGGAGCCAGGACCATGAAAGTTCTCTTTGCAGGCGGCAATGGCTACCCACCGGAGTTCAGCGGCGGCGTCCAGTCGAGCACTCATCATCTGGCCGAGCAGTTGATCGAGCATGGGCATGAGGCCGCGGTGCTCGCCGCGCTGTTTGGCGATGGTGTCTTCGGCTTCAAGGCGCGTGCCAAGATGAAGCTTTTGCGCCAGCCGGCGGTCGTCGACAGTTTTCCCGGCTACCCGGTGATCCGGGCGTGGTTTCCCTGGGAGGCGGCGGCCTTCGCCGTCAACAGGGTCAAGCCGGATGTGGCGGTGGTCCAGTGTCACAAGTCGGTTCCACTCGGCAAGGCGTTGCAGGCCAAGGGCGTGCCGCTGGTCGTCTACCTCCGCAACGTCGAGTTTCACGAGCTTGGGGGCGACCTGCGCGACCTGCGCTCGGCGCTCTACATCGCCAATTCCGAATTCACCGCGCGTACCTACGCCAGGGAGTTCGGCATCGAGGCGGCGGTGATCCCTCCGACCATCAATCCGGCCCACTACAGCACGCCGACCTCAGGCCAGTTCGTCACCCTGATCAACCCTTATGAGGAAAAGGGCTTCGAGCTTGCGGTGCGGATCGCCGCCGCGTGCCCCGAAATCCCGTTCCTGTTCGTCGAAAGCTGGAAGCTGGCGGACGATCACCGGGCACGCATCGAACAGACGATCACGCCGCTCGGCAATGTCACGCTGGAGAACCGCACCAGTGACATGAAGACGGTCTATGGCCGCACCCGGATCCTGCTGGCGCCCAGCAAATGGGAAGAGGCCTGGGGGCGGGTTGCCTCGGAGGCCCATTGCAGCGGCATTCCGGTCGTCGGTTCGCGCCGCGGTGGCCTGCCGGAAGCGGTCGGCCCTGGCGGCACGGTGCTCGACTATGATGCCCCGCTCGCCGACTGGGTCGCGGCCGTCAGGCTCTTGTGGAACGACAACAAGGAATATCAGCGGGTCTCGGCCCTCGCGCGCGGCTTCGCTGGCCGGCCGGAACTCGACCCCGACCGTCAGTTCGGCACCTTCTTCTCGATACTGGACAGGGCGGTGCAGCAGCGCGCACGCCAGGCCGCGTAGCCAAGCAGCGACGCGATCGGTTCTGCATCAGGCTGGGCGCTTGACCCTGTTCTTCAGCGTTTCATAGCCGCGTGCACCGAGCAGGGCGCGGGCAATGGTCTTGGCGGCGCTCTTGCGGCCCTCCTGCGAGTTGACCTGGCGCAGCCTCGCCGGCAGGTTTCGCGCGGCTTGGCCAAGTGCTGGCAGCGACAGCGCATCGGGAAAACTGACCATGTGCGTTTCGACGCACAGGACCGGTTTCCCCGATAGTTTGGCAATCCTCAGCGCCTGGGCATGTTCGCTTTCGATGAACAGGATGGCGTCGGATTTGCGATAGAAATCGGCCTTGAAACTGCCATGCGCGCCAAGCCGCTGGCGCTCCGCCTTGCTCGGCAGATCGAGCATGATCAGCTTGTCGTACTTGATCTCGTGCTTGGCGAGCCACGCCTCCGTCAACGCACGGTATTTCTCGAGCCGGCTGGTGACCAGCCAGCCGATCTTGTGGGTCACGGCATGAAGCGGCCGCGCCTCGCTGAGGAATTTTTCATAGGCCGGCCCGTCGTCGTTCTCGGCCTCGGTCGGATCGAGACACAGCACCCCGTCTATATCGACACAGCATCGCGCCAGGAATTTATGATGCATGAAGTTCCACTGGAACATGCGCGGATGCGGCACGACCTCGAACACCAGATCGGTCTCCTGATGCTCCGGCTCCAGGCCGAAGACGGCGGCGAAGGTGTAGTCAGCCTCGATACCGCCGCTCTTGATGCGGGCACGGGCGTCGCGCATCGCATTGCCGCCGGCGATGCTGTCGTCGATCACCAGCACCTTGCGCATGTCCGAAACCTTGCGGTCCAGGGCCGCGCGGCGCTTGGTGATGCCTGACGTGTAGACCCTGCCTTCGAGGAAGGAGTCCAGGTCGGTCATCGGAATGTTGGCCGCAAGGCTGACCAGCGTCGCCGCCAGCACGCCGCTTCTGGGCACGCCGACCACCAAGTCGATGTCGCGTGGCAGCCGGTGAAGGTTGCTCACGATGGCGTCGTTCATGTCGGAGATCGATCGGTAGTGCATGGATCAGGCCTGATGCTCGGGTGGGATATGGAATAGACGACAAAGGCGCCGAAATTATTGCGCCTCGCGCGGCGTCGCCGCCGGCGCCCTTGCCGGCAGCATTTTCAAGGCCTCCCGCAAGGCTTCGCGCCCGGCGGCGAAGGTCAGCGCGACGACGATGGTGATCGCGTAGGCCAGGATGACGCCGCTTGCCAAGGCGACGACATGCTGCTGCGGCAGCATCGGCTTGACCAGCCAGACCGCCCCAAGCGCCAGATGCGCGCCAATCACGAACGGCGCTGCCGTGCGCAGCACATGGCTGGCTCGCAGCGGTCCGCTCTTGCCGACATAGAGCCATAGGAAGGGCGTGCGCAGATACTCGCTGACCGCATAGGCGACCGCCACGCCGAGCGCGCCGTAGGGCAGGCCGAGCGCGAAGGCAAGCACCGAGGTCACCGCCGTGATGATGCCCCAGCGCATGAAGTCGCCGGACCGGCCCTGGCTGACGAAAAGCCAACCAGCCGGATTGTTGAGCGGCTGCAGCAGGCCGGCAAAGCCGAGCGCCAGGAAGATCGAGGCGCTGGCGCGCCACTGCTCGCCGAGCACGAAGGGGATCAGCACATCCGACATCGCGGTGGCGAAAGCGACGCCGGGCAGCGCCACCAGAAGGATCAGCGGCATCACGCGCAAATAGGCGCTGCGATAGCGGTCCGGCTCGTCCTTCAGTCGCGACAGCGCCGGCACCATCACCTTCGACAGCGGATTGGTGATCTGGCTGAGCGGGAACAGGAGCAGCTTGTAGGCGCGGTCGTAGAGTCCGAGCTGGGCCTCGCCCCAGTATTTGCCGATCAACACGTTGTCGAGATTGCGGGCGAAGAAATTGGCGAAATTGAAACCGGTGATCCCGGCACCGAAATTGATCAGCTCGCTGATCCCGACGACCTTGCGCGGCATGCCTGGGCGCCAGCGCGAACTGGCCCAGTAGCACAGCGTCGGCAGCACCGCGCCGGTCAGCGTGCCTGCAAACAGCGCCCAGTAGGAACGGTCGATGAAAGTCCAGGCGATCGAGACGGCCAGACCCGCGACGGCCCCGGCGACGTCGATGATTGCCAGGCGGCCGAACTGCATGCGACGCGTCAGCAGCGCCAGATGCTGGGCTCCCAGGCCATAAGCAAGGATCTGCAATCCCAGTGCCGCCACCAGACCGGCGACGCGCGGCTCGCCATAGAACGCGGCGACCAGGGGTGCCGCGCCCGCGAGCACGCAGGCGAGGACCGCGCTGACGGCGACATTGATCCAGAAGAGGTAGTTCACCTCCTCATGCCGGATGCCCGATTTCTGGATGGTCGCCTGGGTCAGGCCGAAATCCTGGAACAGGGCGATGAAGGCGAGCACAGGAGCGCACATGGCCACGACGCCGAAATCCTGCGGCGACAGGAGTCGCGACAGCACGATGACGGAAATGATCTGCGTAGCGACCCGCACCGATTGCGCCATTGCGGTCACGACGGCACCGCGGCCGACCGATTTGCGCAGTGAGCCTTCCGGCGGATCGAATGGATTGGCTTCCAAATTCAGGATTCCTGATCTTTGCGCGGATTTCGGAGCCCCGAAATCCACAACCGCCGCCGACCACAAACTACGGCAATAATTTTGCAGTGCAACAGAAAACGTGGAACGGTGCGCCAAAAATGTTGCGATGCAGCAAGAGCTGTACTAGGCTTCCCCTGGGTGGGTCAAACAGCGGTCGAGTTTTCATGCTGCATGTCTTGTACCTGGTACATGATGTTTCCGACCCGGCGGTTCGCCGGCGGATCACGATGCTCAGGACAGGTGGCGCCCGGGTTACCCTGGCGGGCTTCCGCCGCGCCGCCACTCCGATTGCCGACATCGAAGGCTTGCGGCCAATCGACCTTGGCGCGACGCGCGACGGGCGATTCGCCCAGCGCCTGGTGGCGGTGGCAAAAACAGCGGTTTCGATAGGTTCGAAGCTCAGGGACGTGCCGAAGCCCGACATCATCATCGCGCGTAACCTGGAGATGCTGGCGCTGGCCCGCCGCGCCCGGTCGGCTTTCGGCGCCGCTGTCCCGATCGTCTATGAATGTCTCGACATTCACCGCCTGGTGCTTCGCGACGATGTCCTGGGTAAGGCGCTGCGCGCCACCGAGCGTCATCTGGCGCGGGATGTGCGGCTGCTGGTGACCAGTTCGCCCGCCTTCATCGCCAATTATTTCAAGCCTTTCCGCCAGGTCGCGGCGCCGGTTGAACTGGTCGAGAACAAATATTTCGAGGCGGCGGCGATTCTGCCGGCCGAGCGCGAGGCGGTGGAAGGACCTCTCGCCCCGCCGTGGCGGATCGGCTGGTTCGGGGCGCTCCGGTGCCGCCGTTCGCTCGAACTGCTGGCCGGTTTCACGCGTCACATGGAAGGCCGGTTCGAAATCGTCTTGCGCGGCCGTCCGGCACTTTCCGAGTTCCCGGATTTCCATGCCTTCGTCGATGCCGAACCTTACATGTCGTTTCGCGGGCCGTATCGCAACCCGGAGGACATGGCGGCGATCTATCACGACGTCCATTTCTCCTGGGCGATCGATTTCTTCGAGGAGGGACAGAACTCCGAATGGCTGCTGCCCAACCGCCTTTATGAAGGCTGCCGCTTCGGCGCGGTGCCGATCTCGATGGACAACACCGAGACCGGGCGGTTCCTGCGGCAGCGCGATATCGGCGTTTTGCTGCCGCAGGCCACGCCCGAAGCGCTCGAAACCGCGCTTGGCGGGATGGAACAGCACCGCTTCGGCAGGCTGAAGGCGCGCGTGCTGGCCCACAATCCGAGGATGTGGAGCTACGATCGCAGCGACTGCGGCGCCCTAGTCGAAAAACTGCGCCGCCTGACCACTGTGCGCGGGCCGCTCGCGACCGAGGCCCTGGCATAGGATGGAGATCGCCCGATGACGCAAGCGCTTGCCTCCACTCTGATCGTGATCCCGTGTCTCGACGAGGCGACTCATATCGGCGCGCTGCTCGACCAGCTTTGCCCGGCGGCGGAACGGCTCGGCGCGCGGATCGTCGTTGCCGATGGCGGCAGCACCGACGGCACGCTGGCCATTGTCGGCGAGCGCCAGAGGAACGATCCTCGCGTCATCCTGCTTCACAACGAAAAGCGCATCCAGAGCGCCGCGATCAACCTGGCGGTGGCCAAATTTGGCGAGGGTGCGCACTATCTTATCCGCATCGACGCCCATGGCGGCTATCCCGACGACTATTGCGACCGACTGGTCGAGGAGGCGTTGGCGACCGGCGCGGATTCGGTCGTGGTGTCGATGCTGACCAGCGGCAGCGGCACGGTGCAGAAAGCGGCGGCGGCGGCGCAGAACTCCAAGCTCGGCACCGGCGGCTCCAAGCATCGCCATCTCTCCGCCGGGGAGTGGGTCGACCACGGCCATCACGCACTGATGCGGATATCGGCCTTCCAGGCCGTTGGCGGCTATGACGAGACGTTCAGTCACAATGAGGATGCGGAACTCGACTATCGGCTGAGGCGGGCAGGCTACAGGATCTGGATGAGCGGCAGGACGCAGATGGTCTATTATCCGCGGACCTCGCTGCGCGGCCTTTATGTCCAGTATCTCGGCTATGGCCGCGGCCGCGCCAAGAATGTGCTGAAACATCGTGTGATCCCGAAGGTCAGGCAGATGGTGCCGCTGGCGGTCTTCCCGGTGGTTCTGCTGGCGGCCTTCTCCTTCCTGCACTGGATCGCGGCGCTGCCTCTGGTGCTGTGGGTGGCGGTTTGCCTGGGCTACGGCCTGGTGGCGGCCATCAGCCAGCGCAATGCCGATATCGCGCTTGCCGGCGTCTCGGCGATGGTCATGCATTTCGGCTGGTCCGTCGGCTTCTGGCTGCAGCTTCTCGGCCTCGGCACGCGGCGGAGGGCGGTGTGATGGCGGTTGAGGTCAAGCATCGCAGCATCGACATCGGCGTGTGCACATTCCGGCGGCCGGAACTGGCCGACACGCTGCGCTCGCTCGCCGCCCTGGCCATGCCTGACGGCTTCGAGGTCGGCGTCATCGTCGCCGACAATGACGACACGCCGAGCGCCAGGGACCTGGTGACGGTGCTGTCGCAGGAATTGAAGTTGCCGGTCCGCTACCGGCATTGCCCGGCCCGCAACATCTCGATCGCTCGCAACGCTTGTCTCGAGGCCAGCGAGGCCGATTTCCTGGCCTTCATCGACGACGACGAGACCGCTACGGCCCACTGGCTCGCCGAACTGGTGGCAACGGCCGAAAAAAGCGGCGCCGCCGCGGTTCTCGGCCCGGTGCGCGCGCTCTATCGTCCGGATGCGCCGGAATGGATGCGCCGCGGCGATTTCCATTCCACCTTGCCGGTCCGCGTGCACGGCGAAATCCGCACCGGCTACACCTGCAACGTCCTGCTGCGCAGGGCATCCGACAGCTTGCGCGGCCGCCGCTTCAGCCTGGCGCGCGGCCAGACCGGCGGCGAGGACACCGAATTCTTCGACCAGATGCACAAGGCAGGCGGCCGGATCACCTTTGCGCCGGAGGCATGGGTGGACGAGGCGGTGCCGAGGGCCAGGGCCGCATTCGACTGGCTCAGCCGCCGCCGCTTCCGGGTTGGCCAGACTCACGGCCATCTCCTGGGCCGCGGCGCCAGCGGCATCGCGCGAGTAAAGCAGGCCGGCCTTGCCGCGGCAAAGGCCGCTTTTTGCTTCGCCGCAGCACTTCCGGTTGCAGCCAGTCCGGTACGCAGGAACCGCAGCGTGTTGCGCGGCATCATGCATGTCGGCGTTGTCAGCGGTCTTGTCGGTGTCCGCGAACTGCGCCTCTATGGCCAGCCTTCACCAGGGGAAGGAGGCAAGCGTGCAGCCTGACATTTCGTCCGTGCCCGATGTTTCCTTTGTGATCGCCGCCTACAATGCCGAGGCAACCCTTGATAGGGCGGTCGCCAGCGCCATCGCCCAGAAGGGCGTCAGCCTCGAGATCATCGTCGTCGACGACAAGTCGCGTGATGCCACGCTTGATGTGGCGAGGGCCTATCCCGAGCATGTCGTGCGTGTCGTGGCGCTGGAAAAGAACAGGGGCCCCGGAGGGGCCAGGAATGCCGGGCTCGACGCCGCCCGCGGCAGGTGGATAGCGGTTCTCGATGCCGACGACGCCGTCTTTCCCGGACGCGTCGCCGCCATGATCGGCCGCGCCGAAAAGGCGGGCGCCGAGATCGCCGTCGACAATCTCCAGGTCGTCCGTGAGGACGGCGTGGTCGAGGACGCGATGTTCCCGCGCCAGTATCTGGAAGGCCTGCGCGAGATTTCGCTGGCCACCTACATCGCCGGCAACGTCGTCTTCGAATCGAAGTTCAATCTTGGCTATCTCAAGCCGATCTTCCTGCGCCGGTTCCTCGACGAAAACCGGCTTCGCTATGACGAGAAGCTGAGGATCGGCGAGGACTACATCCTGTTTGCCGAAGCCCTCGCCATGGGCGGCAGATGCGTGGTCGAGCCTGAAATCGGTTATGCCTATCATATCCGCAGCGGCTCCATCTCGCGCGTGCTCGAGCCTCATCATGTCGAGGCGATGCGCAAGGCCGACGAGATTTTCGCTCAAACCCATTCGATGGACGCGGCCGCGCAGGCGGCATTCGCCCGGCGCGGCCGCAGCCTGCGCAAGGCGGCCTCGTTCCTGGCGATGGTCCAGCACATCAAGGCGCGGTCCCCGCTCAAGGCGATTCGGACGGCGCTCAGCGACCCGGCGGCGGTCAGGCATATGGGCATGCCGATCGCCGTGCGGTTGCGAAGAGTAGCGGCACAGTTTGCCGTCGGGGCGGGGAGGTGAAGATGCAGGCACATGGAGGGATTTTTCGTGGCCTGTGAATGGACTGTAGTCGATCTCCTCAGAAGGAATTTGCGATGAAGAAAATCAGGAAGGCCGTGATACCAGTGGCGGGGCTTGGAACACGGTTCCTGCCGGCGACCAAGTCGATGCCGAAGGAAATGCTTCCCGTCGTCGACAGGCCCGTCGTGCAATATGCGGTGGACGAGGCCTTCGAGGCCGGCATCGAGCACATCGTCTTCGTCACCGGCCGCAACAAGGCGGTCATAGAGGACTATTTCGACCTGCATCCGGAATTGATCGGAACCCTGGAGCAAACTGGCAAGAAGACTCAGCTGGAGGCGCTCGAAAGCATGCTGCCGGTGGCCGGCGCCACCTCCTTCATCCGCCAGCAGTCGCCGCAAGGCCTCGGCCATGCCGTCTGGTGCGCCCGCGAGGTCATCGGCAACGAGCCCTTTGCCCTGCTTTTGCCTGACATGGTCTCCTTCGGCGGGCGCGGATGCCTGGCCGAGATCACCGACCTCTATGCGCAGACCGGCGGCAACGTCATCGCCGTCGAGCGTTGCGATCCCACCGAGACCAACAAATATGGCATTGTCGGCCGTGGCGCCGACATTGGCGGCGGTTTCGAGGTGACGGCCATGGTCGAAAAGCCGGCGCCGGCCAATGCGCCGTCGAACTTCTACATCAACGGCCGTTATATCCTGCAGCCCGAAATCTTCCAGCTTCTGGGCAACCAGCAGCGCGGCGCCGGCAACGAGATCCAGCTGACCGACGACAATGTTAGCCTGTCGC